>CASFCH010000044.1 GCA_949293315.1 uncultured Oscillospiraceae bacterium | reverse complement strand
GGCTCGGCAGCAGGTTCAGCACATTCATCAGCGCCGTCTTGTTGCTCTCGTTGCCGAAGAGATTGTCATACAGATAGTTGTACGCGACCATCAGCACGTCCGCGCTGCTGTCCACGCCCTCATCCGCGATGGAGGCGATCAACTCATTGATCGAGCTCAGCTTCAGCATGGCTGTGCTCTCCTCGCCGTCGGCGACAACCGCCACAAACGTGTTGATGCCGTTGTCCGTCAGCAGCTGGTTGACAAGCGTGTCAAAGTTAAAGCCGATAACGGTCGCTTCCTCATCGTCGGACTTAATCGTGTTCGCTTCCAGAACAGCCTTAATGTCGGAAACTGTGGCACTAACCTGCTCCAAAACCGGTCCCAGATCCGGAGCGACCAAACCAATCAGCATGCTAACTGCATCAACGGTGTCCACGATATTCCCAAGAATTGCATCCACAAGGGTAACAACCTCAGCTTCATTCGCAGCAAACGTATTCAGCAGAGTGAGTACCTTATCTACCGTGTTGGGGACAAGAAGCTTGATCAGGCCGGAGATATACGGGGTCAGCTGGTCGGCAAAGTTCTGCGCAGCAGCAGCCTTGTCCTCCTCCGTAGCGCCGCCCGCACCATATGCGGTTACGTTCGTGTTGATGATCTCCTTCAGCGGAGTATCGCCGTGCTCTACGCCGAATACGTCGCACAGCGCATCAATGCTGTCCCAGGTTGTCTCCATGGCGCTGCGCAGATAGCTGAGCAGCTTAATGACGGGCATTCCCTCTGCAACCTCCATTTCCAGCACATCCGCCAGAATGCTGGGAAGCTGCTCGTCCAATGCCGCAACAAATGCGTCAACAGACTCTACCTCACCGATGCTCTCGGCAAAACCGGGAAGGGCGCCGTCAATCGTCGTAACGAGGTCGCCCAGCATCGGGGTGATCAGGCCCTCGATTGCAGTGTCCGCGTATGCGATCAGCTCTGCCGTCTTCTCCTCCGTCACGCGGTCATTGTACGTCGGCGTGTAGGCCGGCTCTTCCTCAGCGGCGGAGACTGCGAACGCAGCAGCCGTGGCCGAGAACGCCATCGTGAGCGCAAGCGCTGCGCCTACGATTCTCTTACCCTTTTTCATCAATCGTTTTCCTCCTTTGTTTTGTAAAAATGATCCAAACATCACGTGTTAAATGCTGAATCATCCTGTTGGGTATATCCAATTATATCACTGACTGATTATTCATTCAATAAAAATTACATAATTTTGGAACCAAATTTGAGCGGAAATCATATACACTTTTTACAAAATTAAATTCTGTAATGCATGATTTTCCAACTGAAAAGGCGGTTTGAAGTGCAGACTTCCGGCCCGGTCCGCTCTCGGAACGCCGGGGGCGGCGTTCCCTACGGGGATTGTACAATCTCCCTTCCTGTACCTTTAAGGCCCCTTTTGTGTAAAGGGGGGCTGTCATACGAATATCGTGACCGGGGGTTCGGTTGATATCCGGGGCTTTTTCTTCCCGACGGTCTCTCTTTCGGAACGCCGGGGGTGCGAAGGTGTGTACAGATTTCAGGCGGCGTGTGATCAGCTCCGGCTTTTGCACAGGTGATTTTTGAGGCGCATACTCCCTTTTTTGTACCATCTCCGTAGGGAACGCTGCCCTCAGCGTTCCACTGTACAGATGGACGGTCCGCAGAATGCCCATGAAGGAGAAAAAATTGAAGATCCTCCAAAATTCAAGTCTTTCCGATCGTAAAAACGGACCCCTTGTCCCATTTGGAACAGGGGGTCCGGAAATACGTGCTTATTCGCTGACTCGCCGCACGATCGCGATGGGGGTCTGCTCGGAGGACTGGCCCAGCGGATTATCATCGAAAATTTGCTTGCACTTCTCGACTGTCACGTCTCCGCCGGAGGTGCCCAGCACCTCGCGCCCGATATCGTTGGCATCCATCACGGCCACGCCGCAGCCGGTATATTTTGCCAGCCGTTTGGCCACGCCCTCCGGATCCAGCGGCGCCAGCTTGGCGTAGTGATTGTAGGGGGGGAGGGTGTAGTCGCACGGGCCGTCGATCGCGCGCGCCCGGGTACCCACGATCTTATAGAATACGCCGCGCACGCCGAACGGCTTTGTGACCGCGGAGCAGAGGGCCGCAAAAAGAATCTTTGGCGCGCCGACGTCCTGAATGGCCAGCTGCATGGTCCACGGGCTGCCCAGCCCGATCCCGTAGGGGGACTTATAGACAAATTTGCAGAGGAATTTTGCCAGTTTGGAGGGCTTGATATCGTCGATGTCAAACGCGCGCCCCTGACTGATCGCCACGATCTTTTCGCTGATAAAGATCATATCGCCCTTTTCCAGATAGGGGCACACATAATCGTCCATGATCTTTTCCAGCGAATCGCCGGCGACCACCACGTGCGTCCTGACGGGGTAGCGGGCGTAGGTGCCGTAATCCTTGGTGTGAATATTGATCTGCTTTCCCTGGTTCGGTTTCAGCGTGCTGATGTCCATATTTGAACTGCTCCTTCGTCCGCCGCGGTGCGTCTGCCCCGCCGACTGTCTGTTGATTTTAGTATCGGGAGATGCGCCCCCGTTCATTCGCGGATAGGCGAATGTTTCCTTTTTATTTTACAACAGCCGCGCTAAAAATACAACTTATAATTATAATGATAGGAGATCTGTGTCCCCAGCTTCCTTTTTGCGGCCTGAATGTGGCGCCACACGGTGGAGATGCACACGCCGCGCTCCGCCGCGATTACCCGCAGCGGCTTGTCCTCCACGCAGTACGCGAGCAGGCACTCCCGCTGGCAGTCGGTCAGTTCCCCTTCCAGCGCCCGCCGCAGCGAGAGCGTGCCCTCGCCCTCCTCCCCGCGGTCCCATACGGCGGCCAGACGGCCGATTTCGTCCGGGGTCATTGGAGCGGCGTGCACGGCGAAGCACCTCCATCCTCGTAATAAGTACACAGGTATTCCCCCGTGGTGTCGCACTCCCGCACCATCTCGTACAGCTTCAGCAGGCGGACCTGCGCCCGGTGACGCGCCTCCCCGCGCAGGCTTTTGAGTTCCCCGCGTTCGCGGGCGATCCGCTCCCGGATCACGCCTGCCTGCTGCAAATACTGCTGCCCCAGATCATATAACGTCTGTTCCATTTTCACACGCTCCTTTAGAACATTTGTTCGTTTTCTGATTTCCATAATAGCATAAGGGGCAGAAAATTGCAACAGAAGAATTTAAATTTTTTCCAACTGATCAAAAAATCTCCTTTTTTTGGCCTTTTTTATTGTGAAAGCTGTTTTTAAAAGATTACAAAGCGGATACAAAATTCTATTTTGAATTGACACTTTTCCCCACCGGTATTATAATAAGTACCTGTACAAATGATAACAACTACTGTTTTAGGGGGAAATCTCATGAGTTCCATCAAGGAATCCGCAGCATCCTTTGCCGTCAAAAAGGCCGTGCACTGGGCGCGGAAGGATCCCGATACAAACCTGATCAAACTGCTCAATATTGTTGAAAAGCTCGATAAAAAGGGCGTCAACAAGGTCACCTACGCCAACCTGCGCAAGTCGCTTGAGGACCCGAACAACAACTGGAGCATCTTTATCAAAAATATTCTCAACAATGTTGCGCCGGATGTGCTCGACAAGGTCGTCCCGATCCTGCTCAACCTTGCGCTCAACAGCTATTCCCTGCGCACGAAGACCATTGAGGAGAACCATTGCAACGTGCCGTGGGCCGTGCTGATGGATCCGACCTCCGCCTGCAACCTGCACTGCACCGGGTGCTGGGCGTGCGAGTATGATAAGACGTCCCGTCTGGGCCTTGATACGATGCGCCGCATTATCAAAGAGGGCAAGGAGATGGGCACCTTTATGTACATCTTCACCGGCGGCGAACCCCTGGTGTGCAAGGACCAGATCCTCACGCTGTGCGAGGAGAATCCGGAGTGCGGCTTCCTCGCCTTCACAAACGGCACGCTGATCGATGAGGCATTTGCCAAGGAGATGCGCCGCGTGGGCAACTTCTTCCCGGCGTTCAGCATTGAGGGGCATGAGGAAGCGACCGATATGCGCCGCGGCAAGGGAACCTATCAGAAGGTCATTAAGGCGATGAAGATCCTCCGGGATGAGGGGCTCGCCTTCGGCGCCTCCATCTGCTACCACTCCAAGAACGTGGAGGAGGTCTGCTCCCCTGAGTACATCCAGTTCCTGGTGGATCAGGGCTGCCTGTTCGCCTGGTACTTCACCTACATGCCGCTGGGTGTGGACGCGGTTCCGGAGCTGATGGTCAGCGCCGAGCAGCGCAAGACCGCCTATAAG
>CASFCH010000043.1 GCA_949293315.1 uncultured Oscillospiraceae bacterium | reverse complement strand
GCTCCCGGATACGGATGTCTCCGAGCTGGGGTACAGCGCCCGGGCCGTCCGCTTTTTTGACGCGCTCAACGGTTACGCCGCCATCGGGACCGACTGGTCCATGGGGCGCGGCGGCATGCGGCTCTGGTGCGTGACGCACGACGGCGGCCGCCACTGGGAGGTCCTCGATTCCATAACCTTCCCCGGCACGGAGAGCGACTGCCTGAGCGGCATCTCCTTTACGGACTTTGAGCACGGGGTGATCTCCGTCCAGGGGCCGCCCGAGTACCAGACGGAGATCTACACCACCGCAGACGGCGGCGCCACCTGGACACAGCAGAAGCTGACGGACACGTTCGGCTACGTGCTCAACCTGCAGGAGCTTGACGGCGTCTATCAGTTTGAGGTCAAGCGCAGCGGCAGCACGGAACGCGCCGTCTTCCGCAGCACGGATATGCTCGCCGGCTGGGAACGCGCCGCGTGGGCCTATGCCCCGGGCTGGCCCTATCAGCCCAAATGACAAAAAATCATCCGCCGTTTTGCGCGGCGGTCTCTTTTCGGGGACAGAAAACGGGGCGGCGCCGGATCCGGCGCCGCCCACAATTTTTGCCCCTGGTATTTGCCCGGCCGCAGAGGTCCTTCCCGGCACAATCGCCCCCGCTAAATGCTCTTTTCTTCAAAGTTGAGCGTGATGGCGCTGTGCGTCCCCTGCAGCCGCGTATATTTCACGCCTGCGGCGTCAAGCATCCGTTTGGAGGCCCGGACCCCCACCGTATCCGCATATTTGTCGGAGATGTAGATGATCTCCCGGATGCCGCTCTGGATGATCGCCTTGGCACACTCGTTGCACGGGAAGAGGGGCACGTAGATTTTGCACCCGTCAAGCGGACCGCCCGCGTGGTTGAGGATCGCATTGAGCTCCGCGTGGCAGACATACGGATATTTGGTCTCGTACTCGCTCCCCTCCCGGCTCCAGGGGAATTCATCGTCGCTGCACCCGAGGGGGAAGCCGTTATACCCCACGGACATGATCCGGTTGCGCCCGTTGACGATGCAGGCCCCCACCCGCGTATTCGGATCCTTGCTCCGCTGGGCCGAGAGCAGGGCGATGCCCATGAAATATTCGTCCCAGCTGATATAATCGCTGCGCTTTTCCATTTTTGAACACCTCTTCCACAAGGGCGGGCGGATTCCTCTCTATCACTTGCGGCCCGCCCAATATTTTTTTCGGCTTTTATTGTACCATGAAACTGTGCGGAATGCAAAAGCAGCGCGCCGTCTTTTGGCGCGCTGCTTTTTGCGTACAAAAAGTGATTTATATATACAAATATTAAATTATTTATTGTAAGTTCAAAAGAACAGTGCTATAATTTTAGTAATAATAGATTTAAATTCACTTTTTTTATTCCCAAAAGCTCTGACGGTGGATGCCTCATGGGCTTATTGCGAAAGGGGATGCGGTTATGCAAAATAGACAAACTATGATCCTCGCAAACGGGGGGGGGGCACCCTCCTCTCTGTTAGCAAAATACACAAAAATATAAAAGGGGGAAAGCGTATAGCTTCTCTGTGATTTTTGCGGTATGGATCACAGGGAAACCTGTACATGCCGTAAAAATCAAAAAAGGAGAGGCAAACATGCAAAAGACAAAAAAGGCGCTGCTCGCAAGCGCGCTGTCGATCGTCGTATGCCTGGCGATGCTGATCGGCTCCACCTTCGCGTGGTTTACAGATTCCGTCACCAGCGGGAAGAACACCATCGTCGCCGGGAACCTCGATGTGGAGTTGGAGTATAAAAAACAGGGAGATACGAACTGGCAAAAGGTTACAAAGGAAACGTCCCTGTTTGACAGCGATGCCCTCTGGGAGCCGGGTCACACGGAGGTCGTGTATCTGAAAGTACATAACGCCGGATCTCTGGCGCTGAAGTATCAGCTCTCCGTGACGGTGGACAGCGAGACGGCGGGGACGAGCGTTCTTGGGAATGAAATCAAGCTTTCCAATTATCTGATGTTTGGTCAGGCAGAGGGGCAGCAGAATGCCTTTGCGGATCGGGATGATGCAATATCCGCCGTACAGACCACGGCAGAAAAATTGGGGGATTACAGTAAAGAGAGCACTCTGCTTGCAAATGATGAGGAATACGTCGCCCTCGTGGTCTACATGCCGGAGACGGTCGGGAACGAGGCCAACTATCGCGGCGACGCGGTTCCCACGATCGACCTCGGCGTGAGCCTGACCGCCACCCAGACCCCGTATGAAGAGGACAGCTTTGATGATCAGTACGATGCGGGGGCTTGGCTTGATGCAAACGGCTATGTCAGAAACGAAAACGGCCTGATCACAAAGGACGGCGTTGAAGATACCTATTATGTGTTCGACGCCGACTCCTTAGCTGCAATTTCTGAAAATTCAACCGCGGACAGGAATTTCGTGGGTCAAACTGTCATTCTGAACGCGGACGTGAATCTGAGCGGCGTGGAGTGGAATCCGATCAACGATTTCTACGGAACTTTCGATGGAAATGGTCACACAATTTCCAATTTGACAGTGAATTCCACTGCGGAAAGCGCGGGCTTATTTGGAAAGAACCAATATGGTTCAGATAGTCTGATCTCCTGTACCGTCAGGGATCTTACAATTAAAGATGCCCAGGTGACGGGCGGAGAATCCACCGGTGTTGTCTTTGGAAATCTTTCCAACGGTAAGATCCAGAACGTCAGAGTTGAAAATGCAGAAGTCCACGGCGGAAAGTACGTCGGGGGGATCGTCGGTTACTCCTACAACGCAGGGGGCGCTCAAGTGATCGGATGCACTGTGACGGACAGCACGATTGAGAGCCTTGGGTCATCATCGGATACCGATAAAAACGGAATGGCCGGCGGTATTATTGGGATGGCCGGAAGTGTCAGCGTTACCATCAAAGATAATACGGTAAGCAACTGTTCGATTACGGCTGTTGAGTTTGCAGGCGGTATTGCCGGACGCAATGGAACATATGACGGCGTTGCCAGCTTTGTCAACAATACGGTTTCGAATAACACGCTTCAGGCTGCAACGACGGGTGAGCAGTACGGCGACGACTGGAGTTCAAAGATCTGATCCTCTGACCGCCCGGATT
>CASFCH010000042.1 GCA_949293315.1 uncultured Oscillospiraceae bacterium | reverse complement strand
GCCAGCGTGCGAATGTGATTACCGTATATGTCAAGCAGGGCTCCGCAGCGGACACGCAGTTTGACACGTACAATGACGGAATGATGACAAAAGCCTCCTATTGATGGGGAAGTGCCATATGGCGAAGTTAAGGGCGCGATTGCGCGATGAAAACGGAGAAGTGATGCTGGAATCGACGCTGGTCATGACGTTCACGCTGTTTGTCCTGATGGCGATGATCAGCGTGGGGTTCCTGTTCTACCAGCAGGCGATGGTGAGCACCGTCGCCTCGGATATCGCCGTGGACATCGCCTCCTCCTACAAGCTCACCGATCAGGAGATGGGCTCCGGTCAGGTTTCCCCCGATGCGCTGAATGATGTAAAGCTTTACAGAACCTCTGTGGCCATGGCCAGCATGAAGGCTCTGCACAGGCAGCGCGCGGAGGAGTACCTGCCGGAGCGCGTCCGGCTGACCTCACTGGGCATTCTGGATAAGGAGCCGGTGCTGGACCACTTTGATATCACGGTGGATAACGTGGGGCGGATGCACGTGGAGGTGGGCGTCTCCATGGAGTGCGAGATCCTCTTTGGCGGCGCGCTGGAGTATCTGGGGCTCATTGATTCCACGCCGTCCTTCAGCGCGTCCGGCAGGGCGGAGTGCCTGGACGTCACGGCGTATGCCAGCCATGTCCAGTTTTTAGAGTATGTGGGCAGTAAGGTGAAGGGCACCGCCGTGGATGAGGCCTTAAAGAGCATCCTCGAGATATTTGAAAATGCCGATTCAATCGCGGATATGCTGCTGGGCGGCACGGCGCCGGAGGAAGGATCATGAAGCTGTTCAAAAAAAGGAAGAAAGTACATAAATACATCAACGGCGGCAAGGGCGTCGTCTCCCTCTTTTTGTGCCTGATTATGACGCCGGTCCTGTCGGTCGCGTCCGCACTGGTGGAATTTTCCCGGTACCAGAATACGGAGTCCGTCTTTCAGGAGGTCATGGACTGCGCCTCGCTCTCCACCATGGCGCACTATGATGCGTACCTGCAGGAGCGCTTCGGCCTGTTTGCCGTATCGCAGGACTGCGATATCGGCGCGGTGTACGGGGACAGCCTGCGGAAGAACAGCGCCGTGATGGAGGGGGTCTCCCTGGGCGATGAGATCACCGCCGGCGGCACGCTCCCCCTCTCCGAGACGGACGTGATCAAGCGGCAGATACTCGATTTCAGTGAGAGCACCGTGCTCACGGAGATCATTCTGGAGGATCTGCACCTGCAGGATCTGCTCGATGAGCTGGACAAGCTGATGAATATCAGCGGCATGCTCGATGTCCTCAACAGCATGAGCGATATGACCACCAAGGTCCGGGAACTGGTCGAGAGCGGCGAGGCCTTCCTTGAAAAGCTGAACAGCGCCGTCACCCAGGTGGAGACGCTGAAGACGAATGCGGCGGCCTTTGCGTCCGCCATCGCGGATCTCTGCCGGAAAATCAAGGAGGACGGGACCGCTGTCGACTACACCACGCCGGAGAGCGAGACCGCCTCCCTGCAGACGGTGGTGGAAAAATATCTGGCGGATATCCAGACGGTCTATGACAGCACGGCCGCGCTGATCGACTCGGTCACCGCGCTAAAGGAGACCGTCACCGGCCTCCCGGACGCGCTGGAGGCGCTGAAAACAGATTATCAGGAGGCCGCCGACGCGGTCGCGGCTGTGGGGGACAGCTTCTCCAACATCTCCCAGTCCAGCCACACCGGCTCCGCCGGGGAGGGCGGCGGAGATATTCAGGATGTTTCCGACGATGCGACGTCATTATATGAAGAGCTTCTTAAGAATATCGAAAAGGCCATTGATGATGCGGCCGAGGATCTAAGCAGTTCGACCGTTGACGCGCTGAAATCGGCGGCGGACGGGTTCGCCCAAAAGCTGGTCGACGAGCTGGGGCTGGATGTGGCCAAGCGCTGGAATCTGGCCGAATACTACCGGCTGCCGCTGTCGGACGACGCCAAAGCGGATTTAAAGGATCTGCTGAGTGTGCTGCCGGAGGCCTGGGAGGACGGCAGCTACGACGGGCTTATTCAGTTGCTGAAGGAGAAATATATCCCAAGTGTGTTATATAATACAGACTTCACGGGGATTAAAGATATTGTAAACGATGCAGTGAATGATGCTAAGGATGCATTTGTTGAAAGAGTAAATGATTCTGCTGGAGAAATTTTGTCCAACCTCGTGAACACCATCACGAGCCTGTTCAGTCTGGATGTCTTTTATGACGGCAGCCTGAACGCCTATCTGGACGATGCGACCATCTCCACCCTGCTGTCGGACAGCGGTTACAGGGGCGGGGAGGAGGAGAACCCCTATGTCAACCTGCTCAACGCCATCTCCTCCATGATCGGTGCGGTAAACACCTTTGTGGATTCCATCGGCAGCCTGAATTTTTTCGGGATGATCGACGGGATCGCCAAGCTGATCAACTCCATCAAGGAAACGGTGACGGCCATTGTCAACCTGACGGCCAAGACGGTGGAAAAGATCGGCGAACTGGTTAGCTGGGTGGCCGACGGGCAGTGGGAAAAATTCGGCGAGCTGCTGCTGATGGCCGGCTATATGACGCACAATCTGCCCAACAGGACGCTGGCGGACAGAAAGGAGGTATCCCTGAACGGGGGGATTGCCTATCAGACGATTCTGGAAGGGCAGACCTTGACGGGCTTCCCATACGCCAATATTCAGACCCCCGCCAAGCAGTTGGAGGGCGGCCTGGCCGACATCAGCGCGCTGGCGGGCTTTCTGGAACGCACGCAGACCGGCGGCACGGACCAGATGTTCCGCGGGGCCGAACTGGAGTACATACTGGCCGGCACCCCCTCGGAGGTCATGAATCAGGCCGTGGTGTTCATGCAGATCTACTTCCTGCGCCTGCTGCTGGATCTGGTCCCCGTGTTTACGGACCCGGCTGTGACGTCGATGGCGTCATACGCCACCATCGCCTGCTGGGCGGTGTATCTGATCGTGGCCTTTGCGGAGCCGCTGTGCGATACCGTGCTGCTGGTAAACGGCAGCGAGCAGGTCAATTTTATCAAAAGGTCCTGCTACCTGACGCCGACGGGCGTGGACAATTTCCTGACAGCTCTGGCCGATGTCATAAGCAAGAGCGATGCCATCAAGGACTCGGCAAAGGATACAATGTCCCAGGCAATCAGCGGAAAACTGGGAACAAAAGATCCCAATACGACGTTTTTGAACGGGATATTACCCATGGACTATGACACGCACTGTCTGATCCTGCTGATGTTTACCACGACCACGGACGACATGCTGCGCCGGCTGGCCAACATCGTACAGCTGGAGGCCAATTATCACTATACGCAAAGTGACACGCCATACACCTTTGATATCGCCAGGGCCTACACGGGGATTTCCGCATCCGCGGATGCAGAATTTGACTCATTTATCAGGATTTTCCAGACAAGCGGTTCCGATGCCCTGATCAAAAAGCGGTTTACTCGGACGCAGACCTATTGAGCGGCGTCAGGAGGGGAACACCAATGTTTAGATTCAAGAAAAACGAACATGGAGCCGTGTCATTGGAAGCGTGCATCGTTCTGCCCATTTTCATATTTGTGCTGATGTTTTTCTACGGGCTTATGGTCTTCTTTTCAGGGCATCAGCTCCTGTCCCACTCGCTGATACAGAGTGCGGAGAGCCTGTCCCTCGACCCCTATGCCACGGAGCAATTAAAGATCAGCTGGGACGAGATGGAAGGCGGGGAGGATCTGGTGCAGGCCATGTATGCCGATGCGTTTACCTCGCAGGACCCGTACTTCTCCTCCAATGAAAAGTGGTATGCGGAAAACAGCGATTTGCTGATCCCGACGGTCCGCAGCAGGTTCCTCGCGTATTTCGTCGGGTCCGGCACCTCTTCGGAGATGGAAAAGGCCGCGGACGAAAGGCTGAAAACCATCGGCGTGCAGGGCGGACTGGATGGGCTGGACTTCAGCGGTACAAAAATTGAGGGGAATACGCTGACCATCGTGATTAAATATAAGCAGGAATTTGTATTTAACTTTCAGGGGCTGGCCGCATTCGACAGGCAGCAATCAATCACCATCACCTTATGGGATGCAGTTGAAGGGACGAATTGAAGAATGAAATTTACTTTTGAAAATCAGGGGACCAACACTTATCTGGTCTACGCAGTCAAACCGGAGGATACCATTGATACGATGAGCCTTGGCATGCTCACAAACAATAAAATCTTGGGGCTGGCCCCTACGCAGTTTATGCAGATGGATACGGAAAAGTATATCAAGTACAATGTATCGGCCCGTGTCTCCGTCAGGCAGTTCTTTTCCGGCTTTGTCAATCAGAAAAGGCTTGTCGGCGTATTTCAGGGGATTGTCAATGCAATGCTTTCTGCGGAGGACTATATGCTTGACGTCCGCTCCATTGTTCTGGATGTTGATTATATCTTTGCGGATGTCTCCACCTGTGAAACGGTGCTTGTATGTCTGCCGCTCACTTCTATGGAGCAAACGTCGGTCAATTTGGGGGATTTTTTCAAAAACATCGTCTTCAGCACGCAGTTTGACCAGACTGAAAACTGTGACTATGTGGCTAAAATTATCAATTATTTAAATGGCACTCCCCGGTTTTCCCTGATGGACTTCAAGAAGATTTTGGAGGAGATAGACGGGCAGAGGACCCGGCCGGCGGCCATTCCGCCGGCGCCGCAGCCCGCCGTGCAGCCGGACAGACAGCCCCAGACTGCGGCGGCGCCCCGCCCGATGCCTGCACAGAATCCGGTACAGGTACAGAATCCGGTTCCGGTACAGAATCCGGTACCGCCAAAATCCGTACAGGCCCCTCCCGGAACCCTGCCCAAGGCATTCCCGGGCGGCGTTGCCGTGCCGCCCGCCCCCGCGCAAAAGATGCCGGCGTCTCCGGTCCGTCAATCACTTGCCGCGCAAAATACGCCGCAGACCACCGGCCCGGAAATCAGTTTTTTGTATTTAATGCAGCATTACAATAAGGAGAATGCGGCGGCCTATAAGGCGCAGAAGGAGGCCAAAAAGCGCGCCGCTGCCGCAGCTAAAGGAAAGCAGCCGCCCGCAAAGAAAAAGGGAAGTCCGGCGGCTCCGCCGGCAGGCAATTTTAATTTTGCCGTGCCCGGTCAGGGAAATGTACAGCCGCCGGTTCAGCCCCGTCCCCAGCCTCAACCCCAGCCCCAGCCCGTGGCGCAGCCTGCCGCCGGTCCTGCCCCTTTGCCCCAGTCCGGGCCGTATGGCGGGAATATGCCGCCGGCCCAGCAGCCATACGGCGGCAATGCGTCCCAGCCGCTGGCCTACGCGCCGCGTCTGGCGCCGCAGGGCCAGTCTGCCGATTTTGGAGAGACGACGGTGCTCGGCGGCGGAACCATCGGGGAGACGACTGTGCTCACAGCGGCACAGAATCCGGCCAAAATGGTGGCTCCCCATCTGATCCGTGAAAAAAATCAGGAAAGAATCTCTGTGAACAAGCCGGTTTTCCGCGTGGGCAAGGAAAAAAGCTATGTGGATTATTTTATTGGTGATAATACGGCAATCAGCCGCAGCCATGCCAATCTGATCACACGCGACGGCGCGTATTTCATTGTGGATACAAACTCCACCAATCATACATTTGTCAACGGCGTGATGATCCAGAGCAATGTGGAAACGCCGATCACCCACGGCGATAAGATTCGAATGGCCAACGAGGACTTTGAATTCAGGCTCTACTGATCCGTTTGACGGTCTGTCGGTTTTGCGTGTGTTCCCGCTCTATTATACAGAAACAGGGGGATCGAAAAAATGAATTTTATCATTTCGGCCGCAACGGATATCGGGCTGACAAAAAGCACCAATCAGGACAGCTACACGGTCCGTGTTTTGAGTACCCGGCAGGGGAAAATGGCTTTTGCCGTCCTTTGCGACGGGATGGGCGGACTTGCCCGCGGAGAAATTGCGAGTGCGTCACTGGTGAGGGCCTTTTGTAACTGGGCGGATCATCGGCTCCCGGCGCTTTGCGAACAGGAGATCACGGATGCCGCCATCCGCGCCGACTGGGTCGGGCTTGCGGAAGAATACAATGAAAAAATCAAGGACTACGCAAAGTCCCGCGGAACAAATATGGGTACGACTGTGACCGCCATTCTCCTGACGGAAAAGCGGTATTATATTCTCAATGTCGGGGATACGCGCGCCTATGAGATCACGGATCGGGCGTCCGTTTTAACAAGGGATCAGACCGTGGTCGCGCGGGAGGTGGAGATGGGCCGTCTCACCGCCGAGGAGGCCAAAACGGATGCGCGCCGCAGTGTGCTTCTGCAGTGCATCGGCGCATCGGAGGAGGTATGCCCCGATCTGTTCTTTGGGGACACCAAATGGAATGCCGTATATATGCTCTGCAGCGACGGATTCAGGCATGAGATCACCCGGCAGGAGATCCACCAGTACCTCAACCCGAATGTTATGACTGATCCGGATGGCATGAAGCGGAATATG
The DNA here is from genome assembly GCA_949293315.1 of uncultured Oscillospiraceae bacterium. Taxonomy (GTDB): domain Bacteria; phylum Bacillota; class Clostridia; order Oscillospirales; family Acutalibacteraceae; genus Onthovicinus. Next base: position 11,202 of record CASFCH010000042.1, on the reverse strand, counting down.
GAGGCCCTGATTGACTTAAATAAACAGCGGCAGGAACGGGACAATATTTCGGTCATTTCCATCAGAACGTTTTGACAGGAAGCGGAGGGGGATTGCATGCTTGAAATCGGTTCACTTGTCGACGGCAAGTACAAGATACTCAGTGAGATCGGCCATGGGGGCATGAGCGTTGTCTACATGGCGATCAATGAAAAGGCAAATAAGACCTGGGCGGTCAAAGAGGTCCGCAAGGATGCCAAAATGGACTTTAACACGGTCCGGCAGGGGCTGATGGCGGAAATTGAAACTCTGAAAAAGCTGAAGCACCCGAACCTGCCGAGCATTGTGGATGTGATTGAGGATGATGAGAGCTTCATCATCGTAATGGACTATATTGAAGGCCGCTCGCTGGATAAAATTATCGAGGAAAACGGTGCGCAGCCGGAGTCCTATGTGGTGGAGTGGGCCAAGCAGCTGTGCGATGTGTTTGGGTATCTGCACTCGCGAACGCCCCCCATCATTTACCGCGATATGAAGCCGGCAAACGTGATGCTCAAACCGGACGGCAATATCATGGTTATTGATTTTGGCACCGCCAAAAACTATGAGATTGATCTGGGGGAGACTACGGGAATCGGTACCATCGGTTACGCGGCGCCGGAGCAGTATATCGGCAGCGGTTTGGGCCGTACCGATGCCCGAACAGACATTTACTGTCTGGGGATCACGATGTACCATCTCCTCACCAATATTGATCCCTGTAAAAATCTGATCAACGACAAGTCGATCAGGGCCGTAAACCCCGCGCTGTCGCATGGCCTGGACGCCATTATTCAGAAATGCACCCAGTACCAGCCGGAAGACCGGTATCAGTCATGCGCGGAACTGATGTATGATCTGGAAAACTATGAAATCCTGGAGCCGCTGTATAAGAAAAAGCAGAAACGCAAGCTCGGCGCGTTCTTCGGGACAATTTTACTGGCGATTTTGCTGGTTGTATCGGGAGTCGTATTCAATCTGGCGGCGGCGCACAAGGCGACGGATACTTATGAAACCATGCTCGATGAAGCCGCCAAAACGACAGATTATGCGACAAAAGTCGGCATTTATGAGGATTGTATCGCAATCCCCGATAAGTCCGGCGATAAGGAGGCCTATCTTGGCCTGATTCAAACGTTTAAGGAGGATGACTCCTCTTTTTCCGTGGAGGAGGCCAAATTACTCGAACGGCTCATTAAGAACAATCAGGCCGCCCTGCAGAAAAACGCCGCGGATTATACGGAGATCTGCTTTGAGACCGGCAAGCTCTACTGGTACTATTACGATTACGGCGACGGCTCTCAGGTCACCCGGGCGAAGAGCTCCATCGAGTGGTTTCAGGATGTTCTCGATTATGCGCCGGAAGGCTTCGAGAACCTCGGTATGGCGAAGGTGTATGCCAATATCGGAATCTTTTACCGCGACATCACGACCAATATCACAGAGGCCGATGATAAAGGCAAATATAAGCCCCTGCTTGAGAATCTGTCAGAGCTGGTCCGTACGGTCGCGTCCGACAGCGGGGAAAGCGAGATTGTCCGTCTTGAATTATTGGAGCTTACCCGCAGCGCCGTTCAGCAGTACGCGACCAAATTTAAGCTCGACGGTGTCGGCCGATCAGATCTGACGCAGCTGTGCGATCAGGTGGAAAGTATTGCAAATTCCATTGAAACTACGGCAGATAAGACGGGCGAAATAAAAAGCAAAATCCTTGCGAATCTTCCGGATACCAAGTCCGCTGTAGAGACCGCATATGGCACGGGAGAAGGGGGAGAAGAATCATGACCATTGAGCTCATGCAGAGCCTGTCCCTGGCGTCCTTCATCGCTGCAGGCGTCGTATTTGCGGTTGGGATAGCGCTGTTTTTTCTGCTGGATGTGCCAAAATTGTACGGGGATATCTCCGGGCGGACCGCCAAAAAGGCGATTGAGGCCATCCGGCGTAAAAATGAAGAAACGGGGAATAAGGCGTACAGGCCGAGCACAGTCAATGCGGAACGGGGGAAACTGACGGATAAAATAACCCCTTCCGGCAGAGTGCAATCCCACTCCTCGGGATTGCAGCTGAATGTCGGCACTGAAAAACTGGACACCGCCCTGTTAACTCCGCAATCCGGGGAGACGACTGTTCTGGATGGACCGGCCTATCAATCCGCTGAAACCACAGTCCTCTCCGGGGAAGAGGGCGTTGGGAGAAACAACGCATTCGGAGTGGATGTTGAAATTTCCTTTTCGGAAAGCACGGAGGTCATCGAGTGAAAAAACGGCTCAGCTTCAAACATATCGGTGCGATCCTGCGGCAGCGGCGGCTGTTTTATCTCTATCTTGGCTGTATGCTTGTCTGTGCTTTCACAATCGCACTCATGCCGGTCGCCAGTCTGCTTGCCGAAGAAAACCGGGTCTTTCTGATGCTGGATGGGATGTTCTTTTGGCTTGGCATCGCAGGGGCGCTTGCATCGTGCGTTCTGATCAACATGAAACGCAAGGGAAGCATGGCGTTCACCGGGCAGCACCCAAAGCTGAAAAGGCTCGGACTGATCCGCTTTTTCCAGAACAGAGCAGCTATGATTGCAGATATAGCAATGTTTGTGCTGACTGCCGGGATAGTCATCGTCAGGATCATTACAGACAATGTCTTTATCCTGTTTCCGCTGCTGGCGGGAATTGTGTTTGCATTTGGAATGCACTGTATGCTCAACGGCATTAATTATATTTATCTGTTTGATTTACAAAGCATAGGGAGGAATTGAGGTATGATTCAGAGAAGCAGAAAATCATTCAGCCGCGCTTTGGCGATGCTGCTGTCACTGGCAATGGCCGTTACAGCGCTGCCGTTCGGATTGACGCGGGTACACGCGGCCGTTCCGGATTCTTATACGGTCACCGTCAAAGACGAGGCGGAAAATCCGGTGGCGGGTGCCGGCGTACGGCTTGAGGGGGTGAACATACCGCTGGATTTAACCGAAAAGACGGGGGAGGACGGTGTCGCCGCATTTGCGGTTTCATCCATTGAAGCTGCATTGTCCGGAATCCAGGAGGGTTCGGCGAATGTCCGAATTCATGTGAGCAGCGAAAATTATGGGACCGCAATGCGGGAAGTATCTCTGACTAAAGGGGATTTAGTGCGGAATATTGAGGTTGTACTGACGCAGGCGTCCGCACAGATCCCCGCAGCAGACTATGTGATCCGCGGCTATGAGGGGGCGTATGATGGTCAGCCGCACGGAGCCTATGTCGCCGCCGAAGGATATACGGTCCGATACAGCACAGACGGAAGCAGCTATGGGGAGATTTGCCCCACAATTACGGACGTGGGGGAACAGGAAGTTTATGTACAGCTGTCCAAAGAGGGGTATCAGCCGGTCCTGCAAAAAGTCATGCTGAAGGTCACCCCTGCTGTGCGCAGTGATTTCGGCTTTGCAGATCCCTCGCCCAAAGATGTGGAATATACGCAGGATCTAATCTTGGAAAATGCCGCAAGCAGCAGTTGTGAGCCGCAGGCGGTAACCTACCAATCCTCTGATGAAACGACTGCAACCGTGGATCTGGACGGAACAGTGACCTTTCTTCAGGCGGGCACCGTGACCATCACCGCAAAGATGGCGGCAGGAAAAAATTATGCCGAGGGCACTGCAAGTTACCAGGTGACCGCGTATGAGCCGGATTCGTTCGGTTTTGAAATTTCGGCGCCTACAGCGGTTGTATACGGCCAAAACGATCATAAATTTACCAATGAGGTTCGTGATCCCCAGGCTGAAACCGTCACGTACAGGATTGTCTCGCAGCAGCGCGACGGTGCACCTGTTTCCGATGTTGCCACGATTGATCCTGCCACGGGAGAGGTGACGATCCTTGCTGCGGGAATGATTGAAGTGAAAGCGGAGACGGAGAACGGTTTGACTGCCACATACACCTTGACGATCAACAGGGCCGTGCAGTCCGGTTTTGCTTTTCAAGAGCAGTACCCTGGAAATCTTGCCTATGGCGCCTCTTATCAAAACGAGGCATCCGGCGGTGAGGGAACCGGCGCGATCACCTATCAGATCACATCCGGAGACGATGTGGTGTCGCTCGAACCGGATGGCACGATCCGTGCGATTGGCGTCGGCGACGCCTCCATTCAGGCTACCAGGGCTGCGGACAGCCGGTACGAGGCCGCAAGCGCGGTTTATACGATTACTGCCGTGAAGGCGGATCAGACTGGATTTGCGTTTGATTCCAATTCTTACGAGGTGAAATATGGGACGCGTACATTAACTGTTTTCGCTGCCGGAGGGCAGTCCGACGGGGCGATTACGTACAGTATTGAAGAGGGAGCTGAAATTGCCTCCATTGACGCTGCTTCCGGCACGGTTACATTTGCGGACCAGATGACCGGCTCCGTCAGGGTGAAGGCGGTGAAGGCCGGGAATGCGTATTATAATGAGATCAGCGCCTTCACCACCATCCAGATGATGCGGTTTGATGCTTCTTCTCTGTATCGTCTTGAGGGCGTTCAGGGCGACAACGGCTGGTATACCGGAGCGGTTTCCATTCTCCCAGCCGAGGGATATATGATTGCAACAGAAGATAGCTTTGACACCGAGTGGAAGGAACGGCTCACCTTGGATGGCGAGGGGGACATCGAGCGCCCGAAGGTCTATCTGAAGAAGGTTGAAGGGCCTGACGCGGGCGCGATCAGTGACGCCGTTGCGATCGGCACCCTGAAGATCGATAAGACGGCCCCGGACTCCGATTCCATGAAGATCACATACAGCAAGTCCGTGATAGACGTTGCGCTGGAAGCGCTTACCCTGGGCTTCTATCAAGCGCCTGTGAAGGTCACGGTGGAGGCCGCCGATACGGTTTCGGGGATCGGAAGTTTTGCCTACGCGTACACGGTTTCGGAAGGCGCCAGCAGTGTCAATCAGGGCGGCAGCGGTACCATTTCCGAGGGGGATGCGGATTTCTCCCGGGATGCAGAGAAAGCCAGTGCGAGCTTTGAGATCCTCGCACAGTTCCGCGGCCATGTCTCCTTTACGGCATACGATTGTGCGGGGAACCGTGCCGATTTCGCGGACGCGGATCATGAGATCATTGTGGACAGCCTTGCGCCGGAGGTGACAGTTGTACTCCCCGAGGGCGAGGGTCCCGATAGCAGCTATTATAACGCCCCTGTCACGGCTGCAGTCAGGATAGAGGAGGCCAACTTCTGCGCTTCCGACGTCGTGATTAATGTTGGAAAGCGGCTGAATGGCGAGACGGAATATACAGAGATGCGAATTACACCGACGTTTGAACCCGGCGAAACAGAAGATACTTATGTAGCTGAGATTTCGTTTGATGAAGATGCGGATTACATTTTAGATATCTCCTACACGGATAAATCTGATAATGAGAGTGCTGAAAAGCAATATCAATTTACGGTAGATACGATTGCGCCGGAGATCTCGGTCAGCTATGATAATAACGATGCGCAAAACGAGGATCAGTTCAAAGGCGACAGGACTGCGACCATTGTTATTACAGAGCACAACTTCACCGCCCAAAACGTCAATGCCCAAATCACTGCGAAGAATGCGCAGGGCGACGTCTCTATTCCCGATTATGCGGCCGATCTGAGGGACGATGCGAATTGGGAGCACAACGGTGACACGCATACAGCTTCGATCTCCTTCAGCGCGGAAGCGAATTACACGTTCTCCATCGGCTGCACGGATCTGGCGGGGACGGCGAATACGGGCGTAACTTATGCCGAGGGAACGCAGGCTCCGGAGGCGTTTACGATTGACAAGACGAATCCTGCCGGATCTATTCAGATCGGATCGTGGGAACAGACGTGGACGGATTTCCCCGAGACGGCGGAGGAGGATGACCGTTCCTTCGGCCTCTGGGATAATAAGACGGTGCAGGTCACAGTGACAAACACCGATGAACTCAGCGGGATTGCATCTGTCGAGCATTTCAGAAGCAGTGAGATCCTCTCCCTGGAGGAGGTTCAGGAGAGCGACGCCTGGATTCAGGCCGAGCTGGACGCGAATGGAACCTTTACATATCAGGTGGAGCCGGATGAACGGTTTGTAGTTTACGTCCACCTTGTGGACCGGGCGGGGAATGAAGCCTACCTCTCCTCCGACGGCGTAATCGTGGATTCGACCCTCCCCGATGTGGAGAAGGTGGCCCCTGTGGTGACGCTTGCACCTGCCCAGCCATCCGAAAACGGCATATATAATACGGATGTCCGTGTGGACGTGGACGTGCAGGACCCTGTTTCCGGAACAGATGTTTTTTCCGGGCTGAAATCTGTCACCTACAAGATCTATAATCAAAGCCTGCCCGAAGGTCAAACAGTGACGGCGGAGGGGACCCTGTTCAGCTTTGAGAATCAAGCGCCTCAAAAGGAGGATCTTGTCCAGTGGGTGTCGACGTCAAAAGCAAATGCGTTCAACATCAGGCTGGACCAGATTTTGGTAGACAGTCTCGCAAATAACAGCAATTCAGTAGTTGTTGAAGTCACCGCGGTGGATAATGCGGGGAACAGGACCGTTAAGTCCTGTGAGCTCATGATTGATGTTACCAAGCCGACGATTACGGTCCGCTATGACAATAATAATGCCGACAGCGATCGCTACTTTAAGGGACCGAGGACTGCAACGATCGTCATCACGGAGAGAAACTTTGATCCAAATGATGTAAAGGTCACCATTCAAAATACGGATGGCGTGATCCCGCAGATTTCCTCGTGGACAGAGAAAGCCGGTTCCGGAAATATGGACGATACAACCTGGACGGCGACCGTTGTCTACGGTGCGGATGGCGACTATGAGTTTTCAATTTCCTGTACGGATAAAGCTGAAAACGTATGTACAGGTCCATCCTTTGCCAACGGTACGGTTGCAGGTGCAGCGTTCACCATTGACAAGATCGCTCCCACTGTACAGGTGACGTATGACAACAACAGTGCTGCAAACGGAAACTATTATAAAGATATCCGTACAGCCACCATCGTCATCACGGAGCACAATCTGGACCCCAACGGCACGGATCGCGATCGTGTGGACATTTCCATGACCGCAACGGATGACGGGGAGAACATCAGCGCACCGACGGTCTCCGCATGGCGGACTGAGGGCAATAGACATACGGCAACAATCACATACAGCACGGACGCACTCTATACCTTTGACATTGAGATCCGGGATAAGGCCGGAAATACCTCCGGCGATTTTGAACGCCAGTCCTTCTACATTGACAGGACCGCTCCGACGCTGGAAATCAGCGGCGTCGCGGACAATTCTGCCAACAGCGGCGATGTGATCCCGATCGTGTCCTACTCGGATACCAATTATGACGCGAACCAGGTTACGATCACGCTGACGGGCGCCAACAGGAAGGCGGTCCGGCTGGATGGCGAATATGCCGATATTCACAATGGACGTACCTTTACCTTTAAAAACTTTGCAAAAGAGAAGGAGATTGACGATATTTACACCCTGACCGCCACTCTGACGGATAAGGCCGGCAATACATCTACCAAAACAATTACATTCTCCGTCAATCGCTTTGGCTCCACATATGCGCTGGATGAGTCAACCGAAAGGGTGAATGGTACCTATGTGAAGGTACCGGGTGATGTAGTTGTTACGGAGACCAACGCAAATCAGCTTTCCGATATCAAAATTACACTGTTTAAGGACAACGAAGCGATCGTCCTGACGGAGGGGACGGATTATTCCATTGAGGTCGCAGGTGGGAATGGACAGTGGTATCACTATACCTATACCATATTTGCCAAGAATTTTGCAGCCGACGGTGTGTACAGTCTGGTGATTGAGTCGAACGATGCGGCTGGCAATGTGGCCCAAAATGATCTGGACACCAAAAATATGGCACTGAGCTTTGGCGTTGACAGTACGCTTCCGGTTATCAATATTAAAAATTTGGAGAGCAACACCACTTATGCCACGGATACCTTAACCGTTGAAATGAGTATTGAGGATAATCTGAAGCTTGCAAAGGTGATTGCGGAGCTCGATGGGGAAGAGATCCGGGTATGGAGTGGTCCGGAGCTGGAGGAAATTGTCAACAATGGCGGGAATTTCTCCTTTGACATTGCAGGGGATTCTACCTCTGCTCACAGATTGGTGGTTTACGCGGTGGATGCGGCCGGCAACGGAGAAAAAATCTCCGACACGGAACTTCCCGCCAATGCGGAGAGCGTTGAAGAATTCTATGTAACGACCAATCTCTGGGTCCGCTATTACACCAACAAGCCGCTCTTCTTTGGATCAATTGCCGGAGTTGTTCTGGTTTCCGGCCTGATCGTTTTCCTGGTGGTTTACAGGAAGAGGAAGAAGGAAAAACAGCAATAAGCCGGTAAATACAACGGTCTATTAAAAAACAGCACACCGCTTGTTTTTGGTACAGATGTGTATTGAAAACGGGCGGTGTGCGCTTTATGACAGGCAAAGAACGAGACGAAATCAGAAGGGATGCCCCATCTCTGAGTGCGGGGAAAATACTGGATTTTCGGGAGATCGGTTTGAAAATATAAAGAGACGATAATGGAAAATAGGGATGTGGTATTTCGCGTTCGGGAAAGTGCAGGGCGATTAAGAATATCAAATCCGGCGCATACTGAACCCGGGTGATGGTATGCGGGATGCGCTGAAAATGGCCGGCCTTTTTCCCGCCGGGCTGCTGACCGCGGGCGTCCTCTATCCGCTGCTGCACGAGGCGGGGCATGCCGCTGTGGCGGCGGCCGTCGGTGCGAGGGTGGTGTCGGTAGAGTATTTTCCGCTGCCCAATGTACTGTGCGATGTGGGCAGTGTGGGGGCTGCGGGACAGGTGCTGATCGGTCTGGGCGGGATGGTTGCGCCCGTTGGTTTCGCCGTTCTGATTGCGATGATTTTCCGGAATAGGCATTTCTGGCTTTGGTATGCGGGGGTGCTGCTCAAGGGGATCAGTGTGATGGCGGCATGTATCGGTGCGGCGGCGATCGTGATGTTCCGGTGCGGAATGCCGCTGGCACATGAGGACTTCACGCGGGTGATGGAGCTCTGGCCGGAGGGCTGGATACTCTGCCTGACCGCCACGGTCCTGATGGCCGCGGCGCTTGTGCTCGATCTCCGGAATGGACATCCGATCCGGATATGCCTGAAATATTTCGGCGGATAACGGGGCCGCGCGCAGCGAGAGCTGCGCCGGCCCTTTTGTGATGGAATAGCCCCGAGATGTCCGCTTCGTGCGGCGGCCTTGATGCGGTGCGGAGTTGTAATCGGCGCCCTTTTCTGATACAATAATTTTTAGGATGCCGGGCATCTGCCTGTGAGGGGCTCCAACGGCGTCTGAGAATGATGGATCGGATGGGAGCCGTGCGCTCGTATTTCCAGAGAGGAGAGATGCAATGGAACCGCTTTATCAGACCTCTGCCGTGCTGACGCTTGAGGAATACCGAAGCTATGTCTACGCCCTGCGGGGCCGCAGGACGATCCTTTTGACAGTGATTGCGGAAGTTCTCTTCCTGCTGGAGGTCCTTCTGTTTTCAAATTGGGCTTCCAAATTGTTTGCGGCGGTTGTATTTCTCCTTTTCCCTTTGGCCATTTGGCTGATCCTGAATTGGAACACGAAAAGAATATTTACTTCAAACCAGCTGCAAAATGGCGCCCAAACGCAGCTCTTCTTTTATGAAGACCACCTTGAACAGATCTCGCCCTCGGGGACGCTGCGGGTCGCGTATCATCAGCTCTACCGGGTGGTGGAGACCAAGACGCATTTTTATCTGATGGTTGGGCGCGGCCAGGGGATTATTGTTGTAAAGGCGAACTGCTTGCCGGGCCTGATCGACTTTTTGGGCCAACTGAAAATAACGGTAGAGGGGCGGAATAGATGAAACAGGCGCGCAATTATCCGATCTGTGTGATCTCGGAAAAGGGGGAACGCGCCCTGCGCATGGGCCACCCGTGGGTCTATGAGGCGGAGGTCCGGGAATTGACGCCGGAGGCGGAAAATGGGGCACTGGTAGATGTCGTCAGCTGTAAAGGCAGATACCTTGGCACAGGTTTTTTGAGCATTCACTCCAAAATTCGCGTGCGCCTGCTCTCCCGCAACGCCAACGACCGGTTTGACGCCGCCTTCTGGGAGCGGCGCGTCCGTTATGCGTGGGAATACAGGAAGACGGTGATGGCGCCGGAGGACCTCGACTGCTGCCGGGTGATCTTTGGGGAGGCGGATGAATTCCCCGGCCTGACGGTGGACCGCTTTCACGATATCCTCGTCACACAGACGCTCTCCTACGGCATGGAGCGGATCAAGCCGCTGATCTTCCCGCTGCTGTGCAAGGTGCTCCGGGAGGATGGGCAGCAGATTCGCGCCATCTATGAGCGCAACGACGTCGCCATCCGGAAGCTGGAGGGGATGGAGGAATACCGGGGGTTTTATAATCTGCCGGGGGAGACTGCGCCGCCGGAGACCGTGACGCAGATCACGGAGAACGGCGTAAAATACCGGGTGGATTTTGAAAATGGGCAGAAGACGGGCTTCTTCCTCGATCAGAAGTACAACCGCCGCGCCGTCGCCCGGATCGCGCGCGGCAAGCGCGTGCTCGACTGTTTTACGCACACGGGCTCCTTTGCCCTCAATGCGGCGCTGGGCGGGGCCGAGCACGTGCATGCGGTCGATATCTCGGAAGCCGCGGTGGAGCTTGCACGGGAGAATGCACGCCTCAACGGTCTGGAGGGGAAGATGACGTTCACGGCCGCGAATGTCTTCGACCTGCTGCCGGAGCTGGAGCGCGCCGGGAGACGCGACTACGACTTTATTATTCTTGATCCGCCCGCCTTCACCAAGAGCCGGCGCACCGTGGACAGCGCCTGGCGCGGGTATAAGGAGATCAATATGCGCGCCATGAAGCTGCTCCCACGCGGGGGATATCTGGCCACCTGCTCCTGCTCGCACTTTATGATGGAGGAGCAGTTTGTCAAAATGCTTGTTTCCGCCGCGCGCGACGCGCAGGTACAGCTCAGGCAGATCGAGGCGCGCCAGCAGGCGCCCGACCACCCGATCCTCTGGAACGTTCCGGAGACGAATTACCTGAAGTTTTATCTGTTTCAGGTCGTCTGATCGGGGGCCGCGTTCCGTGTATTTTACCCGAGCGGTGTGTGAGGCGGGACGATTTAAAGTGAAACAGGCCGCCCGGTGCTGAATG
>CASFCH010000041.1 GCA_949293315.1 uncultured Oscillospiraceae bacterium | reverse complement strand
TTTTCCGGCGCCGTTGTAGCCGACGAGGCCGTAGATGGAGCCCTCCTCCACGGTGACGGACAGGTCCTCGATCGCCGTAAAGCGCCCGAACTTCTTCGTCACGTTGTCAATTTCGATCATAGCTGCTCTTCCTCCTTTTTCTCAGATCTCAGCCTCATCATATCCTCAAAAATCAATCCCTTCAAGCCCTCTGAACAAAACTTAGACAAAAAGTAAGAATTGCCCGTGTGTTTGTAATACTTTTTTAAGAAAGCCTCCGGATACGCAGACAATAAAAAAACTCCCCGCACAGGGCGGAGAGCCGGAAACTTGTTGAGATATCAGTTTTCTTCCTCCTGCGTGCGCAGGTATTTTTCCACGATAAATTTAGGGCGGTTTTTCGTCTCCAGATAGATCTTGCCGATATATTCGCCGATCACGCCGATCGCCATCATCTGCAGACCGCCGATAGCCCAGATGGAAATGACGGTGGATGCCCAGCCGGATACCGTCTTCCCCAAGAAGTAGACGATCAGGAAGTAGATCAGCATGGCGATGCTGACAAAAAAGATCAGCAGCCCCAGCGAGGTGATCAGCCGGATCGGCTTAATGCTGAAGGAGGTGATCCCGTCCGTGGCAAAGGCAAGCATCTTGGTCAGCGGATATTTGGATTTTCCGGCAAAGCGCTTCTGGCGTTCATACGTCACCGTGCAGGACTTGAGCCCGATCAGCGGCACCACGCCGCGCAAAAACAGGTTGACCTCGCCGAATTTCTCCAGCTCATCCATCGCGCGGCGGCTCATCAGGCGGTAATCCGCGTGGTTGTACACGATCTCCACACCGAACAGACGCATGATTTTATAAAAGGACTGGGCGGTAAAGCGCTTGAAAAAGGAGTCCTTTTTCCGGGAGCTGCGCACCCCGTAAACAATCTCATACCCCTCGTAAAACCGGTCGATAAACTGATCGAGCACATCGATGTCGTCCTGAAGATCCGCGTCCAGAGAAATGGCAAAGTCACAGTGCGCCTTGGCCGTCATCATCCCGCCGTACAGGGCGTTCTGATGGCCGCGGTTGCGGGACATCTTGATGCCGTCGATCAGCGGATTGGTCCGGTGCAGCTCCTCGATCATCTCCCAGGTGCGGTCCTTAGAACCGTCGTCCACAAACACCATCCGGCTCCGATCGGAGATCTTGCCGGCGCCGATGAGCGCGTTGAGCTTCTCGGTCAGGCGACGGGAGGTCTCGGGGAGGACCTCCTCCTCGTTATAGCAGGGGATGATCAAATAGAGTGTTTTGGCAAGTCCCATTCATTCCACCTCTCTGTCTGCACCACGGCGGCATACCGGCCGTCCAACGTATGCGGAAAGCGGGGATCGCCCGCATAGATCTGTATACGACGCGAATGATAATATGGACATTATAGACATTTTTGCATAAAAAATCAAGGGGAAGAAGAATGACTTGTCCAACCGCGGCGCGCGTGATATAATAAACATAAATATCCACCCCTCTCTTCGGCGGCGGGGCGTCATCGCACCTCTCCCGCCTGCGCAGAGGGGTGCGGGACAGAAAAACAGCGTGTGCCGCCTGTCGGAGGCGGTACGCGGAGCAAAGGGGCGCTTACCGGTGATCCGTTTACCTGAAAACAAAACCAATCACACCCTCCTGATGGATTTTTATGAGATGAGCATGGCCAACGGCTATTTTGTCAGCGGGATGCGGGATACGGTCGGGTATTTTGACCTGTTTTTCCGCCGAATTCCGGACCGCGGCGGATTTGCCATTATGGCCGGCGTGGAGCAGGTGGTGGAGTATCTGAAAAATCTCCGATTTACACAGGAGGATCTTGAACTTCTCCAGCGCAAGGGGATGAGTGCGGAATTCCTCGACTATCTGCGCGATTTCCGCTTTGTCTGCGATGTGTGGGCCGTTCCGGAGGGGACGCCCATCTTCCCGGGCGAGCCGCTTGTGACGGTGCGCGGGCCGATGATTCAGGCCCAGATGATCGAGACGATGCTCCTGCTGATCATCAACCATCAGAGCCTGATCGCCACCAAGGCCAACCGGATCGTCCGCGCGGCGCAGGGGCGCAGCGTGATGGAGTTCGGCTCCCGCCGGGCGCAGGGGGCGGACGGCGCGGTATACGGTGCGCGCGCGGCATATATCGGCGGCTGCTGCGGCACTGCCTGCCTCTCCGATGAGCGCGATTTTGGTATTCCGGCGCTCGGGACGATGGCGCACTCCTGGATCCAGTGCTTTGACAGCGAGCTGGAGGCGTTCAAGGCATATGCCCACGCCTATCCGAAGGACTGCACGCTGCTGGTCGATACGTACGACGTCCTTTCAAGCGGGATTCCCAACGCGATCCGCGCCTTTGACGAGGAGCTGAAGCCGCGCGGCTTCCGCCCCAAGGCGGTGCGGATCGACAGCGGCGATATCACCTATCTTTCCAAAAAGGCGCGGCGGATGCTCGATGCGGCCGGCTATCCGGACTGCGGGATCGTGGCGTCCAACTCTCTGGATGAGTATATCATTCAGGATATGCTCCTCCAGGGGGCCAAGGTGGACTCCTTCGGCGTGGGCGAGCGCCTGATCACCTCGGCGTCCGATCCCGTCTTTGGCGGCGTGTACAAGCTGTCCGCCATCGAGCGGAACGGCCGCATCGAGCCCAAGATCAAGCTGAGTGAAAATGTCAGTAAGATCACCACGCCCTGCTTTAAGAAGGTGTACCGCCTTTTTGACCGCGACAGCGGCAAGGCGATTGCGGACGTTGTCACCCTCCACGGCGAGGAGATCGACGATACGCAGCCGTATGAGATCTTTGACGAGGACCATATCTGGAAACGCAAGCGTGTGACGAATTTTGTGGCGCGCGAGCTGCTGCGCCCGATTTTCCTCGGCGGTGAGTGCGTCTGCCGCAGCCGCCCGCTGCGTGAGATCCAGCAGTACTGTCTGGAGCAGGTGGACTCCCTGTGGGAGGAGGTCCTCCGGTTTGAAAATCCGCACCGGTATTATGTGGATCTCTCGGAAATGCTGTGGAAGGAGAAGCAGCGCCTGATCAGTCAGTTCAGCATGAAGTCCGGGAGGGATTCCGATGCTTAAAAGGACGGCGGCCCTGTTGCTCGCGTGCCTTCTTCCGCTGTGTGTTCTCTCCGGCTGTTCCGACGGGGGCGAGGCGGAGCCCGCCTATTTTGACTATCCGGTGGATGAGATGCCGCAGCATCTGGACCCCACCATCGCGGATACGCTCGCCGAGCGCACCGTGATTGCCAATTGCATGGAGGGGCTGGTGCGCGTTCAGGCGGATGGGACCATCGTCCCCGGCGTGGCGGAGACGATCCACATCTCCGAGGATGGCCTGACCTACGAGTTCGTCCTGCGCCGCGATGCCAAGTGGCACGTCTTTGAGGATGCGGCCTATTTCCCGGAGGGGTTTGACAACCGCGTGACGGCGCACGACTTTGTCTATGCGCTGCGCCGGGCGCTCGACCCGGCCATGAACTGCCCGGATGCGGAGCGGTTTTACGCCATTCAACATGCGGCGGATGTCCATGCGGGTACGCTGGCGCTCGATCAGCTGGGGGTGCGCGCGGCGGATGACTATACGCTGATCATTCAGCTTGAGCAGCCCATGGAGGACTTTCTCTCCCTGCTGACGCTCAGTGCGGCCATGCCGTGTAATGAGACGTTTTTTAACAGTACCGGCGGCCGCTATGGGCTGGAGATTGAAACAATGCTGTATAACGGCCCCTACTATCTTTCCCGATGGGATCGGGATACGGGCTCCGTCCTCCTGCGGAAGAATACGGACTATGCGGGGGAGCACGCCGCCGCGCCGGGACGGATCACGCTGACGGTCGATGCGGATGAGGACTCCCGCTACGATCTGGTGTCCGACGGCACATATGACGCCGCGGTTCTGGGGGCGGAGGCCGCCGCCGATATCGGAGAGCGTACCAAAATGACGGTGGAACGCCGTGAGAATATTGTATGGGGGATCTGTGTCAATACACAGGACTCGACGATGGCGGATCAGAATATGCGCCTCGCCCTCTTCCATGCGCTGGATTCCTCCGCGCTGGATCGGCCGGACACCATGGCGGGTACGGCATACGGCGTTGTCCCGCCCTCCTGCCGGCTGGGCAGCTCGGCATATCGGGATGCGGCCGGTCAGGCGGATCTGATCGCCCATGACGCGGAAAAGGCCCGCAGCTATTGGGAGCAGGCCAAGGCCGCGCTGGAGGTGGACAGCGTCTCCCTCACGCTCCTGTGCCCGGAGGCGTATGAAAAGCAGATGAAGCAGCTGATCCAGGGCTGGCAGAGCACCTTCGGCATCGCCGTCTCCGTCGGATTGGAGGCCGTGGATGACGCATCCTTCACCGAGCGGATCGCGGACGGCGATTATCAGATCGCCTTTGCGCCCGTGTCGGCCGAGACCGCCCTGCCAGCCTCCTTCCTCAAGCAGTTTACTTCCGGCGGAGCGGGGAATCTTTTCGGCTATCGGTCGGAGATCTATGACGATCTCGTCTCCCAGGCGCTGTCCGGCGCGGGATCGGCGGTGATCCGCCGCGCGGAATCCCACCTGATCCAGAACGGCGTGATGTACCCGATGTATACGCAGGCCTCTGCCTTTGTTCAGGCCAAAAATGTCTCGGGGATCTATCTCTCCCCGGTGGACGGAACGCCGTGCTTTATTTCCGCGCAGCGCAGTAAATGACAAATTTTGAGCCGTTCCGGTGGTAGAATGCCACAGGAACGGCTCGTTTTATACATATTCGTTTCTTCCCGTGCGGGAGGTGATGTAGGATCTGAAGCGGTCCTCGTCGGCGTTTAGGATCAGTTCCTCCGGAAAATGGATCTGTTCCAGACAGTCCAGGGAATTCTGAAAATTGCCGATGTCCGTATAAAAGTGAGCGTCCGTGCTCACGACGATCCGCACGCCGTACTCCGCACACAGGCGGGCGATCTTCGGGCAGTTTTCGCGGCTTCCCGGCCGGGCGTCGAAGGAGTGGGCGTTGATCTCCACGACCTTGCCGTTTTCCGCAAAGGCGCGCAGCACCGGCGCATAGTCAAAGTCAAAGCGGCTGTCCCCGCAGTGGCCGATCACATCCACGTCCGGATTCTGCGCCAGATTCAGATAGGTCTGTGTGACGGCGTCCTTCCCCGGCGGCGGGAAGACCGGCGAGTGCATGGAGGCGATCACGAGCTCCAGCCTGCGCAGGATGCGGTGCGGCAGGTCCACCTCCCCGTCGATGTTTATGATATTTGCCTCGCACCCGCGGATCACATTGATCCCGCACAGCACGGGCGGAACGGCCATCAGGTTCTCAAAATAGAACGGATGCGTACTGCCCGGCATGAGCGGGGTGTGGTCCGTCACGGCCAGGAATTTGAGCCCCTTCTCCGCGGCGGCCCGGCAGTTCTCCGTAATGGTTCCGTAGGCGTGGCCGGAGGCGATGGAGTGGGTGTGGGTATCTGCGACAATATGGATCATGGCTGCACTTCCTCATAGCGTTGATTCTTCTGATATTATAACGCCGTTCGCGCGGCAAATCCATATTTTTCTTATGCCGTGAGCAAAACACATTGACATATTTGTTGACTGTGCTATAATAAAACCAGAAAAATTAGGAGGCGTTTGTATGAGCTCAATAAAAGCGAATGCATACTATAAGATCGTCACGCATGAGACCAACCGGGTGATCGAGGTGGAGAACGGCTCCATGCTCAATGGGGCGCTTGTACAGATTTTTGACCAGAGCGGCGATGACGCCCAGCTCTGGCAGCTTGTTAAGACGCAGGGGGACTATTACAGGATCGTCTCCAAAAAGAGCGGCAAGGTTCTGGATATCATCAACGGCGGATCCGAGAATGGATCCTGGCTGCATCAGTGGGATTACGTCGGGGCGGACAGCCAGCTGTGGAAGCTGGAGAGCGCCGGGGACGGCTGGTATTTTATCAAATCCAAGCTGTGCGACCGCTGCGTGGACATTGTCGGGATTTCCGTACTCAACAATGCCAAGCTGCAGATTTGGGACGATGTGCGCGGCGAGAACCAGATGTGGCGTCTGGAGGAGGTCAAGGCGGAAAAGAAAGCCCCGGCCAAACGTGCGCCGCGTGCCAAAAAGGCGGAGCCGAAGGCTGCGGCAAAGGCGGCCAAGGAGGTAAAAGCTCCGGCCAAGGCCGAAAAGGCATCTGCCGCGGCGGCAAAAGCGCCCGCCGTGAAGGAGAAAAAGACGCCTGCTAAAGCGGCCCTCTCTTCCGCGGTCAAGGCGGAACCGAAAGCGGCGGTGAAAGCAGAGCCAAAGGCGGAAAAAGTTTTGCCAAAGGCGGAAAAGTCCGCCAAAAAAACGGCTGGAAAAAAATAACCTCTTTTTCTGACAGCGGCTCAAAAAGCGCGCTGCTGCGGGGCGGTCGGCTCTGCGCGCCGCGTGATGGGCAGTTGAGGAATGTCCGGATGTGGAACACCCCAGATCCGGGCATTTTTTCATGCTGTTGAAAAAAGCGGCGCTTTCAAGTATAATGGTTTCAGATCAATCCCACTGTGGAAGGATAGATGATTTTTTGAAAACGATCATTTCCGGTTTTCCCCGCGAGGACCGTCTCTCTTTTCTGGCGATGCTGATCACGCTGATCCTTTCGCCGTTTCTTTCCGAATATATTGCGCCCGTCCTGACGATCGTCACCTTTCTCATCTTTAAGCTCCAATGCAAGCGGAGCGGCCGTTCCATCAAGTTCGGCATGACGGGTAAGATGATGTTTGTCTATATGGGGTATATGATCCTCTCCGCCATGTGGTCGGATAATCCGATTATGTCGGTGCTGATCGGCCTGCTGTGGATGGGGATTTTTCTCGGGACGCTGACCATCTCCAATCTGGCCACCACGGAAAACCGGCTGGATACGATGATCTATTTTGCGGTGATCGGCGGCGCCTTTGCCGGTGCGATCGCGCTGCTTCAGACGCTGGGGCTCTATGCGGGGCTGGAATTTCCCAATCCCTTCTGGGGGGAGCTGGATGCAAAAGTGTTCAGCCTGCTGCCCGGGAAC
Source organism: uncultured Oscillospiraceae bacterium (assembly GCA_949293315.1). Lineage (GTDB taxonomy): Bacteria > Bacillota > Clostridia > Oscillospirales > Acutalibacteraceae > Onthovicinus. Next base: position 14,790 of record CASFCH010000041.1, on the reverse strand, counting down.
CTGGTGGATACCAATTTCGTGCTGGAAAAGCCGGCCTCCACCTTTACCAATTCCCTGATTTTCGGCACGTTCATGCTCGTGCTCTTCCCGTTCTCCATCTACAGCACCGTCAGCCAGAAGGGGGGGCGGCGCGCAGTCAGCGGCGTGTGTGTGATCATTTACTTTGTCTCCATCGCGGCCACGTATTCGCGCGGGGCGTATCTGGCGATCATTGTCGCCCTGTTTGTCCTGATGTTCCTCGGCCGCAATTATGCGCTGAATATCGCGATTACCTTTGCGGCCGTACTGGCCGTGCTGCCCGCAAGTGTGTTCCGGCGGCTGTCCGAGGTCAGCGTCGTAGACATTGCCGTGGGCGAGCGGTTCAAAATCTGGGGCGCCTGCTTTGATATCATCGGCAACAATTTTCTGCTGGGGATCGGCGCCGGGAGCGATAACCTGCACCAGCGGCTGGTCCACGATTACGCGATCAACTGGCCGCACGCACACAATCTGTACTTTGAACTTCTGGTGGAGGGCGGATTCGTCGGCCTTCTCCTGATCGGGGCGGTTTTGGCGTTTATTGTCAAGGACTGCGTAAAAATCATCTCCTGCGGCGGCAAGTGGAAGCTGCTGGGGATGTGTACGCTGTCGGCCGTAGCCGGGCTGCTGGTGATGTCGCTGACGGAGTTTACGTTCCAGACGCCCAAGGAGCTCCAGGCGGTGATGGTTGTGATGGGCTTTTTGGAGGCGGCGCTTCGGCTGAGCGCGCGTGCGGCGCAGCAGAGAGGAAAACGGACTCTGCCAGCTGGCCGTCCGGCCGTGCGGCTGGCGGAAACGGTATAACAGGCGGAATCGGGTGCGGAAGGTTATGAAAAAAATTGGTGTGATCGGTGGCGGAGCCTCCGGCCTGTGCGCCGCGATCGAGGCCGCGCGGGCGGCGCGTGAAAAAGGGGGAGACATTGCGGTGTTCCTCCTCGAGCGCAATGCCCGCGTTGGAAAAAAGCTGCTGCTCACGGGGAACGGGCGCTGCAACCTGACCAATACCCATCTGTATGCAAAGGCCTACAACACGCCGCGCGCCATGGCGGTGATCCGGTCAATGGAGGCGGATACGCGTGCCTTTTTTGCCGGATTTGGGATTCCAACCTGCGCCGATGGGGAGGGGCGCGTCTATCCCCACTCTATGCAGGCGTCCTGCGTCGTCAACGCGCTGCGCGGTGAAGCGGAGTGTCTCGGCGTACAGATGCATACCGAAACGAGAGTCCGGTCGATCCGGCGCAGCGGATCGGGCTTTTTGCTCAATGAAGGCGATTTCTTTCACAGCGTGATCCTCGCATGCGGCGGCAGCGCCTATCCCGCCACGGGTTCGGACGGCGATGGGATGCGGCTTCTGGAGCGGTTGGGAATCCCCTGTGCGCCGCCGATCCCGGCGCTGACGGGGCTGATAATCGCCGATCGGGATTTTAAATCGCTCAAGGGCGTCCGCGCAAAGGCGGAGGTCACCGCCCTGATCGGCGGGCGGGCGGCTGCCTGTGAGCGCGGGGAAGTCCAGTTTACGGAATACGGCGTCTCGGGGATCGCCGTCATGCAGCTCTCCCGGGCGATTTCACGGGCGCTCAGCGGTGAAAAGCGGCCGCCGGTACAGCTTATCCTCGATCTGGCGCCGGATATGGACGGGGAGGCAGTGGCGCGCTTTCTGCAGACGCTCTGCCGCACCCATCCGAAAATGCCCGCCGCCGATCTGCCCGCCGGAATCGTACCCCGGGCGCTGGGCTTCTATCTGCTGAAGCGATGCGCGGTCCCGATCGGCGCGAACACCTGCGGGGCTGTCACCGCGGAAAAGGCGGCGGAAATTGCGGCACAGATCAAGGCGCTCCGCCTTGAGGTCACGGGGGTGCGCGGGTTTGAACAGGCGCAGATCACCGCCGGCGGCGCGGATCTGCGGGCTTTTGACGAGCGCCTGATGGCGCGGCGGATGCCGGGCCTGTTCGCCTGCGGCGAGGTGCTCGACGTGGACGGCATGTGCGGCGGCTATAATCTGGAATGGGCCTTTTCCTCCGGCAGGCTGTGCGGGAAGAGCGCCGTCCATTTTTTGACGGAGGACAGAGCATGATTCGGGTCAATGAGATAAAAATACCGCTCGGCCGGGGGACGGACGGGTTAAAATACGGCGCGGCCAAGGCGCTGCATATCCGGGAGAACCGGATTCGTGAGGTGCGGATCGCCCGGCGATCGGTCGACTCCCGCAAAAAGGACGATATCCGTCTGATCTACAGTGTGGACGTGATCGTGGACGGGGACGAGGAGGAGATCCTGCGCCATGTCGGCGCGCCGCGCGCGTTCCGCACGGAGGAATACGTCTATCAAATGCCGGAATCGCGCCGGAACAGCAGCTTTCGGCCGATCGTGGTGGGCTTTGGTCCCGCGGGAATGTTTGCGGGATTGATTCTGGCAAAGGCGGGCTACCGGCCGCTGATCCTCGAGCGCGGCGGCGATGTGGACAGCCGCACGCGCGATGTGCAGAACTTTTGGGAGAAGAGAGTCCTCGACACGGAGTCCAACGTCCAGTTCGGCGAGGGGGGCGCAGGAACCTTCTCGGACGGAAAACTGACGACCGGGATCAAGGACCCGCGCTGCCGGGAGGTCTTTTTGGAATTCTGCCGGTGCGGTGCGCCGGAGGAGATCCTCTACGACGGCAAGCCCCACATCGGTACGGACAGGCTCGGCGAGGTCGTCAAAAACCTGCGCAAAAAAATCATCGCACTCGGCGGAGAAGTGTGCTTCCGCTGCCGGTTTGACCGGCTGATCGTTGCCAATGGCGCGGTGCACGGCATTACCTATACCGATGCGGACGGCCACAGCGTGGACTATGAGACGGACACCGTGATCCTCGCGGCGGGGCACTCCTCGCGCGACACAGTTCGCACGCTCTATCAGCAGAAAATTACCATGGCGCGCAAGCCCTTTTCCGTCGGCGCGCGCATCGAGCATCCGCAGGCTTTTATTGACACGGCGCAGTACGGAAAATATGCGGGCCATCCGGATCTCGGCGCGGCGGATTATAAGCTCGCGTGCCATCCCCCGCACGGCCGCGGGGCCTATACGTTCTGCATGTGCCCGGGCGGCACGGTGGTGTGCGCCTCCTCGGAGGAGGGCGGGGTGGTCGTCAACGGGATGAGCAACTACGCCCGCGACGGCCGCAATGCAAACTCCGCCATCCTTGTCGGGATCGAACCGGAGGACCTTCCGGGGGACGATCCGCTCGCAGGGATCGAACTCCAGCGCCGGATGGAACGGGCCGCGTTTGAACTGGGCGGCGGAAACTATTCGGCTGTCTCGCAGCTCGTCGGCGATTTTTTAGCGGATCGTCCGAGTACGCAGCTCGGTTCCGTGATCCCCACCTGCCCCACCGGCGTGACGATGGGGGATATCACGCGCATCCTGCCGGAGAAGGCCGTGCGCACCATGCGGGAGGCGCTGCCGCAGATGGACCGCAAGATCCGGGGATTCGCCATGCCGGACGCCGTACTCACAGCCCCGGAATCGCGCTCCTCCTCGCCGGTACGCCTGCTGCGCGACGAATTCTATCAGTCCAATGTGCGGGGGCTGTACCCGTGCGGCGAGGGCGCCGGCTATGCCGGAGGGATCGTGTCCGCCGCGGTGGACGGTATCCGCGTGGCGGAGGCCGTCCTGAAGGACGAGGCGTATTAAACCGTAAAATGCGGGAGGGCTCCACAGCGGAGCCCTCCCATTCCCTATTTGAGATAGATCATTTTCAGAATGCGCTCGGCCGTATTCCACGGCAGCAGCCGCTGCAAAAACAGGAGCGCCTTGTACTCAAACCCAATCGCCGTGCGCACCGGCGGATTCCTTTTGCCGGCGATGCGCAGCGCCGCGGCGGAGACGCTCTCCGGAGGCCGGCCGTTTAATTCGTCGTGCTCCATCTGGGCCACTGCTTTTTTGCACCGCTCATAGTAGGGGGACTGTGCGTCGGAAAATTTCCGCGCGCCGGTAAAGCCGGTGTGCGTATCCCCGGGTTCGATCAGGCAGGCCCTGATCCCGTCCTCCGCGCACTCCATGCGCAGGCACTCGGCATACGCCTCCAGCGCGTATTTGCACGAGGAGTAGTGGGACTGGAAGGGGATCGGGACGCGCCCCGCCACGGAGCTGATGATCAGGATCAGCCCGCACCGCCGGCGGCGCATATCCGGCATGTATATCTGGTTGACGCGCAGCACCCCGTAATAGTTGGTGTCCATCTGCTTCTGGACCAGATCGAGCGGCGTATCCTCAGCCGCGCCCGCGATCCCAAAGCCGGCGCTGTGGATCAGGATATCCACCGGACCGGTTTTTTCATAGGCGCGGCAGAGGGAATCCATCTGTGTGACGTCGGCCCGCACGGAGATGATCTTCCCCTTGCCTGCCGGCTCCTCACGCTCTTCGCACTTTCTGGAGAGCGCATATACGGTGCATCCGTCCTTGGCGAAGGCGAGCGCGCACGCGCGGCCCAGGCCGCTGCTCCCGCCGGTGATCAGCACCCGGCTTCCATATGGATTGCTCATCAGACCATCTCCCAAATATTTTTCACGCCCATTGTACCACATTCTGCGCCTTTTGGGGAGGGGAAAATGTTGACGTCGGGCCGATTGCGTCCTATAATGGAACGGAAAGGCAGAATGCTGGAGGGAATTGTATGCTGAAAACGGTGATTTTTGATCTGGACGGCACGATCGGGGATACCCTGCCGCTGTGCGTGACGGCGTTTAAACGGGCGATCGAGCCGCTTGGCGGCGTGACGCTGACGCCGCGGGAGATCATCTCCCACTTTGGCCCCTCGGAGGAGGGGGTGATCCGGGAACTGTTCCCGGACCGGTATGAGGAGGCGCTGGAGCTGTTTATAAGCAGCTACCGTGAGCTCCACGATATGGCGCCGCGCCCGTTTGACGGGATTCCGGAATTGCTCGCCTTTTTAAAGGCAAAGGGCGTAAAAAATACGATTGTCACCGGCAAGGGGATGCGCACGCTTCGGATCACGCTTGAAAAGTATGGGATCGCCTCCTGTTTTGAGATCCTGGAGGCCGGATCGCCCGAGGGCCCCTGCAAGGCGGAGAAGATCCGCAAGATCCTGGAGGAACTGAATATTTCCCCGCAGGAGGCGCTCTATGTGGGCGACGCGCCCACGGACATCACGGAGTCCCACGAGGTCGGCGTGGCGGTGTGTTCCGCCGCCTGGGCCTCCACGGCGGAGCCGGAGCTCCTGGAGCAGATGAACCCCGGCCGGGTGTTCGGCACCGTGGCCGGCCTGCGCGCCTATCTGGAGCAGCAGCTCGCCTGACGGGCGGGAGACCTGCCGATCAAATAGTATGAAAGATGAAACAGGTGATTAATGAATGGAAGCAAAGCACTTGATCGATCTGGATCAGCTCTCCCCCGGAGAACTCGACGAGATCATCCGTCTGGCCAAACAGATCCAGAGCAATCCGTCCGCCTATATGGACCGCTGCCACGGAAAGATCATGGCCACGCTCTTTTATGAGCCCTCTACCCGCACGCAGATGTCCTTTCAGACGGCCATGTTCCGGCTGGGCGGGCAGATCATCGGGTTTGACAATCCGAGCAATTCCTCCGTCTCCAAGGGCGAGAGCCTGCAGGATACGGTGCGCGTCGTCAGCGGATATGCCGACATCCTGGTGATCCGCAACCCACTGGAGGGGTCGGCCTATGCGGCCTCGCTCTATTCCCGCTGCCCGGTGATCAACGCGGGGGACGGCGGCCATCTGCACCCCACCCAGACGCTCACGGATATGGTGACGCTCTCATTGGAGGTCGGGCGGCTGGATCATATGACGATCGGCCTTTGCGGCGATCTGAAAAACGGCCGCACCGTGCACTCTCTGATCAAGTGCCTGTCCAAATACCCGGGGAACCGGTTTGTGATGATGTCCACCCCTGAGCTGCGGATCCCCGCTTATATTGAGAAGGCGCTGCGCGAGAACGGCTGCGCCTATGAGTTCCGGGATACGCTGGAGGAGGCCATCGGTGAGCTGGACGTGCTCTACATGACCCGCATTCAGGGCGAGCGCTTTGCCAGCCGCGCCGAGTACGAGCGCCAAAAAGGCGTCTATATTCTGGATACACAGCGGCTGAAATTGGCCAAGCCGACGCTCAAGATCCTTCACCCGCTGCCGCGCGTGGACGAGATCGAGCAGGAGGTGGACTATGATCCGCGCGCGCGGTATTTTGAGCAGGCGGAGTACGGGATGTATGCGCGCATGGCGCTGATTTTGAAGATGATCGGTCCCAAGTATCCGCCGGCGGAGCGCATTCAGGACGAGCCCGGCAGCCATTGTACCAATCCCCGCTGTGTCACCCGGTCGGAGGGGTATCTGCCAAAGCTCTACTGTGCGCACGGAGAGGTAAAGGAGTGCCGTTACTGCAATGCTGAAATCTAAGAGAAGACCTGTGGAGATCGGGGAGAGCCCGTCCGTTCTGGTGCTGTACGGTTCCCCGCATCAGAAGGGGAAGACGTGGCAGCTCTATGAATCGTTCGCAAGGGCCATTCCCGGAAATGCCCGGATCCAGGTCTATTCAGCGTATGAGCGCCGCCCGGAGCCCTGTCTGGACTGCGGGTTCTGCGCCCGGAACGAGGGCTGCGTGCAGCATGATCTGGATGATTTTATGGCCGCGTTTGAGGCGTGCGATATCTTCGTCCTTGTCACGCCGGTCTACTATAATTCCTTTCCGGCGCCGCTCAAGGCGGTGATCGACCGCTTTCAGCGCTACTTTTCGGCCCGATTTTCGCGTGGGGTGCGTCCGCCCATTGCCAAGCCGCGCATTGCGGCGGTGCTCGCCACCTGCGGGTCGGACGAGCGGGAGGGACTCAGCGCGGTCAAGGACCAGTTCAAGCGGGCGGCCACCGTCCTCAACTGCACGGTGGCGGGCGCCGCGTTTGCCCGCGGAACGGATGATTCCGGCGTTTCGGATAAGGCGCTGGAGAGCGCGCGCCGTCTGGGAGAAAAAATTTTTGCGGCCTGGCAGTTTGAATAGACAGGACGCCGCCGTAAACAATAGGAACATATTTGGAGGTGTTTAATATGGCAATTCCGGTGACAGCGGATACCTTTAAGCAGGAGATCCTGGATAGTCCAATCCCCGTGCTGGCGGATTTCTGGGCCACGTGGTGCAACCCGTGCCGCATGCTTGCGCCCGTTCTGGAGGAACTTGCACAGGCGTATGAGGGCCGGGTGAAGTTCTGCAAGATCGACGTGGATGAAAATGCGGATCTGGCCGTCATGTACGGCATTGTCAGCGTGCCGACGCTGATTTTGCTGAAAAACGGCCGGGAGGTGGAGCGTCTCTCGGGCCTCCGGCCGCTTGATGAGCTGGCGGAATTCCTCGATTCCCACATTTAAATCATCCTGATGTTTCAGGGCCCGGGCAAGTCCGCCCGGGCCTTTTCCCCATGCATGGGAACGCGCAAATCCGTCCATACTAAGGACAGAATGGAGGGGAGCGCGTGATGAAGCGTGAAAAAAAGGGGACGCTGCTGAAGACGGCCGGCGGCTTTCTGGTCGGGATGATCAACAGCCTGCTTGGCGCGGGGGGCGGCATGATCGGCGTCCCGATTATCCGCCGGTTTGTCCCGGAACAGGCCAGGGCGCAGGCCACCTGCATCGCCGTGATTTTCCCGCTCTCGATCATCAGCGCGGGCATGTATCTGTATAACGGCTACATGTCGTTTCAGGACTCCCTGACGTATCTGCTCCCCGGCGCCGCCGGGGCGCTGGCCGGGGCGTTTTTTCTCTCCAAAATTCCGGATCAGCTCCTGCGGCGGATCTTTGGCGTGTTTATGATCTGGGCCGGGGTGAGGATGGTGCTGCGATGAACGTGTGGAGCATACTCGCCGCTTTTTTCTCCGGCGCCGTGGGGGCGATGGGGCTCGGCGGAGGCGGCGTTCTGGTACTGTATTTAACGCTGTCGCTCGGTATGCCGCAGCTTCAGGCACAGGGGATCAACCTGCTGTTTTTCCTGCCGTGCGCGCTGATTTCCATCCTCATTCAGCTCAAGCGGAAAATAATCGATCTCCCGACCGCCGGTTGGATGGCGCTGGGCGGTGTGGGCGGTGTTCTGGCAGGCATGGGCCTGACGAAGGTGATTCACGCCGCGCTGCTCCCCAAGGCGTTCGGCGTCTTTCTGCTCGTGGTGGGACTGATGGAGCTGTTCGGAAAATCGAAAAAGAAGGCCGAAAAATCTTGACAGGATCGGACGGAATTGGTATATTGGCGGTGAGATCAGACAGAAAGGGTTGAAAAGATATGGCTGTTACGGTGACGCAGCAGAATTTTCGGGAGCTTGTCTTGCGGAGTGCGCAGCCGGTTCTGCTCGATTTCTGGGCGCCGTGGTGTACGTATTGCAATCGCCTTGCGCCCGCGCTGGACGAGCTGGCGGGGGAATTGGAGGGCCGCCTGGTGCTGGCGAAGGTCAATACGGATGAAAGTCCGATTTTAACACAGCAGTTTGGCATTTCCGTGATTCCGACGCTGATCCTGTTCCATGGCGGACAGCGGAGCGAAGCGTTTGTCAATCCGCCGTCCAAAGACGCTGTTCTTGACTTTTTGGCGGAAAACGGTATCCGGACGGAATGACGGAGGGGCGATCATGAAGCTGAAAGAATTTAATAAGCAGCATAATCATCAGTACAGCGCGGAGCGGTATTATATCAGACCGCGCCAGAAAGAGGTGCAAAAGTCGCTTGAGCGTTTTCAGGATGCCAAATTCGGGATCATGTTCCACTGGGGCCTCTATTCACAGTGGGGGATTATCGAATCCTGGGCGCTGCCCGATGCCGACCGGGACTGGGCTTGGAGCGAGATTGACAGCGATTTGAGCTGTGCGGAGTTCAGACGGCAATACTGGGATCTGATCCAATCTTTCAATCCGGTGGCGTTTGATCCGGAGCAGTGGGCCAAAACGGCAAAGGACGCCGGCTTTCAATATCTGCTGTTTACGACCAAGCATCATGACGGCTTCTGCCTGTGGGATACCCATTATACGGATTTTAAGGTTACGTCGCCCGAGTGCCCGTTCAGCACGAATGAAAATGCGGATATCTGTAAGAGCCTGTTCGACGCCTTTCGCAGCGAGGGCCTGAAGGTGCACGCTTATTTTTCCAAACCGGATTGGCATAGCGAATACTATTGGCCAAAAGGATACGCCAAAAATGAGTTCATGACCCGCAACACCAGCTATAACACCCTGCTGCATCCCGGCCTTTGGAGACAGTTCCGTACATACACAAAAAATCAATTACTGGAGCTTGTCACGCGTTATGGAAGGATTGAATGCCTGTGGCTCGACGGGGGGCAGGTACGGCCGATCAACGGAATGAATCTCCACCTTTCCGGCATTATGAAAGAAGCGCGCAGGATTCAGCCGTGGCTTATGGTCGCGGACAGAACCGTGGGCGGCCGCAATGAAAATTTTATCACGCCGGAACAGACGGTGCCGGATCATCCGATCCTGGTCCCGTGGGAGAGCTGCGTCACGCTGGGGAGCAGCTTTTCCTACCGGGTTCAGGACACGTTTAAAAGCGCAAAAAAGGTAATTCATCTGCTGTGCGACATCGTTGCCAAGGGCGGAAATCTGGCGCTGGATATCGGGCCGCGGCCGGATGGCCGCCTGCCAGAGGAGGTGTACCCGATCTTGTCGGAGGTGGGCAGATGGCTGAAAAAGAACGGCTATGCAATCTATGGAACGCGTCCCGCAGCCCCATATCGGAACGGGAATCTGGCCTATACGTCAAAAGGGGACGAGGTCTATGCGATCTATCTGCCGGCTGAAGAAGATGATGCAAACAATCTCCCAACCCAGCTGCATATTCCCTTTAATCGGACGGTGAACAGGGTTTTATTCAACGGCAGGGAGGTTCCGTTTACCTGTGGGCCCAAGGGAATCAGCGTCAGTGTAACGGATGCTTTTGAGCGGGAAAACGCCTATGTTTTTACATGCCGGTAAGCTGCTGCGGGAATTGAGAATACCGCCGGATGGAAAGGGCTGCGCCCAGTGAAATTTTGACGGTCGCCTGCACTGAAATTCTATTATCATAAAAAGTCGGCGCTTATAGGGGCGGAAGGCCCACAGGGACGCCGGCTTTTTTGGTGCGTTTGGCGCGGTTTGTTTTCCGGCAGGACCTCGCAAAACGCGATCGGTAAAATCGGGCGTCGGCTGCTTTGATCGTGATAATCTACAAAAAATCGCTCTAAAATTTGGGGCGAAAACCGTTTAAAGGGGATTGACGTCTGTGATGAGAACGGTTAGAATTACTTTTAACACCGGGTGATAAAAGAGGCGTTTGATGAGAAATACGGCCAAGTTCCGTTTGAGCACCGGTATGTTTAAAAAAGGGAAGGTTTTTATGATGCCCGCACAAAATGCGCTTGAACAAATCAGAATAAAGAATTTTTCAAAAATTCTGGAAGTCATGCGGCGGATGGGGGCCTGCAGTCTGTCCCAAATCACGGATCAGCTTGATGTGGGGCTGACACCGGTGAAAAAATGTGTCGAGGAAGGGGTCCGGTGCGGAATGATCCTGTCAGGGGATACGGCGGATTCCACAGGCGGACGCAGAGCGCAGCAGTTTTTGATCAATGCGTCATACCAATATTTTCTGATCATCATTACCGATAACAATGATTTCCTGATCCGGCTGTATGACTTTAACAGGAAGTGCGTCAAAGAGACCCGGCGCCGTTTTGAAATGGCGCGGTATTATGAAAGTCTGTGTGAGGCGATATCCCCCCTTATGGAACGATATGCGGTGGGGACGATCTGCCTTTCGATTCCCTGTGTAATCAAGGGGGGGAGGATTATAGACTGGTATTACAACCGGTCTATGGTAGGGCGTGATATTCGGTCCGATCTGGAGGGGCGTTTCGGCGTTCCTGCCATTGTTCAAAATGATATGAAGCTGACGGTGCTGGGTGTTTCCGAACGATCGGAGAATGCTGCCTCCCCCAACCTTGTCACCGCGCAGTTCGGGCACAACGGCATCGGCGTCGGCGAAATGGTGAACGGCCATGTGCTCGAGGGCGCCGCCGGCTTCGCGGGGGAGGTCGGCCACACGCAGGATGCGCGTAAGAATATCATGGGGATCGCCTATCCGTCCAAAATTGTCCGCAATATTATCATCTATCTCAATCCGGATAAAATTATTTTTTACCGGTCCGGCCGTCAGGACCACTTTGCGGAAATTTTTCAGCGGGCAGTGCGGGGGATTCCGCGCGCGGCGGTGCCGGAATACGCCGTATCCGATGAATACCATGCGGATATTCGGGCCGGTCTGTTCCGACTAATTGACCAGTACGGATATTTTAGAAGGAGAGAAAATGAAAAATGAGTAAAATTTTCAAGGACAAATGGACCCGGGAGATCATCGCCTATTCCTTCCTCCCATTTGGAATGAGCACGATCTACGGAATTGTGGGCACCGCGCTGAACATGTACTTTACAGATGTCCTCGGCCTTTCTCTGACCATGACGAGCATTCTGGTCTCCGTGACTAAGGTGTGGGATGCGGTAAACGATCCGCTCATGGGGATGTTGGTGGATAAGACGCGCACCCGGTTTGGCAAATGCCGCCCCTGGATCCTGTGGATGTCTTTCCCGATGATCTTGGCTACGGCATTGCTGTTTGCACCCGTGGATTTTGGACAGAACGGCAACTTTGCCTATGCCATCTTTGCCTATCTGCTCTATTACACCGTCTACACGGCGCTCGACATCCCCAATAAGGGCCTCGCGCCTCTCATTTTCCCGGAGGATAAGGTGCGTGTCAAGGCGCTCTCCTGGAGTAATATTCTCGGCTCGCTCGGATCGGTTCTGCCCTCTCTTCTGTTTTTTACGGTAGCGGGCATGTGGGGCCGCGAGGATCAAAAGACGGGGTATTTTATGGCGGCGCTCGTCTTTGCCACACTCGGCGCGATCCCAATGTTCTTTTCCGCCTTTGGGTTTAAGGAGAAAATTACCCTGCCGCCGCACCGCGAAAAATATATTGAGGGCCTGAAAGTGGTCTTTAAGGATAAAAAGTTTGTCATACTGACGATTGCAATGTTCTTCTCCTCGCTGGTCAATATCGGTTCCATGTTCCTGCCCTATTTTGCCAAGTGGAACTGTATTGGCGTACTGCCGATTGAAGAGTTGTGCAGCTGGATTGAGCAGACGTTTGGATTCTCCGTGCAGCTGACCAGCGAGGGGCTGCTCACGCCGCTCCTGCAGATCGGCAGCGGCGCCTCCTATATGCTGTCCATGGCGCTGGTCCCGGTATTCCTCAAGCGGATGGACAAAAAGACCCTGTGGATCGGCACTTCCATCGTGGGGATTGCGGCGGATGTTATTTGTTTCGTCACGGGCGTCTGGATCGTGCCGTACAATACCTTCTCCGGTGCAGTCGTCTACATGCTTCTGCGCTTCTTCACCAACTTCCCCGTGGGTATTATGACCGTTCTGACGGTTGCGATGTTCTCCGATGTTGTCGAGGATATCGAGATGCGCACCGGTAAGCGACTGGAGGGGATGGTCTTCTCCTTCCAGAGCATGATCAGCCAGATCTCCGTTGCCGTACTCAACGCGCTGCTGCTCCAGATTGTCGATGCATTCGGATATGATGCTGCGGTAATGACAACAATCACGAATGACCTGACCCAGCCGCTGATCCAAAGCACGACCCAGTCCGCGATCGTAAATGGGATAGACTATACGCTATTGCTGAACGTAATCTTTTTCCTGCTGACGGCGTTCGGAGCGATCGGTCTGCTGCTCCAGTCGGTCACCATGTTCTTCTATAAGTTCGATGAAAAAGCACAGGCCGCCAAGCTGAAGGCGTTCCGCGAGGAAAAGGCCAGACGAGAGGCGGAGGAACTCAACGAGCTGTATGCGAAAGCACAGGAATCTGCCGCTTCCAAAGAAAAAACTACGGCAGAATAGCATGGTAAAATTAAATCCGCTCATTTTGGAAAGGAGACCGCCGCAATGCCGGGAGTACAAACTGGTGATGGCCTAAGATGTTTTTTTTCGATTACGCGGTATCGCCGCGGCCGTAAAATACGCGAACAGGTTTATCCGATGGCGGAGCATATTGCATTGCCGGAACTGGACTTTGCCTGGCGGCACCATATGGAGAGGGAGGGGCGGACGGCAAATGTGTGTACGTTCCGGATTCTGAAAAACTTACCGGGCCGCTCCAGCTTGGGGATTCAGTTGATATTTCAAAACTGGTCGGCTCAGAATTACGTCTTTGCACCCGCGGCCCTTTACAATGGGAATCGCTTTACGAGCATCCATAAATCGTATCCTCCCATGCTGACGAAGGAGGAGGGGAGCCGCTACCGGGGACAGACAGTCATCTCCGATGTACCGCGCTTGGAAAAAGACGGCGGGGGCTGTGTTCAGCTCAGTGTGGGCGACCTCTCCCTCCCGTGTGTGGGCTACTACTCAGCCGAACAGTCCGTGGGATATCTCCTGTTCTTTGAACAACACAGTGAAGTGGGGAATTTTGGCCTGACGCTTCAGGAGCGGCCGGATGAACAGACAATGCGCCTTACACTATCCGCGCCCTGTGTCCGCACGCCATATAAATACGGGATGTGCACAACGCGGGTGCCGTCTGACGATCGGGGAACAGTGCTCCACGCCGGTGACCGCATCACGTTTTCCTATACGGAATATCATTTTCCGTGCGGCAGTGTGAGTGAATTTTTGAACCGGTTTTTCCAGTACCGGCATACGATGGGACTTCCCCGCAGCCATCCGAATGATGTGACATGGCACTATGCCTTCAGACTGATCGAGGAAAAGTACAACCGCCGCAACTGGCAGGATGATTTTGGCTTTTACACCTCCTCCGAGGCGGTGTCGGGCATTTGCCGCCAGTGGCAGACGGGCTGGGTAGGCGGGGCGATGAATACCCTGCCGGGGATCTTAATCGGACGTGCGGAGACAAGGGAAAAGAGCCGCCGTACACTCGATTTTGTATTCCATAAAATACAGCACCCCAGCGGTTTTTTATATGGGATTTTCTGCGATGGCAAAGCATATGGGGACGATCCGGAACCGGAAAACAAACAGATTGTCATGAGCCGGAAAAACGCGGACGCCCTTTACTATATCGCAAAACTGATGCTGGCGATGCGTAGGGAAGGGGAGACAATCCCTCAAGAATGGCAGGATGGCTTAAAAAGGTTGGCCGATGCCTTTGTCCGGTTTTATGAAAAGAATGGTGAAATCGGCCAGTTTATCGATTTGGAGCAGTTTGAACCGCGGGTTTTCGGATCCGCCAGTGGGGGGATTGTGTGCGCCGGGCTTGTACTTTGCGCGGATTTGTTTGAGCATTTGGCTTACCGCAAAACGGCTGAAAAAATCGCCGGGGAATACTATCGGAACTATGTCGCCAAGGGCTTTACCACTGGAGGGCCGGGGGAGGTCCTGGCCTGTCCCGACAGTGAGTCGGCCTTTGCCCTTTTGGAGAGCTTTGTCGTCCTCTACCGGTATACCGGACAGGGGGAGTGGCTGAAATATGATCAGGATACCGCCGCCCTCTGTGCGAGCTGGTGTGTCGGTTATGATTACGCCTATCAGAACGACACCCAATTTTCTCAGCGCGGGACGGCAACCACGGGTGCGGTCTGGGCGAGTGTGCAGAACAAGCATGCGGCGCCGGGCATCTGTACCCTGTCGGGAGAGCCGCTATTCCACCTCTACCGTGCTACGGGGGATGTATCCTATCTGGAGCTGCTCCGTGATATTGCACACAATATC
>CASFCH010000040.1 GCA_949293315.1 uncultured Oscillospiraceae bacterium | reverse complement strand
TGATGAACTACCCCTTTCAGAATGCGGTACTCGACTATATCTCCACCGGCAATGCGGACGGCTTTTGCGACCGGATCCTGACGGTGCTCTCCCACTACCCCAAGCCGGTGGTGGATGTGCTGATGAACTCCATCGGCACGCACGATACGGCGCGCGCCATCACCGCCCTGGCCGGGGAACCCTGCGGCGGCCGCGGACGCGACTGGCAGAGCGGCCACTGCACCCTGCCGCCGGAAAAGCGCGCCTATGGCGTCACGCTCCTGAAGCTCGCCGCCGTGCTGCAATTCACTCTGCCCGGTGTGCCGTGCATCTACTACGGCGATGAGATCGGCATGGAGGGATACGGCGATCCGTTCAACCGCCGGTACTATGACTGGGCGCACGGGGACGAGGAGCTGCGCGGCTGGTACCGCGCCCTCGGCAAGCTGCGCCGTGACCATCCCGTACTCAGGGACGGCGCGTTCGTCGAGCTCTCCTCCGGTATGGGATGCGTAGCCTACGCGCGGGAGAAGGGGGAGCAGAAGCTCGTCGTGGTCGTCAACCGCAACAACAGCCCCATGGACTTCTACTTTCACCCGCAGTACTACGGCCTGGAAAAGGTCATCGGCCACCCGCCGGAGCTCGACCGCGTGCATCTTGATCCGCTGTCCTGCGCGGTGCTGGCGTCGCCCACGTCGTCGCGGACTGTGTAAAAGGGAATTAAGTTTTTCGCCCACCGCGTCGTCGCGGACTTCATATCGTTCGGAACAACGTTCCGATGGAACGTCATTCCTCACTCATTCCGTCGCTCCTCCGCTCCGCAAAAGGTCACGCTTGCTTCGGCTGTTCGCTTGCAAGCGCACTCACAACGCCTCCGCGGCGCTACCAACTTTTTGCGGGGTGCAAACCGGAAGTTTGTACCAAAAGCCTTCCCCTCATGTGGAAGGTGGCCCGACCGCAGGTCGAGACGGATGAGGTGAAAGGCCATTCATTCCGCAGTGCGACCCTGTGGTAATCTACCGGTATTTGTTCCGGCTCACGCCGGACGGAACGCCGGGGGCGGCGTTCCCTACGAGGGTTCATACAAACTTCGGGCGGGGTAGGATGCAAAATATCCTAATACAAATTATCGGCTTTCCGCAAATTACTTATTTGCACCAGCTTCCGTAGGGAACGCTGCCCTCAGCGTTCCGCGACAGAAATTTACTGTTTGTACGCAGCCGTAAGTTCACCACAGGGCCGCCTGGTACAAACCATAGCCTTTCCCCTCATCAGTCTTGTTGCCGCTCGACAGCTTCCTGCTTCGCACTTGGGTATCCTTTACTTTATTAAAAACTGAAAAAGTGTTACCCATGTCCTTGTACTGTACAATCGAGGGGTTCCAAAAAAGACTACCATTTCCTTAATATCAGAGCCATATTGAAAATCCGGGGAGGCATATCGGCCATGGATTGCACGTTTCGAACGTCGGAGGGGCGCTTTAATTACCGGGCAACCGCCGTAATCGTCAGCGGCGGCCACCTGCTCGCCATGCGGGACGAGCTCTGCACGCACTATTATCTGCCGGGGGGCGAATCCGCCTGCACGAGACAGCCCAAGACGCGGTGCGACGCGAACTCCGGGAGGAGCTGAACATCGAAGCCTCCGTAATCCGCCCGCTCTGGGTGAATGAAAACTTTTTCACCCTGCCGGAACAGCTGGAAATCATCACCAAAATCGAACCTTAGCAGAACAGGAGAACATAATCATGAATCCTTCCCTGAATAAAATCGAAAAGCGCACGCGGTACGATCTGGTCAAACGGACCAAGATGGAAAACTTTTGCCTGCTCAATGGGCGGTACACGCGTCGGGGCCAGACAGTCCTGCTCGGCGATTCCATCACGGAGATTTTCAACTGGTACGAGCTGTTTGAAGGCTTCACCCGTGAGACGGGGCAGTCCGTCTACAACCGCGGCATCAGCGGCGACACGAGTGACCGCCTTTTAGAGCGGTTGGAACCGAACGCCCTGAATATTGCCCCGCGCAATCTGGTGATCCTGATCGGTACAAATGATCTGGGCGTCGGGGCCCCCATCTCTTTCACGGTGGAAAATGTGGAAAAAATCCTGCGGCGGTCACGGGAATCCCTGCCGGAACTGAACCTCGTCCTACAGGCTGTCTATCCGGTGAATAAACACCTGAACAGCGCCGCGCGGTACATGGTCGGCCGGCGGAAAAACGAAATCATCGCCCGGCTCAATGCGGAGCTGCGGCCGGTGGCAGAGCGTTACGGCGCGCACTGGCTCAATTTGACACCCAAGCTCACGGATGCGCAGGGGAATCTGTCCGGCGAATACTGTTACGATGGCCTGCACCTGAATACACGCGGCTTTGAGATCGCCGCACAGGGGATTTTACCCCTGTTAGCCCGATAACCGAATGAACAATAAAATTGATTGAAACTTTAAGGAGTCCTTATGAATCAACTGGGAGAAAAGTCGATCATCACCGCGCTCCAACAGGAGCTTGCCATCCAGAAATGGCAGGTGGAGGCGGTTGTCAAACTGATTGACGAGGGGAACACCATCCCCTTCATTGCGCGCTACCGCAAGGAGGCCACCGGAAATTTAAACGATGAGACGCTCCGCGCCTTTGACGAGCGGCTCCGGTACCTGAACAACCTGTGGGACCGCAAGGAGAGTGTGCTCGGCTCCATCGAGGAGCAGGGCAAGCTGACGGATGAGCTGCGGGAACAGGTTTTATCGGCCGCCACCCTGGTGGAGCTGGAGGATTTATACCGCCCGTATAAGCAAAAGCGGCGCACCCGCGCCTCCATCGCCCGGGAGAGGGGATTGGAGCCGCTCGCGGAGCTGATCCTGCTCCAGCAGACGCAGCGCCCGCTCACACAGGAGGCAGAGGCATTCGTCGATCCGGAAAAGGAGGTCCCCGACGTACAGGCGGCCATCGCCGGGGCGCAGGACATCATCGCGGAACAGGTATCCGACAACGCGGACTACCGCAAGTGGATCCGCAACCGGACGGCGGCCGCCGGAATCCTGACCACCGCGGCCAAGGATGCGGCGGCTTCCAGCCCCTATGAGATGTATTATGACTTTTCCGAGCCGCTCAAAAAAATGGCGGGGCACCGCATTCTGGCCGTCAACCGTGCCGAAAAGGAGAAGGTCCTCACCGTTAAAATAGAGACGCCGGAGGAAGAAATCCTGTCCTATCTGAAAAAGCGCGTCATCCGGCGGGACAATCCAAACACTGCGCCCGCCCTGGAGGCGGCGCTCACGGACGCCTATAAGCGGCTGATCGCCCCGTCCATCGAAAATGAACTGCGCGGGGAGTTGACCGACCGCGCAGAGGAGGGGGCCATCCGCGTGTTCGCGGAGAATTTAAAGCAACTCCTCATGCAGCCGCCCATCAGTGGAAAGGTTGTCCTCGGCTGGGATCCGGCGTTCCGCACCGGGTGCAAGCTGGCAGTCGTCGATCCGCTCGGCAAGGTGCTCCACACGGTCGTCATCTATCCGACGGCTCCGCAGAATAAGGTTCAGGAGTCCATCCGCACCCTAAAACAGTTGATTTCAAAATACAAAATAGACCTGATCTCCCTTGGCAACGGTACGGCGTCCCGCGAGTCGGAGCGCGTAATCGTGGAGCTTTTGCGGGAGGCAGACCGCCCGGTGCAGTATGTGGTTGTAAGCGAGGCGGGGGCCAGCGTCTACTCCGCCAGTAAGCTGGCCACGGAGGAGTTCCCCACCTTTGACGTCGGGCAGCGTTCGGCCGTCTCCATCGCGCGGCGGCTCCAGGATCCGATGGCCGAGCTGGTCAAAATCGATCCCAAGTCCATCGGCGTGGGCCAGTACCAGCACGATATGAACCAGACCCGCCTGACCGAGACGCTCACCGGCGTGGTGGAGGACTGCGTCAACCGCGTGGGGGTGGATCTGAACACCGCTTCGGTCTCCCTGCTCTCCTATGTCTCCGGCATCAGCAAGACTGTGGCCAAAAACATTGTCGCTTACCGTGAGGAACACGGCCGGTTCGAGTCGCGTCGGGAGCTGCTCAAGGTATCCAAGCTCGGCCCCAAGGCGTTTGAGCAGTGCGCCGGATTTTTGCGTATCCGGGAGGGAAAAAATCCCCTGGATGCCACCGGCGTGCACCCGGAGAGTTACGGCGCGGCGGAAGGGCTGCTGAAAAGGAAAGGGTATTCCGCCGGCGATCTGAAGCACGGCGGCATCCAGGGCCTGACAGTCGATGAGCGGGAACTGTCCGCGCTCGCTTTGGAGCTGGGCGTGGGTGAGATCACGCTGCGGGATATCATCGCGGAATTGAACAAGCCGGGGCGCGACCCGCGCGCGGATATGCCCCAGCCCATCCTGCGCAGCGATGTGCTGGAGCTTAAGGACTTAAAGCCCGGCATGGTGCTCAAAGGGACTGTCCGCAACGTGATCGACTTCGGCGCGTTTGTGGATATCGGCGTGCACCAGGATGGCCTGGTGCACATCTCCCAGCTCTCCGACCGGTACGTCAAGCACCCGCTGGATGTGGTCAAAATCGGCGACATCGTGAGCGTCAAAGTCCTCTTTGTGGATCCTGTCAAAAAAAAGATCTCACTGACCATGCGCGGGGTCTCCCCCGCCGGAGACGGATCTCCCAGCCACACCTGAAAACGCGTGTACATGTTTTATAAAAATAATCCATAAAATATTTTAATTTTATGCTTGACAAACTATAAAAAGGTCGATATAATGGGAGTACAGATTGAGTAATCGTTTACTCAAAGGCGGAGGAAAACAAATTGAAACCCAAAAGCGTATCCATCCAAAAAATATCGGAGATCACAGGCGTCTCGGTCGCCACGGTGTCCCGCGTTATCAACAATAACGGCCGCTTTTCCAAGGAGACGGAGCGCCGCGTGAAGAAGGCGCTGGAGGAGTACCACTATACGCCCAATCTGGCGGCGCGCGGCCTGCGGACCAGTAAGATCCCCACGGTCGGTGTGATCGTCCCCGATATTACAAACGAATACTTCGCCCGCATTACGCTCAGTCTGCAGGAGCGGCTTTTTAAGGCCAACTATTCCACCATCATCTGCAACACCAACGAAAACGTGGAGATCGAGCGCCGCCATCTGGAGATGCTGCTCTCCCAACAGGTGAGCGGAATGATCTATATCTCCGGAACACCGCAGGATCTCAGCCGGCTCTCCCACCTGCCCTCCGTATTTATCGACCGGGAACCGCGGCTCCCAAAGGGAGAGGGAAAATATCTGCTGATAGAATCCGATCATTATCAGGGCGGTTTTTTAGCGGGGCAGGAACTACTGAATCAGGGCTGCCGGAAAATTGCCATGCTCAAATACCGCAGCGATATCTCCTCGCACAACAGCCGTGAGCAGGGATTCCGCAAGGCACTGGAGCAGGCGGGCAGGAACGCGGACGACGTGACAGTCCGGATTGTCCGGGAGGTCGGCGTGGAGGAGGGACTCCGGCAGACGGAGGCGCTGCTGGAAACCGTGGCGTTTGACGGCCTGTTCTGTACGGCGGACGCCCTGGCCGTGGGGGCGGTATACGCCCTGAAGAAGCGGGGACTGCGGGTGCCCGAAGACGTCCGGCTTGTGGGGTATGACGATATCTCCCTCGCCCAGTACGGTGTAGTCCCGCTGACGAGCGTGCATCAGTCCATGGAGGGGATCGGGCGCCGCGGAGCGGAGGCACTGCTGCGGATCATGGACGGCGAGGAGCCGGAGAAACGCCATCTGCTCCTGCCGGTACGCCTGATCCGGCGCCGGTCTTCCGAATGAACGCCGCTTGGGCGCGGATGTGCGGGAGGGGCAGCCCTGCCGGCAGCCGCGCAGGGAGCGTAAAACATATCATGGAGAAATAGCTGTATGATGCAGCGATTTCTTTTTCACCATTGAGTAAACGTTTACTCAAAATTTTGACGCGAGGAGGGAACACGGTGAAGACCTGTTTTTCCGCATCTCTGATGTGTGCGGACTGGCTGAACATGGGACGGGATCTGCGTATTCTAAACCAATCCTGCCAGATGCTGCACGTGGATATTATGGACGGTCACTTCTGTAAAAGCCTGTATCTGTCCCCGGCTTTTATCGCATCGATCCGAAACGCCACAGATCTGCCCATAGAGGCGCATCTGATGGTGGAGCATCCGGAGGATTTCATTGAGGAGACGGCGCGTGCGGGGGCGGACTATATCTCCGTGCACGCGGAGACCATTGAGCGGCAGGCCTTCCGCCTGATCGACACCATCCACGCGCTCGGGTGCATGGCGGGCGTTGTGCTCAGCCCGGCCACGCCGTTTTCCGCCGTGGAGCCCTACCTGAATCGCCTGGATCTGGTGACGGTCATGACGGTGGACGCCGGTTTTGCCGGACAGGCTTTTCTGCCCGAAATGCTGCCCAAAATTCGTCAGGTATCGCAGTGGAAACGCCGCAGCGGGCAGAATTATCTGGTGCAGGCGGACGGGGCGGTGAATAAAAATACGTACCGCGCCCTGTTCCAAAGCGGCGTGGACAGCTACGTGCTGGGCAGCAGCGGACTGTTTGGGCTCAGCGGCGATCTGCCGGCGGCCTGTGAGCAGATGAAGGCGGAGTTCGCCGCGGCCACGCGGGAAGAGGGGTGAACCGGATATGGAAAAAGAAAAGGCCTGTATCGGCGTAGATGTGGGCGGAACGTATATCCGCGTCGGGATTTTGAAGGGGAGCGATACGCCGCTCTGCTTTGAAAAGCTCCCGCAGGGAAGCGTGTTCAAGGGGCGCTGTCCGCCCGAGCAGCTCGGCGCGTTTTTGCGCGACTATATGCACCGCAACGGCCTGACGGCAGAAAATACCGGCGCCTGCGCGGTGGGGATGCCCTCCTCGATCGATCAGAGCAAGCGCAGGGTGCTGTCCACACCCAATATCCCCGCGTTTGAAAATGTCGATCTGGCCGACCTGCTGGAACGCCAGCTGGAGATTCCGGTGCTCCTGGATCGGGACGTAAATATGATTTACCGCCACGACCGTCTGCTGCTGAAGCTGCCGCGCAAGGGGATCGGCATCGGATGCTATTTCGGGACCGGGATCGGGAACGTGGTGGAGATCGACGGCAAACTCCTCGTCGGGAAAAACGGCGTGGCGTGCGAGCTCGGGCATGTTCCCGTCATGGGACGGCACGATCTGTGCGGCTGCGGGAATCCGGGCTGTTATGAAAATTATGCCTCCGGCCGATATATCGCCCACCTGTGTAAAGAGCGCTATCCTGGGGAATCTGTATATGAGGTGCTCACCCGGCGGCGGGAGGATGCGTGCATTCAGGAGTTTATTGACAATATCGCCGTGGTGATCGCCACGGAAATCAATATTTTTGATCCGCACTATGTCATTCTGGGCGGCGGCGTACTGATTTCACGCGGGTTCCCCCAGCAGGCGCTGATCGAGGCGCTGCACGGGCATGTCCGCAAGCCGTATCCCGATCAGGGGCTGACCGTCTACTTTTCCAAGAACGCCGACGAGAGCGGCGTGATCGGAGCGGCGCTATATGCCCGCTCCCGGCTGAAAGGAGGAGAGAAAGCATGATCGCACTGGCCAGTGACCATGTCGGTCTGGCGCTGAAACAGGCGCTTTTGGAGTATCTGGAGCAGGAGGGCGTCCCGTGCCGCGACTACGGGACCTTTGATACGCAGCGCTGTCACTATCCGGAATACGCGCTGGCGGCCGCAAAGGCGGTGTCCGGCGGGGAATGCCGGGCAGGAATCCTCTGCTGCGGGACGGGCGTCGGCATGGCGATCGCCGCCAACAAGGTGCGTTCGATCCGCTGCGTCGTCTGCAGCGACTGCTATTCGGCGGTGCTCTCCCGGCAGCACAATGATACCAATATGCTTGCGCTGGGCAGCCAGGTAGTCGGCCCGGGCCTTGCCAAGCGGATTGTGGAGAGCTGGCTGTCCGCCGAATTCGAGGGGGGCAGACATCAGATCCGCCTCGATCAGATCCGGGCCATCGAAGCGGGCGGAGAGATTCCGCCGCCGGAAGGGAGATGAGGGCCGTGTCGGAAGTACTGCTGTCCATGGAGCACATTACCAAGGTATATCCAAACGGCTTCATCGCCAATAAGGACGTCTCCCTCTCCGTGCGCCGGGGCGAGATCCATGCGTTATCCGGGGAGAACGGAGCGGGGAAGAGCACGCTGATGAAGGTCCTCTTCGGGGAGGAGCAGGCGGAGGAGGGCAGGATCCTTTTCAAGGGGAAGGAGATCCGGCCGGAGAATTCGATCTCCGCCATCAAGATGGGCATCGGGATGGTGCACCAGCACTTTATGCTTGTGCCGTCCCTGACGGTGGCGGAGAACATCGTCCTCGGAATGGAGCCCGGGCGTCTGGGATGCCTGAACCGCCGTGAGGCGATGCGCATGGCGCAGGAGATCACGGAAAAGTACAGGTTCCAGATCGATCCCAAGGAGCGCGTGGAAAATCTGGCCGTGGGCGATAAACAGAAGGTGGAGATCCTCAAGGCACTTATCCGGGGGGCGGAGCTGCTGATCCTTGACGAGCCGACGGCTGTGCTGACGCCGCAGGAGACGGAGGAGCTCTTCGTCCAGATGGAGCACCTGCGGGAAAAGGGCCATACGCTGATCTTCATCTCCCACAAGCTGCGCGAGATCAAGCAGATCTGCGATCGGATCACCGTGCTGCGCGCGGGGAGAACCGTGGGCGTGGCCAATGTGGCCGATCTCTCGGAGGCCGAGATCTCACGGATGATGGTCGGGCGGGATGTGATGCTCCAGATCACCAAGGAAAAAGCCAAACCGGGCAAAACCGTTTTGCAGGTGCGGGACCTGAACCTGTCCGGACGCCCCGACGGGAAGACGGTGTCATTCGATATCCGGGCCGGAGAGATCCTCGGGATCGCCGGCGTGGAGGGCAACGGCCAAAAGGAGCTGGCGGACTATATCTCCGGCATGCAGCCATATGCGCAGGGGTCCATCCGCCTGAACGGGCGGGAGATCCGCGGCCTGTCCGTGCGGAAGATCCGGGAGCTCGGGCTCTCGCATATCTCGGAGGACCGGATGTCCTACGGCTGCTCCGCGGAGGCGAATGTGGAGGAGAATCTCTTCTCCACCTCCATCTACCGGAAACGATATTCAAAGGGCCTGCTCCTGCGCAAAAAACTGCTCGATGAGGAGAGCGACCGGCTGATCCGGGAGTACCGCATCAAGTGCAGCGAAAAGCGGGAACCCATCCGCATGCTCTCGGGCGGCAATATCCAAAAGGTGGTGGTGGCTCGGGAATTCAGCGGGGATATCTCCCTGATTCTGGCCAACCAGCCCACCCGGGGGATCGATGTGGGCGCCACGGAGTTTATCCGAAACAGGCTGATCTCCCTGCGCGATCAGGGGGTGGCGGTGCTGCTGATCTCCGCCGACCTCAACGAGGTGCTGGAGGTCTCCGACGGCATTCTGGTGCTCAGCGGGCACGCGGTCAGCGCATATTTCCCGGATGCATCTCAGGTGCGGGAGGATGAACTGGGCGAGTATATGCTGGGGATCCGCCAGATGGATGCGCAGCAGATTGGAGGTGTTGTCTATGAAAACGGGACGGGAGAAGCATCGGCTGCCGACAAACCGGCAGATTGAAAACCGCTTTACGCTGATCCGTACGCTGGTGGCAGTCGGGATTGCACTGATCTGCTGTCTGGCGCTGATCCTTCTCGTGAGCGAGGAGCCGCTTCAGGCCTTTGTGGCCTTTCTGACCGGGCCGCTGGATCCGCCAAAAAATCTGGCCACCGTCCTTCAGACGGCCGCGCCGCTGATCTTTTCCGGCCTGGCGGTGAGCGTCATGTTCAGCTGCAATCAGTTTAACCTCGCAGGGGAGGGCGCTTTCTTCCTCGGCGGGCTGGCGGGCAGCGCGGTGGCGGTCAAGCTGGTGCTCCCCTACGTCGTGCATCCGATCGTCGCGCTGCTGGCCGGCGGACTGGTGGGCGGTGTGGTCTGCGCCATCCCAGGCCTGCTCAAGGTCAAGCTCGGCGCGACGGAGGTCGTCTCCTCCCTGATGCTCAACTATGTGGTGCTCTATCTGGGGGTCTATATCCTCAATTACTTTCTGCTCGATCCGGCGGCGGGGTTCCCGGCCACGGAGCGCCTGCCCGACACCGCACGGCTGGAGACGCTGATCCCCAAAACAAATTTCCATATCGGGATCATTCTCTCCTTTGTGCTGTGCGTGGTGATGTACTTTTTCCTCTACCGCAGCAAGTATGGGTACTCGATCCGCATGGTGGGGCAGAATGAGAACTTTGCCCGCTACTCGGGAATCAATGTGGGCGCGACGATCATGATGGCCCAGCTGATCGGCGGAATCCTCGCCGGCGTCGGCGGAGCCAGTGAAGTGCTGGGTGGGTATACGCGCTTCCAGTGGGTCGCGCTGCCGGGCTATGGATTTGACGGCGTCATCGTGGCGATCCTGGCCGGAAACAACCCGCTGCTCGTACCGGTGGGCGCCGTATTTCTGGCGTATCTGCGCGTGGGGGCGGACATCATGTCCCGCCGCAGCGACGTAGCGACCGAGGTGCTGGCGGTGGTGCAGGGCGCCATCATCCTGCTCGTAGCGGCCAAGCTGTTCCTGCAGCACATCAAGCACAAATACATTGTGGCCAACGCGACGCGCCTGGAGGCTGTGAAAGGAGGGGAGGAGCATGAATGAGATCCTCGGTTCCATTTTCTCGACCGACTTTGTCTACTCCTCCCTGCGGCTGACGACGCCTGTACTGTTCGCCGCGCTCGCGAGCCTGATCGCGGACCGCGCAGGGATCATCAATATCGGTCTGGAGGGCATTATGCTCTTCTCCGCGCTGACCGGCGTGATCGGCAGCGCCTACAGCCAGAGCCTGCTTGTCGGTCTGCTGTGCGCCGTGGGGACGGGGCTTTTGATCGCATTTATCATGGCGTACTTCTCCCTGACGCTGCATGCGGATATCACGCTGGCGGGGGTAGCCGTGAATCTGGTGGCCACGGGCGGAACGGTCTTCGTGCTCTACTCCATCTGCGGCGATAAGGGCGTCTCCACCTCCCTGAACAGCCTGGTGTTCCCCACGGTGGACATCCCGCTGCTCAAGGATATCCCGGTGCTGGGGAGCATCCTGTCCGGGCATAATGTGCTCACATATGTCTCCCTGATCATGGTGGTCGCGGTGTGGTTTTTCATGGAGAAGAGCAAGCTCGGGCTGCGCATCCGCGCGGTCGGGGAGAATGAGAATGCGGCCAAGAGCGTCGGCATCAGCGTGGTGCGCATCCGATATCTGGCCCTGATGCTCAGCGGCGTGCTCGCCTCCCTGGGCGGGGCGTTCCTCTCCATGGGAATGCTGACCTATTTTTCCAAGAACATGAGCGCGGGCCGCGGCTTTATCGCCCTTGCGGCGGAGGCGCTCGGACACGGCGGCGCAGTGGGGACGTTTTTGGCCTCCCTGGTATTCGGCAGTGCGGAGGCGCTGTCCGTCTCCCTGCAGGGGGTGGGGCTTCCGCCCCAGTTTGTTCAGATGGTGCCCTATGTCACCACGATATTGGGGCTGGTCATCTATTCGGCACTGAGAAAGAAGCAGCAAAAAAGTCTGCATCAATTATTTAAAAAAAGGAAGAGAGGTTTACGATGAAAAAATTAGTGGCGCTGCTGCTGGCAGCAGGAATGGTTCTGGTGGCTTTTGCGGGATGCACAAAGGAGGACCCGGGCACGGGCGGAACGTCCGGCGCGGACGACAAGGTAAAGATCGTCCTCCTGATCAACGGCACGCTCGGGGACAAGTCCTTCTTTGACTCGGCGAAAAACGGCATGGATCTGATTCAGGAAAAGTACGGCGACCGCGTGGAGACGCAGACGGTGGAAATGTCCTACGACGCGACGAAGTGGACGCCCGCACTCATCGAATTCTCCGAGGATGAGGAGACGGACATCATCATCAGCGGAACGTGGCAGATGGTCGACCGCGTGATCGAAGTGGCGCCGGATTATCCGGACAAAAAGTACATTGTGTACGATGCGGAGGTCGACTACTCCGGCGGCCAGTACCAGAATGTCTACTCTATCATGTACAAGCAGAATGAGGCCGCCTTCCTCGCGGGCGCGGCATCGGCCCTCGCATCCAAGACGAACATGTTCGGATTCGTCGGCGGCATGGACAACGTGACGATCAACGACTTCCTTGTCGGCCTGATCAGCGGTGCGCAGTACGTCAAGCCGGAGATGAAGTTCACCTCCGCCTATATCGGAAACTTTGACGATGCGGTCAAGGCCAAGGAGATCACCCTCTCGCAGATCAACAATCAGAACGCGGACGTGGTCTACGGCTGCGCCGGACAGGCGGGGCTCGGCTCCATCGAGGCCGCGGCTGAAAAGGGCGTATATGCGCTGGGCGGCGACGCGGATCAGGCCATGGCCTTCAAGGGCGTGGACGACGCCAAGGCGGAGTGCATTATCACCTCCATCCTCAAGCGCGTGGACAACTCCCTGCTCAAGGCCGTTACCGAGAGCATGGAGGGCACGCTCCAGTGGGGTTCCTCGGGCTCCTTCGGCCTGGCGGATGAATCTGTCGGCCTGGCGAAGAACGAGTACTATGAGCGTATCCTGACGCAGGAGCAGCGGGACCAGATCGACGAGATCGAGCAGAAGATCATCGCCGGGGAGATCACCGTACCCACCGCGTTCGGCATGGATACGCAGGAGATTCAGGACTTTGTGGATGCCGCCAAGTAGTTTCGCCGGCGGCACGGTGTGAGACCATGTATCAGTAGGGAGGCGGAGGCTATGGTTTCAGTTGTATTCTGCTGCGGCGGGAGCAGGGGGGACCTGCTCACGGCTGCGGCCCTGCTTGAGGAGCCGTCCGTTGCGCTGCGGGGGATTGTGTACGCCCCCGGCGCGGGGAGCGGACCGGAATTTACCGAGCAGCTTACCGCGCTGCTGGGCGGCGGTGTGCCTGTGGCGGCTGCCGCGCCCGGCGCGCTCTTCCGGCCGGACAGGGACGGCGGGGCGGCGGAACGCCCGGAGGCCCTGGCGCTGCTGGAGCGGGCGGCCGGCGAATGCGCCGCCGTCCTCTCCACGGGCAGACTGACGGAACTGGCGCTGTTTTTTCTGGCATATCCCAGGCAGGCCTGCCGTTTTTCCGGACTCTATATCGCCGGCGGATCGGTCTACGGCGGGGACCGGACGCCGGCGGCGGAAAGCGCCTTTTATCAGGACCCGGAGGCGGCGCAGATCCTGACCGGCCGCGCGACGGGGATCCATCTTCTGCCGCTGGAGGCGGCGCAGAAATGCACCGTGTCCTGCGGGGACGGTTCAATCTCCGCCCCCGGACTGGGGCTGCTGCTCTCCCTGCTTGATCCGCAGGTGATTCGCGAGGAGGAGCACACGCTCGAGGTCGATCTGGAGAGCGCCGTCTCCAGAGGGTGCAGTGTGATCGACTATCTCAACCGCGACAGGCAGCTCCCCTTCCACCGGATCTGTCTGGATGTGGACGGGGAACGCATCCGCTCCCTGGCGGAGCGTGCCTGCGGCCGTGTGGCGAAAGGAGGCGTTCAGCTTGGATAAGCATCGTGTGATCATTGATACGGATCCCGGAATTGACGACTTTTTTGCCATGATTCTGGCCGCGAGCGCCGAAAACCTGGAGATCCGGGGCGTTACGGCCGTGGCGGGAAATCAGGTAATGGAGAAGATCGCCGCAAATGCGCGGGGGATCGCGCAGTTCCTCGGGTGGGAGGTCCCGGTGTGTATCGGCGCAGACCGCCCCCTCCTGATCCCGCAGATCACGGCCGCACAGGTGCACGGGGATACGGGGCTGGGCCACTTCCCGCTGCCGGAGCCGCAGCGCGATTTTGATGCGCGGTATGCCTGGGATTTTATCTATCAGGAGGCCGTGGCGGCGGGCGGCTCGCTCGAAATCATTGCGATCGGGCCGCTGACCAATCTGGCGATCGCGCTGTGGAAATATCCGGATTTGGGCCGGTGGATCCGACGCATTGTCATCATGGGCGGCTCCACCGAGTGGGGGAACAGAGGAGCCTATGGGGAATTTAACTTTTATGTGGATCCCCATGCCGCACAGATCGTGTTTTCCTCCGGCATTCCCATTGAAATGGTGGGCCTGAATGTCACCATGCAGACCGGGCTGAGCGACGCCGAGTTTGACGAGCTGGCGCAGCTGGGCGGCCCCAACCGGAAGGCATATGCCGATCTGCTGGCTTTTTACCGCAACATCTACCGGGTCAATGATCTGGGGTTCCGGATCGTAGCCATGCACGACTCGCTGGCGGTGGCCTGTGCCATGGACCCGCAGGTGGTGAAAATGCGCGACGGCTTTGTGCAGATCGACTGCTCCACCGGGCCGTGCCGCGGGCGCTCCGTGGTGGACTGGGCGCATGAGCAGCCCAACGCCCGGGTGGCCGTAGCGGTGGACAAGGAGCGCTTTTGGCAGATGATCAGGCGCTCGCTTGAATACGGGCCGGCGGGAGATCAATAAGGGACACCCCTTTCCGATTTACATACAGAAAAATGGCGTTCCCACAGGGCTCAGACTCTGCGGGACGCCATTTTTCACGTTCTCAGTCAGTGGGAAGGTCATCCCCTCTCCAGGATCCGCTCCATCCTGTAATTGATCAGGATCACGCCCGCGCGCCGGACCTGCCGCTCGCGGAGCACACGATAACCCCGCTTTTCAAAAAACGGGCGGGCGGTGACGGAGGCATGCGTCGTCACGGCTGTCAGGCCGAGCGACCGGGCGTAATTTTCCAATGCGTCACAGATCGCGGAGGCGACGCCGCACCGCTGAAAGTCGCGGTGCACGTACAGCCGGTCCAGATAGCCGTCCGCGGCGATATCGCCGAATCCGGCGATCTGATCCCCGATCAGAGCCACACGCGTAAAGTGCTCCTGCAGCGAACAGTCCCAGCGCGGCCGGTCGATCTGCCCCGGCGCCCAGGCGTCGAGCTGCTCCGGGGAGTAGTCGGCCGCATTGACCGTGTGGACCGTCTCGTAAAACAGGCGTTCAATCGTATCCAGATCCGCCGGGCAGTAACTGCGCAGGATGATGTTTTTCATGGCATTTTCCCTCTATTGCATCGCAAAGGGGAGCCGGATACAGCCCCGCATCCGGCTCCCGTTCCGTTTTGTCCTTTACAGCGGATAGGTGTATTCATACCCCTCCACCCATTCGCTCCTTGCAAAATTGCGCAGGCGCAGCACCACTTTGGTGTCATACACCTCCATCTGCCAGCCCATGCCGGCGTCCACCAGATCGCCGTAATTGCATTCCTCGCCAAAGCCGGGCACATTGATATACGTGACGTTCTCCTCCTGTGCCAGTCCGTTGCCGTCCTCATAGATGCCCATATGCAGGTGGCCGGAGAAGTAGAACACCTTTGTCCCGCAGTTTTTCAGAATGGCGTCGAGCTGCTCCCCCTGCGGCCCCACATTCCCCTCGGGCCATTTGTGCTCAAATTTGCCCTCGAGCGGGTTGTGATTGAAGACAAACGCCGGTTTCCCGGAGGCGGCGGCCTCGGCGAGCTCGCCCTCCAGCCAGTCGAGCTGGTCCTGAGAGTGGTAGGCCTCCACCTTGCTGTCCTTTTCCGTGGCCATGACGATCAGCTTATAGCCGTTGATCTCCCGGCTGAAATAGGCGTGCTCGTTCTCGTATCCGAAAAACGCGCGGTTGTACGCCATAAAGCGCTTGTAGTACTTCTCGTACTGGTCCTCCTTGCACAGCTCGTGATTGCCGGGCGCGATGAGCACGTGGTCCACCGTCAGATATTTGCGCATCAGTCCGTACAGGAACAGATACTCGATCTGCATGGCGTTCATGGTGTTGTCCCCCACCATCACCAGCGCGTCTACGGGCGTCTGGGCATTGGACATATCCAGAAAGGCGCGCCCGTGGTTTTCAAACCGGGATTTGTTGTTCCCCTCCATGTGTCCGTCGGAGATAATGCTCACGTTCAGGCGGATATTGTCCGCATCCTGTGCCGCCATGGCGCTGATCGTCACCTCGCCGGAGGAAAAGACGAACAGCGCCAGAAAGGCGGCAATGGCCCGCCGCAGCCAGTCGATCACAACCATAATCTGCCCTCCAAAATCAATAAATTTTCAAAATCATTATAAGCAGATTATATCATATCTATATAAAAATGCAATCGCTTTTTCGCTTGGACAGCGGCGGGTGCGGGGAGCCGTTATTGCTGCCGCCGCCTGAAGTCCTCATCAATGCGGTCCTTCCAGCTGTCGGACACCGCTCCGGTCTGCCGGACGGCGCAGATGGTCTCGCTCATCACGTCGTAATTCAGCCGTGTACCTATGCGGTCGCTGTGGTAGGTGACCGCCCGGTCCCTGCCGATGCCGAAGTGAGCGGCCGTCTCCACAGCGTCGATATTGGCGCCCAGAAAGATGAATTCCCATCCGTACCGCTCCTTTTGGCGCTGGATCATCTGCCGGATCTGATCGGCGGCGTACCATCTGCTGGCGTTTTCCATGCCGTCGGTGGTGATGACAAACAGCGTGTGCGCCGGCACATCCTCCGGCCGGGCGTACTTGTGAACGTTGCCGATGTGGTGGATCGCGCCGCCGACGGCGTCCAGCAGCGCCGTGCAGCCCCGGACGGTGTAGTCGCGCTCCGTCATCACGGGGACCTCGGGCAGCGGGAGCCGGTCGTGCAGGACTTCGCTGACGTTGTCAAAAAGCACGGTGGAGACCAGGCATTTGCCCGGCAGCGCCTTTTGCTTACGGATCATGGCGTTGAACCCGCCGATGGTGTCGCTCTCGAGCCCGGCCATGGACCCGCTGCGGTCGAGGATGAAGACCAGTTCCGTCGTCTCGTTTTTCATAAGAAAAGACCTCCCTTTTTTGGATGATCCCATTGTATCATCCAAGGCGGGAGGCCGGGTCGCCTGCGAAGCGACATTTACGCGCCCAGCAGGCTCTGATCAAAGGCGAACAGCGCCTCATTGATCTCGAAGATGTTGTAATTCCCCTTTGTGATAAAATATTCGATGATGATATCGAACCGGCTGCTGTGTGAGAGCGTAAAGCCCGCCTTTTCGAGCAGGGACCGCGTCTCGTCGAGGGGGAGCTCCAGCGCGACGGCAAAGGCGAGCGCCGTGGGCTTGCTGGGCCTGTAGTGGATATCGCTGCGGATTTTGGAAAACAGCTTGCGGTCGATGTTGGCCTTTTTATAGCACGCGGCGTCCGTCATGCCCTTTTCGTCGATCTTGCGCAGCAGCATCTGTGAAAAGCTCTCGTCCAGCTGCCGGAGCTTTTGGCCGAGTTCGGCGTCGAAGGATGCGGCCGGGAGGGCGGGCTCTGGGCTGCGGGGCGCAAAAACCCGGCTGACAGAGGAGTCCTCCAGCCGGCGGGTCTGGGTGTCGGCATGCGCGGAGGCGTAGGCGTCGTCGATGTATTCGGCGATGTCGGCAAACAGCCTTTCGCTGATCTGATAGGCCGATCGATCAAAAACGACAAGATAGACCGTCATCTCATGCTCGAGCAGGAAGGCGCCGATCGTGTCCACGGCGACCTTCAGCGCTTCGGCCTTGGGGTAGCCGTATGCGCCGGAGGAGATCAGCGGGAAGGCC
Organism: uncultured Oscillospiraceae bacterium; assembly: GCA_949293315.1. GTDB lineage: Bacteria > Bacillota > Clostridia > Oscillospirales > Acutalibacteraceae > Onthovicinus. The sequence continues at coordinate 2,538 of CASFCH010000040.1, read as the reverse complement.
ACGGATGTACAGCCGTGTGTCATGGCAAGGGACAGCGCGGTGCGGTAGCAGGATTCAAGGAGCCCCTTTTCACCGTGCTTTCCGCCATACCAGCGCGGCCCGACGGCGTGAATGACGTATTTGCAGGGCAGATCATATGCCCCGGTGATTTTTGCACTGCCGACCGCACAACCGCCCAGAGCTCTGCACGCCTCAAGCAGGCCGCTCCCCGCCGCGCGGTGAATACAGCCGTCCACCCCTCCGCCGCCGAGCAGGGAGGAATTGGCGGCGTTGACGATGGCGTCTACCGCCATTTTGGTGATATCGTTGCGCACAATGATAAACGGCATGGCTTACTCCTTTTGAGCCGCACCGGCCCGATCCGCTCTCTTTTGCTGTAAATACAGATAGGTCCGCAGCACGAGGGCCTGCGTCTTACCGTCCGGCAGCTCGCCCGCCATGGCCATACGCACGGCCTCCTGCAGCGGGATGCGCTCCACCTCGAGAAATTCGTCCTCATCCAGATCCTGCCCGCCAAAGTCCAGCTCCGCGGCAAAATACATCCGGATGATTTCGCCGCAGTACCCGGGGCTCGGGTAAAAATTCCCCATCGGCTCAAAGACGCCCGCCACGGCGCCCGTCTCCTCCCGCAGCTCGCGGACGGCGGCCTGCTCGGGATCCTCGCCGTACTCGAGCTTACCGGCGGGCAGCTCCGTGACGACCTCTTTATATGGATAGCGGAACTGCCGGACAAAGAGCAGCTCCTCCCGGTCCGTCAGCGCGGCGATCGTCACCCCGCCCGGATGCTCCACCACCTCGCGCATGGCGGGCTTGCCGTCCGGCAGCTCGATCGCATCCACGCGCATGTTGACGATCCGGCCCCTGTATTTGTATTCCTGAGATATGGTTTTTTCTTCCAGGTCCATTATCCATCCCTCCGTGTGCTCAACTGCTACTATTGTACCACATCGGCGCAAAAAATCCAGCCCCGTCGGGCCCGATACGGTATATGGTCCCGATGCGGCGCATAGATATCCGGTATGGCCCGAATGGAATCGGACCGGGCAGGAGGGGTGACGGATGGAGTGGATCGTCAGGCGGCGCGTGCCGGATTATCAATACATGCAGGCGACGTTTGCGGCCCTGCGCGGGAAGTATCCGATCGCGCACGGCACGGTGTGCGGGCGCTCCCTCTGCGGCCGGTCCATTTATGCCTTTACCCTCGGGGAGGGGGACGGACCGGCCGTCTATACGGCGGGTTACCACGGGCAGGAGTGGCTGACAACGCTTGTCCTGCTCCGCTTTTTGGAGGAACTCGGTTATGCGCTCGCCAACGGGAAGGAGCTGGCGGGGGTCTCCGCAGCCTCGGCGCTGGAGGGGCGCAGCGCGGTCCTCATCCCCTGTGTGAACCCGGATGGGGTGGAGATCGCACTCCACGGCCCGCGCGCCGCGGGGAAGTATCAGCCGCTGGTGGAGCAGGCAATGCGCGGCAGTGCGGAAAAGTGGAACGCCAATGCCCGCGGGGTGGATATCAACCACAACTTTGACGCCGGTTGGGAAATCGCCCACCGCATGGAGCGGGCGATGGGGGTTACCGGTCCGGCCCCGCGCCGGTACGGGGGCGAACGGCCGGAGAGCGAGCCGGAGACGGCGGCCGTCACAGGGGCCTGCCGCCAGACGGACGCACGCTCCCTGCTCTGCCTGCACAGTCAGGGGGAGGAGATCTACTGGCAGTACGGGGAACACACCCCCCGGCGCGCGCAGATGATGGCGCGCATCCTGTCCGCCTCCAGCGGCTACCGGCTGGCACAGCCGGCCCGAATCTCCTCCCACGGCGGAGCCAAGGACTGGTTTATCGCCGAGCGCGGACGCCCGGGATTTACCATAGAAATCGGCAGGGGCACAAATCCCCTGCCGATCGAAAACTTTGAATCCATCTACCTGCGTCTGCGGGAGATGCTGATGCTCTTTTTGCTGATGTGATGTCACCGTGCGCGGCACTCCAGACAGATCCAGTTGGCGCTCTGCGTGCGGCTGGCCACTTCAAATCCACAGCGGTCGAGCGCGGCGAGTACGTCCGGCTCGCGGCTGTCGATGATGCCGGAGACGATGTAGGCGCCGCCCTCGGCCAAAAAAGCCTTTGCACTTTGAGAGAGGAGGATAATCGCATCGGCCACGATGTTGGCCGCGATTACGTCGAATTGGCCGTGCACCTTCTCCGTCAGGTCGCCGTGCAGGATGGTCAGCTCCGGCTCGCGGAAGCCGTTCTCCGCGCCGTTTTCCCGCGCCGTCTTGACGGCCAGCTCGTCGATGTCCACGCCCACGGCGCTCCGCGCGCCCAGCAGGAGGGCGGCGATGGCGAGGATCCCGCTGCCGCACCCGAGGTCCAGCATCGTACAACCCGGCGTGATGTGCCTCTCCAGCGCCTCCAGGCACAGGCGCGTGGTGTCGTGGCCGCCGGTGCCAAAGGCGAGGCCGGGCTCGATGTTGAGGACTTTCCGATCCTCGCAGTCCGCGGGGAGCTCCGTCTCCCACAGCGGGCGGATGACCAGCTTTTCT
>CASFCH010000039.1 GCA_949293315.1 uncultured Oscillospiraceae bacterium | reverse complement strand
TCACCAAAAAGCAGTGGGGGAAGAAAAACGAAAACAAGTGACACGCTCCGAATTTTGGCGGCATTTTTCGGGGTGCGTCGAGCATGCCAAAACGCCGACAAAACAAAGGAGGACGAGATAAAATGACACAGAGCAAACATACGAAGAAGGCGCTGCTTGCGAGCGCGCTGTCGGTCGTGGTGTGTCTGGCGATGCTGATCGGCTCCACGTTTGCGTGGTTTACCGATTCCGTCACCAGCGGGAAGAACACCATCGTCGCCGGGAACCTCGATGTGGAACTGTACCATACGAACGGTGCTGTCACGGAAGAGGAGACGGTCGCAGACGATACGGAGCTGTTTGCCGATGTAAACGGCGCGCAAATTCAGTGGGAGCCCGGCGTGGTGGCATATGAGAACTTCAGGGTCGCCAACGAGGGAAGCCTTGCGCTGAAATATCAGCTGTCCATGAACCTGACGAACTACAATACGGTCAAGGAGAACGGCAAGTCTCTGCTGGATGTGCTGCAGGTGGCCGTGGTGGAAGACGGCTTTACTGGAACCCGTGAGGATGTGGCCGGCCTTGAGTTCGCAAGCCTCTCCAGCCTCTATGAGACGGGGAATCTTCTCGCGGGCGAGAGCGATACTTTTGGCGTTGTAATCTATTGGGAACCCTCTGATCTGGATAACGATTACAACCTGAACAACGGGAAGACGTCCAGCGACGGCGAGCCCCTGTACATTGACCTTGGCGTGAAGCTGACCGCCACCCAGGATACCGTGGAGAACGACAGCTTTGACAACCTGTATGATGAAGACGCCGAATGGCCCTGGGACGGCGAGACCGTTACGGTACCTGAAGAGGTAGAGGGTGTTTATCAGATCGCCACGGCTGCAGATTTCGCCTGGATGGCGGAGGCCGCGAACGTCTCCGGCAACGAGTTTGTCCTGACCGGCGATATCGATCTTGGCGGAAAAGAGTGGCCGTCCGTCTCCAATGTCAATAATTTCACCTTTGACGGTCAGGGACACACCATTCGCAATTTTGTGATGGATGCTACCGACAGCCAGAACGGCACCGGCCTGTTCGGCGCCAAGGGAGTTACCAACGCGACGATCAAGAATGTCGTGATCGAAAATGCCCAGACCACGGGCCGTGAGTATACCAGCATTGTGGTGGGCTCCGCCAGCGGCTGTACGCTGGAGAACATCACGCTGCGGAATGTCCAGGTGACCAGCAATGTGAAGTGGGCCGGCGGTGTTGCGGGTTACGCACTGGGGAACACGAATATGAAGGATATTACCGTGGAGGACTCCACCTTTGCGCTGGAGGGCGGCAGTGTCCTTGATATGTCCAAGGTCGGCGCTGTGGCCGGCGCATGGCAGACGACGGCCGGCGGTACCGCGACGGCTGAAAATATTACCGTTACGAACTGCACGGTTTCCGGCCTGAGGGGCGCGGGCTATATCATCGGCACATACGATGGGCGCGGCATGGCCACGATGATCAACTGCCATGCCGTCGACTGCTCGGGCGTCAACTATCTGGTTGGCGAGATCTATAAGGGCAGCGGCTACCCGGAGGGCGCCACGCTCCAGGCCAGGGACTGTGACGATAACGTACAGAGCAGCAATAATACCGATTGGGAAGTCATCGAATAAGCCCGGACTTGGTCTTGTTCCATCAAATCTCCTCCCTCTTCGGAGGGAGGGGCGATCAAAGGGCATAAGCGCGCGGTTTGTGCCTTTTGATTGCCGCAGCAGTCCGGCGATACTGCGAGAGGGGAGAATAACAGCTGTGAAACAGTGGCTGAAAAGATGTTTTTATGAGCCCAGGCATGCCAGGCCGACGGATGAGAACATCCTACGGCTGATGCTGCCGTCGATTCTGGGGATCATTCTGTGCATGGTCTGTCTGGCCGGGGCGACCTGGGCCTGGTTTTCCGACAGCGTCCAGACCGGCCCGCAGACGATCACAGCGGCCAATTACGGCGTAAATGTGGAAATTTCCGGGGCCGGAGAGGACGGCGTCAACGTCCGGGTTCCGGCTCAGCCGGATGGGGGATATATCTTAAATGGAAATACGCTTTACACCATACATCTGACCGCTTCCGGCACCGCCCAGACGGGGTACTGTAAAATTCAAACGCCGCAGGGGGAGTCCCTTTACACAGATCAAATTTCAAAGGATATGCCTCTGACTTTTACCCTGATTCCGGAGGAGGACGGCCGCTATAGCTTCACTGCCGTGTGGGGGACATATTCCGGCGGGGATATCATCCGGGCGGGCGACCAGCTCGGGCAGGAGATCCTGACGGATCCGGCTGAGGATTCGTCTGCGCCTCCGGCGGAGACGGCGCCGGCCGCGCCGGAGGGCGAGGAGCCGGTTTCCGCCCCCGAGCAGGAGCAGCCGGAAGGGGCGCATCCATCCGGGGAGGAGCTTTCATCGGGAGCAGATCCGATCGATCAGACGTGAAGACAGCCGGACGCGTAAAGCGTCCGGCTGTCTCTCTGCTTGGGGAAGGGTTATTTCATGCCGTTCTCGTAGGCCTGGATCATCTTCTTGACCATCTGGCCGCCGATGGAACCGGCCTGACGGGAGGTCAGGTCGCCGTTGTAGCCCTGCTTCAGGTTGACGCCGACTTCGTTGGCAGCCTCCATCTTGAACCTGTTGAGCGCCTCACGCGCCTCCGGCACCATGCTGGAATTACCGCTCTTAGCCATAGTAGATTTACACTCCTTTTATCATTTTTTGATTCTTTTTGCGTCTGCCTTCATAGTATGGGAACGCATTGATAAAATATCAGTGTAAACTTTTGGCAGGGACGGTAATTTTTTTGTGCCGCATGCTGTTTAAAAAACTGAAAAAACGGGATGCGGCGTACCGCTCAAAACGGAACAGCCGCGCGGGGGACGGACGGCCAAATGCACCGTCCGTTTTTTGAAATTTCGGAGGATCTCCGCGCCGCCTTTCCTACTCTGTCCGCATGGAAAGGATCCTATGCACCGAAACGTTCCTTGAGCCTTGCCAGAAACAGCTCCGCAGCGGGGGAGAAGACCTGATACTTTTTCCAGATGATATTCAGGCCCGCTTCCAGCTTCGGGCGAAGCGGCCGGAAGCACAGACCGCTGTTTTCTGAGGTGTCGGCCAGATGGTCGAGCGTCACGGCATAGCCGACGCCGGCCTCCACCATGATGGCCGCGTTATATACCAGATTGTAAGTTGTCACAATATTCAGCTTTTCAAAATCGCTTCCAAACCAGCCGAAAAATCCGTTGCCGGTCTGGCGCGGGGCGAGTACCTGCCTGGAGCAGATCAGCGGAATGCCGCGCAGATCTTTCTTTTCAATAAACGGCTTTTCGGCAAGCGGACTTTCCTTGCGCATGAGAACGCCCCAGACGTCCCTGTACGGCAGATTGATGGAATCATATTTGGCAAGATCCGCGGGCTGTATGAGAAGGCCGAAGTCCAGAAGCCCCTTGTCGAGCCGCTCCGTGACGTCCTGTGCATTTCCGCTGTACAGATGATAGTGGATGCCCGGATAGCTTTCCCGCAGATCCCTGGCGATTTCCGCGATCAGGCGGATGGCCCGCGTCTCCCCGCCGCCGATGTAAATATCGCCGCCCACGGTGTTTTCCATAGCGGTAAACTCCGCCTCCGTCTTATCCACCATCGCCACGATCTCCTCCGCACGTTTCCGCAGGAGCACGCCTTCGGGCGTCAGCGTCACGCGGTGGCTTTTCCGGATCAGGAGCTGCTGCCCCAGCTCCTCCTCCAGATCGTGGATCTGTCGGGACAGGGTGGGCTGTGTCAAATGCAGAAAATTGGCGGCCCCGGTGATGTTCCCCTCCCTGGCAACTGCAAGAAAATAGCGCAGCACTCGAATTTCCATTTCTTACTGTCCCCCTTTTCGGGAATGATACTTCCATTATACGCCGTCCCCAAATGCCTGTAAAGCATATCATAAAATAAAAACAAAGTATTGGCTATTTTTATGAAAGTGCAATACAATAAAGACAGTGAGGAGGTGCGGCGGAATGGACGATCCCGAGCAGGAGCGTATTTTTAAAATGCGGAGAAATCTGGCGGATGCCGGATGCGGCAGATCCCTGATCGCCCAATTCCTGAAGCTGGATCAGGAGCAGCGGCGCAGGGATCAGTACCGGCTGCTGAAATGCCACAGGGCCGCCCTCCTGGAGCGGCTGCATCACGATCAATACAAAATTGACTGCCTCGATCACATGATTTACACCATGGAAAAAGAGGACGGAGAGTGAACGGAGGTTTTAAAAATGGAGGAAACACTGATGTTGACGCAGCAGTGGGATAAAACTTTCCCGAAAAGCGACAGGGTCGTCCACAGCAAGGTGACGTTTCACAACCGCTATGGCATCACGCTGGCGGCCGATCTCTATCAGCCGAAAACTGCGGCGGACAGACTGGCGGCCATCGCCGTGTGCGGGCCCTTCGGCGCCGTGAAGGAGCAGGCGGCCGGCCTGTATGCCCAGACGATGGCGGAAAAAGGATTTCTGACGCTGGCCTTCGATCCATCTTTTACGGGCGAAAGCGGCGGCCATCCCCGGTATATGGCCTCCCCTGATATCAATACGGAGGACTTCCAGGCGGCGGTGGATTTTCTCTCGGTTCAGGACAATGTGGACCCGGAAAAGATCGGCATTATCGGGATCTGCGGTTGGGGCGGCATGGCGCTGAACGCGGCGGCTCTGGATACGCGCATCCGGGCGACGGTCGCCTCCACCATGTACGATATGGCCCGTGTGAATGCCAACGGTTATTTTGACGCCGAGGATTCCGCAGATGCCCGATATGAAAAGAAGCTTGCGCTGAACGCACAGCGGGTTCGGGATTACAAAAGCGGTTCCTACGCCCTGGGCGGCGGCGTGGTCGATCCACTGTCGGAGGATGCGCCTTTTTTTGTAAGGGATTACCACGACTACTATAAGACGGCGCGCGGCTATCACCCGCGGTCCCTGAACTCCAACGGGGGCTGGAATGTGATCGGCTGCATGTCCTTCATGAACCAGCCGATTTTAAACTATATCAATGAGATCCGCAGCGCCGTGCTGATCATTCACGGGGAGCGCGCGCACTCCTGCTACTTCAGCCGGGATGCATATGCGCGGATGGTAAAGGATAACCCCTGTACGGATAACAAGGAGCTGATGATTATCCCCGGGGCGGTGCACACCGATCTCTATGATCAGAAAGAGGTCATTCCCTTTGATAAAATGGCGGAATTTTTCCGCGGGGCGATGCGGTAACCGTCTCGCGCAACGCCGGGAAATCGGGAGCGGATGCCCCCTCAAGACATGATGAAGAAAACGGACCGGAAATTTCCAGCTGGGAGATTTCCGGTCCTCTTTTATCAGGATAAAAAGCCGCCGCAAGCGATGTGAAGCCTGCGGCGGTGTGGGAAGCGTTGACAGAAAGATACCCGCCCGAAACGCGGGTGAAACGGCAAAATAAAAAGCCGGGCCTGGAGCGCGAATTGCGTCCAGGCTCAGTCTGGTGGCGTCCCCGGCGCGATTCGAACGCACGGCCTTTCGCTTAGGAGGCGAACGCTCTATCCTGCTGAGCTACGGAGACCTGTATTTGTTAGGCGCACTCCTGCCGGAGCGCACCTTTTATTTTATAATACTTCACCTGGTTTGTCAAACCTTTTTTATGGGGCCTTGAAATGGGGAGGAGAAATATATTATAATGGTTTTATCAAAAGTCCACCTCAAAGGGGGGCGGCAGGGCGGGGGATGCGCAGCTGCCAGCCCTGCATGGACCGGGGCAAGGGGGCCGTCTTGCGCCGTGTTCAGAGGGCGTTCGGACGAAGCGGCCGATGCTGGGAAGGGGGATCGCCATGGCGGCGCAGAAAAGGAGAAGAAGGAAAAATCGAAATTCGCGGACAAAGGTCATTCTGGCTACGGTGGCTGTGTTGGTGGTTGTGATCGTAGCCGTGGTGGCCTATTTCAGTGTGAATCAAAACGGCTCGGAGGAGCCGGGAGGGGAGTCGGATACCGGTGCGGTTCAGGAGGCATCCGGTCCGATCAATCCCCTCACCGGCCAGTTGGGCTTTGACGCCGACAAACTCGGGGCGCGTCCGGTCGCAATCATGATCAATAACGCCCCTGCGGCGCGGCCGCAGTGGGGGCTGTGCTCCCCGGATATCGTCTTTGAAGGCCTCGTGGAGGGCGGCGCCACGCGCATGATGTGGGTCTACGCGGACGCCAACGATATCCCCAAGGTGGGCTCCATCCGCAGTGCGCGCCACGATTTTGTGGAATTGGCGGAGGGGATGGACGCCATCTTTGTCCACTGGGGCGGCAGCGATCTGGCCTATGACGCCATCAGCGACCGGGATGTGGACGATATCGACGGACTGCGGTATGAGGGCACCTACTTTTTCCGGGACAGCACGCGCAGCGTGGCCACGGAGCACCGCGGGTACACGACGGGCGAGGATATCCGCGCTGCGATCGATGATCTGGAGCTGCGCACCCAGGCGGAATCCCGCTATCAAAACCTGTTTTCCTTTGAAAAAGAGGGTGCTCCGCGCTTGCTGTCCGGCGGAAGCTGCCAGTCTGTGAGCTTTGACTTTTCGGGAGCGGGCTCATACAGTCACACCTTTAATTATGATGCGCAGGACGGTCTGTATTATAACAGGATCGGCGGCGAACCGATGCGCCAGGACGGCGGCGAGCAGATGGCGGTGACGAATGTGCTCCTGCTGTACTGCGATGTGCGCAATCTCGGGGATTCCTCCGGCCATATGGAGATGGATCTGAGCTCCGGCTCCGGCCTGTATATTTCCAATGGGACCTATGAGGAGATCGAGTGGGAAAAGGGCTCCGCCTCCGCACCGCTCAAACTTCGGGACAGCGCCGGAAAAGCGCTTGTACTCAACGCCGGGAAGAGTTATATCGGGATGGTCCCCACCTCCGAGCAGTCGAGCGTGGCCATATCCTGAACGGCGATGCGGCTGTGATGCCGCGCAGAGAGAGAGGAGATCGAACAGATGCTGTTTCGTCAAAAAAGGCCTTATCCCGAGCGGGAGTATCCGCACATGCAGCAGCCGTCGCTTGAGCCGAATCCATACCAGAGGGCGCAGATGGAGCGCCGCTTCGGCATGTTCATCCATTTCGGGATCAACACGTTCAACAACACCGAGTGGTCCAACGGACGGCTCCCGATCCAAAGCTACCGCCCTACGGCGATTGATGCGGACAGCTGGGTGCGCACGGCGTATGAGGCGGGTATGAATTATGTGGTCCTGATCACCAAGCACCACGACGGATTCTGCCTGTGGGATACGGATACGACCCGGTATTCGGTCCGTTTTTCCCCAAATCCGACGGATGTGGTCCGCGCCGTTTCACAGGCCTGCCGAAAGTATGGGGTCAAGCTGGGCCTGTACTATTCCCTGTGGGACCGCCACGAGCGGTGCTACCGGAGAAATGAGAAATACGTTCAGTATATGGAGCGCCAGCTGACGGAGCTGCTCGACGGCCGGTATGGGGAAATTGTGGAGCTCTGGCTGGACGGCGCGTGGGATAAACCGTGCCGCGCCTGGCAGCTGGACCGGCTTTACAACCTTGTCAAAACGCTTCAGCCCGCCTGCCAGATGGGTGTCAATCACACGGTGGGGGTGTATTCGGAAAAAAAGGGCGGCCCGGACGATCGCTATCAGCCGCAAAACTATCGGGACCGCGACCCGCTGCGGATGTTCCCCTCGGATTTTCGCCTGTGGGACCCGCATATGTGCCGCGAGGATGATCCCAAGATCTATACCTTCAACGGGCGGGAATATTACCTGCCGTTTGAGATGACCATCTGCTCCCGCAGGGAATTCAGCTGGTTTTATTCGGATGCCTATGATGCAAAGCCGCTGATGGACTGGGAGGAGATCGTGCGCAACTATAAGATCCTCACCAAAACCGGAAATATGCTGGTCATCAATCTGCCGCCGGATTACAGCGGGAGGCTTGTCGCAAAGGACGTTGAAAATCTGATGCGCGTTTCACATGCGCTGGGGATCGCCCGGGAATAGTACGGCCGAAGGCGCCCGGTACCGGGTTTGCCATCCACATCTTGTTGAAGAGCAGTTTTTATGGTACAATAACCTCATGGAATATGGATCAAACAGCGGGCTGTGGGGTGTTCCGGGGAGCATTGCCGCATGCCCGTCCGCACAGCCGTGCGCGCGAGGCGGTACGGTGTAAGGGCAGAAATAAATGAGGTTGGAGCAACTTGTGCTGTGAGGAGGATTAAAAATGGTTCAGGAACAGAAAACCGAGAAAAAAGGCGTGCTGCACAAAGTGGACAGCGCCGCTGCGGAGAAGGGCTCCGCAGTGGTGACGGCGTGGCAGTTTGTCAAATTTATCGTTGTCAGTCTGCTCGCGTGTATCGTCCAGTTTGCGCTGCTGAATATCCTGCAGCTGCTCCCGCCGATACAGGAGCTGTTCACGCGCGATTTCCACTGGTGGGTGTTTGACTACCCTGCGGCGGCAAACGGACTCGGTTATTTTATCGCCTTTAATGTGTCCAACATCGCGGCGCAGATCGTCGCCTTCTTTGTCAACCGGAAGAAGACCTTTAACGCCGATAACAACATCCCCGTCACGCTGACGATCTATATCCTGGCCACCCTTCTGCTGATCTGCTTCTCGGCGTGGCTCTCCCCGACGGTCAACGCGTGGCTGATCGGGATGGATGTCAATGACAAGCTGGCAGGTAATATCTCCACCATGGTGTGCAGCACGCTGCAGTTCTTCATCTATTTTCCGATCGACAAGCTGCTGATGCGCCAGAAAAAGAAAAAATAGCAACATTCCCGGCGGGCATGACGCGGCGGCAAGCCGAGGAACTGCCCGCCTTTTTGCATGGCGTCGCACGGGGCCTTATACCGCTTTAGGAAGGGGAAGGAGAGCATGATGAATATCGGAATTCTGGGCGCCGGTCATATCGCCGGCAAAATGGCCGATACCATTGCCAGGATGGATCGGGAAAAGTACTGCTGCTATGCCGTTGCCTCCCGCAGTCTTGAAAAGGCGCGCAGCTTTGCACGCCGGTTTGGCGTGGCGCGTGCCTGCGGGTCCTATGAGGAGATGCTCGCCGATCCGGCGGTGGACCTGGTTTATATCGCCACGCCGCACTCCCACCATGCGGCCCAGGCGGAGCAGTGCATCGCAGCCGGCAAGCCCGTCCTGTGCGAAAAGGCCTTTACCGCTACGGCGGCTCAGGCGGAGGGGGTGCTTGCCCGCGCGCGCGGAAGAGGAATCTTTATCACTGAGGCCATCTGGACGCGCTATATGCCCTCCCGCCGTGTGATTCGGGAGATCGTCGATTCCGGCGTGCTGGGCCGTGTCCACTCCATCCAGGCAGATATCGGTTATCCGCTGGGCGTGGTGCGCCGGATCCGCGAGCCCGATCTGGCGGGCGGCGCACTGCTGGATATCGGGATTTATCCCATCAATTTTGCGCTGATGGCGTTTGGCGATGGAATCGACCAGGTACATGCCCATGCGCTGATGAGCCCGGAGGGCGTGGATCTGGTGGACAGCATCACCCTTGTCTGGCCGGACGGACGCCTTGCCTCCCTGCATGCGACGGCGCTCACGCCGACGGGGCGGATGGGGTATATCTACGGAGAGGACGGCTATCTGGCTGTCACCAATATCAACAACCCTGAACGCATCGTCCGGTATGACCGGGACCACCGGCCGGTGGAGGAGTATCCTCTCCCAGTGCAGATCAGCGGCTATGAATATGAGGTCGAAGCCTGCCGGCTGGCTCTGGAGCGGGGGGATCTGGAGTGCCCGCAGATGACACATGATCAGACGCTGTCCGTCATGCGGCTGATGGATGCGATCCGTGCCCGGTGGGGGATGCGATATCCGTTTGAATGACCGGGGGGCCATGCCTCTATTGGCGCCCGCCTCATTGATTTTCAGGGACGGCGCCTGTTTGCAGAAAGGAAAAACTCCCCACTCTTCTGGAGGATGGGGAGTTTTGCTGTCTGGGTACCGAAATTCGGGAAATCGATCGGGCGGCGCCGCTTATCGTTTGGCGGCCTTTTTCTGTTTCTTTTCCGCCTGAAGCTGCTTTTCTTCTTCAATCAGCTTCTGGCGCGCCTCGTCCGCCCGTTTCTTCGCCTCGTCGTACTGAGCCGCGATCTCCTCATAATGCCGGTAGTTTTCCGCCTGAAGGATCAGGTTGCGTGCGTCGATATACGGCTTGACAGCGCGGTTGTAGATGGCGCGCTCATTGGTGGCGGCCTTGATCTTCTTCTTGAGCTCGTTGCGCTCGGCCTTGACACGCCGGATTTCGGCTTTCAGCTGTTCGGCCTGCTGGGCGTTTTTGGCCTCGCGCGCCCGGATGTAACGCTTATAGACGTCGTCCACATACTGATTCAGCTCATCATCGCGGTCAAACATCTGATAAATTGCCGTATCATCGAACAGCTCAATGCCGTCCGGATAGTGCTTGCGGATGACGTTCCGGCTCGTCAGGCGCTTGTGTGCCATCTCGATCTCTTCCTTCCGGATCGCCTTTTCCTCGGGCGTGCTGTGGGGCAGCGCCCGGGCATTTTTCAGGATATTGGGATCTACGCTGGTCAGACCGGCAAGCCCCTCGTCGACGAGCTGTTTGGCAACACGCAGCTTATCCTGCATACGCGGGTCGCTGAATTTATCCATCTCCCGGACGACCGCCTGCGCCACTTCCACTTCCTTATTGTGTTGGATGGCCGCACGATATGCCTTTTTAGCGGCTTTGACAGCGGCCCTGTCGCGGGACTTTCTGGCTGCGAGAATCGCATCCTTGGATATTGTGACGGGCCCCTCCTGCACCAGTCTGCGCGAATTCTCGATCAGGTCGATGGCCTCCACCAGACGTTCGTCGGACAGCGCATTGTTGCCGTAGTCCTCAAACAGCGCACGCACGCGCAGCACGCTCACAATACCGCGCTGCTTGTTATCCGTCAGATCATAGAAGAAGTAGGGGATCACGTTCATAATCGCGCCGAACACGGCCAAAATGATCAGGAAGTGGATCAGCTTGGTGAACACCGCGGGATCATACAGGATATCGTAGGGGTTGGCGTAGCCGTTGCCCTCATAGATGCCGCCGACCTTTTCATAGACAAGGGGCAACACGCCGCTTGTCAGCATGGTGATAAAGCTGCCGATCAGCCCAACGGCGGAGAACATACCGTCGATCCGCTCGCCGGTGATGTACTGCTGATAGTCGCGGATATCGCCGTTGATGGCGCGTGAGAGCACCTGGAAGAAGGAGCCGGCCACCGCGTTGCAGAACATGAAGATCAGCACAAGCCAGATATTGTTGACAAACGGGTACAGCAGCGCAATGAAAATAACATTGAGGACGTTCATGATAATCAGCACGCCCTTTTTTCCCCACTTGCGGACCGCGAAGGGGGTCAGGAGCATGCCCCAGAACGAGGCGTTGCCGTAAATCAGGTTAATGATGGCGTATTCTCCGGCAGTGCACGCCTGCTGGTACTGGTACAGCCAGAAGAGGATCGTGCTGTACGCGCTCTCCAGAAAACCGATCCAGCCGGCCAGGGAGATGATCCAGAAGTATTTGTTTTTGGCCACGGCGCGCAGGGCGTCCATGAATTTGATCCGGATCACGTGCGTGCGCGCCTGCACGATCTTCTCCCGGGTGTTGGCATATGTAATCAGGGAGAGCATCATGCCGATCAGGGCGATCGGCGGATAGACATAGCGGTACAGGCGGATATCTGTCATGCTTCCGTCTGTGATCCACTTTGCCAGCAGCGGCATCAGCGGCGTAATGACGGAGGGAGCAAAGGAGTAGACGATGGATTTGATCGACAGGGTGTCCGTGCGCTCCTGCGAGTTGGGGGAGAGCACATGGATCAGATTGTCGTATGCGTCGTAGAAAAAGTTGTAGAAAAACTGGAATCCGATGTTGAATGCCAGCACCGTGAAGCTCTTCCAGAATGCGTTCATGTGCTCATACGGCATCCATACAAAGCCGATCGCCAGAATGGTGGCCGGGATCCCCATCGACAGCAGGAAGGGGCGGTACTTGCCCTTTTTGTTCAGTGAGTTGTCAATGATATGGGCGCGCAGCGCCGTGAGCGGGATACCGGCGATTGTGGCCACGATATACAGCGCGTACATCGTGGTGGGCGCGATCCCGATGGTGTTGCCGATCAGCACGTTTGTCGTGCTCAGGGTCATCGCCGTGACCACAGTCACAATGCAGTAGACGCCGATGCCGCCGCCGCTGTAGGAGAGGATTTCCTTAAAAGGCATATATCTCCCGGGCGGCGGGATGCGCCAGTACTCCCTGCACTGGGTGAACAGCTCGGAGAGTTTTGAAAACAGACCGGATTTTGTGTTCAAATTATATCTGCTCCCTTCAACTTATTATATGGAAATTATATAAATAAACTAATGCAAAATCAATACACTCACAGGAAAACGAATCTACTTTCAATCTTCGGCGGCATTCACAGCCGCTTTCGGAGAACAATTTTAAAATTGCCATTGACTTGGAGCGGGCTCCAGGTGGTATACTGGAATTATTGAAAGGCGGTGGTTCCATGACGATTGCACAGGTCAGTCAGAAATACGGCATCACGGCGGATACGCTGCGCTACTACGAGCGGATCGGTTTACTGCCGCCCGTGCGGCGCGTCAACGGGATCCGGGATTATTCAGAGGCGGACTGCAGCTGGATCGAATTCATTCGCTGTATGCGCAGCGCGGGCGTGCAGGTGGAGGCGCTGATCGATTATGTAACCCTCTTTCAGCAGGGGGAGGATACCGCTCAGGCGCGCAAGCAGATCCTGATCGAGCAGCGTGAACGGCTGCAGGAGAAGCTCGAACAGATGCAGGAGACGCTCGGCCGGCTGGACTGCAAAATTGAGCACTATGAGCAGTGTGAGCGCGCCGCGGAGGAGATGCTGCGGCGAAAGGCCGAGGAGCGGAAGAAATGAGAAACGGACCCGTATATGAGAGCGGGAGCATAATGTCTTTTAAGCAAAAGAGGTGCGGGCTGTGTACAGCTCGCACCTCTTGTATCTTCAGTTTGTGAAAGCGGTCCTTTTCCCGCAAGATGTTTTGAAAAAGGCCGTCAGACCCGAGGGCGGGAGGAGGCGCGGTTCTTTTTCCGGAAGGCCAGCGGGGGATCGCCATACTTTTTCTTAAACTGCCGGATGAAGTTGTTCAGATCGCGGAAGCCGGTCTCCTCGCAGATGTCCGCGATGCCTTTCTCCGTATGCAGCAGCAGGAGCTGCGCATGGTAGAGCCGCGTGTGCAGCAGGTACTCCACCGGGGAATAACCGGAAAATTTCTTGAACGCACGGCAAAAGTGCTCGCGGGAGAGGTAGAAGTGTTCGGCAAGGCTCTGCACGTTTTCGATGGACCGATAGTTCACGTCGATGTATTGCTGGATCTGGAGCATCCGTTTATCAAAGATTCCCTGCCGCTCCTCCGTACACCGGTAGAGCAGGATCAGCAGATTGCCGATCTCGTTGGCGATCAACTGATCCCTGTACGGATATGCCTGCTGTGCCTCGGCAATGAGCGTATCAAAGATGGATTCCGCGGCTTTCTGCGCCTGCGGATCAAGCGGGATGACGTGACGGAATCCCGCGGGGCGGCACTTGACCATCGTCACAAGCTGCGTATGAAAGGAACGCTCGAACTGCGCCGGATCGAGCACCAGCGTGTAGCGCCTGTAGTGCGCGTCCGCCCTTAAAATCCGGTGCCACTCAAACGGGTTGAGCGGGATGACGGCGGGGGCTTTGACCGTGTGTGGAACGTTGTTGATTTCCACCTGTGCGCATCCGCCCGCAATGTAGAGGAACTCGTATCCGCTGTGAAAATGCGGTGCGGAAATATTGGGGCTGACGGCCTGTGTATTGTAGTTGATTGCATCAATAATGTTACCCATGGCTCAAGAATAGCACGGCGTCGTTTTCCGGTCAAGCAAAAATATCACAAAAAGCATATTTTTTGCAATAAAAGGCGTGGAAAATCAAGAGGGCATATGGTACTATTAAAAAAAGTACAGATGAGAGGGTGCGTACAGCTTTGCAGATCAACGCCAAGGCGGAAATTTACGGTAAGACAGTCCGGAACAGAGTCGTCATTCAGCCTATGGAGGGCTGCGACGGAACGCGGACCGGCGGGATCGGGGAACTGACCCGGCGGCGCTACCGGCGCTTTGCCGAGAGCGGCGCGGGGATCATCTGGTTCGAGGCCGTGGCCGTCTGTGAAGAGGGGCGCGCCAATCCGCGCCAGCTCCGGCTCACGGAGGAAAACGTTGCGGAGTACCGGGAGCTGCTGGCGGAGATGCGGCAGATCAGCCGGGAAAAATTCGGCTATGCGCCGCTGATTATTATGCAGGCGACGCACAGCGGGCGGTACAGTAAACCGCACGGGACGCCGGAGCCGATCGTCGCCTATCGGAACAGCCTGTACGAGCAGGGCAAGGAAAACCAGCCGTATCATATTATCACCGATGAGGCGTGCGAACGGATTCCGGAGCTGTATGCAAAAACGGCGCGTCTCGCGGCGCGGGCTGGGTTTGACGGCGTAGATGTCAAGTGCTGCCACGGTTATCTGCTGAATGAATTTCTGAGCGCCTACTCCCGGCCGGGGAAGTACGGCGGCAGTTTTGAGAACCGGACCGCGTTGTATTTTGCCTGCGTGGACAGCGTGCGCGGGAATATAGAGCCGGGCATGTTTGTCACCACGCGTCTGAGCGCCTATGACGGCTTCCCGTACCCCTATGGGTTCGGCGCCGGCGCCGGACGCCAGATCGACCTGACGGAGACCAAAAAGATGCTGGCCATCTTGCAGGGAAAGGGCGTGGAGCTTGTCAACATTACCATCGGCAACCCCTACCTGATCCCCGAGGTGAACCGCCCGTATGCCGGCTGCAGCGAGGACGGCATGGCCGGCGTTCGGCGCATGGCGGATATCACCGATGCGCTGCAAAAATCCTTCCCGGGGCTGAAGCTCGTCCTGTCGGCGCTCACCTTTCCCGGGACGGAGGCGATCGCTTTTGCCGAAAAATGCCTGCAAAGCGGAAGCTGTTCCTTTGCGGGCTTTGGGCGGATGGCGTTTGCCTATCCGCAGTTTTACGCCGACTACTTGAAAAACGGATATCTGGACCCGAAAAAGGTCTGTGTCACGTGCGGGAATTGCAGTAAAATGATGCGCAGCGGCGGGGTGGCCGGCTGCCCGGTCCGGGACCGGGAGGTCTATCTGCCGCTCTACCGCCAGTATGTGGGAGGGGAAAACGGATGAAAAAGACGGCTGTCGTCACCGGCGCGAGCCGGGGGATCGGATTCGCCGCGGCCAGGGCGCTGCTGGAAAAGGGGTATAACGCCGTGCTTTCGGCGCGCAGCCCGAGCGAAGGGGTGGACGAGCTGGCGGAACAGTACGGCGGGCGCGTCCTGTTTGTCCGTGCCGATATCGGCAATGCGGAGGACCGGGATCGCCTGCTCCATTCGGCGCTGGAGCAGTACGGCGGGATCGATCTCCTGGTCAACAGCGCGGGCGTCGCCCCGCGCGTCCGCCGCGATATGCTCGAGATCACGGAAGCAGATTACAACTATGTGATGGATATCAATTTAAAGGGCACCTACTTCCTGACGCAGGCGGTCGCCAACTGGATGCGCGCGCACGCAGTCGCCGGGCGGATCATTAATATCGGCTCGATCAGCGCCGAGAGCGTCTCGCTCAACCGGGCGGAGTACTGCCTCTCCAAGGCGGGGGAACGGATGCTCACGCAGCTGTTCGCGGCGCGTCTGGCGGCGGATCACATCGGCGTATTTGAGATCAGCCCCGGCGTTATCGATACGCAGATGATTCAGACCGTCCATGAAAAATATGAACAGCTCGCCGCGAGCGGCGTTATCCCGATGAAGCGGCTCGGCGCGCCGGAGGACGTGGCGGGGATCGTCTGCGCCATTGCGGACGGCGCGATGGATTATGCCACCGGGACGGTTTTCCACTGTACCGGCGGCCTGCATATTCCAACACTGTAAAACTCGATGGGAGAGACGGGCGTGCAGCAGTACAGAGTTGTCATTGTCGGGAGCGGAGCGGCGGGCTTTTCCGCCGCCGACTGGCTCGCAAAATTCGGCGTAAAAAACATCGCAGTGGTGACGGAGGGCGTCCGGTGCGGGACCTCCCGGAACGCCGGGAGCGATAAGCAGACCTATTACAAGCTCTCCTTTACGCGGGCGGACAGTGCGGAGCAGATGGCGGCGGAACTGGCGTCCGGCGGCGGGATGCACCGGGATACCGCGCTGATCGAGGCGGTGAACAGCGTGCGCTGCTTTCTGCGTTTGGTGGAGTACGGCGTCCCGTTCCCGACGGATGAACTCGGCCGTTTTATCGGGTATCAGACGGATCACGACACCTCCGCCCGCGGGACGAGCGCCGGGCCGCTGACCTCCCAATATAGGACCGAGGCGCTCGAGCGAAAGGTGCGGGAGAATCCGGACATCCATATTCTGGACCGCACCACGGTTATTCGGGTGGTGACGGCGCACAGCCGCGCAGTGGGGGTGGTGTGTCTGTCCCCGTCCGCGGACGGCGGGGCGGAGCTGTTTCCGATCGCGGCGGACAATGTCATCCTCGCCACGGGCGGCGCGGCCGGAGTCTATGCGGACAGCGCCTATCCGCTCTCGCAGTCCGGCGCACTCGGCCTTGCCATAGATGCGGGCTGCACCATGAACAATCTGACGGAGTGGCAGTACGGCATCGCCTCCAAAAAGGTGCGGTGGAATCTGTCCGGCAGCTATCAGCAGGTGATCCCGTCGTATTATTCCACCGACCGGGATGGCACACGCCGGGACTTTTTGGCCGACTGGTTCGGTTCCGCTTCGGAGATGTGCAGCGCCATCTTTTTAAAGGGCTATCAGTGGCCCTTTGACAGCGCGAAAATCGAGGGCTCCTCCCGGATCGACCTCGCCGTCAGCCGGGAGACAAAGGCCGGGCGGCGCGTGTGGATCGACTTCCGGGAGAATCCCGCCGGCTTTGACTTCGACAGCCTCAGCGCACAGGCGCGGGAATATCTGGAGCGGGCGGACGCGCTGGGGAAAACGCCGTTTGAGCGGCTGATGCGCCTCAACCCGCAGGCGGCGGCATTTTACAAAAGCCGGGGGATCGACCTTGCCGCCGAGCCGCTTGAGGTCGCGGTCTGCGCCCAGCACATGAACGGCGGCGCCGCGGTGGACGGCAACTGGCAGACGCGTGTGGCAAACCTGTTCGCGGTCGGGGAGGCCGCCGGCACGTTCGGCGTGTACCGCCCGGGCGGCTCTGCGCTCAACAGTACCCAGGTGGGCGGCCTGCGCGCCGCCGAGTATATTGCGCTGCACTCTGCTCGGGGCGATGGAAATGGCACAGTGCTGGAAAATGCGCTTGAGGAAGAGCGGTCATACGTGGAGCGCTGCATTCGGAAGCCCGCCGCCCCGCAGACGGATTTTGCCGGGGAGATGAGCCGCTGTGCCTCCCACTGCCGCGTCTATGAGGAGATCGCGGCGCTGTATGAGCGGCTGGCCCGCCAGGCGGCGGCCCGATATTATGCCGTCCCGGACGGCAGCTTTGACAGCATTCGCAGGCTGTACCGGTACAGGGATACGCTGACGGCGCAGACGGCCCTGTGCCGGACCTTTTTGCACGCGCTCCCTGCGACCGGGAGCCGCGGCGGGGCGGTCTTCTATCGCGGCGGTAAAATCGTGCCGGAGGACCGCCGTTTCCGTGAAAAGGCGATTGAAACGGCCGGGGACGCGGTCGCCTTTGAGGACCTGAGACCTGCCCCCGACACATCGTATAACTTTGAGCGGACATGGCGCCGATACCGGGAGAGCCATGGATGCCGGGGAATAGATCTGGAATAGTTCCGAGTTTTTGCATCAGGAGGGCAGTTATATGAAAGCGGCGATCATCACCGGAAGCGAGCGGGACGCGGCGCGCGTATTCCCGGGACAGATCCGGGCGGCGCTGGCGCAGCGGTATGAGCTGTGCGAGGCAGTGCTCAGCAGGGGGAATCTGGACCGATATGCGGACTGTGCCCGTCAGGTACAGATTCTCTTTGCCACCTGGGGGATGGAGCGTTTCACGGCGCAAGAGATCAGGCGGTATTTTCCAAGCCTGAAATGCATCTTTTACGCGGCCGGCTCCGTACAAGAGTTTGCCAGGGAATTCCTGGACTGCGGCGTCCGTGTGTTCAGCGCGTGGCGCGCCAACGCGATCCCCGTGGCGGAATATACCTATGCGCAGATCCTTCTGGCGGCCAAGGGGTTTTACCGCGCGGAGCGGCGTTCCCGGTGGAACTATTACGCGGCGGCGCGGTATTCCGACCGGTGCGGCGGGAACTATGGGAGTAAAATCGGCCTGATCGGCGTGGGCAGCATCGGCTCTCTGGTGGCGGAAAAGCTCCGCGCCAACGATGTGCAGGTCCTGTACTACGACCCGTTTCTGCCCCCCGAACGGGCGGAGCCCCTTGGAATATCTCCCGCGGAGCTGACGGAGATCTTTTCCACCTGCGATGTGATCTCCAACCATCTGGCCAACAAGGAGGAACTGACGGGGATCTTATCCGGCGCGCTCTTTGATCGAATGAAGCCCTACGCCACATTTATCAACACCGGGCGCGGCAGGCAGGTGGATGAGAAGGGGCTGGTCCGCGCGATGAAAAGGGTCAAAACCCGCACCGCGCTGCTCGACGTCACCACCCGCGAACCGGCGCCGCCGCTCGGCAGGCTGGCGAGGTGTAAAAACATCATCGTCACACCGCACATTGCGGGCAGCAACGGGCGCGAGGTGGTGCGAATGGCGCAGTTTATGCTGGAGGAAGCCGCGCGGGTGGAGAGCGGGGAGCCGCCGCTTTTCGAGGTGCTTCCCGATATGCTTGAAACGATGGCGTAAGGACAGGTGAATGGGATGGATCGCATTGCGTTTACAACGGTGACATTCCGGCAGCTCACGCGCCGGGAGATCTTTGAGATTGCCGCGGAGAACGGCATCACCCGGATCGAATGGGGCGGGGATGTGCACCTGCCGCCGCAGGATACCGCCGCGCTCGGGGAAGTCACGCGCCTCCAGCGGGAGACGGGGATCACCGCCTGCTCCTACGGTTCCTACTACCGGCTGGGTGCAGACGATCTGGACGCGTGGCGTGCCATCACGCAGACAGCCGAGGCGATCGGCGCGAAAACCGTGCGAATCTGGGCGGGCAGCCGCCCGAGTGCGGAGACGGATGAGGATGGTTTTTCCGCGCTTGTGGAGGAGACGCGGCGCCTTGCCAAGATTGCCGCAGAGCGGGATCTGACCATTGCGTTTGAATTCCACAAAGGAACATATAACGATACGGGAGCCAGCAGCGCAAAGCTTGTGCAGAGCATTGACCGCAGCAATGTGAAAACCTACTGGCAGCCGATGGGCATCCCGGCGGATCAGGGGAATTTGCAGGCCGTCCTGCCCTTCCTGGCGGGCGTCCACGTCTTTCACTGGGGAAAAAGTGGCCGGCGGTTTTCACTGAAATTCGGGCGGAAAAAGTGGGAGCGCTTGATCCGCGTAATTGCCCGCAGCGGGGCGGAGGTGCCGTTTATTCTGGAATTTGTCAAGGGAGACAGCCGGCGGCAGTTCGCGCGCGATGTGAAAACACTGCGGGAGCTGCTCGGCGGTGTCTATGGTAAATAAGAGGGGGCCGGTATGAGAAGGGACTTTTGGGAAATTGCGAAATTTTGTAAAACGAACTGGCCGGAGGCGTCACGGGCAGTTCTCAATTTTGCCGATGCGGTGTGCGAGAACCGCTTCCTGTTTGACCGTCCGCTCGATCTGGAACGCACCAGCAAAGAGGTCGCCTTTCCGGGGGAGATCGACTGGTATTACAAGTACAACGGCGACCGGGAGTTCCTGTTCCAGCTCAACCGCCACTACTTTCTCATCTCCCTGGGGCAGGCGTACTATCTGACGGGGGACGAAAAGTATCTGCGCCACTTTGTGCGCCTGATCACGGACTGGATCCGGCGCGTCCCGGTGGATGACCCCGGCGGCGACAATCCGTGGCGTTCGCTGGAGGTGGGCCTGCGCGGCGAATACTGGACCAGGGCGATGGAATATCTCGACGGCACGCCGTTTGATACGCCGGAGCTGCGGGAGCAGTACCGCGCCTCCCTCGCGGAGCACGCGGACATCCTGCGCCGGACGCACGGGGCCCGCTATAAGATGAGCAACTGGGGCGTGATCCAGGACAGCGGGCTGTTCGCGATCTCCGCCGCCCTGGGAGATGAATCGGATACGCAGCGCGCAATCGAACGCCTGACCGAGCAGTCCGAGCTGCAGCTGATGACGGACGGCGTTCACTGGGAGCAGTCGTGTACATATCACGGGGAGGTGCTTTCCTGCTTTTTGAGCGTGATCCGCATTGCGGGGGAACACGGCATCCCCCTCCCGGAGGAGTTTACCCGCAATGTGCACCGGATGGCGGACGCCCACCAGAGGTGGATCAAGCCCAACCATCATCAGCCGCTCTTTGGCGACAGCGATGATAACGACATCCGGGACATTCTCTCCCGCGCGGCGCTGCTGCTCGACCGTGCGGATCTGAAATCCAGCGCCTATCCGGTGCTCGACTTTGAGAGCGCCTGGCTCTTCGGGGAGGAGGAGCGGGAGCGCTACGAAAAAATGGAGGCGGTTCCGCCCGCGTACACGGACGTGATGCTCTTCGACAGCGGCTCCTACATTCTGCGCACCGGCTGGACGGAAAACGACGATTATCTCTGCCTGCATAACGGCTATACCGGCGGGGGCCACGCCCATGCCGACAAGCTCCACTTTGACCTGATGCTGGGCGGCAGGGATGTGCTGGTGGATGCCGGCCGGTACACCTACATCCCCGGAAAGGTACGCACATCATTCAAAGGGGCACATGGGCACAATACCGCACTGGTCGATGGCAGAGGTTTTATGAAGATACGGGGCTGGAGCTACCTGACGCATGCGCCGGCGATCCAGTACCCGGTGTTTCAGGGCGGCGGCTGCATCCTGATCGGCGGCGCGCATCTGGGGTATTTGAAGGCGTTTGGCGCGGTATTCGAAGAGCGGAGGATCCTGCGCATTGAGGCCGGACTGTACGTGGTTTTTGACTGCTTCCGCTCGCGCGTCCCGCACCGGTATGCGCTGCGTTTCCACTTTTCGCCCGAGGGCCGGATCACGCTCAGCGGGAACACCGCCTCATTTACGGACGGAATTGTAACGGCAGGGCTTCACTTTTTTGCCAAAGGCGCGGCGGTGAGGCGAATCTCCTCGGAATACGCGCCCTGCTATAACAGCAAAACGGAGAATGATGCCGTCTGTGTGCGCTTCTCCGGCGCCGGGACAACACAGGCGGTCACCGTGATCTGCGGCGGCGCGGCGGAGCGGTTTCGGGATTTTCATGTCCGCCCGGCGGACGTCACACAGGTGGACAGCGGACGCAGAATCAGCCGCGCGCAGGGCGTTGTGATCCGGACGCCGGAGCATGAATACACGGTCTGCGCGGCGTATGAGGAGCGGACGGAGCCGTATGTCTGCAACGGCCTCACCGCCACCGGCAGCGTGGTCGTATTCCGCGACGGGGGGCGGATTTTTACCAAATGGTAAGGGGAAAGAGGGATCAATATGGCAAGGGAAAAAACCAGGGAACCGGGGCGCCATTGCGGTCGGACGGATCGCAGCGATCTTGAAAAAATCAGATCCCGCATGCTCTGTGATCTGTATGATCCGCAGGCGGATCCGTCTGCCTGCCTTGCGAATCTCCGTGCGGACGGCTCCTTCAAAAGCATTGATTACGACACGCAAAAGAAGGATATATGGCATCCGATCCGGCATCTGAACGCCATCCTGCGGATGCAGTCCGCCGCCTATACGCCGGGGAATCCGTTTTACAGGAATGGGGAACTCCTCGCCGGCATCGCCCGGGCGATCGAATTCTGGGTGGAAAGGGATTTTGTCTGCACGTGGAACGGTTGGTGGAACGGACTCGGCGTCGGGCCGAAGATCGCCGATATCCTGCTGTTCCCGAACGACGGGGTCCCGGCGGAACAGCGCGCGCGGCTGACGGAGAAGCTGTTCCAAATCACTTCCTTCCAGGATTCAAAAAGGCGCAGCGTCAAACAGCGTGCGATCAATCAGACCGGCGGGAATCTGACGGATCAGGTCAATCACTCGCTGAAATATGCGGTCATCGTGAACGATGGCGCAAAAATACAATTTTTGCGCCGCCTGATGGAGAACGAGCTCCGTCCATTTCCAAATTCCGGCTTTTTCACCCACCGGTGGGACGCGGAGGGGATCAAGGCGGACATGAGCTTCCATCAGCACTTTGAGCTCCTCTATCTGGGCGGGTACGGCGAGGTGTTCTGCGACGGCATGAACCGCTTTATCCGCTATACCGCCGGGACGCAGTATGCGCTCTCCGATAAATCGCTCGCATTTTATCAGGATTTCCTGCTCGACGGCATGCAGTACGCCATGCGCGGGAAGTACCGGGATATCAACGCCTCGGGCCGCGGAATCGTCCGGGAAAATGAACTGGTCGGGATCTGCGGACAGGTTTTTGAGGGCTGTGAGGTCCTGCTCGGCTGCGATCGGAATCTTCCGCGAGAGGATGAGATGCGCGCCCTGCTTGAGACGCGTGGTGAAAACGGCGACACGGGCGCGGGCGGCCACCGGTATTTCTGGGACAGTGATTATCAGGTGTACAATGACCGGAATTACATGGCCTCCGTGCGCGCGGCGAGCACGCGCACCAGGAACAGCGAGGCGCTCAACGGCGAAAATGTCTGGGGCCACTATCTGGGCGCGGGCGCTACGATGTACTATGTAAAGGGAGACGAATACTTCAATATCCTCCCGCTCTGGGATTGGAACAGGATCCCCGGGACGACGGCTGTTCAGGGCTATCTGCCCTACGGCGACGACCGCACCTATTCCAGGATGGGCAGGACCTCCTTTGTCGGCGGCGTATCGGATGGGAAGGTCGGGATGAGCTGCCTGCAATACCGGGATAATGGCGTCCGGGCCAAAAAGGCCTGGTTCATGACCGAGGACGGCGTGATGTGCCTGGGGACTGATATCTCCGCAAGCAAAAAAGGCGACCTCTACACCACGCTGAACCAGAACCTCCTCCGGGGCGGCATCGTATACAGCATCAGCGGCACAGTCACCCAAACGGCTGAAATGCAGCAGACTGCCACTTTTGACTGGATTTACAACAACGGCATCGGCTATATCACGGACGCCCCGCTCACGGTGAACGCCGGGGAGCGGACCGGGGACTGGAAAACGGTCTCCGAGCGCGTGGACAGCAGGCGGCACGCCGATGCGGTCTTTGAGCTCGGCCTCTCCCATGGCGAAAAGCCAAACGACGCGGGTTATGAATACTTCGTCATGATGAACACCACGCCCGAAAAACTCCGGCATTACCGGGAGACGCCAGTGGTGACCGTCCTGTCAAACAACGCGGAATGCCAGGCCATATATGATGCAGGGAGCGGGAATGTGATGGCCGTCTTCTGGCATGCGGGCAAGCTCAAGCTGCCGGGCGGGGAGACGCTCCGCGCCGGCGGCGGCTGTACGCTCCTGTGCAGGCGGACGGATGCGGGATTCGAAATTCGCGCCAATAAGCCCAGGCAAAATGGCGGGTCTCTTAAAATTTCCGTCGGAAAAAAGTCGACTAAAATCAAATTTTCCAGAGGGATGTACGCGGGGCGGGAGCAGCGGACAATACTGTGATCGCAGGGGGAATATGGACTTAAAGTGCGGAGACGCTTGCGCGCCGTACCGGTCCATATTCCCCCGCGGTTTATGCGTTTTAATGTTAAAGTGCGGCGTCAGATCCGGAGAAAATCCCGATCTGCACCCAGAAAAGTCAGCAGGGCGGCGCAGCACACGGTGAGCGGATACGGGTCCGTGGCGTGGGTAAGCGCAATGTGGATATCGCGCGGTTCGCAGATGGCGTCGCCCAGTTTCAGGGGACGGCGGACGGTCACAATCGCACGGTCTTCCTCCAGGGAGGAGAGGGCGATCTCATCCGCATCCCGCGTTCCGCACCGGATCACGGGGATGTCCGCCTGGGGTGCTCCGGCCGCCGGGATCGAGTCCGGGAGGATGAGGGCGGTGATCCCGGATGCGGCAGTGACGCCCGACGGCATTGCGGCGCCCTCCTTGAGCAAAAGCAGCCCGCCGTCCGTCTGGACGCTCTCGAGCACATCTGTCTCATAGAGCAGGAAATCCGGCGCGCCGGCGCTGTATTCGCCGATATTGCCGCCGTTCAGGCGAATGACGCCGCCGTATTGTTCCAGCGCGCGGCACAGCGGAAAGGTGAGACGGCTGTCGCCGCGGTCCCCGTATAAAATGATCGTCCTCATCGGCAATCCCCCTGATTCTGCCCTTATTTTTTGAACTGCCGTGCAGAATATGCGGCTGCCCCGTAAAATGATTTTTCACCATGGCGGGCGGCGGGGGCTTTACAGGCGGGTGTAAATATTGTATATTATTTAAATAGGAGTATGGGCAGTTTTGTATCTTGCGCCCAAAGGATGGATCATGAAGCAGAATGTCAATTTTCAGCTGGAGCTGGACGGAGTGCTCCGGGAGATCGTGCGCGCGGGGGAGACGCCGCGCCTGATGCTGCACAGCTGCTGCGGCCCGTGCAGCACGTATGTGATCGAATATCTGAGCGATTATTTTCAGATCACGGTGTTCTATTATAACCCCAATATTTTCCCCCGGGAGGAGTATGAGCACCGGCTCGCCGAGGAAAAGCGGTTTATCCGCCAATTTCGCGGACGCCATCCGGTCGATCTGATCGACGGCGATTACGATCCGGACTCTTTTGATGTGCTCGCCCGCGGGATGGAGGGGGAGCCGGAGGGCGGCGCGCGCTGTCCGGTGTGCTACCGCTTCCGGCTGGAAAAGACGGCGGCCCTCGCGCGGGAGCGGGGGTGCGACTGGTTCTGCACTACGCTCTCCGTCAGCCCGTACAAGAACGCCCGCCATATCAATGAGATCGGCCGGGAACTGGAACAGAAATACGGCGTGCGCTTCCTGCCCTCGGACTTTAAAAAGCGCGGCGGCTACCAGCGCTCGATCGAACTGTCCCATGAATATGGACTCTATCGGCAGGACTACTGCGGCTGCCGGTTTTCACTGGAGCAGAAGAATAAGGAGGAGAAGAAAATATGATGGTATCAGACAGCCCGCTCTACACACGGTGGGGCAAGCAGCTTGATAAGAACAACATCCTCAGCGAGTACCCGCGCCCCCAGTTCAGGCGGGACAGCTACCTGAACCTCAACGGCGTGTGGTCCTATGCCATCGTCCGGGAACCGGAGTGTCCGGAGAGCTTTGACGGGGAGATCCTCGTCCCGTTTTCCCCGGAGTCGCCCCTGTCCGGCGTGGGGTGTCAGCTCCTGCCCAATGAGTACCTGTTTTACCGGCGTTCCTTCACGCTGCCGGAGGGGTTCAACCGCGGGCGGGTGCTGATGCACTTCGGCGCGGTGGATCAGGAGGCGTATGTGTGCGTCAACGGCGCGGAGGTCGGATCGCATGTGGGGGGCTTTTTGCCCTTTTCCCTTGATATTACGGATGCCCTGCAGGATGGGGAAAATACGGTCCTCGTCCGCGTGCGGGACGTATCGGATACCATGTACTATGCGCGCGGCAAGCAGAAGCTCCAGCGCGGCGGCATCTTCTACACCGCGCAGTCCGGCATCTGGCAGACCGTCTGGCTCGAGAGCGTGCCGGAAGACCACATCACTTCCTTAAAGCTCACGCCGCTGTATGACGACGGCTGCATCCGGATTCAGACGCAGGCGAGCGGCGATGCGGAGACGGCGATTGAGATCTACGACGGCTCGCAGAAGATTGCCGAGGCGTCCGGTGCGGATATCACCGTCAAGCTTGAAAACTTTAAATCCTGGTCCCCGGAGTCGCCGTTCCTCTATGATCTCAAGCTCAGACACGGGGCGGACAGCGTGGAGAGCTACTTTGCCATGCGTAAAATTTCTCTGGGAAAGAACGCGTACGGCTATCCGTGCATGCTTCTGAACAACGAGCCCTACTTCCACAATGGCCTGCTCGATCAGGGCTATTACTCAGACGGCTACCTGACCCCGCCGAGCGACGCGGCGATGATCTATGATATCCAGACGGCCAAGGACCTCGGCTTTAACATGCTGCGCAAGCATATCAAGATCGAGCCCATGCGCTGGTATTACCACTGCGACCGGCTGGGCATGCTCGTCTGGCAGGACATGGTCAACGGCGGCGAGCACGAGACGTTCTACTGGACGGGCGTCACCGGCTTCCTCCACTGGCACATGGACGATACCGCCCAGAAAAATTATAAGCACGCCGGCCGCCTGAACGCCGCGGGGCGCGAGATGTACGCCCGCGAGACGCGCGAGACGGTGGAGCTGCTCTACAACGTGCCGAGCATCGTGCTCTGGGTACCGTTTAATGAGGGCTGGGGGCAGTTCAATGCGAAGGACGCCTATCAGCTTGTCAAATCTCTCGACCCCACGCGCCTGATCGACCATGCGAGCGGCTGGCAGGATCAGGGCATCGGCGACTTTAACAGCCGCCATATCTACTTTACCCCCATCCACAGCAAGCTCGACAGCCGGCCGTTCATCCTCTCGGAGTTCGGCGGCCTCGGCGTCCGGGCGCCCGGGCACATGTTTACCAAAAAGATCTTCTGCTACAAGATGTATAAAACGAAGGAGAAGATCACCGCCGCCTATCGCCGCCTGTATGAGAAAAAGATTATCCCCTACACCAAAAAGGGGATGGCGGCCAGCGTGTATACGCAGCTGACCGACGTGGAGGAGGAGATCAACGGCATGATGACCTACGACCGTGAGGAATTCAAAATCGATGCCGACACCGTCCGCGAGCTGAACGCAAAATGCAGGTTTTGATATAAAATTGTATCAGGGTTAACATTATTTTGACACCGACTGTGCCATAATGATTCCAGATTAAAAAACAGGGGAGTGTCTGTTATGGAAAAAATCAGAGTGGAGCTGACAAAGCATCCGAAGGCGAAGCCGGCGGATCAGAGCAAGCTGGGCTTTGGTCAGATTTTTACCGATCACATGTTTTTGATGAATTATGACGAGGGGCAGGGCTGGCACGATCCGCGCATTGTCCCCTACGGCCCGATCGAGCTCGATCCCTCCGCCATGTGCCTGCACTATGGGCAGGAGGTCTTTGAGGGCATGAAGGCCTACCGCACGGACGACGGCCGGATCCTGCTGTTCCGCCCGGATAAGAATATGGCGCGTCTGAACGTGTCCAATGACCGCCTGTGCATCCCGCCGATCGACGAGGCCTTCGGCGTGGAGGCCGTCAAGGAGCTTGTCAAGGTGGATCAGGACTGGATCCCCACCGCGAAGGACACATCGCTGTACATCCGCCCGTTCATCTTCTCGACCGATGCGCACCTGGGCGTCCACCCGGCCAAGCATCTGCTCTTCTGCATCATTCTCTCCCCGGTGGGCGCGTATTATCCGGAGGGGCTCAACCCGGTCAAGATCTATGTGGAGAACGAGTATGTCCGCGCCGTCAAGGGCGGCATGGGCTTTACCAAGACGGGCGGCAACTACGCCGCGTCCCTCAAGGCGCAGGATGAGGCCGAGAAGATCGGCTATACGCAGGTCCTCTGGCTGGACGGCGTGGAGCGCAAGTACGTGGAGGAAGTCGGCACCATGAACGTGTTCTTCAAGGTGGACGGCGAGATTCTCACCCCCGCGCTTCAGGGCAGCATCCTCAGCGGTATCACCCGCATGTCCTGCATCGAGATCCTCAAGTCCTGGGGAATGAAGGTCACGGAGCGCCGCGTCGGCATTCAGGAGCTTGCGGACGCCGCAAAGGCCGGCAAGCTGGAGGAGGCGTTCGGCAGCGGAACCGCCGCCGTCATCTCCCCGATCGGCGAGCTGCGCTGGAAGGACGACATCATGCCCATCAACAACGGCGAGATCGGCCCGGTCTCCCAGAAGCTGTACGATACCCTGACCGGCATCCAGTGGGGCCGCATTCCGGATGAATTCGGCTGGACAGTCGAGGTCAAATAAGGTATACTGAAAACAGAATAGATGAAATGAGGTACCGCTGCACATGGCCCGAATACTCGAACTGACAATCCCTGAGGAATTCGCCGGTGCGGCGGTCTATTCTTTTTTAAAGGAACACGTCCACCTCTCCACCCGGATCATCCGCAGCATCAAGTTCAAGGAAAACGGCATCCGGCTCAACGGGGAGCGGGCGCGCACCTCCACGACCCTTTCTGTGGGGGATCATCTGGTCCTCACGCTCGACGATGCGCCGGGGGAGAGCGCCCCTACCCCGATGGCGCTCGATATTCTGTACGAGGACGAGGACCTGCTCGTGGTGAATAAGCCGGCCGGCCTTGCGATGCACCCCTCCCACAACCATCCGGAGGGGACGCTCATCAACGGCGTGATCGCCTACCGGCTTGCGCACGGCCGCGCGCCGGAGGTGCACGCCGTCGGGCGGCTGGATAAGAATACGTCCGGCGTCTGTGTCTGCGCGCTCAACCGGTATGCGGCCTCCCGGCTCAACGGACGGGCGGAGAAGGAGTATCTTGCAATTACACAGGGGACGTATACCGGGCGCGGCGTGATCGACGCCCCGATCATCCGGCCGGACCCGATGAAGACGCTGCGGGCCGTGGGCGCCGGCGGTCTCCGCGCCGTGACGCGGTGGGAGAGTTTGGGTACAGGACATGGCCTCTCGCTGCTGCGCATCCGGCTGGAGACGGGGCGCACCCATCAGATTCGCGTCCACTTTGCCGCGCAGGGCACGCCGCTGGCCGGGGACGACATGTACGGCGGCTCGCGGGAACTGATCGATCGCCATGCGCTGCACTGCGCCCGGGTGGCGCTCACCCACCCGGTGACGGGCCGGCGGCTGCGCTGGGAGGCGCCCCTGCCTGCCGATATGCAAAGCATCATTGAAAAATACGTTAAAACTGTATAAAAATACAAACTTTACACTTTTTTATGAATAAGGCTTGATTCCTGACGCACGAATGCGTATAATGAGGATAATCAATAGAAATGTGCAGGGTGTTTTGGCACTGCGCAAAAAGGGGATAGTTCAGATGAAAAAATTTGGTAAGATCATGGCCGCTCTCATGTCCGGCGCCATGATGATCGGCAGCTTTGCGGCCTGCGGCGGAAACACGGACGATGCGGCCGCCACCGGGGACGCCGCGACGGGCGATCTGCTCGCGCGCATCAAGGGAAATGGCGAGATCATCATGGTGACCAACGCCCAGTTCCCGCCCTTTGAGTATCTCGGAGATGATGGCGCGGTCGCCGGCGTGGACCGTGACATCGCGCAGGCGATCGCCGATAAGATCGGCGTCAAGCTCACGGTTAAGGATACGCAGTTTGACTCCATTCTCGGCGAGCTGACCGCCGGCAAGTCCGATATCGCTCTCGCCGGCCTGACCGTCACGCCGGATCGCGCGGAGGAAGTCGACTTCTCCGACAGCTACTTCACCAGTATCCAGTACTTCATCGTTCCGGAGGGCTCCGACATCAAGACCGTCGAGGATCTCGCGGGCAAGCGCGTCGGCGTCCAGCGCGGCACCACGGGCGACATCCTGATGGATGAGGCCAACAACGGCGCCTATGAGGACGATGTTAAGGTTAAAGACGGCGTGCTGGAGGACAGCAATGCGGAGATCGTCCCGATGCAGAGCGCCATTGAGGCCACGCAGGATCTGATCAACGGCCGTCTGGATGCGGTCGTCATCGACAAGCTTCCGGCCGAGAGCCTTGTCGCTCAGAACGAGGGCAAGGGCCTGACCTGCTTTGAGCTGACGTATGCCGACGGCAGCAAGACCGACGAGCAGTACGCCGTCGCCGTGCCGAAGGGGGAGGATTCCGCCAGCCTGCTCGCCGTGATCAATGAGGTCATCAGTGAGCTCAAGGCCAACGGGAAGCTCGACGAATCCATCGTCAACCACTCTGCAGTTGCCTAAATATCGCACAGATTCAAATATTTTCCGCGGCGGAGCGGTCAAACGCCCCGCCGCGCGTTCTGTTGTTTTGGCAGTTTTATTTAAAGTTTTAAGGAAGTGATGAGATGTCTCTCCAGCTCCTGTCCCTCGCCTCCTGGTGGGCGGATTTTCAGGCGGACTTTACCAAGTGCTTTATTTCCCGTGACCGCTGGAAGATGCTGCTTGAGGGCCTCGGGAATACCGTGCAGATCGCCCTCGTCGCCACGCTGATCGGTATTGTGATCGGTACGGTGGTGGCGATCCTGCGCGTCGCCTGCGCCAATAATAAGAGTAATCCGCTCGCGAGCAGGTTCTCGCGCTTTGTGTACAGGATCATCAGCGGCATCACCGGGATCTACATATCCGTCATCCGCGGCACACCCACGCTGATCCAGCTGCTGATCATGTATTACGTCGTCTTTAAGAGCGCGGACAATGGGGTTCCGGTGGCCATGCTGGCGTTTGGCATCAACTCCGGCGCCTATGTGGCGGAGACGATCCGCGGCGGCATTATGTCCATCGATCGCGGGCAGATGGAGGCGGGCCTTTCGCTCGGCCTCTCCCGCACGCAGACCATGCGCAGCATCATCCTGCCGCAGGCGATCAAGAATATTCTCCCGGCGCTGGGCAATGAGTTTATCATGCTCCTCAAGGAGACGTCCATCGCCGGTTACGTTGCCATTCAGGATCTGACCTTTGCCGGCGACCGCATCCGTTCCTCCACATTCGTCATGTTCCTGCCGCTGCTGGCGGTGGCCCTGGTCTATCTGGTGATCGTCCTCGGCCTGTCCCAGCTGCTGAAACTGCTTGAGAGGAGGCTGGCCCGCAGTGATTCGCGTTAAAGATTTAAAAAAGGCCTTTGGCAGCAACGTCGTGCTCGACGGAATCAACTATGAGGTGGACAAGGGCGAGAAGATCGCCATCGTCGGCCCCTCCGGCTCCGGGAAGAGCACCTTCCTGCGCTGTATGAACCTGCTTGAGTTCCCGACCTCCGGCGAGGTCTGGTTCAAGGACACCCTGCTCAACGACCGCAAGACCGATATCAATGAGGTCCGCGAGCACATGGGCATGGTGTTTCAGCAGTTCAATCTGTTCAACAACATGAAGGTCATGGACAACATCACCTTTGCCCCCATCCGCCACAAGCTCATGGGCAAGGAGGAGGCCAGGGAGAAGGCGCTCGCCCTGCTGCGCCGCGTCGGGCTGGAGGAGAAGGCGGACGCCTATCCGTCCAGCCTCTCCGGCGGTCAGAAGCAGCGCATCGCCATCGTGCGCGCGCTCGCCATGAATCCGGAGGTCATGCTCTTTGACGAGCCGACCAGCGCCCTCGACCCCGAGATGGTCGGCGAGGTGCTCCAGGTGATCAAGGAGCTCGCCGACAGCGGCATGACCATGGTCATCGTCACGCACGAGATGGGCTTTGCCCGTGAGGTCGCCACCAAGGTCCTCTTCATGGACGGCGGCAATATTCAGGAGGAGAACACGCCGGATCAGTTCTTCGGCAATCCGCAGAACCAGCGCCTGCGTGATTTCCTCTCCAAAGTGCTGTAAACTTGCCCAATGCTTCCCGGTATGCTATACTATTGACAGCATCACCGGGAGGTTTTTTTATGCCTGCATTTGCCGCGCACTACCTGCTGGGAGCGCAGGTTCTTGATTCACTCCGCACGGATCCCCGCTTGGCCTGCCTGGAGCAACAGCCCTTCCTGCTCGGCGCGCAGGGGCCGGATCCGCTGCTCTTCCACCGCCTGATACCGCTGTATATGCCGGGGCGCAGCGCCCGCGGCGTCAGCTCGGCGCTGCACCGCGCGTCCCCCAACAGGACGATTGCCGCCATGGCGAAGTATTTAAAGGAGCATCCGGCGGATACGGACGCCTTCTCCTATGCGTGCGGTTTCCTGACGCACTATGCGCTGGACAGCCTGGCGCACCCCTATATCTATTATACACAGGCCGCCCTTAAAAAGGGCCGCCATATTCCCTACATCGGTTTCATCGTCCACAACCGGATCGAGGCGAATATCGACGCGGGCATGATCAACCGCGTGCTCGGGGAGCCGGACGCCCGGCTCTTCAATGTGCCGGAGCTGCTGCGCGCGCCGGAGAAGATGAAGCTGGAGATCGGGCGGATGCTGTCCGAGGTCGCCGCACAGGTGACGGGCAAAACGTGGCCGCCGGCCATCTATGCGCAGTCCTTTGACGATATGCGCCGGGTCCAGCAGATCCTGTACGATCCGGCGGGGAAAAAGCGGAAGTGGATGTACGCGCTGCAAATCCCGTTTTACTGGATCGCGGGGCCGTTCGCCACCTCACTGATGCGGCGATCCGTACCGGAAAAAATGTGGGATTTTCTCAATGACGGCGGAGCCGAATGGCGCTATCCGGCCGACCCCGCACACGTGAGCCGCGAACCCTTTGCATCTCTTTACGATCGGGCGGCGGCGCTGTCCGAAAAGCTGATCCCGGCATTTGTCCGCCTGATGGAGTCCGGGGATCGGGAGATTTACACACTTACCGGCGACCGGTCCTTCCTGACAGGCCGGCCCGTAACGGAAGAGGGGGGACAACCATGAAACAGCCGGACAAACGCACCGCCCCGCACACGGCCTCTTTCGTGCGCTGGTGCCGCTATATCGGGCTCCAGACACGGCGGTACGCCCGACGGACGGGCAGGCGGGTGGTCGGCCTGATGTACGGGCTGCTGTACCGGCTGGGGGCGCTGTTCTATGCGGTCGGGCTGTGGATCGGACGCTGCATATCCGGATGGCTTCGCACGGCGTTTGGAGAGGTCCGGGAGATGGCGCGGGATATGCGGCGCGCGCGCTCCCATATTTACCGGGCGATCCTCGTCGACGGGGAACGGCGCGGCGCAGTTCTCCGCCGCTATACGGCAGCGGCCGTCCGCCGTTACCGCGGCTTTTTCGACCGCCTGCTGCATGTGCTGCTGCCGGTGGCCGGATGTCTGGCGCTGGCGTTTACGATCAGCTATTTCAGCGGGGTCACCTTCGCGCTGGAGATCAACTACAACGGCCGGAGCCTTGGCTATATCGAGGATGAATCCGTCTATAACGAGGCGCGCAGCTCGGCCAACGCGCTGCTGGCGGCCGACGGAGACGGGAGCGCCAATGTGCTGAAAACACAGCCCTCCTACGCGCTGCGGATCGTACGGCCGGGGGAGCTGACAGATGCAGGGACGCTCCGGGACCGGCTGATCGAGGCTTCCGACTACGATCTGACGGAGGCGTGCGGGGTATATATCGACGGTGAGCTGCTGTGTGCCGTGCGCAATGAGACGGACGTTGTCCGCGTGCTCGACACGCTGCTGGAACCGGTGCGGCAGGCGAATCCCGGTACGATTGTAGACTTCGTGCAGGATGTGGAATACGTACAGGGCCTGTATCCCGATCTGCCGGAAATCCTCTGGGATGCGGACAGATTGCTCTCCACTGTCCAGGGTACCCGGCAGGCCGCCGTGCGTCACACGGTGGCGGCGGGGGAGACGCTCTCCGGCATCGCTCAGCAGTATGATAAATCCTCTGCGGAGCTGATAGCGATGAATCCCGGGCTGACGGAGACGCTGCATCAGGGTCAGGTGATCACCGTTTCCAGCGAGGAGCGCTTTCTGAAGGTGCGGGTCATCCGAACGCAGCAGCGTGAGGAGGAGATTCCCTATGAGACGATCCGCACGGAGAGCGACCGCTACTTCAAGGGGATCAACAAGACCACCCGAGAGGGGCAAAACGGTCTGGACCGCGTGACGGAGCTCGTCTCCTATGTGGACGGAGTCCGGATCGGGGCGGAAGAGATTGCCCGTGAGCGGATCCGGGAGCCGGTCGCCAAGCTGGTGACAGTCGGCACGCGGTATGCGGATGGACTTCCGGGAGGTACAATTACATCGGGCGGCGGTCAGATGCTCTGGCCCGTGGACGGGCTGCATCAGATCTCTTCTCCCTACGGTTACCGGTCCAGCGGCATGCACAGTGGGATCGATATCACCGGCAGCGGGGCTACGGGGCACCGCATCCGGGCGGCGGAGTCCGGAAGGGTGACGTATGCGGGGTACGATTCGGACTACGGCTACAATGTCATCATCGACCACGGCGGCGGGCTCAAGACGCGTTATGCGCACTGCTCCTCCCTGAGTGTCACGGCGGGGCAGTACGTGGAGATGGGCGAGGAGATCGGACGCGTGGGCAATACCGGCGACTCCGAGGGCCCCCACCTGCACTTTGAGGTGTACAAGTACGGGACCCGCGTCAATCCGCTGCCCTATATCACCTGATTGAGCTTTTTCCTCTTCCGCCTGCGGACGGGAGAGGTTTTTTATTTGGCGCCGCCCTATTCCGAAGGGAAAAGAACTTGAAAAATGGCGCAAAAAATTATATAATAAATAAGTATGTATGATGTGGGGCTCCGTATCCTTTTATGGCCCGGTGCGGACCCCGATTGACAGGAAAGAGGTGAGCGGTCCTTGGCAGCAAAGCATTCCCATACCACATTGACGCCTGCCGGGCAGCTCTACCGGCTGATCCGCTGTTACGGTCTCCAGCTGCGCCGCCATGCCCGGCGGATTGGACGCCGTGCCGTCCGCCTGCTGAAAAAGCCGGTCTACTGGATCGGCGCGGCAGTGTATGCGGTCTGGCTTTTTCTGGACCGCCATGCGCTGCAATGGCTCCATACGTTTGCAGGGCAGATGCGGCGGCTGCTGCGCGACATTCGCGCCGTCCGCCCCAATATCCGCCGCGCCGTCCGCGTGGATGGGGAGAAAAGGGGCGCGGTCCTGCGCCGGTATGCCGCGGCCGCCTATGATCGGTACGGCCGATTGTTCCGGGGGCTTTTTCAGGTTCTGCTGCCGGTTGCGGGCTGCATCGTGATGGTGATGACGATCAGCTATTTCAGCGGCGTCACCTTTGCGCTGGAGATCCATTACAACGGCCAGAGCCTCGGCTATATCTCGGATGAATCCGTGTACACGGCGGCGCGCGACTCGGCGAACGAACTGATTGGGACGAATCAGGAGGAGCATGCCAACGTTTTAAAGACGCAGCCCGTCTATGCGCTGAAGATCGTCCGGCGGGGGGAGCTGACGGACGCCCGCACCCTGCGCGACCGGCTGATCGAGGCCTCCGATTACGATCTGACGGACGCCTGCGGCATCTATATCGACGGCGAGCTGCTGTGTGCCGTGCGCAATGAGACGGACGCCATCCGGGTGCTCGACACGCTGCTGGAGCCGGTGCGTCAGGCGAATCCCGGCACGATTGTGGACTTTGTGGAGAATGTCGAGTATGTACAGGGCCTCTATCCGGATACGGAGGAGATCCTGTGGGATGCGGATAAGCTCCTCGAGACGGTACAGGGGACCAAGCAGGCGGCCGTCTACTATACGGTCGCCGAAGGGGATACGGTCTCCGGCATCGCACAGAAGTATGATAAGTCCTCCAGTGAGCTGTTTGTCATGAATCCGGGCCTGACGGAGGAGATCCACATCGGCGATGTGCTCACCGTCTCCAATGAGGTGCGCTTTTTGCGCGTTCAGGTCACCAGGACCGAGCAGCGCGAGGAAGAGATTCCATATGATACGATTGAAAGCGACAATAACAAGCTGTACAAGGGCGTCAAACGCACCACGCGGGAGGGCCAGAACGGCATCGACCGCGTCACGGAGCTCGTCTCCTATGTGGACGGGGTCCGTGTGAGCGCACAGGAGATCTCGCGCGAGCGGATCAAGGACCCGGTGGACAAGCTGGTGGACGTCGGCACGCGAGAGGTGTCCGGTCTGCCGGGCGGCGTGGTCGTTGCCGGCAGCGGTACGCTCGGCTGGCCGGTGGAGGGGCTGTACCAGATCTCCTCGGCGTACGGACCGCGCTGGACGAGTACGCACGGCGGTGTGGATATTACCGGCAGCGGCGCCACAGGCCACAGAATCCTTGCGGCGGAGGCCGGGCGTGTGGAGTACGCCGGCTGGGACGGCGCCTACGGAAACTGCATTGTCATCAACCATGGGAACGGGCTGAAGACGCGCTATGCCCACTGCATGACGCTGTACGTCTCCTCCGGCGAATATGTGGAGCGCGGAGAGGTGATCGGGCTGGTCGGCAGCACCGGCCGCGTCACCGGGCCGCACCTTCACTTTGAGGTGATACGCAACGGTACCCGTGTCAATCCGCTGCCCTACATCCAATAAGACGAAAAGCTCTGCGAGCCCCCGCGAAAAGCGGGGGCTCGCTTTTTGGCATTTTTAGAAGCAGAAAGAGGCGTTAAACGGGTTTCGCTTTCCCGGAAGGGAATACCTCCGCGATCATCTCGCCGACGTCGACCCCCTTCAAATACACGAAATTGAACTCGCGTACCTCGCTCAGCCCCTCCAGCCGGAAGGTGGTGATATCCGGGTGCCCGGCGCTCACGGCCGAATAGGCGAAGGAGATGCCGATATTCTCCCGCAGCATTCGGACGATCAGCGAAAAATTGTTCACGCAGATCACGCGGCCGATCCGGTCGGCGGAGTAGCCGGATTCCCGCAGCGCATTCTCAAAGATGGCGCGCGTTCCGGAGCCCGGCTCCCGTAAAATGACGGTTTGATCCGACAGATCCGCACACTGCACGGTCCGCCCGGCAAAGGGGTGATCCCGGCGGCACATCCCCACAAAGGGCGCGCGATCGAACAGGCGATAGTCATACCGGCTCCTGTCAAAGCTCCCCTCCACGAGCGCGAAGTCGAGCCTTTCCTGTTCCAGGAGTTGGAGCAGCGTTTCCGTATTCTCCACCGTGATATCCAGCGTGCGGTCCGGCCGCTGAAGAAAGCGGCACAGGTCGTCCGCAATGACAAATTCGCCGATCGTCTTGGTCGCCCCAAGGCGGATCCTCGTCACGGCGGGGAGGGAGAGCTCCCGCCGCATCCGCTGTTCATTGTAAACGGCCACGCGCGCATATTCGGCCAGGCGTTCGGCCTGTGCCGTCCGGTGCAGCCGGCGTCCGTCGTACATGAACAGCCGGCATCCGTACTCTTTTTCCAGCGCGTGGATCTGCTGGGTGACGGCGGGCTGGCTCATCCGCAGCCGTTCGGCCGCCCGCCTGTAATTCATGACCTCGTACAGGGTGAGGAAGGTACGGATTCGGTAGTCTACCATGGCGATACCTCATAAGAAAAAATAATCAGTTTATAAATTTTAAAAACTTTATTTTATTATACAGGTCATGCTATAATATTACAAGAGCAAAACGACCCCGTA
This sequence comes from uncultured Oscillospiraceae bacterium, assembly GCA_949293315.1. Classification (GTDB taxonomy): domain Bacteria; phylum Bacillota; class Clostridia; order Oscillospirales; family Acutalibacteraceae; genus Onthovicinus. The sequence continues at coordinate 14,320 of CASFCH010000039.1, read as the reverse complement.
TGGGGTGATGGGAGGAAGAACAGATGAAGGTACTGGTCATCGGAGGCGTAGCCGCGGGTACAAAGGCGGCCGCAAAGATCAAACGGCTCGACCGGGACGCCGAGGTGAAGATCCTGACAAAGAGCAGCGATATCTCCTACGCCGGCTGTGGACTGCCGTATTATGTGGGAGGGATGATCGAAAGCCGGGAGGAGCTGATCGTCAACACGCCGCAGAAGTATGAGGGCCTGACCGGAACGCATGTCGTCACGGACTGCGAGGTCACGGGTGTGGACTTTGACGCCAGGACGGTCACGGCCGTACACGGCGGGGAACGTTTTACGGAGGACTATGACCGCCTGATCATCGCCACGGGTGCGGTCCCCTTTGTCCCCGATATCCCGGGGACAGAGCAGGAGGGCGTGTTCTGCATGCGCACGCCGGACGACGCGATCGGTCTGCGCGCATACGTACAGGAGAACCACTGCCGCAGCGCCGCGGTGGTGGGCGCGGGCTTTATCGGCCTGGAGGTCGCAGAAAATCTGCACGCGCAGGGCCTTTCCGTTACGGTGATCGACGCGGCGGACCAGATCCTGCCGGGCGTGCTGGACCCGGAGATGGCGGATTACGCCCGCCGCCGCCTGCGCGGGGCCGGCATCCGCGTGTATACCGGGGCCGCGCTGACCGCCGTCACGGGGGGCGGGCGTGCCGACGGTGTGGAGGCGGCCGGGAACCGATTCCCGGCGGACGTAGTCGTGCTGGCGATCGGGATTCGGCCGGCCACCGCCTTCCTCAACGGGAGCGGGCTGGCGATGGACCGCGGCGCCATTGTGACGGATGCGTCCATGCGTACCAATATCCCGGATGTCTACGCGGCCGGGGACTGCGCGCTGGTACATAACAGCCTGACCGGCAGGCCGCAGTGGTCTCCCATGGGGTCTACCGCCAATCTGTCCGCCCGCGCGCTGGCATATGCGGCCACAGGGAGCGCGGTCACATACGGCGGTTGCCTTGGCACCGGCGTCGTCCGTCTGCTCGATGATCTCAATGCCGGGCGCACCGGCCTGACGGAGGCGCAGGCGCGCGACCAGGGGTATGATCCCGCCGCGGTGGTCTGCGTCACGGATGATAAGGCGCACTACTATCCGGGCGCCTCCTTCTTTATTACCAAGCTGATTGCGGATCGCTCGAGCCGCCGCCTGCTGGGCATTCAGGTGCTCGGCGCGGGCGCGGTGGATAAGATGGTGGATATCGCCGTGACCGGAATCACCGCACAGATGAGACTGGATGACTTTGATACGCTCGATTTCGCCTATGCGCCGCCGTTTTCCACGGCGATCCACCCCTTTGTGCAGGCGTGCTATGTGCTCGAGAATAAACTATCCGGCGCCGTTGTGACCATGACGCCGGCGGAGTATCAGGCCGGCGCAGCCAGGGGATATCAGGTGCTCGACGTGCAGCCCGCCCCTGCGATCCCCGGCGCTAAGTGGATCGACCTCGCCAAGGTGGACGGCCCGATCCCGGGCCTTGAAAAGGATGATAAGCTGCTCCTTGTCTGTGCGCGGGGCAAGCGCGGGTACTTCCTGCAGAACCGCCTGCGCCATTACGGTTACACGAACACCCGCGTACTTGAGGGCGGTGTGACGTTTAATGAGGTGAAGGTAGAATTTGCGGGCGGCGCGCTTCCGCCGGAGGAGATCCAGCGCGTCAAGGGGCTCGGATGCCTGCGTGACAAGCGCTATCCCGACCGGTTCAATGTGCGGATCATCACCCGCAACGGCAAGCTGACCAGCGCGGAGCAGCGCCGGGTGGCGGAGGCGGCGGAGCGCTTCGGCTCCGGCGAGGTCACGATGACCACGCGCCTGACGCTGGAGATTCAGGGTGTTCCGTATGCCAATCTGGACGCGCTGATGGCCTTCCTGAAGGAGGCGGGCCTTGAGACGGGCGGCACGGGCTCCAAGGTGCGGCCGGTGGTCTCCTGCAAGGGGACGACCTGTCAGTACGGCCTGTGCGACACATTCGACCTCAGCCAGAAGCTGCACGAGCGGTTCTACGTCGGATACCACGGCGTCTCTCTGCCGCACAAATTTAAGATTGCCGTGGGCGGATGCCCGAACAACTGCGTCAAGCCGAATCTCAACGATCTGGGCATCGTCGGCCAGCGGATCCCGGAGCCGGATCTTGCAAAGTGCCGCGGCTGCAAGGTGTGTCAGGTGGAGAAATCCTGCCCCATCGGCGTGGCCAGGGTGGTGGACGGAAAGCTGGTTATTGATCCGGAGCAGTGCAACCACTGCGGCCGCTGTGTGTCCAAGTGCCCGTTCCACGCGCTGGAGGAGGGTACCTACGGCTACCGGGTGTATATCGGCGGCCGCTGGGGCAAAAAGGTCGCCGAGGGAAGGCCGCTCTCCCGTATTTTCACCAGCGAGGAGGAGGTCCTCGACCTGGTGGAGAAGGCGATCCTCTTCTTCCGGGACGAGGGGATCTCCGGCGAACGCTTCGCGGATACGATCGCGCGCCTCGGCTTTGACTATGTGGAGGATCAGCTGCTCAACGGCACGGTCGATAAGGAGGCCGTCATGAAAAAGAATGTCGTCGGCGGGGCGACCTGCTGATATGGCGCAGTATGACGCGCTGCTGACGGTCTGCTTCGGTACGGCGGACCCGGAGCGGTTTGACCGGTGCTTTGCCGCCGTCCACCGGCGCGCGGCGGCGCAGGGGACATACCGCATGGCCCTGCTGGCAGTGATGAGCGAACACGTGCGGGCCGCGCTGACCGCCGGCGGGCGGGAGGTGTTTTCCCCGCAGGGGGCGCTGGATATCCTCAGCCGCAGGGGAATGCACCGCGTTCTGGTGCGGTCCCTGTTCCTGTCCGAGGGCGTGGAGTGGGAGCGCCTGCACGCGCTGTGCACGGAGCAGTCGGGCCGTTTTGAACGGCTGGACCTGACGCCGCCCCTGCTGTGCGGGGATTCGGCCGCCTGTGCCGCAGCGCTGGACAGTCTCTTCCCGCCGCAGCCCGGCGGCGCCGTGCTGCTCTACGGCCACGGCCGGGAGGCAGGGGAGAATACGCCCTATCTTCGGCTGCTCTCCCACCTGCGCGCCCGCGGCCGATCGGACCTTTTTCTGGCGCTGATGCACGGCCGGCCGGATGCGGGATCGGCGATAAAAATGATGCGTGATCAGGGAATAGCACAGGTTCGGCTGGTGTTTTTCATGCTCTGCACGGGCCACCACGCCCGGGAGGCGCTCGCCCCGAATGGGGTGGCAGAGCAGCTCAGGCGCGCGGGGATCCGCACGCAGGTAGTGGACTGCGAGCTGGGCGGGTGTCCGCAGTTCCAGCAGCTCTTCTGCCGGCCGCAGAATTCAGGAAATATTTGTTTTGATAATGAGAAATGATGTACGGGCGGCGTATCCGCCCGCCTTACAGATGGATTTGCCATACCGCAGCGTCGGGACGAGGGCCTTAAAACAATCCTTTGTGAGCAGTGTTTTGCCCGATTTGGGCGTCCGGGAGGAAAACGCCCGGGAAATACCTGTATCAACGGAGGGATTGTCAATGGGGAAACGTCTTGGCGCTTTTTTGATGGGGATTTTTTTAATTGCGGGGCTCGCGGGCTGCGCTTCGGCCGATCTGGACCGCGGGGAGAGCGGGACGGCGGCAGAGGGGGATCAGGGTTTATCCTACCCCTATACCTTTACGGACGGCACCGGGCGTCAGGTGACGCTTGATCATGCGCCAGAGCGTGTGGCGGTGCTCTTCTCCTCCTATGCGGACATCTGGCAGATGGCCGGCGGGGAGATTGCCGTCACCGTGGGCGACGCTGTCGCGCGCGGGTATGCGCCGGAGGGAACGCCCCTGGTGGACGACGGCGCCGGGATGAAAATCGACGTGGAAAAGCTGGCGGCACAGGAGCCGGACTTTGTCATCGCCACGGCGGACTTCGGGGCGCAGGTGGAGGCATGCAGCCAGCTTGAGCGCTTTGGCATCCCGTGCGCCGCCCTGCGGGAGGAGTGCTTTGAGGACTACCTCTCCATCCTGAAGCTGTTTACGGACCTGACCGGGAATCGAGAGGCCTATCAGACGTACGGCCTTGATGTCAAGCAGGAGGTGGACGCGGTCCTCGATCAGGTACGGCGTGCACGCGAGGGGACGGATGCGGTATCCGTGCTCTTCATCCGGGCAGGGTCCGGCTACTCCTCCACGCGGGCCAAGACGGCCAAGGACCACTTTGCGGGGATCATGCTGGAGGAGCTGGGAGCCGTGAATATTGCGGATGAGGCGGGGGCGCTGTCCGAGGGGCTGTCTCTCGAGAGCATCCTCGTCCGTCAGCCGGACGTGATTTTGATCGTTCCGCAGGGCGATGAGCAGGCGACCCGTGCGTATATGGACGGCCTGCTTGCGCAGAGCGGCTGGCGGGATCTGAATGCCGTGCGGGAGGGGCGGTGCCACTACCTCTCCAAGGAGCTGTTTCACTACAAGCCGAACGCCCGGTGGGCGGAGGCCTACCGCACGCTCGCCCGGCTGCTGTATCCGGAGATTGCAGTATGAAGAAAAGGCGTGTATTCTGGATTTTTCCCGTGCTGATTGTGCTGCTGGCATCGGCGGCCCTCCTGGGGCTGATGCTCGGCAGTGCGGAGCTGACGCCGCGCACGGTGCTGGATGCGCTCCTCGGCCGGGGGGCGGACCGGACGGCATCGCTGATCCTGTTTGAGCTGCGGATGCCGCGGGTGGCCGCGGCGATTTTGGCGGGGATGGGACTGGCGTCGGCCGGGCTGCTGCTCCAGAGTGTGACGGATAACGACCTGTGCTCGCCGAATATCATCGGCGTCAACGCCGGCGCCGGGCTGGCGGTCATGGTGGTGCTCTGCCTGTTCCCTGCGGCGTTCTCACTGCTGCCGCTGGCCTCGTTTGTCGGGGCGTTTGGAACGACGCTGCTCGTCCTGGGGATCACCCTTGGCGTGGGCGGCCACAGCTCCCGGACGACGGTCGTCCTCGCGGGGGTGGCGGTGGGCACGCTGCTGAGCGCGGGGATCTCCTTCCTCTCCCAACTCTACCCCGACGCGCTCACCTCCTATGCGGCCTTTTCCGCAGGGAGCTTTACCGGTATATACGCGGAGGATCTCCCCGTACCGGCGGCGGTGATCGTGTTGGGCGCGATATGTTCCTGGGCGCTCGCCCCGCGGCTGAACCTGCTCTGCCTGGGGGATGAGCTGGCCCGTACGCTCGGGGTGCGGGTACGGCTGCTGCGCCTTGTGTGCCTGATGCTGGCCAGCGCCATGTGCGCCTGTGTGGTGACGTTTGCCGGACTGCTGGGGTTTGTGGGGCTGATCGTGCCGCATATGGCGCGGCGGCTTGCGGGGCACGATCTGCGTGTGCTCTTCCCCCTATGTGCGATCCTCGGGGCGCTGCTGACTGTGCTGGCAGATCTGGCCGGGCGCACGCTGTTCGCCCCGGCGGAACTGCCGGCGGGGATTCTGCTCTCCATCCTGGGGGCGCCGTTCTTCCTTTTCCTGCTGTTTAAAAGGAGGCGATCCCATGCTTGAAGCGCGAAAGGTCACCCTGCGCCTGGGGCGGAAGCTAATTTTGGATCAGGTGGATTTTCAGGCGCAGGCGGGTCAGATCACAGCCCTTCTGGGGCGCAACGGCAGCGGGAAAACCTCCCTGCTGCGCTGCCTGGCCGGGACACAGGAGCGCTGCGGCGGTCAGATTCTACTGGACGGCGCACCCGTGCGGGAGATGCGCGCCGCCGCCCGCGCGCGTCATATCTCCCTGCTGCCGCAGGTGCTGCCGCGCCCGCCGATCGCGGTGGAGCAGATGGTATCTTTTGGCCGTCAGCCCTATCTGGGCCCCGGCGGGCGTCTGAGCGAGCGGGACCGCGCACTTGTACGGGTGGCGATGGAACGCGCGGGGATTCTCAGCCACCGCGCCGATCTCGTCTGTCATCTCTCCGGCGGCGAGCGGCAGCTGGCCTGCCTTGCGCTGCTGCTGGCGCAGGATACGCCGGCAGTTCTGCTCGATGAACCGACGGCCAGCCTGGACGCCGAGTACCGGCGGCGTGTCTATGACCTGCTGCGGCAGATGCGTACAGCGGGGAAGACGGTCGTGGTCGTTCTGCACGATCTCTCCGATGCGGTGGAACTGGCGGACAGCCTCTGCGTTCTGGATAGCGGCAAAAACTGCTTTGCGGGGGACCCGCGGTCGTTTTTGTCCGGCGATGTGCCGGAGCGGATCTTCGGCCTAACGCCAAAGGCCGTCACCGACGGGGAGGGGGGACGTTATACGATCTTCCGTCCGGCGGAAAAGTAGAGCCCAACTTGGAAAAAAGGTGCGCCCCGCGGCAATTTGCCGCGGGGCGCTTTCACAATGAAACAGTTTTTACTTAAACATCCAGTTGAGCAGCTTGGAGGAGCGCAGCTCATCCTTGAGCGGTCGGCGGAAGGCGAACGGGCGCTTTTCCAGCCGGTCGTGCAGTTCGCCGGCCGGGCGGCTCTCCGGCTCGTTATCCGTAGCCGTGGCGGCGAAGATCAGCACCTTCTCATTTTTCGGAAGCACGACCTCCTGCGCACCGGACGGGATATCAAAGGAGTACTTGAACCAGTAGGCCTGTTTTCCGACCATGTCGCCCTGCGGCTGGTGCATGTGCGTGAACACCTGCGCCACGACGCAGTCCTTGATCCGGCCGGTCTGCTTCTTACCGAACATGTCCCACATGCCCACGGGCTCGTTCAGGTCGTGAACCGTGAAGGGGATACTCTGATCGCCGATCGTCAGCCGGACGGCCTGATCACCGCCGACGGCACATGCGATCAGGTGCAGCTTTTTGGCACGCGCGGGCAGTTTGATCCGCTGGCCGGCGGCCCGCACGGCGTTGGGGCTGCCCTCCGCCACGGAGCCGAAGCGGAAGGTCACGCCGCCGCAGACGGCCTCGGCGGGGAACAGCTCCGCCGGCAGGGAACGGCCCGCGTCGATCGCGCCGTCGGACCGGAACATCTGATGGGTGGCGGTGTCTACATCAAACGGGAGCGCCAGCGCATGCTCCCTGAGCGCCGGCAGTTTTTCCGGGCTCTGGGCGAGCGTGAGGGCAAAGGTTTTGGGCTCATAGGGATTTATACTGAAGACGAGCTTTCCGTCTTCGCACACGGCGGGGCCGATCGGCTCCTCGGAGGCGTACACCTCCCGCGCGGAGACGATGCCGTCCCCAAGCGTCAGGGTGACGTGCTCATGGCGGCGGTTGACGCCCTCGTTGACGCGCACGATGATTTCATCGCCCTGCTCCGCCTTTTTGACCGCGCGCAGGACGACGCCGTCGTCGTTCAGGGAGCCGAAGGAATAGCGGCTCCCCAGCGCGCCCTTATGTTTGCCGATGATAAAGGCGTGCAGCGGCCGGCAGAAGCGCTGGGCGTTGAGCTGCGTCCCGTTTTCAAATCCGCCCGCGTGGGAATAGACGGCAAAGCCGTACCGGTTCAGGCCGAAGTCCATCAGGCTCTGCCTGCTGTCGGGATTCCGCTTGCCGTCCGGGTAAAAGTCGCTCACCGGGGAGTGGATGCCCGTCAAGCGCAGGGTGTTGTTGTCCGGCTTATCCCAGCCGTACTTGCAGTCGCTGAACACGGATACGCCGAATTCGCCGGATTTGTCCGTCAGGTCGGCCCAGGTCTGCGCGGGGACTTCATACAGCTTTTCCGTATTGTTGCCGCGCTCGATCACGCCCAGCCCCAAATCGTAGCTGGCCTTGGCGTTGTCGGCCGCAACGGTGAAGTTTGTCTTCAGCAGGCGGCAGCCGCTGCGCCAGTCGATCTCGTTCCGGAATTCCACCGCCTCACCTGTCGCGGTCAGGGAGACCGTCTGGTAGAACAGGGAGTCCCCCGCCGTGCGGGAGGTGCGGATGGTCACACGCGCGGGACCATTCTCCAGAACCTCGAATTCCGGATCGGCGGCATACTCGCACGGCGCCTTACATACAGATTGATAGCGCAGCTCCCACGCCGGATAGATCAGGCTGCCGTAGTACTGGTGCAGGCCCATGCGGATGGGGGATTTCAGGATGTTCCGGCCCAACTGTTTGTCATAGATCTCACAGACGTCGCCGTTGTCGTCCAGCGTGACGTAATATTTGGCGTTTTCCAGGCGCTTTTTCTCCGCGCGCAGCCCTGTGTCCATCGTGCAGGGGCTGTCTGCGGGGCGGATGTCATAGCAGGCAAACCCGAGCGCCGGAACGTCCGCAATGAAGACGACCTTCGCCCGCCCGCCGCGGACAGATACGATCTGGGACGGGACCTCCGCCCCCGCGGCGTCATAGACGCGCACGCAGGCGGTGGAACGCTCCACGGGGATTTCGGCCTCCACGGCGTCGCGCCGGGCGGTCTGGAGCGGGTTGTTGACCACAACGGGCGTCCCCTTGGCAAAGGAGGAGTCCATCAGCGCGGCCACCCGGCCCACGCCGGCGCGGTATTCCTCCGCAAACTCGCTCAGGGAGAGCATATAGTCGTTCCAGTTGCGGTTGTAGCAGGACTGCAGGGACGTCCCGGGAATATCGTCGTGGAACTGGTGGGCGATTACGCGCTTCCAGGCCTCGTCGAGCTTTTTCTTGTTGTAGGGCGCGCCGAGGTGCATCGCCGCCACGGCGGATTTCTCCGCGTAGTCGGCCAGATTTTCGTTCTGGCGGTTCCAGCGCTTGCCGACGGCGCGGGAGGTGTAACCGCCCACGCCGTGATCGGTGGAGACGAGCTCGTTGTCCCACACGGGGAGGCGCTGTTTCTGCTCGTCGGTGAGCAGGGTGTCCATATCGCGGAACACCTGATCCGCCGAGGCGGAGAGCACATCCACGCTGCTGTTCGCGTTTTCCCGCAGTTCGCGGCACACGGTGGCCACGGAGCTGTCCTTGGGGGCGCCGCCGCGGTCGCCCACGCCGTGGAACGCATAGGTGAAGGGGAGATCAAACTCGTTGATATTCTTTTTCAGCTTATCGGTGATCTTGCTGTTCCCGCGCACCTTGCTGAGGACGGACACGTAGGACAGCGCGTTGAGGGAGGCGTAAATGCCGTTTTTATCCACGCCCTTCCAGATTCCCAGGTCAAACGGGATCCCATAGGCGGAGCTCCACGTCAGCTTCTGCGTGGTAAATCCCAGCAGATTGGCGTGGTGGGCGATGGACGGCAGCGCGTACCCGAAGCCAAAGCAGTCGGGCAGGAAGATATCCTTGCTGCGCTTGCCGAACTTTTCCTCAAAGTAGTTGTTGCCATAGAGAATATTGCGGAACAGGCTCTCCGGAGAGGGGACATTTACATCGCCGTTCTCATAGGAGCTGCCGGTGACATGCCAGCGGCCGTCCGCGACGTATTTTTTGAGCTTTTTAAACTCCTCGGGGTAGTATTCCTCCATCAGCTCATACCGGTACGCGCCCTCAAAGCTGAAGACGTATTCCGGATACTTTTCAAAGCGCTCGAAGTTTTCAAGCAGGGTTTTGGGGATGTAATCGGCGATCGTCGTCTCCAGCGTCCAGTTCCAGGACGTGTCCAGGTGCGAGGTGCCGACGGTATAGATGCGCGGCTTGAGCGTGGGCTCTCTGTTCTCCATGACGGTTCCTCCTCAGGAAAGATTTGGGGCACAACAAATTCCACCTTATTGTAGCATAAAGCGCGGAGAAAATAAATAGAAACGCACCCATTTTTTGTGCATTCCTTGGCGGAAATATCATACGTTCGGGGGGAGAAGCATGGCGCTTTTGGAACAGATCAATCACGCCGTCCACGATGCGGTCTGGGGTCCGGTGATGGTGGCCGCCTTTCTGGGGACCGGGGCGTACTTTACGCTGCGCAGCGGCTTTTTCCAGGTGCGGCACTTCGGCCTCTGGCAGCGCAGGACATTCCTCGCCCTGTTTCAAAGGGGGGGCGCAGGCTCGGACAGGGCGATCAGCCCGCTTCAGGCGATGTCCACGGCGCTGGCCGCGTCGCTCGGAACGGGGAACATCGTAGGGGTTGCCGGTGCGCTGATCATCGGGGGCCCCGGAGCGATCTTCTGGATGTGGGTCTCCGCATTTCTGGGGATGATGACCAGCTTTGCGGAGAATGCGCTGGGCGTGCGATACCGTACCCGCGGGCCGGACGGCGAATACGACGGCGGGCCGATGGTCTACATTGAACGCGGGCTCGGCTTCCGGTGGGCGGCGGTGCTCTTTGCGGTATTCTGCACCTTTGCCTCCTTTGGAATCGGGAATATGACGCAGGGCAACTCCGCGGCCGGTGCGCTGGAGAGCCAGTTCGGCCTTCCGCCGGCGGTGTGCGGCGCCGTATTCTGCGCCCTGTTTCTCGCCGTATCGGCAGGGGGGATCACACGGATCGCCCGCGTGACGGAGAAGCTGATTCCTTTCCTGGCGATCGGCTATCTGGCGGCGGGTACGGTGATCATTGCGGCGCACGGTGACCGCATCCTGCCGGCGTTCTCCGCCATCTTCCGGGGGGCGTTTGATCTGCACAGCGCCGCAGGGGGGATCTTGGGCAGCGCCATGGTGCGCGCCCTGCGCTGCGGGACGGCGCGCGGGGTGTTTTCCAATGAGGCGGGAATGGGCAGCGCCGTATTTGCCCACTGCGCCGCGGAAAACGGCGAGCCTGCTGAGCAGGGGATGTGGGGGATGTTTGAGGTGTTTATGGATACGGTCGTCATGTGCACGGTGACGGCGCTTGTCATCCTCACCAGCGGGGTCCCCTTTGACGAATCGACCGACGCGGCGGCGCTGAGCACGCAGGCCTTTTCCAGCGTATTCGGCCGGGCCGGCGGCGCGCTCGTGGCGGCGGGGGTGGCGCTGTTTGCCTTCGCCACGCTGATCGGCTGGTCCTATTTCGGCGAAAAGAGCGCGGCCTATCTCTTTGGGGGCCGGGCCGTCAAGCCGTACCGCCTTCTGTTTGCGGCCGTTGCCTTCCTCGGGTGCGTGGTGCGCCCGGTGCTCGCCTGGGAGCTTTCCGATACGTTTAACGGCCTGATGGCCGTCCCAAACCTGATCGCGATCCTCTCCCTCTCCGGGGAGGTGCGGAAGATTCTGCGGGAATATTTGACACGGCGCGGAAAAGTATGCGATAATAGACCGTAAAAGGGGGGATCGCATGCGCGTCTCGGTCAAAAGGGTGCTCAATGATATCAAGCTCCTCCAGAAGCGGGCTGTATACGATAAGGGCTTTCGGGCGCTGATGGATTTTGCGCCGGCGGTGGACGGCGTCACGCTCTATGAGAATGTGTCCTATCTGCCCGATGGGAATGCCTGGCATCTGCTCGATGTCCACGTCCCGCAGGGGGAGGATGGGCCGCTCCCGTGCATCCTCTATCTGCATGGCGGCGGCTGGTCAAACGTCGATAAAAACGTCTTTCACCACTACTGCTCCACCGTCGCGGCGCAGGGATTTGTCGTGTTCAACGCCGACTACCGTCTCGCGCCGGACTACCGTTTTCCGGCCCAGATCGAGGACGCCGCCCGCGCGCTGCTCTGGGTGCGGGAGAATGCGGCGCTCTACCGCGGGAATCCGGGCCAAATCTTTCTGGTGGGGGATTCCGCAGGCGCGCACCTGAGTGCGCTGCTGGCCTGTGCGTGTACCGATCCCGCGTTTGCCCGGCATCTCGGCCTGGCGGAGGAGCTTTGTACGCAGCCGGTCCCGATTGCGGGGACGGGGCTGCTGTGCGGGGCGTTTGACTTGAGCAGCGCCGCACAGGTGCGGTCCCCAAATATCAGCGGATATCTGATGGGCCTGTTCGGGGTGGGTGAGCTGCAGGAGATCACCCCGGAGCAGTGGGAGCAGATCTCCCCGCTCCGGCACATCACGCCCGGCTTTCCGCCCTCCTTTTTGACGCACGCGCGGGCGGACGGGCTCTTCCCGCAGAGCGTGGATATGGCCGGCGCGCTGGAACACAATCGGGTGCGCCATATCTGCCTGTTCCTTGACGAGCGGGACAACGCCTATTTCCACGATTACCAGATGGTGTACTTTTTCCCGGTGTATAAAAAGAGCATCCGGGCGATGACGGACTTCTTCCACGGATGTCTGGAATCGGATGCGGAGCACAAAGCCTCTGAATAAAAGAACAGCGCTTGATCAAAAGTCCCGGTCTGCCGCCGGGATTTTTTTTTGCATATTAAATTTGGTGACAGTGTGTTTTTGAAAAGTGATAATGTTAAAAAACTTGATATGCTTGACAAGATTCAAAATTCGTAGTATTGTAAAAATTGCAACGTATTTCGTGGTATATGCGAAAGTGATTTTGCTTCCACAGCTTGGAATACGGGAAAGATCAACGGGCCCGGATCGGAAAGGAATGAGCGCAATGGAGATTTAAAGGTGGCGTCGGAAAAGGGGAAAATCAGATAAGGCGGGCGGTTCATGCGCAGGTTCCGCAGCTTTTATCTGGACGTAAGCGACAGCGTGATTCAGTGAACAGAGGAGGCTCAATGTTTATGGATGAAATGGTTCTGAAGGTACAGCAATGGCTGAATAAGACATATGATGAGATCAATATCGCGGAGGACGGCTACACGGGTCAGGGAACGGTTGGCGCGCTGATCAAGGCGCTCCAGCACGAGTTGAACGCGCTCGCGAAGGAGGGCGATGTTTTGCTTGATGTGGACGGCGATTTTGGCGCGGGCTCATACAATGCGTTTGTCGATCGCATTGGCGTTATCTCCCCCGACAACACCACTTATAACCTGACCTGCATTGTGCAGGGAGCCTGCTGGTGCAAGGGGTACAGCCCGCAGTCCTTTGACGGCGTCTATGGGCAGGCCACCATGGATGCGATCATCGAATTTCAAGTTGATGCGGGCGTAGTGGCCTCCGGTTTTGTCGGGCCCGAGGTCATGAAGGCATTGCTGAATACGGACGGCTTTAAAATAGATTCGGCCGGGGACGATCATGTCCGGGAGGTACAGCGGTTCCTCAATGCATATTACAGTGAGACCTATGCCAGCGACATCGGCCTGATCCCCACCAACGGACTTTATGAGCGGAAGACGAGTACAGCCATGATCTACGCGGTTCAGATCGAAGGGGGCGCCGCGGTTGACGGACTCTGGGGCAACGGTACAAAAAATTGCCTGCCCGTGATTTCCGAGGGGAGTGCAAATACCAATTTTGTCAAGCTCCTTCAGTGCGCGCTGACGCTGAATAAGTGCTACAGCGGCTCTCTCGACGGGGAATACGACAGCGCGGTCACCAGAGCGGTAAAGCGGTTCCAGCAGCAGATGGCGCTTACCCAGAGCGGAGAGGCCAGTATATACACATGGTGCGCGCTGCTGGTCAGCTGCGGCGACACAGAGCGCTCGGCAAAGGCCTGCGACTGCGCCACCAAGCTGACCCCTGCCAAGGCGAAGACGCTGGTGGATAACGGCTATGAGATCGTCGGACGGTATCTGACCGGGACGATGGCCGGCGGCGCCTCCAAGGCACTGACAAATGAAGAAATCCAGATTGCCTTTGACGCCGGACTGCGTATTTTTCCCATTTTTGAGACAAGCGGCGACAGACTCAGCCACTTCTCCTATGATCAGGGGCTGATCGACGCGGCGGATGCGATCAATGCCGCATGCGGGTTTGGATTTCCGCACGGAACAATGATCTATTTTGCGGTGGATGTGGACGCGCTTCAGGATGAAATCGAAGCATATATTGTCCCCTATTTCCAGGCGATCAACGATCGGTTTGCCCGTGCAAATTCGCCGTATCTGGTCGGTGTCTATGGGACGCGAAATGTATGCAGGAACCTTGATGCTTTAACGGATAGCTCCTTTGTTGCCGATATGTCCTACGGCTGGAGCGGCAATATGGGCTTTTCAATGCCCATGAACTGGGCGTTTGACCAGTTTGCAACGGTTACGGTCGGTTCGGGCGAGGGAAGGATCGAGATCGACAAGGATGCCGTTTCGGGTGCGGACAATGGTGTCCCCTATGTAGACGCCCCCTCATCGGCAGCGATAACGGCGCAGCGGAACTTTATCAACCATGCGTTTCAGGGGCTGCCGTTTGCGGACCAAATTCCGGTTGCCATGGAGATCGGGAAAACATATACGCTCTTTGACCTCGGATGTCTGAAAGCGGAGGTGTCCTATAATACGACGATGAGCACCGAGCAGCCCAACAGCATCACGATCCGCAACGGAGAGCTCGATTCCGCCAAGCTGGCGGTGCTGGAGGGCGTTGACCTGAGCGCGGATTTGAAGGAAAAGTATCTGGAGCCGCTCAGGTCAATGGGAATTTCCGTATCAAACGGGATCGTGACGGTAGGCCTTGAGGAGCTGAGCCTGGGGCGTGTTGCAATCAGCATCACGGTGTCCTCGGATGATATTGACGTGAGTGATGGGACGAAGAC
>CASFCH010000038.1 GCA_949293315.1 uncultured Oscillospiraceae bacterium | reverse complement strand
CGGTATAGAGGATGCCCTCCAGATGATCCAGCTCGTGGCAGACACAGGTAGCCTTATAGCCGTGCGCTTTAAACACCATCCATTCACCACGGCGGTTCTGTGCCTGGACCTTGACAGTCTCCGGACGGATGACGACGCCGCTCTCGCCGGGAACGGAGAGGCAACCCTCCACGCCCTCCTGTTCGCCCTCGCGCTCAATAATCTCGGGATTGACGAGCTCCATCAGGCCGTCCCCCACATCAATGGTGACCACGCGGCGTAGAACGCCAACCTGTACGGCCGCCAAACCCACACCGGGCGCCTTATACATCGTCTCCGCCATGTCATCCAAAAGCTGTCCCAGCCGGTCGTCGAATTTTTCCACCTTACGGCTGACCTTACGCAGGATCGGATCGCCGACGGTAATAATATTCCGCAATGCCATACAAATTACCTCCAGAATGATTGATGAGAACGAATGGTCAAAAGATCGACTCCGGGTTAACGTCCGGCGTGCAGGAGATATGGCGGAAGCGGCGGTCCTGCCCGTAGGAGAGCAGCAGCCGTGAAATCATCTCCCGTACCGTGGGACGCATCCGGCATTTTAAAATCATGCGGTACCGGTATTTTCCGCCGATACGCGACGCGCGCGGAGGCGCCGGACCGAGGACGATCATCTTCTCCTGCGCGTATTCTGCGGCAGCGAGCTTTTTAAACTGATCAAGAAATACACGGGAAGCAAGCGACGTCTCCTGCTCCGACTGCCCCGCAAAGGTAAAGGTGCACAGATCGCAGTAGGGCGGATAGGTCAGCAGACGGCGAATCTGCATCTCCGTCTCATAAAAGCTGTCATAATCCTGTGTGGCGGCGAATCGGATCACCGGATTCTCCGGCGTCATGGTCTGGATGACCGCCGTGCCGGGATACCGCCCGCGCCCCGCGCGCCCCACGACCTGCGTCAGCAGAGAAAAGGTGCGCTCCAGACTGCGATAATCATCGCTGTAGAGCTGCCCGTCCGCAGAAACGACGCCCACCAGCGTCACGTTTTCAAAATCAAGGCCCTTCGCGACCATCTGTGTACCGAGCATGATATCATACTCGCCGGCCGCAAAGGCGCTGAGCCTGTGCTCATGCGCGAAGCGCGCCGCAGTTGTATCCGCATCCATCCTGAGAATACGTGCCTGCGGCAGCAACTGCGCCAGTTCCTCCTCCACGCGCTGTGTACCATACCCCGTCCGCCGCAGACCGCGGTGGCCGCAGTGCGGACATTCGTCCGAAAACGGCTGGGAATAGCCGCAGTAGTGGCACATCAGCCGGCCATTGGCCGCATGATAAGTCATGGAGATGCTGCAGTGCGGGCACGTCAGGACCTCCTTACAGGAAGGGCAGGAGACAAAGGTGTGATATCCCCGCCGGTTGATCAGCAGGATCGACTGCCTGCCCTGCTCCAGATTGGTCCGCAGGCCCTCCAGCAGTGGCGTGCTGATCGATCCGCTGCAGCCGTTGTTGATCTGCTCCAGCATGTCCACCGTGACAACTTGCGGAAGACGGGCGGCGCCATAGCGCTGCTTCAGGCAAAAAAGGCCGTATTTCCCACGGCGTGCGGCCGTATAACTCTCGACACTCGGCGTGGCGGAGGCCAGCAGCAGCAGCGCGCCATGGTAGGCGGACCGGAAATGGGCGATTTCGCGCGCGTGGTAGCGCGGCGCGCTCTCCGATTTGTAGGCTGCCTCCTGCTCCTCATCCATAATAATGATCCCGATGTTGGGAAGCGGCGCAAATACCGCAGACCGTGTGCCGACTACGATCTTGACCTTTCCGCTCTGGATCCGTTTATATTCATCCGCGCGCTCGCCAATCGATAAAGCACTGTGGAGCACCGCTACATCCGAGCCATACCGGCGGCGGAACAGCTCCAACGTCTGGGGCGTGAGCGAGATCTCCGGCACCAGAACGATCGCCGTTCGCCCCAGATCCAGCGCACGGTCGATCAGTTTCATGTACACCTGCGTCTTTCCACTGCCGGTGACGCCATACAGGAGTGCCGTGAAGGGCTCACGAACTTCCAATTTTTCACGCAGCCCATCATAGACGGTTTGCTGCTCGCGGGAAAGGGAAATCTCTGTACGCCCGGTCACCACCGTACCGGACTGCGGCGTGCGCATGGAGGGCAGCTCGATATATTCCGCAATTCCCTTTTTTACCAGCGCGTCGGGGACCGCGGGCGTCACACCGGTAAAATAGCAGACCTCCCGAACGGATGCCCCCCCCGCAGCGGACAGCATGTCGACCACACTCTGCTGCTTTTTGGACAGCTTGATCCCGATCTCATCCTCCGATCCGCAGACCAGCCGGATCATTTTGACCGTTTTGTCCCCGATATTGCGTACGGCCTCATCATTGCGCGCCAGATATCCAGACCGCCAGAGCCTTTCAGGCGCGCGGGTGGCCGGATCCAGGCCGAGTGCGGAGATGATCCGATCCCTGCTGACAAATTTTTTTTGCGACACGACAAAAGAGACGATTTGCTTTTCCGTCTCGTCAAGCGCATCGCCCAGTTCCTCGCCCGCGCGCTCCCCGGGAGCGTACTGGGCTACAATTTTCAGATTGATCCCAAAGGGAACCATGCTTTTGACCGCGTCATAGACAGTGCAGAACGTATGCGCCTTCATATACTCCGCGAGCATACACAGCTCCTCGCTGAGCAGCGGCGTCTGATCTACTACCCGCGCGATGGATTTCAGCCCTCGCTCACTCCGACAACTGCGCACCTGCATCACGATTCCGATCCGGCGGCTGTCGCCGGCGCCAAAGGGGACCTGCACGCGCACGCCACGCCGGACCTTTGGCTCGAGCGATGCCGGCACCGCGTAATCATACAGCTTGTCAAAGTGAAAGGACGTATTCTCCACGGCTACGCCTGCGGTCATAACAACGGACATCGGCAGACCCCTCCGTCCTATTACAGATTGCGGATCTCTTCCGGCTCCTCGATCTCGTATTCCCCGTCAAGGATCTTATTGAGCGCAATAGTGACCGGCTTTTCCTCCAGGATCTCCCCGCTCTCCTCCGCATCCTCGACGACGCGGCGTGCCAGCTTGGCCGTGGCAATTACAAGAGAGTACCGGCTCAGATGATCGGTTAAAATGGACCTCAAATCAGGATTAAGCATGATCTAAAACCTCACTTACTTTATATTTCATGCGGGTGGAACGCAGGCGCTCCGCCTGGATAATGGCACAGATATCACTGACCGCGTAATCCACCACGTCGTTGACAACAATGTAATCGTATTCCTCGGAGCGGGCGATCTCCTCCCGGGCGATCGTCATCCGGCGGACGATATCCTCCTCGCTGTCGCTCTCCCTGTTGCGCAGGCGCTGCTCGAGTACCTCCATGGAGGGCGGCATCAGGAACAGGCTGACGACATCCGGGTAGCGGGCTCGGATTTTTTCGGCCCCCTGCACTTCGATCTTGAGAATCACGGTTTTCCCCTCGTCCAGCCAGCGATCGACCGGCGCGCTGGGCGTTCCGTAAAAATTCTCGCCGTATTTAGCGTATTCCAAAACCTCGTCGTTATGAATCTTTTCCATAAAGGTCTGCTTGCTGACAAAGTAATAGTGGAACCCGTCGATCTCCCACTCCCGCGGCGCGCGGGTCGTCAGCGAGACGGACAGCTGCACACCGATATCGCGCTTGGCCAGCTGCGTTAAAATCGTATCCTTTCCGGAGCCCGACGGCCCGGAGAGAATGATCAGCATTCCTCTCTTATTTTTACCGCTCATCTGCATTCCCCTCCTCCTGAATATCGCCGCCGTTTTCATTCAGGCGGGCCGCAACCGTCTCCGCCTGAAGGTAGGTCAGCACCACGTGGCCGCTGTCCATAATCAGCACCGTGCGGCTGCGCCGGCCATGCGTGGCGTCAATCAGCGTCCCGTTTTTTTTACAGTCCTGAACGATCCGCTTGACCGGGGCGGCGTCCGGGCTG
Source organism: uncultured Oscillospiraceae bacterium (assembly GCA_949293315.1). Lineage (GTDB taxonomy): Bacteria > Bacillota > Clostridia > Oscillospirales > Acutalibacteraceae > Onthovicinus. Next base: position 1,385 of record CASFCH010000038.1, on the reverse strand, counting down.
ACCATTGCCACCAGACGCGATGCGTTGATCATATTTCCAAAGCCAATATTCACAAGCTGTACCATTCCACACCCCGCAATTATTCCACATTCTGGACCTGCTCGCGGATCTTTTCAATATCCGCCTTGATATCAAGCACAGCGCGGACAATTTCCACATCCTGCGCCTTGGATCCGATGGTGTTCGCCTCCCGATTCATCTCCTGCACCAAAAAATCGAGCCGACGCCCAACCGCCTCCCGGGAGGTCAAAATCTCCTGAAGCTGCTGAAAATGGCTGCGCAGGCGGACCGTCTCCTCATCGACGGCCACCTTATCCGCATAAATGGCGGCCTCCGTCAATACACGCTGTTCATCCGGCGAATTGCCAAGCACGGCGTACATGTGTTCCAGCATCCGCTTGCGGTACGCCTCCACCGTTTGGGGCGAGCGCTCCTCGATCATCGCAACACGGCTCAGGATCGCATCCGCCTTCTCACGGATGTCCTTCTCCAGCCGCCGCCCCTCCGTTTCCCGGGCGTCAATGAATTTGCCGACGGCCTCTGACGCGGCGGTCTCAACCGTGCGCCAGACCGCCTCTTCATCCAGTTCCTCATGTGTCACGTTGAGCACATCCGGCAGACGTGCGATCGACATGACGCTCATATCGTTTTTCAGCTCCGGGATCTCCGACAGCGGCGCGAGCGTCTCCAGATACGCCTGGGCCAGCGTCATATCCAGATGCACGGCGGCGTTTTTGGCCGACAGCGTCTCGATATACACGGCGGCGTCGATCTTCCCGCGGGAGACGCGGGACTGGACATAGCTTTTCAGCTTGTCCTCCAAAAATCCATACATGCGCGGCACCCGGGCCGAAAATTCAAAATAGCGGTGATTGACGCTCTTGATCTCCACCAGCACGGAGATGTTTTCATCGCCAGACTGCGCGCGCCCGTACCCCGTCATACTTCTGAGCATTCAAAGACCTCCGTCTAAATTCGGATTCGTAATCAATTTATTGTACCAGTTTGTTGATAGGTTTGTCAACAATTCGGCCTATTTTTTCAGGGCGTCCACCCTGCGGCGGTATTCCTCATAGTCCATCAGCGCGTTGAGGATCTCCGGCATCTGATTGGCGGACAGGCGCTCCGGCAGTCCCGCAGCCCGCAGGAAGGCCGTCCGCCGTCCTTTGCTGTCCGCCGTTCCGCTCAGACCGTCTTCAAACAAATCGAGCTTGGTAATCCGTCTGCCGGCGGGCCGGTCCGGAGCATCCTCAAACGGGACACCCGCCGCACGCAGGGCATTTGTGAGCACCTCACGCGTCATCCCCTCCACGCCGAGCTTTCCCTCCCGTGAAGGGCTGTCCTTCCGCCGTTCTTTGCCATAGATATCGGGAATATAGGCGTTG
>CASFCH010000037.1 GCA_949293315.1 uncultured Oscillospiraceae bacterium | reverse complement strand
GCTATCTCTCGATAACGTCCCTTTTGCTTGGTTATTCACTTGTAACCTGTTTGCCCGCTGTCCTTAAAACGCGATGATATAAGGGTTTTTGCTTGTTTTCTTATCTCACCGCGCTTAAACGGCGCTGGCTTTTACTTTTTTCAAGTCGCGGCGGCACGGGATCGTCTTCCGCCCTTGAGACGGGGGGGATACGCATCCGCAAAACGCCGTACTCTTATCCCCAAAGAAAAGGCCCGGATTTTCGCATTGAAAAACCGGACCTTTTCCATACAGCCGCTCGGGGGATTGTCCCCCTCCTCAGTTTTTGGGGCTCTTATTTTTCCTGGCCGTCGCAGCGCGGCTTGTCATACGTGAGCGCCATTTGGCTGTCCCCCATCCCCTTGGTGGTCGGATCACTGATGACGCCCAGCGCAGTCGGGATCATCAGGACCAGCGTGACCGCGTGCATGACCTGCTCTGCGGTGACGCTCAGCTCTACCCCGCACATGGGAATAATGGTGAACACCGCCGCCACCACGGCGGAGATCACGCCCATCCAGAACGGGCCGCTCCTGAGCCTTGCCTTCCAGTTGATTTTCATGCAAACACCCCCTTTCAAGGCTTATGCCATTCCTCCAGATCGGCGATCCGGTGGTTGGCCGACTTCATCTGTTCCTCCAGCCGGTACGTCCGCTCGACGACCTGATTATGCCTGTTGACTCTCTTTTCCAGCTGCTCCAGCCGGTGATTGGTCAGCCGGTTGGACGCCAGGATTCCGCCCAGCGTCCCCACCAGCGTGCCGATCATCGACAGCAGCGCCACAATGACGTCCGTTCCCATTCCTACGATGCCAGCGCCTCCCTCGTCTTCGGGCCGACGATGCCGTCCACGGCCAGCCCGGATGTCCGCTGGAAGCGCGCCACCGCCGCCCTGGTGCTCGCGCCGTACTGGCCGTCGATCCCCGTGCTGCCGATGTCATATCCCCGGCGCTTGAGCTCGTACTGTACCCAGCGGATGCCGTCTCCCCAGTCGCCCAGATAGATGTTCTGCGTCGGCTTGCGGTACGGGTTGACCGCCTTTGCGATCTCTCCCTTGAGCGCCTTGCGCGTGTCGGAGCCCACGATGCCGTCCACACTCAGGCCGTAGTCCCGCTGCAGCTGCTTGACGGATGCCTCACAGGTGTTGCCGTACTTGCCGTCGATGCCGTAGCTGCCCAGCGAATACCCGAGCCCCTGCAGCTTCTCCTGCACCCACTTGACATCGTCGCCCGTGGTGTAGTTCGCGATCAGGCGCGTCGGCTCCGGATAGTCTGGCTCCTGCGGGACTTCTGGCACACCTCCGCCCAGGCCGTTGAGACCCGCCTCCCGGATGATGGCCGTATAGTCCTTGTAGGCGATATCCCGGTCCACCCGGCCGGCGATCCCATCCACACTCCCGCTGGATGTGTACTGCCACAGGCCAATGGGATTTTCATACGTGGCGCCCGCGCTGCGCCACTGCGCCAGCCAGAGATCAAACCGCCTGATCCGGTCATAGTCCAGGCGGTTGCGCAGCCAGTCCAGGCTCGAGTAGAGCGTCGCAAAGTACCCGGCCTTTTCGATCTCCTCCAAAAATGCCACGGCGATATCCGTGATCACATCTTTTCCGAGGTCGCGCTGGGAGGGATCTTCGATGTCAAACGCCACGGGGTATTCAAAGGATTTGCCCCTGATCGTCTCCAGACATGCGGCGGCCTCCTCTTTGGCCCCGTCCACATCCTTGGCGTAGGAATACCAGTACGTCCCGACGGGGATCCCCACGCTTTTCGCGCCCGCGTAGTGGCTTTCGAACATGCTGTCCTTCTGGCTGAGCTCCCGCCCGTAGCCCGCTCGGACCATGGCAAATTCCACGCCCGCCGCCTTTACCTTTGCCCAGTCCACGCTTGTCTGGGCGTACGAAATATCTATGCCCTGTCTTTCCATACGCATCCTTCTCCTCCACAATCGTTTTAGTTCAACATCTTATGATATGCATCGTTCAGCCGGCGCGATACATAGGCGGGCCAGTCCTCATTGACACGGGAGGAACAGAATTCCCGCCGGTGCGCACGCATCCGGGCCCGGCCGGACCGGGGCAGAGCGCGGTATTTTTGGCGGTAGCCGGCGCGCAGGCAGTCAAGCTGCTCTTCCGCGGAAAGTCCTTCAAACCATCCGGTGTAAAAGCTGCGCCCGTTTTCCTCGATAAAATCGGCTGAAAAGAGCGGATAACAGGCGTCGCAGTACGCCTCCACGCACGCGGGGCAGAGCAGCAGGTTCCCCATCCGCCGCAGCCTGTCCCGGCAGAATTCCAGCCCGCAGAGATCACATTTTTCGGCAGGGACGCCGGGTTCACGGGCCGGCGATTTGCCGGCGCCGCACAGACGAAGCGCGCACAGTTCTGATGACGATAAAATTTTCACGGTAAAACCTCCCTTTTATGTCCGGTTTTAGATGAATTCGGTAGACAGCAGCGCCGATCCGGTGTATGATAGAAACGCGCAAAATTAGATTTTCATACACTGGCGGGTTTGGGTGAAAAAATCACGCCCGCCGGAACGGACGCGACGATCGGATAATTGGCATCAAACCTGCGCACGGGGTTGCATTTGCGCGCCGGGTGTGATACAATACTTCTGAAATCTGAAGTGTTTCTGGGGTTACAACGAATTGCGTTGCTATATTTTTACAATACTACAAAATGCGTAGTATGTCAAGTGGCAATTCGAAATTCGTACGCCCCGGAAAATGGAGGGAACGGGTATGTATCAGAACTTTGCACGCCTGCTGAAAGAGCACGGAATCACCCCTTACCGGGTGCATAAGGAGACGGGCGTGGCACAGAGCACACTGAGCGACTGGAAAAACGGCAAGTCTGTGCCGGGTGTGGAAAACCTGCGGAAAATCGCCCAATACTTCGGCGTTACGATCGACTATCTGGCGGATGTGGAACCCCCAAACCCGCAGGCGCACGGGGAGGGGATCACCTTTGATGATTTTACGTACGCGATGTATGATGAATCGCGCGGCTTAAATGACGAAAACAAAAAGCGCCTGCTCGATCTGGCGCGTTTTTTCGCACAGGAGCAGGCGCGGGAGGAAAAGAAGAACGGAAAGTGACGGCTATGAAAACGACGGAGGAGATGTACGATCTGCTCTACCAAAAGGGAATATCCGTCTATCACGCGGGCGCCGTGCCCGCCCCCGCGGTGACGATCGGGGAACACGGGCGGTACGCCGTGTTTCTGAATCCGGCGTATCTGGAGGATTCCGCGCTGGAAAACGATGTGCTCGCGCATGAGATGGGGCATATCATGACCGGCGCCACCCACCGGGTGGACAGCCCCGCCGATCTGGTGGAGCGCCATGAGGAGAAGGCGGCCCGCTGGGCCGTGCGCACCCTGATCCCGTGGCAGGAGCTTCGGGAGGCCGTACACACCGGGACGGATACCGTCTGGGAGCTGGCGGAATATTTCAATGTGCCGGAGAAATTGGTCCGCAAGGCGCTGGAATACTATTCCGCACGCGGTCTGGAATTATGAACCCATCCGGAAAAGGGAGGTAAAGATATTGAATCAAAAGGAACGCATGCTGGCAGGTCTGCCGTATAAGGCCTGGCTGGACGGACTGCCCGAGGAGCGCCTGGCGTGCCGCCGGAAGGTGCACCGGTTTAATACGCTCTCCCCGGATGACGCGCAGGAAGCGGAAACGCTGCTCCGCGAAATCTTCGGGAAGACAGGTAAAAATATCGGTGTGGAGCCGCCGATCCACTTTGACTATGGAAAAAATACAGAGGTGGGCGATCATTTTTTCGCCAATTTCAACACGGTCATCCTCGATGTGGCCAAGGTGACGATCGGGAATCATGTGATGTTCGCGCCGAATGTCTCCGTCTATACGGCAGGGCACCCCGTGCATCCGGACAGCCGCAACTCCGGGTATGAGTACGGCATCCCGGTCACGATCGGCGACAATGTCTGGATCGGCGGGAACAGCGTAATCCTCCCGGGTGTGACGATCGGGAACAATGTGGTCATCGGCGCAGGCAGCGTGGTGACAAAGGATATCCCCGACAATGTCATCGCCGCCGGGAATCCCTGCCGGGTGATCCGAACAATCACGGAGGAGGACCGCCGGTTCTATTTTAAAGATCGCGAATTTGACGTGCAGGATTATTAAGTCATACAGCAAAAACAGCCCCGGACATTCAGCAGTGAATGTCCGGGGCCTTCCGTCTGTTCTATAGAAACTGAAATCGAATCATTAACAATGGCATGCGCAATCATCCCTCACCGGAGACATCCTCGCCGGGAGCATCGGGCTCACTGGCCGGCGGCCGGGTCTGATCCTCACTTTCCTCCTCGCCGGGCTCCTCCGGTGCGGTATCGGGCTCACTCTCCGTCTCGGGTTCGGTGGCAGGCTCTTCGGATACCGGCTCCAGCGTAGTCGACTCCTCCTGATAGGTCCGGCTCGGCTCTTCGCCGCCGTCGTCACTGTCCCCGCCGGATCCGCCGCCCGAGGACCCGCTTCCGGAGCGGCCGAGATACAGGTCGATCGCCGTAACGCGGCCCTCCGTCAGTTCAATATTGGTATCTCCGTAGAGGGCGAGCTGCATCTCCTGCGCGGCGAGCGGATAGTCCACCAGCCACACCCATACATTCGAGGAAACGCTCGTATCCACGCCGTTTTGCCCATAGCGTGCCTCCTCGGATGGAATATCCACGGATTTGATCTGGTAATTGTACCACTGGCCGGTCAGCGCCTGCGTCGCCAGGGAGAGGATCCCGGTGCGGCTCATGCTGGTGGCCACATTCGGCAGCAGCACGTCGAGCATACTGGTGATCTGGCTCATGGAGGCGTTCCTGCTGGCGTTGAGCAGAGAGGTGAGCACGTTGCGCTGCCGGTTCGTGCGGGCGATGTCGCTGTCCAGATAGCGGATGCGGCTGTAGGCGAGCGCCTGCTGCCCATCAAGCGTGCGCAGCCCGGAGCCGCCCACATCGACCCCTTCACGGCTGAGCAGCCAGCGGTATTCGGCGTCCGTGATCTCGATCTGCACGCCGCCTACGGCGTCGATCACCTTGGGAAAGGTGTTGAAGTTGACGGCCACATAGTCGTCAATTTCAATCTTGAAGTCATTCTCAATGGTCTCCACGGTGGCGCCGAGGGTGTCGAAAATGGAGACCTCCGTCAGCTTCAGGTAACGGTCCCGCCCGTTGATATTGGCATAGGTCAGGCAGTCGCGGTACACGGAGGCCAGGGTGATCGTCTGTGTCTTTTTATTGATGGAGGCCAGGATCATTGCGTCCGAATGCGCGGCGGAATTGACGTTTTCATTGGATCCGTCCATGCCCATGAGCAGGATGTTGACCACATTCTTGCTGTGCATCTTCTCCCCCGTGGTGGCCCACTCCTTGAGCATGGCGCGGAAGCTCTGCGAGGTCGGATCGGTCATTGTGGCAAAGTTGGACTCATTTTCAAACACGGCGTTACGGGATTCGTCGTCGTCCCCGCCGGTATTCATTTTGCCCAGAATGCCATAGGTAAAGGAGAGGATCACGATAGCCGCAATCAGGATCAGGGCGATCACGACGGTCAGCGTCACCTTCAACGGGCGGCGTGTGGAATAAAAACGGACAATGGCCTCCCTGGCGCGGATGTACCAGGGCTTGTCCGGCGCGGGGCGCTTCCCGCCGCCGGAGCGGGGGGGGCGTACGGCGGAAGTCCGCTTTCCGCCGGATGACGGTGATTTTTTGTGCGCCGTTTTGGATGCGCTCTGTACGGGGCGCTGGCTGGGCCGCCGGGGCACAGATGCGCCGCTTTTTTCCTTTTTTTTGGGGGGCATTTGGTTGCTCCGCTCGGGGTGCAGGTAAAAATCGTAATCGACAAACGGATTCCCGCCGCCCTTGATCTCATCGCCGCGGTTCTCCGGCGTACGGTTTGTACCCATCCGATACACCTCACTTTAGTCTAATGGGGCATGCGCTGTTATCTTTTAATTATACCCGCCAACCCCGCCAAATGCAACAGAAAAATCATGGATTGTCGCTTTTTCGCCTTTTTATGAGTGAAAATATCACAATTCCCGCACAGATCGCCGCGGCCAGCAGATCCACCCAGGTCCGCTGGGCATATTCGGCCATCCCAGCGCCAAAGCGCAGCACGTCATATACCATTTTGCCCAGCGCGGCCGCCAGACCGACGGCCCCCACCGCCAGCAGACCCGCAAACGGTTTTTGCAGCCGCGCCTCTCCGGTATCGGACACGGGAGGCGCAGCCTGCTGATCCGGAGAAGCCGGGCCGGTGCGTACCAGATAGTGGCTGCGTCCGTCCCCCCACACATAGGAGAGCCCGCGCGCAGGGAGCGCGTCCAGATATTCCCGGGCATTTTTGGCGCTGGGCGCCTTTTCGATGATATATTCCAGCGCTTCGCCCTCCCCCATGGTAAAGGTGTAGGCCGGCTTTTCCACCATGTAGAGAAAATAGCCTTTTTGCGCCATCTCCTCCAGCCACGCCTTTTCCTGCGCCGGGGAGGAAAAGCGCTTTTTGACCGTCTCATACGCCTCGGGGACATCCTCCTCACAGCGGTAGAGGGAGAGCCCGCCCTCCTCGCAGATCTTTTCAAAGTCCTGCGTAAACACCTTGAAATTATAACTCTCCCCATTGACGACAAAGAGATAGCCGTAGCAGCGCGGCTCGCCCTTTTTAAAGGTGAACTTGCCGTCCGCCATCTCAAAGGCGATCAGGTGCCAGCCGTCCGCGGAGTGCTCCTCCAGCATCTGCTGCGTACCGGCCAGATCGTTGAACCACATCCGGTATTTTTCTGATTTTACGCTTTTTGTCTTCATATGCGCGCCTCCGCCCGTTTTTCGGTTTTAAAGTCGCCAAAAGGATAAAAATATGATAATATAGAAACGAAAAGTTGTCAAAGGGGGCGCGCAGATTGAAACAGATCGGGCTGTATATCCATATCCCGTTTTGCCGGAGTAAGTGCCCCTACTGTGATTTTTATTCTTTGACGCACGGGGAGGCGCTATTCCCCGCATATGCGCAGGGCGTTTCAGATCGGCTTGAAGCGTTTGCAAAGCAGTACCGCGTGCAGGCCGATACGCTCTACCTCGGCGGCGGGACGCCCAGCCTGCTCGGCGGGGAGCTGCTGGCCCGGATCCTTCGCACTGCGCGCGAATGTTTTAAAATCCCGCGCAATGCGGAGATCACTGTGGAGTGCAACCCCTCCTCCTGTACGGAGCAGCTCTTTCGGGATCTGGCGGCGGCGGGGGTGAATCGGATCTCGCTGGGGATGCAGTCCGCCGTGGACGGCGAGCGCAAAAGGCTGGGCCGCCTCAGCGGGCGGGAAGACGTGGCGCGGTGCGTCGGATGGGCAAAAGATGCCGGGATTCACAACATCTCCCTCGATCTGATGCTCGGCATCCCGGGGCAGACGGTGCAGTCCGCCGTAGAATCTGTAAATTTCTGTGCAGCGATGGGCGTCACCCATGTGAGCGGCTACCTGCTGAAAATCGAGGAGGGCACGCCGTTTTATACCCGCGCCGCCGCGCTCGCCCTGCCGGATGAGGATGAGACGTGCCGGATCTATGAGGCGGTGTGCCGTGAACTGGAGCGCGCAGGATTCATGCAGTATGAGATCTCCAACTTTGCCAAACCGGGATTTGAGAGCCGCCACAATTTAAAATACTGGGACGATGCGGAATACCTGGGCGTCGGCCCGGCAGCGCACTCCTTTATAGATGGAAGACGGTTTTACAATCCGCGCGATCTCGGCGCGTTCCTGAACGGCGCAAAGCCGGTTGACGACGGGCCGGGCGGCGATTTTGAGGAGTACGCGATGCTCCGCCTGCGCCTGTGCGCCGGCCTGCGGGAGGAGGACGTGCGGCGGCGATTCGGCTGCCCGATCCCTCCGGCGCTTTATGTGCGGGCGCGGGAGCTGGCGGAAAACGGCCTGGCCGCATATAGCCGGGGCGGAATCCGCCTGACGCGCGCGGGTTTCCTGCTCTCCAACAGCGCGATCGCCCATCTGCTGTACGGCTGAAGCGCCCTTTTCACACCCCGGGCGGGATTGTAATAAAATCTTAACCTTTTTATTCCCGCGCTTTAGAAAATAAGTCGGATAATAGGAGCACGAGGAGGAAGAGAAGATGTATAATATTCTGATCTGCGACGACGATGAAGCGATTCTGGACTCGATTGAGATCTATTGCACGAACGAGGGCTTCCACACGATCAAGGCGTATAACGGCATCCAGGCCATTGAGGCGTGCAAAAACAATGAGATCCACTGCGCGGTGCTCGACATCATGATGCCCAATATGAACGGCCTGACCGCCACGCTCAAAATGCGGGAAAAGCACAACTTCCCGATCATCATCCTCTCCGCCAAGAGCGAGGATACGGATAAGATCACAGGCCTGACCTTTGGGGCGGACGACTATGTGACCAAGCCGTTCAACCCGCTGGAGCTGATCGCGCGCATCAAGAGCCAGATCCGGCGCTATGTCAATCTCGGCAGCATGGCCCACAACGACCACGTCATCGTGACGGGCGGCCTGTGCCTCGACACCCAGGCGCGCGAGGTCACGGTGGACGGCGAGCCGGTGCACCTGACGGCGCGCGAGTACGGCATCATGGAGTACCTGATGCAGAATCTGGGGCATGTGCTCTCCACCCGGCAGATCTATGAGGCGGTGTGGAATGAGCCCTCCTTCCAGACGGAGAAGACCGTCACCGTGCACATCCGCCGCATCCGTGAGAAGATCGAGATCAATCCGAAGGAGCCGACTTATTTAAAGGTGGTGTGGGGAATTGGCTATAAAATTGAAAAACTCCCGTAAGGTTCGCGTGGTTAAGATCATTTCCGTCATCCTGGCGTTTTTGACGGGCGCCTTTCTGATTTTTTTCTGCGGGCTGTTTGCGCTGGCGGATTTTGATTATTCCTCCGAGGAGTTTTCGGCCGCGGATCTGGCCTCCCGGGAGAAGGCGGCGCGTGCGGACCTTGTCTATTTTGACACGCGTTCCGGCCAGAACGATATCCGAAACGCGGCCTGGGCGCTCAACGAGATGGTGAATGTCTACCGGAGCGACGATTACTTTCACAACACATATCTGCCCGAGCGCTCCGCCCAGATCGAGCAGGAGTACCAGCAGAACATGGAGAGCTATATCCGGCAGCACATGGAGCAGAACGCCCCGATCTATGACGATTCGGGGAACGACGCGTCCTATGAATACTGGAAAACGGCGTATGAGAACCAAAGCGACAGCGTAGAACAGCGGATCGCATACTTAACGGAGGACTATGATCGCTGCCGGATGTTCCTGCGCGGCTTTTCCGTGTACGCGGTGAATCCCAGCACCGGCGAGAGCTATACGAACATCGCGGACGGCGACCCTGCGGCGGCAATTTCTCAGATGCCGTATGCCGCGCGGTATACGTGTGCGGATCGGACGCTGGAGCGGAAGCTGTTCCCCTGGGAGACACGGGTGTACCAGGAGGAGACGACGGTCCCATTTACCCAGGCGGACGGCTCCCCTGAAGAGGAAAGTGCAGAGCCGACCGCATCGGGGGCACTTTTTACCCCGGTGACGACCGATCTGAACTACACGGACCTCACCGTGGATTTTTACCTCGGGGTCGATATCAATGCGCTGCGGGGAACAACCGCGTGGTTTAACACGAACTTTTTCTACAGCTTTACCGCGTTTCAAGGCAGGATTGCCATGACGTCTGCCGCTGCGCCGTACGCGGCGGTGTGTGCGGTGATCTTTGCCGTCTCCTTCGCGCTGGCGCTGTGCTGTGCGGGCCGCGGACCGCTCCCCGAGGAGGGGACGGAGATGTACTACAGGAAGGTGGAGCGCTTTGGCGGGACGATCACCGGGCGCGTCCCGGTGCTGAGGAATGTGCTGGACGCCATCCCGAACGATCTGCACCTGCTCCTCGGGCTGGGCTTGGCCGCCTGTTCCGGGATCGGCTTTCTGTGGTCCTATGATAACTATCAAAACTGGAATAATACAGGGCCGTTCACCGTCTGGGATTATGCAGGAGAGTACAGCCTCCCGATGCTCTTCAGTCTGGCGGCGTCGGCGTTCCTGATGGAGCTGTGCATGTCCATCTCCCGCAACGCAAAGGCCGGGCACTACTGGAAGCGCACCGTGCTCGCTGCCATGGGCCGCGGATGGAAAAACCTGGGGCGCCGCGTAAAAATGTACTTCAGCTATTCGTTCAAGAGCCTGCGGACAGCCATCCGCCGGCGTCTGATCCTCTACTTTGTGGTGATGATCCCGCTCTCACTGATCCCGGTGCTGCCCGTGTTTGTCAATGTGTTTGTGGTGCTAGCCCTGTGGCGCGCCATCGTATCGCTCGACAAGCTGATGCAATATACGCGCGAGGTCCAGTCCGGCAACCTGAACGTCACCATCGACACGGCCGGATTTCCCAGGTGGATGGTCCCCTTTGCCCAGGATATCATCCACCTGCGCGACGGGATGCGCTCCGCAGTGGACGAGGCGCTCAAGAGCGAGCGGCTCAAGACGGAGCTGATCACCAATGTCTCGCACGATCTGAAGACCCCGCTGACCTCCATCATCAATTACACCGGCCTGCTCGCCAAATGCGACATCCCGGACCCGCAGGCGCAGGAATATATCACCGTGCTCCAGAACAAGTCCGACCGGCTCAAGCACCTGATCGAGGACCTGGTGGAGGCGTCCAAGGCGTCCACGGGCAATATTGAATTCCATCCGATCCGGTTGAACCTGTATGAAATGGCCGTGCAGGCCGTGGGGGAGAACGAGGATGCGCTCGCCAATCAGGGCGTGACCGTGGTGATCAACACGCCGCAGGAGCAGCCGGTCGTCCGGGCGGACAGCCAGAAGACATGGCGCGTGGTGGAGAACCTGCTCTCCAACGTGCGCAAGTACTCCGTACCCGGCACGCGCGCATATATCGACGTGCGCACCGAGGGGGCGTTCGGCGTGCTGACGGTCAAAAACATCTCCCGCGAGGAGCTGAATATCAGCCCGGAGGAGCTGATGGAGCGCTTTGTGCGTGGGGATGAATCCCGCTCCACGGAGGGCAGCGGGCTGGGCCTCTCCATCGCGCAGAACCTGTGTGAAAAGCAGGGCGGGCGCTTTACGATCGACATCGACGGCGACCTGTTCAAGGCCACCGTGATGCTGCCGCTCGCACCGGCGGAGGAGATGCGCCCGGCTTCGGCGCCCCCGGAACCGCCCGCGCAGCCGTAACGGAATCTTCCTGAAATATTAACGGACTGTACATTTTTTCCTTTTATTCGTGCAATAAACTTCCTGTATGATAATACCATCATCAAAAAGGAGGTGAAATCAGATGAACAAGGCCCCCTGTGCGGTGGTCTGTGTGACGCAGCAGGCGTCCTGCAAACGCCTGATCGATGCCGGTAAAAAAATTTCTGATGAACACGGCCTGCGTCTGGAGGTGCTCAACGTCCAGCCCGTAAAGGACTGTTACGCCCCCGACCCCGGGGCAATGGAGCTCCTGCACGAGGCCTGCCGCGGAGCCGGCGCCCGGATGAGCGTCTATTTCAGCGACAATCCCGCGATCCTGACGGCGAGCTTTTTAAAGAAGATGAACGCGTCCGTTGTGATCATGGGCTTCCCGAAGGATATCACATCCCCCTTTATCGCGTCCGTGCGGATGCTGCTGCCCGATCTGCCGATCACCATGGTGGATGAGGATGCGAACATGTACCACATGACTACGGGAGAGATCCCCTCCCGCGTGACTCAGCCCGAAAGGGTGTAACAGCCCTTTTTCATATATTTTTTCATTTCTTTTCTTTCCTCTTTTGCAGCGCGGCGGACGCCTTACGGCATCCGCCGCGCTGTCATTTGCAAAAAACGGGGTGGAACGGAGGCGGTGCTTCCCCGATCGCGCGTTTTGTGATATACTGGAAGCATTCGCGAAACGGAGAGGTGTATCATCAGATGACACGGGACAAGATCCTTACGGTAAAATCCCTGCTGCTGCTCACGGTGGGCTCGGCCGTGTTTTCCGTAGGGCTGAATGTGTTTATCATCCCGCACGGGATGTTCAACGGCGGATTCCTCGGGATCGCGCAGGTGATCGAGTACATCTGTGTCCGGTTCCTGCATCTGGAGCTGGGCTCTCTCCCGCTCTCCGGCATCATTTATTACCTGATCAATATTCCGCTGCTCTTCATGGCGTATAAACTCGACCGGGGCTTCTTTGTCAAGACGATGATCTGCGTGCCCCTGTACGCCGTGCTGCTCACCGTGATCCCGATCCCCGCGGCGCCGGTTTTGCACGACAGGCTGATCTCCTGCATCGTGGGCGGCCTGCTGGCCGGGGTCGGGGCCGGAATGACGCTGCTCTCCGGCGGCTGCGGCGGCGGGGAGGAGATCCTCGGCGTATATTTTTGCAGTAAAAATCCCAATTTCAGCGTGGGCAGGATGCTGATCATTTTAAATATTTTCGTCTTCGGCTCCTGCCTGATCATGACGGATCTGGAGACGGTCGTCTATTCCGTTCTCTTCAGCGTGGTCACCGCTCTGGCGCTGGACAAGGTGCACCTGCAGAACGTGACGCTCGACTGCGTGATCATTACCAAAAAGCCGAACATGGAAAAACTCGTCATCGGCACGATCGGCCGCGGCGTCACCTGCTGGAAGGGGTACGGCGGCTACACCGGGGAGGAGACCAACATCCTCCAGACGATTGCCTCCAAAAAGGAGGCGATCAAGCTCCGCCGCGAGATCCTCAGGGCCGACCCGGACGCCTTCATCATCTTTAATGAGGACGTTTCCGTCACAGGCAATTATCGGACGCGGATATAGCCCTGTAGGGTGGTGCGATGACCACCTCTGTGATATACTGACTATATCAGCTGAACAATGGGGGCGATTATTTTGTCTACAAAAAAGGCGGGCGTCTCGGGGCCGGAGACGGAGGGGCCTCTTTCCCCGGGGAGCATCCGGCCGTACTTGAACCGGCCGGAGCTCGCGGATCGGATCGCGGTGCTCCCGTCGATCGACTCGACCAATGCGGAGGCCAAACGGCGGGTCCTGGCGGGCGATACGGATACGGCGGCGGTGTTCGCCCTGCGTCAGACCGGGGGGCGCGGGCGCCGCGGCCGCGCCTTTTTTTCCCCGCCCGGGGGGATCTACATGAGCGCCATTGTGCGTCCGTCGCTTGATCCGGAACAGACGGTTCTGATCACGACGGCGGTCTGCGTCTGCGTCTGCCGCGCCGTCAGTGCCGTGACCGGATATGAACCGGAAATCAAATGGGTCAACGACCTCTTCCTGCGGGGGAAAAAGATCTGCGGGATCCTGACGGAGGCGGTCACGGATATGGCGAGCGGGCGGATCGAAAGCGTGGTGATCGGAATCGGCATCAACTACTGCCTTCCGCGCGCACAGGTTCCGGCGGAACTAAAGGAGATCGTCGGCAGCGTGATCCCGGAAGGCGAACCCCATCCGCCGCGCGAGCGGCTGGCCGCGGAAATTCTCAACCAGCTCTCCGGACTGGAGGATATGGTGCGCCGGGGTGATTTTATCGGGGAATACCGCGCTCGTTCCATGATCCTGGGGCGGCCGATCCGCGTCTTCACCCCCACGCAGGAGTTCGACGCCGTGGCCGTGGACATCGGCTCAGACGGCGCACTCGTGGTCCGCACCCCGGACGGCGCGACCGCCCGCCTGCGCTCGGGCGAGGTGACGATCCGACCGCGCGGATAAAAATCACGGCTTTACATACAGGGGCACGGGCCGTCTGAATTTGGCGGCCCGTGCCCCTGTGAAAGAATCAGCGGTTACTGCTTAAAATCGATGGAGCCATACACTTCGCGCAGCAGCTCGCAGGAGTTTTGGAATTTGAGCAGCTCCTCCCGCGTCAGGGAGAGGGAGATGATTCCCTGCGCGCCGTCCCGGTTGACAATGGTGGGGACGCCGGCATAGACGTCCGTCTGCCCGTACTCGCCGCCCAGCATCGCCGAGATGGTCAGCACGCTGTTCTCATCGCCGAAGATCGCGCGGGTGATACGCGCAAGCGCCATGCCGATCCCGTAGTAGGTGGCGCGTTTGGCCTCGATGATCTTTTCCGCGGCGGTGCGCACCTCCGTACTGATCTCCTCCAGCTTGCCGCTGGAATACCTCCCGCCGGATTCGCCGATCACGGAGAGCACGGGCTTGGTGGCGATCATCGCCTGCGACCACGGGACAAATTCGCTGTCCCCGTGTTCCCCCATGACGTAGGCGTGCACATTGCGCGGATCCACGGCAAAGTAATCGCCGATCAGGTAGCGCAGGCGCGCGGTGTCCAGCGTGGTGCCCGTCCCGATGACGCGGCTCGGGGCAAACCCCGAAAGCCGGAGGGTGACGTGCGTCATAATGTCCACGGGATTGGTCGCGATCAAAAAAATGCCCTTGAAGCCCGAGGCAACGATCGGCTCCACGATGGATTTGAACACGGCGGTGTTGCGCTGCAGCAGATCGATGCGGCTCTCGCCCGGCTTCTGGGCCACGCCCGCACAGATCACGGCGATGTCCGCATCCGTGCAGTCCGCGTACTCGCCCGCGGATATCTTCATGTGGGATCCGGAGAAGGCCAGCCCGTGGTTGAGGTCCATCGCCTCCCCGGCGGCGCGCTTTTTATCAATGTCGATGAGCAGCAGCTCGTCGCAGATGTTTTGATTCAGGACGGCGTAGGCGTAGCTCATCCCCACCAGGCCGGTGCCGATCAGGGCCACCTTTCTCTTATCTGTAATCATGAAACAGACCTCCTTCTGGTATCATTCTGCCCACCTGCGGGCGGAAAAACAGGGCAGGACAAGAAATTTTAAAAAAGCACTTGCAATCTGCCGGTGATTTTATTATAATATAGTGGCATCTGAAAAACAAGATCATTTGCTACTGTGGCTCAATGGCAGAGCAGCTCATTCGTAATGAGCAGGTTGTCAGTTCGATTCTGACCAGTAGCTCCAGCCCGCCGCAAGCGCTTTGTCGTCTGTGGCGGGCTTTTTAAGTTTTTTTCCACGCATTCTGCGTTCCTCACCTGCCGCAAAAGTCGCGCCCGGATCGCCTGTTCGGCCTTCAAGCACACCTCACGCAGGGAAGCGCGGGCTCAAAGAAAGGCGTTTTTACCGGGCGGCAGGGGAAACTGTCCGCCCGGCGTTTTTTCAGCGCCCAGTCATGAAAAAGGCTGCGGCGGATATAATGGATAACAGAGCGCTTTTATGAAAATTTCCGGGGTCGCTTGCCTGTCTGTGGTAAAAATGATATACTAAACAAAACAATCCCTCCCGCGGCGGCAGATTCCGTTTCGGCTGCCGCGGGCAGTTTGCAGAATAAAAATTCAAAACATGGGAAGGGTGCAGCGATATGCCGAATTTGCTGATTCTGGGCGCCGGCGGAATGGGCCATATGATCTATGAGATGGCCGCATCCTCCGGAGAATATGAAAAGGTCTCCTTTCTGGACGACGCCAAAAAAGAGAGCTGCGTGGTCGGGAAGCTGGTCGATTACAGCGACTTTCGCGGTGCGTATGACTGCGCGGTGGCGGCGTTTGGCGATAACAAGCTGCGCCTGAGCTGGGTGGAAAAGCTCCTGGCGTGCGGATATACCGTACCGCCCATTGTCCATCCGAGCGCCGTTATCAGCCCCAGCGCGCAGATTGGTGCGGGGTGCTTTGTGATGCCGCGGGCCGTCATTAACACCGGAGCGCAGCTGGGGACTGCCTGTCTGGTCAACAGCGGATCTGTCGTGGACCATGACGCCGTGCTGGAGGCCGGCTGCCACATCAGCCTGGGCAGTGTGATCCGGGCTTACTGCCATGTCGGCAAGTGCAGGAAGGTGGCGGACGGCAAGGTGCTCTATGCCCGCCGCCGGAAGATCGACGGGGTGGACAGCGGCGCGCTCGAGGATGCGCTCTACGCGTTCGGCTTTGGCAACCGGTGCAGCTACGTCCGGCCGTTTGGGGCGGGTCATATCAACGAGACGTACGCGGTCTACATGCCCAACGAAAGCGGCGAGGACGAGCTGATGTATGTGCTCCAGCGGGTGAATAAAAACGTATTTAAAAATCCCGATGAGGTCATGGAAAATATTTTCGGCGTGACGGAATATCTGCGCCGCGTCATCCGGGAGGAGGGCGGCGACCCCGACCGCGAGACGCTCAGCTATATCAAGACCAAGACCGGCGAAAATTACTTTGAAGATACGGACGGCTTCCCCTGGCGCTGCTATAACTATATCTCCGACTCCGTATGCTACCAGTCCGCGGAGAATGCGGAGCAGTTCTACCAGTCCGCGTACAGCTTTGGCCGCTTCCTCAAGCAGCTCAGCGGTTATCCGGCCCAGACGCTGCACGAGACCATCCCGAAGTTCCACGATACGGAGAGCCGCCTGGCCGATTTCAAGCGCGCGCTCAAGCGCGATGTGAAAAACCGGGAGCGGACCTGCCGCCGGGAGATCCGCTTTGTTCTCGATCGGGAGAAGGACTGCGGCGTATTGATGGAGCAGGTGCGCGCCGGAAATCTGCCGCTTCGCGTGACGCACAATGACACCAAGCTGAATAATATCCTCTTTGATGCGCATACCAAGAGGGGGCTGTGTATTATCGATCTGGACACCATCATGCCCGGTCTCGCGCTGAGCGACTACGGGGACTCCATCCGCTTTGGGGCGTCCACAGCGGCGGAGGATGAGCCGGATCTCGGCAAGGTGCATTTTGACATGGATCTCTTTGAGGCGTATACCCGGGGCTATCTGGAGGCGGCGGGGGATGTGCTGACCCCGGCGGAGAAGGAATACCTCCCCTGGGGGGCGCGCCTGCTCACGCTGGAGTGCGGGATGCGCTTTTTGACGGACTACCTGCAGGGGGATACGTATTTTAAGACGGAGTACCCCACCCACAATCTGGTGCGCGCGCGCACACAGTTCCGCCTTGTGGAGGAGATGGAAGCCCGATTTGGAGAAATGCAGGAGATCGTTCACAAATACAGCTGACCGAAACAAGCGGCCGGCCCCGATCTGGGGGCCGGCTTTTTCTATGGGAGGGCGGTAGAGATGGCAGGGCGCAAACGCACCGGTGCGCGCGTCTGGCTGCGCGTACTGACGGCGGCAGGGCTGATCCTTGCGGCGGCGGCAGCCGTGGCGCTGGGGGTGGGGGTCTATATCCTGCGCGGGATCGACCGTGTGAAAATCGATGAGGAAAATCTCTCCATATATGAGTTCCCGGAGGGGACGCAGGCGGACGGGAGCAGCGGAACGAGCGGCGGCGGAGAAGCGGAGAGGGAGTCCCCCGGCAGCGCCAAATATGGGGAGATCGTGAACATTGCCGTCTTCGGCGTGGATACGCGCGATGCCGCGTCCTTTTCCGGCGGGGCGGATACGGTGATGATCGCCAGTGTGGATCGGACGTCCGGGCGCGTGTGCCTGGCCTCCATTCTCCGGGACAGCTGGATCCATGTGGCGGACCGCGGCTCCATGAAGCTGACGGACGTATACCGGCGGTACGGGGCAGAGATCACGATCCAGACGCTGAATCGGAATTTTAAAATGAATATTGCGGACTATGTCGCGGTCAACATGTACCGTCTGGCGGATGCGGTAGATCTGATCGGCGGGATCGATCTGGAGATCACGCAGGCGGAGATGGAACAGATCAATCTGCACGCGGGGGCTGACTCGCCCCTCACCCGGCCGGGGAAGGTGCGCCTCAGCGGGGCGCAGGCCGCCCTGTACGCGCGAATTCGCCAAATCGACAGCGATCGGGAGCGCGTGCGCCGCCAGTGGGCCGTCCTGGCGGCCATCTACAGCCGCGTGCGGGAGCTGCCCGCGATTCGCTATCCGTCCATTCTGCGAACACTGCTTGGGATGGCGGAGACCTCCATGACGTATTCGGAGCTCGCCGCCTATCTGCCGCTCCTCTCGCGGGACATTACGCTGGAGACGATCACGATCCCCGGTACTGCGGAAAATGCCTACGGCGGGCAGAACTACCCGGGCCTGGAGGGGAAGTGGGTCTGGGTCTATGACTATGACACGGCGGCGCGGAACCTGCACCGCTTTATTTACGGCGCCTGACTGTCCGTCGTCTAAAAACGCGTTTTCTGTTTCCTTTTGGCGCAATGGGGCAGTTTTGTCCGAAAACAGAGGCTTTGGGGAGAATTTTTACAAAAAGTTAATCCTGCAAATTGTGGGTGCAAAATTGACATTACCCATATATTGTGATATAATAAAAATGCAAAAATAAAGTCACCCGATAAACGGGACATTAAACAAATGTTTCGAACATTTGCTTGACTTTTCCCGGAGATATGATATAATAAATACCAGATAGAACAAACGTTTTAATTCGTTTGGGCAGATGGGGGTTGTTGAAGATGCCGGCGGAGATCATCATCAGGACTGTATTTGAGGCTTTGGCCGTTTTACTGTTTATTGTGGCGCTTTTGAATGAGAAGAAGCTCATCGCCTTTGAGCGGCGAGTGGCCATGCGCCTGCGCAGCCGGAGAACCGCGCGCGGTGTCCAGCTGCGGGAGGAGGATGTGTACGGCGTGCGCGAGGAGGTCCGCCGCAGCGAGCGTCAGGCCCTCCCGGCAGCGGCCTCGGCCCGTACGCGGACCCGGCGGCCCCGTTCCCGCAGGCCTGCCGCATAACGGCACACGGGGAGCGATACAGGCACTTCCGCTGTGAAGTGCCTTTTCTGTTGTATTTCAGGCGGTAAAACCGCCGGAACGGAGATGAACGGGATGCGGATTCGAATGGCGGCCCCGGAGGATGGGCAGAAACTGGCGGAGATTTATGCCCAGTATCTGGATACGCCGATCACGTTTGAATGCGTCTGCCCCACGGCAGAGGAGTTTTCGGACAGGATTCGGGATATTTCCGCCCAATATCCTTATCTGGTGTGTGAAGAAGAGGGGAAAGCGGTCGGCTACGCCTACGCGCACCGCCAGATGGAGCGGGCGGCCTATGGGTGGAACGCCGAGCTCTCCGTCTATCTGGAGCGCAGCGCCGTTTCCCGCGGGCTGGGCAGCCGCCTTTACGGCGCGCTCCTGGAGCTGCTCAAAATGCAGCGCGTGCGCAATGTGTACGGCGGCGTCACCCTCCCCAACGAAAAGAGCCAGCGCCTGCACATCGGCATGGGATTCCGACTGCTGGGCGTATATCACCACACAGGCTACAAGTGCGGCGCATGGCACGACGTCGCCTGGTTTGAAAAGGAGCTGCTCGAGTGCAGGGGAGAGCCTGCTCCGATTATCCCCATCACGCAGATCCCGCCCGAGGCGCGCGACGCCGTACTGCGCAGCTTTTCGGATTGATTCGCAAAACACACAGCCGCCGGACCTTGAAAATCCGGCGGCTGTGTTTGTCTATATAAAAATCTCTCTCATCGAATGAACAGGATGCTGGATGCGAGCAGGACCTGCGCGCCGAAGTAGGTGACCAGATTGACCGCCTTGAGGCGGAACGTCCTCCGCTTGTCAAAATTGATATAGACGAGCGTGCTGTCCGATACGACGAAAAGTCCCGCCCCGATACACAGCAGCAGACAGACCGCAATATTGTACGGCAGGTCGGACAGGCCGTACCGGACGCCAAGCGAACACGCCTTGACAAACATAGTGATCAGCACGGCGGCATAGATCAGCACCGGGATCTGCGCCTTCCCCAGCTTGTGCGTCATGGTGCGCCGGCGCCCGAAAATCCCGAAAATCAGCAGGGCGGCGATGGCCAGCATTTCCCGCCAGTCGAATATTGATGCCTCCGGGAACATATCCTTCACGGCGATGGTGTACGCCGAGGCAAAAAAGACATGGCCGGTCAGGAAAAAGATGAGCCCGATGAAAAAGTAGATCTGTTTGGGCGATACATGCAGAAAAAGGTCCCCAAACCAGCACATAATGAGCCCGATCACCATTAGAATGGCGTAGAGCGAGGTGTTCTCCGCGTCGATCATGGCCGTCACGCCGATCGCCACAAACAGGGAGGCACAGATCATCTTCAAAATCAGGGACTTTGTGGTTTTCTTCGGCCACTGGGCCTTGATAAACAGGGGGACAAAGACGATCTCCGCACAGATCATGCAGAGAACGGCAATTTTACAGGCACTCAAGCAAATACTCCTCTCGTCTCTCTTATTTCAGGATCCGCCCGATCAGCGTGGGCTCGATGATTTCGCCGGCGTGGCTCAGGGCCTTTTTCAGGGCCCTGTTCACCGTCCCGTTCGTCACGAGGGAGTCCATCGCGGGCGCGAGAGATCGGGCCAGCTCCATGATGTCCGGCGTGCTTCCCGGCCGGATGGAGACGACGCCCTTCTCCATATTAAAGGTGAAGAGCAGCTTTCGCGAGGCCACCGTCTCGATCGGGCGGATCTCCATCTCCAGCTGCACCTCGTTTTTCCAGGCTGCGCTGGCGAGGGTGACGTAATCAATACCGCCCAGGCGCATCTTTCCCCGGTGGTAGCGCCCGTCCATGCCGCAGGGGACGCAGTTCATCTCGTCCCCCTCGCTCCAGAGGATGCGGCAGACGTCGCCGTCAAAGAGGAGCGATACGTTGTCGATATTGCCGGCCTTATCCGTCGTCATGTAAGTCACCGGCAGGGGCAGCATGCTCATGGGATAGCCAAAGGCGTTGAGCAGCACCGTCTTATTAAAGCGCATGCGCCGGCCGCTGAGGGCTTTCTCCAGTGGGGAGTGCTGCCGGCGGGGCAGCGGCGGGATCCTGCGCGAGGCGATCAGCGCCCGGTATTCCTCCGCCTCTTCCGGGGAGGGGGCCTCCCTGACGTTTTGGAACGCCTTCGGGAAGTGGCGCCAGATGCAGTCGCGCACATACTGCTCATCCGGGTGGCCGTCCGTTAAGATCAGCGCCGCGTCGTAATCCGGCATCAGGATCCCAAACTGGGAGAACATGCCGTCCGCGCGGGAGCAGTTTTCCACGTGATAATTGTGCCAGAAGCAGTAGCCGTACCCGTTGGAGGAGTCGTTTTGCTCCGCCTCGTTATTGCGGTTGTCCACCAGCGGCTTGACGGCGTCCTCGGCAAACCACTGCGGGATGACCTGCCTGCCGTTATAGACGCCCTTGTTGAGATAGCAGAGGATAAACTTCGCCATATCCTCCGTCTTCAGGTACAGGCCCCAGCCGCCGGCCTCGATGCCCTTCTGATCCGTCTCCCAGAATGGGCGGTCGATGTGCAGCGGTTCAAACAGGCGCGGGGTGAGGTAATCCACCACGCTCATGCCGGACACACGGCTGACAATGGCGCAGAGCATGTAAATGTTCTCATTTGTATAGCGGAACTGTTCGCCCGGCATGCTTTTGACGGGCGCGTCGATAAAGTTCTGGATCCAGTCGATTTTGGCCTTGTCGGCGATCAGGCTCGGCTCGCGGCCGCTCGTCATGGTCATCAGATGGCGGACCGTCAGGCGCTGGTAGTTTTCGTCGGGCCGGCGCTGTTTGTACTCCGGAAACACATCCTTGACCAGCGTGTCCAGAGAGATCAGCCCCTCATCAATGGCAAAGCCCACCGCCGTGGCGGATACGCTTTTACTGAAGGAGTAGAGGGCGTGCGGGATCTCCGGCGCAAACGGCGGGACGAAGGCCTCGGCCGCCACCACGCCGTGGCGCAGGATCATAAACGAGTGGTTGGCGATGCCGCTCTCCTCCAGGTCGCGGACAAAGGCGGTCAGCTCCGCGGTGGAGACGCCCGCTTCCTCGGGACAGGCAGCACGCGGAAGAGCGGCGCCGTCCAATGGTTGATTCATTTTCTATTTCCTCCCCTTTTTGTGCATATTATATGATGATCTCCATATCAGGCTGAATTCTTTGTGGATAATTATAACGCGGTCCGGGATCGGAAACAACGAAAACGGCTATAATATCCTTTTATAAAAGAAATATAATTGTTTTTCATGCTTTTTAAAATGATATTCGCCAAAAAGCAGGATTTTTGCCGCCGGCGGGATCGCGGACGGGGACCGGACGCATGAGCACTGCAAAACTCGGCAAAGCCGGGCATAAGGCGCCTTTTCTCTCCCCGGCGTGAAAAAATTTTTCCCTGCTATTGACAGGACGGGCGCCCGGTGCTATAATCGCATTAACTTAAAGTTCGTTTCCGGGAAGGGGGAAGCGCTGTGAAAAGGCTTTACACATCCGCCATGAAGATGATGGGAATGCGCATGGGCACCATGTGCATGCTTTGCCGTGCCGCTTTTTCCGATGTGCTTTCCATGGATCCGGATCGGGCTGCCACCCTGTAAGACGGCAGTGTGAAGATCTGGCGGGAGGTTCCATCGGGAGCCTCCCGTTTTTTCTTTAAAAATTTTGGAAAGGAGGGCCGGCCATGAAGAGCCTGACCGCCCTGATGATCCGCAGCAATATCCGCAACGGGCGAATGTGACGCCGCAAGCCAGGGGATTCCCTCCAAACGGAGGAAAGAACACGATACATGCTTTTAAGATCACGATAAAAGGAGAATGATTTTTATGAAAAAGCTCGTTTCCACTATTCTTGCGGCTGCGATAGCCGCGGCGGCCGTCTTTTCCCTGTCCGCCTGTTCACAGACTCTGACGATCGCCGTCCCGAACGACACGACCAATGAGGCGCGCGCGCTTTTGCTGCTGCAGGAGCAGGGCTACATCAAGCTCGCAGACGGGGTGGGGATCACCGCCACCGTGCGCGATATCGTGGAGAATCCGCACAACATCACCTTCAAGGAGGTTGAGGCTGCACAGATCCCCAACATCCTGCAGGATATGGACTACGCCGTCATCAATTCCAACTTTGCGATCAACGCCGGCCTGAACCCGCTGACGGATTCGCTGGCTATTGAGGGCTCCTCCTCCGCCTACGGCAATGTGCTGACCGTAAAGGAGGGCAACGAGAACACGGATAAGACCAGGGCGCTCAAGGCCGCGCTGGAGAGCCAGCAGGTTGCGGACTTTATCAACGAAAAGTACCAGGGCTCCGTCGTGAGCGTGGTGGAGAATCCGACAGACGGTTTTGACGACTCCGTCAATTACGATGCGCTCGCCGGTCAGACGATCACCGTCGCCGCCTCCCCCACCCCGCATGCGGAGATCCTGGAAGTGGCCAAGGAGATCCTCGCGCAGCGCAGCATTACCCTGGAGATCCAAGAGTTTAACGACTACATCATTCCGAACAATGTAGTGGAGTCCGGAGAGGTGGACGCCAATTACTTCCAGCACAAGCCCTATTTGGACGATTTTAACGCGCAGAACGGCACGCACCTCGTCTCCGTCGGGGCAATCCACGTGGAGCCGATCGGCATCTACGGCGGCCGCCAGACTTCGCTGGACGCGATCGCTAACGCCTGATCCGGTCCGATCGGAGGGGGAACACCATGATTGAAATCAAGCACCTGTCCAAGTCCTTCCAGACGTCCGACGGGAACGTCGATGCGCTCCGGGATGTCTCGCTGACGATCGCGGACGGGGATGTCTATGGGATCATCGGCATGAGCGGCGCCGGGAAGAGTACGCTGATCCGCTGCATCAATATGCTCGAGCGCCCTACGCAGGGCAGCGTGGAGATCGACGGCCGGGATCTGGGACAGATGAGCAAGGCCGAGCTGCGCGCCATGCGGCGGGAGGTGGCGATGATTTTTCAGGGCTTTAACCTGCTGATGCAGCGCACCTGCCTGAAAAATGTTTGCTTTCCGCTGGAGCTGGGCGGCATGAAGAAAAAGGAGGCCCGCGCACGGGCCATGGAGCTGCTGGAGACGGTGGGCCTGCCGGATAAGGCAAACGCCTATCCGGCGCAGCTCTCCGGCGGGCAGCAGCAGCGCGTTGCCATCGCCCGCGCGCTGGCAACCGATCCCAAAATCCTGCTGTGCGATGAGGCCACCAGCGCCCTGGATCCGCAGACGACGCACACTATTTTGGAGCTGATCCGCGACATCAATCACCGGACAGGCATTACGGTGGTCGTGATCACCCACCAGATGAGCGTGGTGGAGGAGATCTGCAGCCGCGTCGCGATCCTGGATCACGGCTCCGTCGTGGAGGAGGGGGCAGTGAGCAGCGTGTTTACCGCCCCGCAGTCGGAAGCGGCCCGTCGGCTCGTCTTCCCGAATATCCCGTGCGAGGCGTCGATCGAGACGCCGGGGGAGCACCGGATCCGCGTGGTGTTTAACGGCGCGCAGGCCGCCGGGACGCCGCTGATCGCAAGGCTGGCGATGGAGCTGAATGTGGCGGCCAACATTCTGGGCGCGTCCACACGCAGCATCGGGGGCAGGGCGTACGGCAACATGCTCCTGAGCATCCCGGGGGACCGGGAACAGATGGACCGTGTGATTCAATATTTGCAGAGCACGGATGATATCTTTGCAGAGGAGGTGCAGGGCGATGAATGAACGAATTTTTTCGGTCGAGGCATGGACCGAGATGCTTCAGGTCCTGAAGGACGAATTCCCGCTGGCGATCTGGGAGACGCTCTACGTCACCGTGCTCTCCACTGCGCTGGCCATCGTGATCGGGCTTCCGCTGGGCGTCCTGCTGGCCACGGGCGGAAAGGACGGCATCCTGCCGCTGCCGCGCGGCGTGATCCATGTGCTGGGCATCGTCATCAACCTGCTGCGCTCCGTCCCCTTCCTGATTCTGATGATTATGGCTTTCCCGCTCGCGCGGGCGATCGTGGGCACCTCCGTGGGGACGGTGGCCTCCATCGTCCCGCTTGTCATCGCATCCTTCCCGTTTGTGGCGCGTCTGGTGGAGGGCAGTCTGCGGGAGGTGGACCCCAATATCATTGAGGCCGCCCAGAGCATGGGCGCCACGCCGTTCCAGATTGTGGTCAAGGTAATGCTCCCTGAGAGCGTCCCCTCCCTGATCTCCAACTTCACGATTGCGATCACCACCATCCTGAGCTATTCGGCCATGAGCGGTATCATTGGCGGCGGCGGCTTGGGAAAAATCGCCATCAACTACGGCTACTATCGGTATAAATATCTGATCATGGTGGTGGCTGTGGTGTTCCTGGTAATTTTTGTTCAGGTGTTCCAGAGCGTTGGCACGCATCTGGCAACCCGGATCGACAAACGACTGAAGCGGAAACTGTAACGTGCAGATCCCGCGCCCCTTCTCCCCGATCGGGGCCGCCCCCCCGGAGAAGAGGGGTGCGGGATTTTTTTATAAAAAAGTGTTGACAGCCGCGTCAGGATATGATATACTAATCAGGCACTTGGGAGAGCGCGACACGTTCTCACAGTCGGTGTTTATTACGATGAGGGTCCACCCGTTCCCATTCCGAACACGGTAGTTAAGCTCACTCGTGCCGAAGATACTTGGCGGGAAGCTGCCCGGGAAAATAGGTCGGCGCCGACACCTGCACACAGCCATCCAATCGGGTGGCTGTTTTTTTGTATGTGTGTTTTGGCGTACAAAAGCCACAGGCTTTGACCGGGCCTGCGGGCGAGGGCACACTTTCAACGATCCTGTGACATGCTGTGCCCCCAAAGCCGGCGCCTGCGGCAGGGGACGATGAAGAAAACGCCCCCTCGGCCGCGCGCTCGGCAGCGGGCAGCGCGCGCGCCCCTCCCATTCAAAAAGATGGTCCCCATTCTGCGGTGAATGGGGGCCGATGTGCTGTGTTTTTATTCCTGCCCTGCCGTCAGGCGTGTGACTCTGCCGGAGAAGTCGCCGAGGATCACAGACCCGTCCTCACAGAGCACGACTTTGCCAAAGACGGGGGATCCGACGGCCGTCTTAGAGAGGACAGAGCCGTCCGCTTTGGAGATCCGATAGAGGTACCCGTCCGACGCGGCGAAAATCAGCTCCTCGCCGGAGAGCACGGGCGTCCCCTCTACGGTGAGGGCGTTTTTCGCATTGGTGTAGCAGGCGGTAAAGGCGAGCGCCGTACCCGGCTGCATCTCCCAGACGATCTGCTTCGTATCCAGATTGAAGGCAACGATCCCCTTGGTCGCCGTGGGCAGATAGGCAATATTCCCATCGAGGACCGGCTGTCCGCTGGAGCCGAAGTTGTAGTCTTCAAAGTTTGTCTTGGTGATCTCGCCGTTTTCCAGATTGACGATGGCGACGGCGTCGTCATCGGCCACCAGCAGGCGGCTGTCATCGATCGCGACCGGCGTCGAACTGCGGAAGCGGATGTCGTCGTCCATATTCTCCCAAAGCAGCTCACCGGTACTCTTATTGAGGGCAAAGATGGCGTCCCAATGGGAGCTGAGGATCAGTTTATCGCCCGCAAGGACGAACTCCGCCGGGGAATTTTCCCCGCGGTTGCGGTGGTATTCCCACAGCTTTTCGCCCGTCTGGGCATTGTAGGCGCTCACATCGGAGGCGGAACCCGCGTAGACGGCCGTCTCGTCCATGCACAATCCGGAGCTCGTGCCCAGCGAGCGCTGCAGATCCACCTGGGCCGTCCACACCTCGCTGCCGTCCAATGCGTTCAGGCAGTAGACGCGGCCCTCCGTATCCTGCGTGTAAATTTTATCGTCCTGATAAATCAGGTTGTTTTTGACGGAATTCCCCGTTGCGGCGCTCCAGACGATCTCGCCCGTGTTTGCATCCAGGCAGTAGATGCCGCACTTGCCCGGCACGTCGTCGCCCACCGTGGCGGTATAGATCCTGCTGCCGTCCGGAGAGGCCACAGTGTCCGTAAACAGCACGCGTCCGTCCAGCTGCGTGCTCCACACACTATTTTCCGGTGCGGCGGGTTCGCCCGTGAAGTCGTAGTAGAACATCTGCGTCGTCAGATTCCCCTCCCCGTCCAGGGTGATCAGCCGGCTGCCGCTGACGGAGGAGTCGATCCCGCCGCCGCCCGGCTGGGAGGTGCAGATGTTGACAACGCCGTCCCGTTCGTCGATGTAGTTATAGTGGTAGTGCCCATAGATCCACGCGACCAGATTATGCGCCTTGAGGTCGAGCGTCTGCTTGTCGAACTGGAAGACGTAGTCCTCCTCCGGGGAGACGGTGTGGTTGAACATGACCACCTTCATATCCGGGTCCGTATTGGCCAGATCGTTTGCCAGCCAGCGCCAGCGGTCGTTCTCGTTGTAGCCGGACTTATAATCCGCACCGTTCTGGAACGGCGTGACGACGTAGTGGATGTTGCCCACCTCAAACGAATACCACACGGGGCCGTAGACGCTCTCAAACAGCTCCTCGCCGTACTTGCCGTCCACATAGTCGTGGTTGCCGATCGTATAATAGACGGGCACGCCCATATTTTCGGAGTTCATATCCTGAATGTGGCGCTTGAGGCCGGCCTCATAGCAGATGTCGCCGGTGTGGATGATAAAGGCCGGCTGCTGCTCCTCCACCATCTGATGGATGCTGTCGATCCACGGGCCGACGCCGTCCTCATTGACCTCCGAATCCGCCACCTGAATAAAGGAGTGCGTCTCCTGCCCCATGCCTTCATTCGGGGTGAGCTTGAAATCGTAGGTCTCCTTATCCTTTTCCACGTGCTGATAGTAGCTGTCCGCCACATAGCCGGACGGGGTCGTCACGGTGACAAACCGGCTCTTATAATAGCCGTCGAGGGTAAACTTCCCGTCCGCGTCCGTCTTGACCACGTTGCGGCCGTCGGATACGCTCACGCCCGCCATGGGCGCGTTGGTGCTCGTGTCGATCACCGTGCCGGTAAAGGGCCCCTTGCTTGAGAAGAGGACGCCGAGCGTAATGCCCGTCGCCACCAGCGCGGCGGCGACCACGCCCACCACGACGCCCACGATAATTTTTGCCTTTTTTGACATGTTTTTTCCCCTTTCACTCTTCTCTCTCCCGCCGCAGCGGGATCATCCTCAACGGGCGGTTTCAAGCATGAAATCCGCTCCGTAAACGGTCCGATTCATTGTGCTCAAAGAATGATTCCCGGGCGATCGTCCCACCGCCGAGCACGCGCCCTCCATCATCGTAAAAGACGGCCGCCTGCCCCGGCGTCACGGCGCGCTGGGGGCAGTCAAATTCGGCTGTCACCCGGCCCTCCGCCCGGAAGATCCGGCACGGCGCGGCCTGCTGGTTATAGCGGATCTTGCCCGTACAGGCGATCGGTTCCTCCGCCGGGAGCTCCGGCGGGAGCCCCATGGCGTTAAAGTCCCGCAGCACGACCCGCGTACGGAACAGCTCTTCATTCTCCCCGAGCAGGACATTTCCGCTCTCCGGGTCGAGTGCGCAGACATAGAGCGGCCGGCCGAAGGACCGGCCAAGCCCCTTGCGCTGGCCGACCGTATAGTGGCACAGACCCAGATGCGCCCCGAGGTCCGCGCCGGAGGTATCGGTAAAACGGCCCATTTTCCCATCCCCGGCGCCGCTGCGCCGCAGGAATCCGACATAGTCCCCGTCGGGGATAAAGCAGATATCCTGGCTGTCCGGCTTGGCCGCCACGGGCAGCCGCGCCTGTTCAGCGATCTGCCGGATCTGTTCCTTTGAATATTGACCCGCCGGCATCAGCGTGCGGGCCAGCTGCTCCTGTGAAAGGCCGCAGAGCGCATACGTCTGATCCTTGCGGCCGCCGTTGGCCATGGCCACCGTCAGCCGCCCGTTCTCCAGGCGCTCTACGCGCGCATAGTGTCCGGTGGCGACATATGGCGCACCGATCCGGTCCGCAAAGCCGAGCAGAGCGGCCCATTTGATCCGGCGGTTGCACACCACGCAGGGGTTGGGCGTCTCCCCGGCCAGATAGGACCGCGTAAAATAATCCACGACCTCCCGGCGGAAAGCCGTGGTAAAATCCACGGTATCAAAGGGAATTTCCATCGCCGTACAGACCGCCCGTGCATCCTGTGCGGCGGCCTGTTCCCGTTCATCCATCCCCCGGGTGACCATGAACGCCCCGTGCACCGCATAGCCCGACCGCTTCAACAGCAGGGCGGACACGGCGCTGTCCACGCCGCCGCTCATCCCGATCACAACGCGCTCACCCATCGGACTCCTCCGATCCGCCGCAACCGGGCGGTGCAAAGTCCCCGCTTTCCAAATCCTCCAGCGTGACGCCGTCCACGTACCGGTCGATCACCGCGCGCAGTCCGGCCCAGAAGCCCGCCGTCTCGCAGGTGTCATAGCGGGGGCACTTCTCCGCATCCTCCTCGATGCAGGAGACGGGGCACAGGCTCCCCTCGGCGGCGCGCAGGATCTCGCCCGCCGTATATTCCCGCGCCGGCCGGGCCAGCTTATATCCGCCCTGGGGGCCGCGGACGCTTTTGAGATATCCCGCCTTACACAGCTGGGAGACGATCTGCTCCAGATATTTCATGGAGATGTCCTGTCGCCCGGCGATATCGCGCAGCGGGACGAACCCGCCCTCGCCATGGCGGGCGATATCGAGCATCAGGCGCAGGGCGTACCGCCCCTTGGTAGAAATACG
Organism: uncultured Oscillospiraceae bacterium; assembly: GCA_949293315.1. Classification (GTDB taxonomy): domain Bacteria; phylum Bacillota; class Clostridia; order Oscillospirales; family Acutalibacteraceae; genus Onthovicinus. Next base: position 9,390 of record CASFCH010000037.1, on the reverse strand, counting down.
CATTCTTTCTGTCCCCCTATCCGGTCAATGCACCAGCAGATCCAGCAGCCAAAACACGCCAAAGATCACCGGCTGATGCAGCACATAGACGATCAGCGCATGGCGGCCCAGGAAGGCGAGCGGGCGGATGTGCGTGCGGTACACGGCCTCCGGGAGCTTCGCCCGGACCAGCCAGCCCCCGCCGAACACCCCCGCCATAAACACAAAGATCCACGGCAGGAGCGGGAAATAGTCCGCGCTGTAGAAAGAGGCGCTGTGGAACCCGAGCGGGAACAGCCATGCGCACTCATACAGTTCCCCGGGCAGATGAATATTCATCGCATCCACGTAGGGGATCCCGAAAATCCCCCAGTCAATAAAGCGCGTGAACACATACAGGATCAGGCAGATCAGAATCCCGATCTGTGCAGGCACCCGGTTGAGCGGCTTTGCCAGCACCGCATAGATCAAAATACACGCGGCAAGCATGTGCAGCACGCCGAACCAGATCTCGGCCCCCTCAAACCCCAGCGCCGGCATTGCAAAACCTGTCACCGCCGTGATCAGCAGCGCGACCCCCGCCAGCTTGATCCCCCGCAGGAAATTATTGTGGGACAGGCGGGAGGACGCCCCGCAGATCACGATGAACAGCCCCGCAAAAATTGGTTCGAGCGGTGTCGTGAGATCCAGCAGGAGGGAGAATGTCTCAAAGTGGAAAAATTCCCCAGCCGTGTAGAGCAGGTGATAGATCACCATCAGGAACACGCACAGACCGCGCACCTCGTCGAGCAGGACGATCCGCCGGTGTGTATGTTCCGCCCCGCCGCCGCGAAAAAAAGCGGCGAGCTTTCCGGTGCGCTTTTCGTCCTGTGCGCCGGGGACGTTGATCTCGATATCCAAGCAGAGTCCTCCCTCAAAATTCATCGTTCATCCGGTACCGGGCACCTTGTCCGACCGCGTGCCATGATTTCTAATTCTACCACAGAAGCAGGGAAAAGAAAAGCAAAAAAGGGCGGCCGGCGTTCCTCCACACGGCGGGATGTCTCTACTCCATAAAACTCAGGGTAAAACGCATGGCGACCGGGTGGTCGGCGCGCAGCGAATAGCTTTCCCCTCCGCCCAGATCGGACTGGGCAGCGAGGATGCGCATCGTATGCGATTCCTTGGCCGGCAGCGCGGCGGGATCCGGAGCGGCTTCGAGCTCATGCGGCGACCACTTACACAGGTTGACGCCCACACCCTCCGGCGAATCCACGCGCACGGAAAGGCCGTCCCGCCCCGTAAACTTCATCATACGCACATCGCACCGCATCCCGTTTTCCTGCGGGCGCGCATAGGGCTCAAAAAACTCGTCAAGCCCCTGTTCATACATTCCCTGATCCGCCCCGCCGGTGCGGTCGGGGTAATTCTCACAGTTCCCCAGCCCGATATATGTCACCCGGTCAAAGGCGTCCGTCCATTCAAAAACAAGCCCGGCCTCCGGGAGCGGCGGAAGCCCGCCCAGCGGGACCAGCCGGTAGTCCATCACGATCCTGCCGCCGGTCACCGTATAGCGCAGCTCCACACGCGCCAGAGAGGCGATGTCATACTCCGTCTCGATCCGGATCGTGCGCTCCGACTCCGTAATGCTCCGGACCTTCCCGGAGACGAGATCCCCGGCCCCGCGCCAGAACGCGGAGCGCAGACTGCGTCCGGAATCATTGTCCTCATCCGTAGGCGCGCGCCAGAAGCCCGGGCGCACCGGACGCGCGAGCAGCTCCGTCCCCCGGGTGGTGAGGGAGGTCATCCGACCGCCGGACCGGTCGATCACAGCCTCAAACCCCTTGCCGGAGACGATGATGCTGCCGTATGTAACCGTGCAGTGCGGCTCCGGCAGCACCGGGTCCAGATCCACCGGTTCAGGCGGCGTATCAATCCGCCCCTCATTGGCGGAGAATATATCGCTGTACAGCAGCCGCCCGTCCGGGGCCTTGACCTCAAACTTCAAATACCACTCCCCGTGCCAGATCTCATTGAGCTCCAGATCGTTTACCGTACGCGTTCCGGGCGCGCCGCGCACAAACATCTCCTCGCCCCGCAGGCGCTGATCCCCTTTGATCTGCTCCCAGGAGAGCGTAAAGTCCCCAAGGTCAAAGTAGTCCGATCGGTTGAGGAACTCCATTTTCCCCCGGGTGATATCGATCGGCCGGATGCGCACCGGCGCATAGATCTTCCGCAGAGAGCGCAGGATGGGGCTGATCCGCCCCTCACCGAACAGAACCGGCACATCCGATTCCACAAACACCCCGCGCAGCGGCGCGGCCGGATCATAGAGCCGTTCCACCGCCGGCGCCACAGGCGGAGAGGTGTTCCCCCGGGTACGGAAAATGCGCAGCACGGCCGATTCCTCCTCCCGGTCCGTCAGCAGCAGATCGGAGCAGGCTCCGGCCTCGTCGCCGCAGCACACCACAAATCGTGCGGCATCGCATGCGCGCAGATAGCGGTATGCCTGTTCCGCAACCGCCCCGCCGGCCATCCCGTCTGCCGTAAGCGCGCGGCCGAGCACGCAGGTGTAATTTTTATCGAAAGAATACAGGCGCCGGACCGCGTGCATCACCGCGCCCGTCCAGTCCGTGCGGCTGCCGGGCAGCGCCGGATACTCCCCGCCGCGCGCGGTCAGGGTGTAGCGCGTATCAAAGCCGGCGCAGTCGATCACATAGAGCCCCAGGCGGTCACACCAGTCATAGAAAGAGGCCGTGCAGGGGCGGCGCAGCAGCACCGTGTTGACATTGGCCTCCCGCAGCGCCGCGAGCACCTCGTGCACCCGCTCGCGGGAGAGCCAGGGGCCGTACTGCTCCCGATCGAACACCACGCCCTTCAGTGCCGCACGCCGCTCGTTGATCCACAGCTCCCCGTCCCGGAACTCGGCCCGGCGGAATCCGATTTTATAGCTGCGCTCATCAAGGACGCCCGCATCCCCGCGCAGCGTCACGCGCACGGTGTAGAGGTTGGGCGTCTCACAGCTCCACAGGCGCACGCCTGCCACTGTGGCGCACAGCTGCGCCGTACCGTCCGGACGGACGTCGCAGGAGTCAATGGCCTCAAATCCGCCGCCGTACTCCACCGTCATCTCCGCGCGCAGGCCGTCCGTGCGCCCCGATACCTCCATGCGCGCCTTCAGCAGGCCGTCCCGCATATGGGCATTGAGCCCCGGAGTGATCGTCAGATCCTCGATCCCCTGCAGCGGGCGGGCGTACAGACGCGCCCCGCACAGCCCGGCAAAGGACGCGCCGGGGCCGTACAGTCTGCTGCCGGTGCACAGGGTGAAGACCTGCACCGCGATGTGATTGAGGCCGGGGCGGACCAGATCCGTGATCTCAAACCGTGCGCCGCCGGCAGCGCGCTCCGCATAGGCGGCACGCGTGCCGTTGACATAGAGCATCACCGCGGCGGAAAAATCGTCAAAGCCGATAAAGACCCGCTTTTCCATCCACGCCTGCGGAATCGAGACGGTACGCAGGTAGCAGCCGATCGGATTTCCCTCCTCCGGCGCATAGGGCGCGGGGATATCCTCCAGGATCTTTTCGCACATCGGCGTGTTGAAGCTGTGCGGCAGATCCACCGTGTGCCAGGCCCTTGTGCTGAAACTGTCGAGCGCAAAATCCTCCGGCATTGCGCTATATGAGCTGATCACGCCGAAGCGCCACTTGCCGCTGATGTCGGTCTGCGTACAGGTCCCGCGCTTCGCCTCCCCGCCCGGCTGCGCGTTCATGCACACCGTGCCGGGATCGGACTGCCACTGGGTGAAACCGTCGATAATTTCCCTGATCGCCATAGATATCCATCCTTCAATACAAAAAGCCGTGCGGAAAGCCCTGCACGGCAAGATTTCTTATTCCTGACCGGAGGCGCCGCCGTCCTCCTTCCGGGAGGCCTCCGCCTGCTCCCCGCCCTCAGCGATCCCGTCCCGCCTGAGGACGACAAACACCGTTTTCAGCAGGATGCGCAGATCGAAGAGCAGCGACTGCCGCCGGACATATTCCTGATCCATGCGGGCCTTGGTCTCATTATCGACCAGATCGCGCCCGTTGACCTGCGACCAGCCGGTGACGCCGGGGCGGACCGCATAGACGCCGCGCGCGCGGCGCAGCTCGCGGATCTCCGTCTCCTCCGGGATGAGGGGGCGCGGCCCCACGAAGCTCATATCCCCCTTGAGGATATTGATCAGCTGGGGCAGCTCGTCCAGACTGAGCCTTCGCAGCCCCTTGCCGGATCGGGTCACCACGTCGCCCGACTCGACCAGATCGTGTGTGGACGCGGTGCGCGTGCCCTTTTTCATGGTACGAAATTTATAGATTTTAAAGATCCGCTCGTCCTTGCCGACGCGGTCCTGCCGGAAGATCACCGGCGCCCCGTCGTCGATCAGGATCACCAGAGCGATGATCGCCAGCACGGGCGAGAGCAAAACCAGCAGCAGCAGACTGCATATCACATCAAAAAGGCGTTTCATTCCCTATTCTGCACCTCATAATCATTGAATGAATTGTGGAGGGCGCGCTGATGGATCCCATATGGATTCAAATTATTATATCTGTTCCGTCCCTTTTTGTCAAATCATGGCTTTCCGGCGGGACGGCTCCAGAAAATATAGTCTTCGATCAGGACGGCGCGCACCGGGGCGCCGTCCACGCCTTCGATCTTTACAGGCGGCGCAAAGAGAAAGTACCTTCCGGGCTCCGCCCGCGTCAAATCCAGCCCTTCAAGCACAGCCGTCGATCCGCCGAGGATTGCCCGGTGCACCTTGCGCTGCTCCTCTTCCCCGCCGGCGGCGATGGAGAGGGCGTCGGTGCCGATCAGGCGGAGCCCGCGGGCGGAGAGCTCATAGGCCGCGCTCTCTGTGAGGGATGACTTCCCCTGCGAACGCATGAGGATCCGCTCACAGCCGATCGGAAAATATTGCTCCACGAAGGAGCACGGGATCGGCCCCTCCGGCACATCGAGGACCAGGCATTCCCCAATATAGCTCTCCAGTGCCATCTCCGAAATCCCCGCCCCGCCGTCAATGAAATGGCAGGGGGCATCCGCATGCGTAGCCGTGTGCAGCCCGAAATACAGAGCGGAAAGGTTGCAGTTATCCCCGTTTTCCAGGCGCTGAATCCGTTGAAGACGCGGTTCCGGATCGCCGGGATACACAGGCGTGCGCAGCACACCGCGCGATATATCCAAAATCCTCATAAAAGCATCGCCTTTTTTGTCAATGTTATGAATTTCTTTTCTGATTGTATCATAATCAGTGCGGAAAAGCAAGACAGGGCACGGCGGCTCCTTGTTATTTTACACAATACATGGCCTAAAAAACCAATTATATTGCCTTTGGAGACAAAATGCGCCGCATCTCCGCGATTTGGCTTGAAATCCGGCGCAACTGCGTGTAAAATTATAATAATAAGCACCGCGGGCCGCCCGCCGGATCCGCGGCGCCCGGAAAATTGATAAAACAGAGGAGGAAATTCGGATGGGTGAAATCAATCGGCAGCCGGACAAGTTCGCAAAAGAGGGCCTGACCTTTGACGACGTGCTCCTGATCCCCGCGGAGTCGGACGTGCTCCCGGCAGATGTGGACCTCAAGAGCAGGCTGGCGCGGGACATTGTGCTCAACACCCCGATCATGACCGCAGCCATGGATACCGTCACGGAATCCCGGATGGCGATCGCCATTGCCCGCGAGGGCGGGATCGGCGTGATCCATAAGAATATGAGCATTGAGCAGCAGGCACAGGAAGTGGACCGCGTCAAGCGCAGCGAGAACGGCGTCATTGTGAATCCGTTTTTCCTCTCCCCGGAGCACCTCGTCAGCGACGCGAACGATCTGATGGCGCGCTATAAGATCTCCGGCGTGCCGATCTGTGAAAACGGCAAGCTCGTCGGCATTTTAACAAACCGGGATCTGCGTTTTATGACGGATTACAGCGTCCCGATCAAGGACGTCATGACCCATGAGCACCTGGTCACCTCCAAGGTGGGCACCACGCTGGCCGAGGCCAAGGAAATCCTCATGAAAAACAAGATCGAAAAGCTCCCGCTGGTGGACGACGAGGGCTATCTGCGCGGCCTGATCACCATCAAGGATATTGAGAAGGCCGTACAGTACCCCAGCTCCGCGCGCGATAAAAACGGCCGGCTGCTGTGTGCCGCCGCCGTCGGCGCGACCAACGACGTGCTCGACCGCGCAAAGGCGCTTGTCGACTCCCAGGTGGACGCACTTGTCTTCGACTCCGCACACGGCCACAGCCTGAACATCCTCCGCTCCCTCTCCCGGGTGCGTGAGGCATTCCCGGACGTGGCGCTCATCGCGGGGAACGTGGCCACTGCAGAGGGCACCCGCGCGCTGATCGAGGCCGGCGCGGACGCCGTCAAGGTGGGCATCGGCCCCGGATCCATCTGCACCACCCGCGTAGTGGCGGGCATCGGCGTGCCCCAGGTCACCGCGATCTATGACGCGGCGTGTGTGGCCGCCGAATACAACATCCCCGTGATCGCGGACGGCGGCATCAAATATTCCGGCGAGATCGTCAAGGCGATCGCGGCCGGGGCCAACGTGGTCATGGTCGGTTCCCTGGTGGCCGGATGTGAGGAGTCCCCCGGGGATACGGAGATCTACCAGGGCCGCCAGTTCAAGGTCTACCGCGGCATGGGCAGCATCGGCGCCATGAATTCCGGCAGCAGGGACCGCTACTTCCAGCAGAACAACAAGAAGCTCGTCCCCGAGGGCGTCGAGGGCCGCGTGCCGTATAAGGGGCTGCTGTCCGATACGATCTATCAGATGACGGGCGGTCTGCGCGCCGGGATGGGTTACTGCGGCTGCCACACCATTCGGGAGCTCCAGACGAACGCAAAGTTTGTCCGCATCACGAGCGCCGGCCTGGTGGAAAGCCACCCGCACGACGTCTATATCACCAAAGAGGCGCCCAACTACTCCGGAAATGTATAATACAAGAATTTCCCCGCCGGACATCCGCTGGATGTCCGGCGTTTTTTCGCGCCGATGCAAAAGGCCCCCTGCGTATTTTCCTGCGCAGAGGGCCTCCGTTTTCAGCGAAAGGCGTGAGATCAGGGCTGACATGGGCCGAATCGCACCATCCCGATGCAGTCGGTCCCCATGCTGACGGCCGTGGCCGCGGAAACGCGCGCATACAGCTCCGGCTCCTTCCTGCTGGCGGATGTGAGGATGGCCCCAAGCTCCCGGGCCCGCTCCTCCTGATCTGCATAGAGCACGCCGTAAGCCTCGCAGCCGAGCGCGAGCGCGCGGCGGCAGTACTCGATAAAATCCTCATAGGTGCGCATCTCCCCCCGCTCGCTGTCAAGCGGCGTGATCTCGCCACGCCGGATGACGCACACGGGGAAGGCTTTGGTCACCTGGATCGTCAGCAGGCGCAGCGCCTCAAAGATCCCGCTGGAAAACACGCCGCGCATGCTGAAAGTGGCAACGTACAGCTCCGCCCGCTCAAATTCCTCCGCGAGAAAAGACAGGATCTCCGCTCCCGTCGCGCCCTGCTGAATCCGTTCGCACGCCTTTAGAACGGGCAGCCCGTAGCCGAGGGAGTAGCTGCCGGAGTCGAGCACGTCGATCTGCATCACGCCCTGCGCATCCGGCTCCTGTTCCCAAAACATCTCACGCGCCTCACAGGCCGCGCGGTACATCCCGGAAAACTGCTCCGCCGGGGTAATCACGATCACCCGGTGATAGTGATGGGCAAACGCCAGCCTGAAGCGGTCCAGATAGATTGCGGCGGGGATGTGGCCGACCCGGAGCTTTTTATTCTCCCGCAGCAGCGTAAAGAGCTCTTCACTCGGGCAGTCGATATTCTCCATGACCGGCACGGAGTCCACATACACCGGCGCCGGAATGATCTCCAGCTCATACTCCCCGATCCGATCCGCCGGGATGTCGGAAACACTGTCCGTAATGATCCTGATTTTTTCCATCGTTTTACCTCCTTGGCGTATGTTTTCAGTCCCACTTCAGGTGATGCAGCTCCCCGGCGCACTGCAGGGCAGGGAATCCCCACTGGCGCAGCGCCTCATACACGCCGATCGCCACACTGTTTGATAAATTCAGGCTGCGCGCCTCGTCGATCATCGGAATCCGCACGCAGGATTCAGGGTTCGCCTTGAGCAGCTCCTCGGGCAGCCCGCGCGTCTCCTTGCCGAAGACGAGATAGGCGTTGTCCGGATATTGAACCTGGGCGTATACCCGGCGCGCCTTAGTGGAAAAATAGAAGAAAGGCCCCTGATTGCGGTCAAAAAAATCCGCAAGATCCCGATAGTAGGTTATGTCGAGCAGGTGCCAATAATCCAGCCCCGCGCGCTTTAATTTTTTGTCGTCCACCCGAAAGCCCATCGGTTCCACCAGATGGAGCCGCGCACCGGTGGCCGCGCAGGTGCGGGCGATATTCCCGGTATTCTGCGGAATCTCCGGCTCCACCAGTACGATATTCAGGCTTGCCATCGCATCCCTCTCCCCTTTGCATCCTATCACGGCGCCCGATTTTGCGCCTTTTATATCAGTATAGCATGAAATCGCATTGTTTTCAAAATTCTGGCAGATTTTTACGCGCTTGAATTTTCCGGATCCGGATAAACTAAAGACGCAGGCGCATACAAAACAGGGGAGGAATGAATCATGAGCCACAACATGAGTAAGACGGCCAAAACCGTCGGGCTCTCCATGGCTGCAATCGGGGCGGCCGCGGCAATCGGCGGCGCGATGATGGGCAATCATTCAACCATGGCCAAGGCGAAAAAGTCGGCCGGAAAAATGGCAAAGTCCGTCAGCGGACTGATCGACGACGTCCGCTATATGATGAAATGATTCCCGGCGGGGGAACTCCCCCGCGCTACATAAACCGATGAAAGGGGCGTTTTCATGACTCATTCAGACTGTCTTTCTTCCGCGCCGGAGCGCGGTTTGTTTCCCCGCGGGGGCGCTTGCGCCATCAAGCGCGCAGCCGCCCTGCTCCTGTGCGCCGCACTGACGGCCGGTCTGTGCGGCTGCGGCAGGAGGGCCGCGCCCGATACGGCGCTCGATACTTCCGCTCCGGCCGGAGATTCCCCCATCCAGACAGAGCCCCTTCCGGAGACCGTTGATACACCTGTCCAGGCACAGCCCGGGCGTGTCTTATACGGCGCGGATACCGGAAATCCGAACACCTACACCGGCTATGATCCGCTGCCGGAGGTCACTTTTTCCGTGGAGGATCCGGAGAATAGCGCCGGCCTCTCCACGGAAAAAATCGCCCACAGCTACGGCGTCGCCAAAAACGGAGAGCCCGCGCAGACCTCCAAGGACAATCAGAAGCTCTACGCCCAGTACGGCGGCGTGACGCTGGACACCGGCGGCGAAAAGGTGATCTATCTCACCTTTGACTGCGG
>CASFCH010000036.1 GCA_949293315.1 uncultured Oscillospiraceae bacterium | reverse complement strand
TTATTCTCCTTAAAACGGTTGCTGAAAAAGTCCGGTACCGTGATGGCGTTTGTCACCTGGGAGTAGCGGCGCAGCGGCTTGGCCACAATCAGCCAGTTGATATAGGTGCCCAGCGCCAGTCCGATTGCAGTCCAGCCGGCATCGGCGATCCCGCACCAGTAGGCTACGCCGGGCAGGCCCATCAGAAGCCATCCGCTCATATCGGAGGCCTCCGCGCTCATGGCGGCTACCCACGGACCGAGCGAGCGCCCGCCCAGGAACTAGTTCTCACTGTTTTTGTTGGCTCGCTTTGCGAAAAAAATACCGATCCCGATGACAACCGCCATATAGGTACACATGGCGATCAGGATCTGAACCGTACTCCCCGACATTTAAAATCCTCCTCAAGGCTTGTTTTAGAATATTTTACCATATGCCCGCACCCCGATCAATAGCGCCGGGCAGAAAAAATCCCCGGCTGTGCCGGGGGGCATCTTATTCAGCAAGTGCGCGCTGGAGCCAGATCGCGCCAAGGTCCATCGCATTGTACAGCCCGTGCTTCTCGCTGCGTTTCAGGATCCGCTCCTTGGGCCGGGCATCGGGATCCGTGCTCATAAGCTGAATGGTAACCTTATCGGCCAGCTCCAGATCGTTGTACTTTTTGGTTGAGACGATCTGGATCATTACCACGCATTTATCCGCCATGCTGCCGTAATAGATCGTATTGCCGTTACGGACAAGCGGCTTGCCTTTATAGGTCAGAAATTTCTGCTTTTTCTCCTTCTCTGCTGCCACTGCAATCATCTCCGTTCATCAGAATCAGAGCGCAAACGCCCATACTTTTTTATTTATGATACCATATCCTCCCAAATCTGTCAAAAAGGGCGCGGAGCAATCCCCCCGCGCCCTCTGCGATCGGAGCCGCTATTCCTCGTGCAGATAATCTTTTACAAGGGCCTGCAGGAGCTCATCCCGGTCCAGCCGGCGGATCAGACTGCGGGCATTATTATGCGTGGTGATATAGGTCGGATCCTCCGACAGAAGATAGCCGACGATCTGACTGATCGGGTTATATCCCTTCTCACTCAGGGCATCGTAGATCGCGCGGAGCGTTTTACGCATTTCATCCTCGCGTTCCTCCTTAATAGAGAACTGTATCGTCTTATCGGTCATGGTTCCACCTCCGTCAGCAATACCAAAATCACCGGATATCAACCATTATATCCTATTTTTATAGAAAATACAATCAAAATTTGCGGACAGCGCCCCATTTATTTTGCAAGGGATTCAACGATCGCCTTTGTATCCCGGGCAATGACCAGTTCCTCGTTGGTGGGAATCACGTAGACGTCCACATCGGAATCGGCGGTAGAAATTTTCCCCTCCTTGCCGTGGACAAATTCGTTGTTCAGCGCATGGTCGATCTTCAGACCGAGATAGCCCAGGTGATCGCAGATCTCCTCACGCATGATCGACGAATTTTCGCCGATTCCGCCGGTGAACACAATACCGTCCACCCCCTCCAGGGCTGCGACATATCCGCCGATAAATTTGCGGATCTGATAGCGCTGGAGGCGGCTTGCCATCTGGGCGCGCTCGTTGCCCGCCGCAATCGCCTGCTCGAGATCGCGGTCGTCGCTGGAAATACCGGAAATGCCCAGCAGTCCGGATTTCTTATTGAGCACCACATCCGTCTCCTGCGGCGTCCAGCCCTCCTTCTCCTGCAAATAGATAATAACGGAGGGGTCCAGGCTGCCGGAACGCGTCCCCATCATAAAGCCGTCGAGCGGCGTCAGTCCCATGCTCGTATCAATTACTTTTCCGTCTTTGATCGCCGTGATGGAACAGCCGTTGCCCAGATGGCAGGTGATCAGCTTCGTCCCGACGATGTCGCGCCCCATCAGCTCGGCACAGCGCGCACTGACATATCGGTGAGAGGTGCCATGGAAGCCATAACGGCGGATCTTGTATTTTTCATAGTACTCGTACGGAATCGGAAAGAGATAGGCCTCCGGCGGCATGGTGGAATGGAAGGCGTTGTCAAACACCACAACTTCCGGCAGTTCGTCGCCGAAGACGGCGCGGCAGGCATTGATTCCCTGAACATGCGCCGGATTGTGGAGCGGTGCGAGGTCGCTGAGCTCCTCGATCCCCTTGATCACATAGTCGGTGACCAGCATACTCTTGTTAAATTTTGCGCCGCCCTGCACCACCCGGTGTCCAACGGCGGATATTTCATTCATATCGCTGATAACGGCAGCCTCGCTCTGTGTCAGGGCACGGGTGACATACAAAAACGCCTCCGTATGATTGTGCATCCGCACCTCACGCTCAAACTTGACGCCTTTAAAATTTGAGCCCTTGATCTTACTGCCGTCCAGACCGATGCGGTCACAGATCCCCTTGGCAAGGACCGTCTCGTCATCCATATCAATGAGCTGATACTTCAGCGAGGAACTTCCGGCGTTGATTACAAGAATTTTCACAATTTTCCGCTCCTTTAAAGCATGGTTGAAACAGCTGTTTACACAACAGCACACTAATGATATTATATACTTGTATTTTTCATTTTTCAAGGAGTGTTTTTGCGTGAGAATCGCCGGCGTCATCGCAGAGTATAACCCATTCCACAGCGGGCACCAGTATCACCTCTCCCAACTGCGTGCGGCCGGCGCAGATCGGATCGTGGCCGTTATGAGCGGTAATTACGTCCAGCGCGGCGATGTGGCCGTCATGGACAAATTCCGGCGGGCGCGCGCGGCTGTGCGGTACGGCGCGGATCTGGTGATCGAACTGCCCACGGTTTTCTCCCTCGCACCGGCCGAACGTTTCGCCTATGGGGGGGTCTCCCTGCTGGCGGCGCTTGGGTGCATGGACATGCTGTCCTTCGGGTGCGAGGACAATGATCCTGCGGCGCTGAGCAGGCTTGCAGACGGTCTCGACGATCCCCGGATCGAGACGCGGATTGCACAGGGTGTGCGCAGCGGAATCAGCCATCCCGCCGCGCGGGAATCTGCCGTGCGTACCCTCCTCGGAGGGGAGGATGCAGATCGTCTGCGCAGGCCAAACAACATTTTGGCCGTGGAATACATCCGCGCCTGCCGAAAGCTCGGAGCCGACTGGGATCTGGTTCCGATTCGCCGCATTGGGGTGTTACACGACAGCGATAACCAATCAGAAAACGGATACATGAGTGCTTCCGCAATTCGAAGCTTTTTATACGCCGGCAAATTCCCGCCTTCCGGAGCGTTGCCGAATGCCACCGTCGAAGCGCTTGAAAACGGCGTGGCAGACGGGAGCCTTCCGGCACAATTAAGTCGTTTGGAGCGCCCGCTTCTTTATGCCCTCCGGCGTGCGGATCTCTCCGCGCTGGCCGAACTGCCCGATATCAGCGAGGGGCTGGAGGCCAAAATTCATCGTGCCGCACGCGAGGCAACAAATTTGGAGGAGCTTCTCGCCGGAATCAAAAGCAAGCGCTATCCCCTTGCCCGAATCAGACGGCTGCTGCTGTATGCGTTTCTCGGCTTTACGAGGGAGGACTTTCTCCCCACCCCGCCCTATATCCGCGTGCTGGCCGCCAACGGCAAAGGGTTTGATGTCCTGCGGATCGCACGCGATACTGCACATCTGCCCATCGTCACAAAGGCCGGGGATATACGCCGTCTGGGAGCGGAAGCAGAGCGCTTTTTCCACCTGGAAAGCAGATGCGACGATCTCTATGGGCTTGCCGCGCCCAAAATCCGGACCGGCGGCACGAATTGCACCACCGGCGTACAAATTGTAAAATCATAATTCCGGTGCCTTCATGTTTTTCGTTTTATTGTCTGCCTTTCCGGACTGAACTTTTTTATATGGGATTGATTTTCACTTTAACGGCCGCAAAAACGACACCCGGAGAATTCGGCGAAAAATCTAACAGGAACCGGCCTGTCGGCAGTCAAAAGGACACACACAATCCTTCCCCAGTTTCTGTCTCATTTACAAAATTGCTTTTGAAAAAAGTATTGCAAATTAAAATAAAATATGATATGATATCTACCGTTGCAGTTCTAATCTGACAGAGCTATCCGGGTGTGGCGCAGTTGGTAGCGCGCTTGACTGGGGGTCAAGAGGCCGTGAGTTCAAGTCTCGCCACTCGGACCAACTTAAAACCGTGCTGTATCGCAAAAACGTTGATACAGCACGGTTTTTGTTTTTCAATAGATGACTTAAACAGACTAAAAAAGGCTCTAAAAGCCATTTTTGGGGACAGTTTCGGGACAGTAAAGTGCGTTTTAAATACAAACAAAAAAGCCGGGGCCATCCCATCGGACAGCCCCGGCACACACAGACAAGATATATAGGGGGCTTCTGCCTCCTTTCTTTTTTACTTTTCGGCGCCGTCAGCGCGCGGCTTATCGTATGTAAGCGCCTGAGCACTGTCGGACAGGCCCTTTGTGGTCGGATCGCTGATGATGCCGATCGACGCCGGGATCATCAGGAGCAGCGTGGCCACGTTGAGCACCTGATCGGCGGTGACACTCAGCTCCACGCCGCACATCGGGATGATCGCGAATACTGCCGCTACCACGGCAGAGATCACACCCATCCAGAACGGGCCGCTATGCAATCTTGCTTTCCAGTTGACTTTCATTTTGACATTCTCCTTTCATTCTTCCGGAGCTGTTGGTAGCTCCATTATATCCTCGTACGCTTTCTGACCGGTCCCGTTGCCGCCCAGTGATGCGTAAGGGCCAAAGATGTGTTGGATATTGTACTTGTCGCTTAACGTACAATATCCCTGCGCCATGTAATAGGCGTGGGCAGAGTACAGACGATCATGCAGGATTGCCTTGACGCCCTCACGGACCGCCTCGTCCTCCTGCTGCTGCCGCCTGATGCTCCGGCGCATCGCCCCGCAGGTTGCGGGGACTACCACCCCCACAACCGCGGTGATCAGGATTTGCACAATAGGCCAGATATACTCCATGACTAAGCTGCCAGCGCCTCCCTCGTATTCGGGCCGACGATGCCGTCCACGGCCAGCCCGAACGCACGCTGGAAGCGCTCCACCGCCGCCTTGGTGCTCGCGCCGTACTGGCCATCGATCCCCGTGGCCCCGATGTCATATCTCCGGCGCTTGAGTTCATACTGCACCCAGCGGATGCCGTCTCCCCAGTCGCCCAGATAGATGTTCTGCGTCGGCTTGCGGTACGGGTTGACCGCCTTTGCGATATGACCCTTGAGCGCCTTGCGGGTATTTACGCCCACGATGCCGTCCACACTCAGGCCGTAGTCCCGCTGCAGCTGCTTGACAGATGCCTCACAGGTGTTGCCGTACTTGCCGTCGATGCCGTAGCTGCCCAGCGAATACCCGAGCCCCTGAAGCTTCTCCTGCACCCACTTGACATCGTCGCCCGTGGTGTAGTTGACAATGTTACGCGTCGGCTCCGGGTAAGAGGGCACGGCGGGGACAGACGGCGCAGCAGGAGCGTCAGAGGCAGATGCACCGGGGATCTTGAGTACCTGACCGGCATAGATCGTCGCATCCTCTGCCAGACCGTTATAGGACATCAGCTCCTTGTACTTGGCGCCGGATCCCATCAAACGCTCTGCGATGCTCCACGGGCTGTCTCCCTTGACCACTGTGTATGTACCGGCCGGCGCGGCGGGCTGCTCGCCCTCCTGATAGGCTACGCCCACGATCTCACACAGCGCCTTGGCAATGGCCTCTGCGGAGACATCCAGCGTCGCGTCAAACTTGGCGTTGTCGTTCTCATTGCTGATAAACCCGTCCTCCAGATAGTAGGCCGGAGCCTTGACGTCCTTGATCATCACCCATGTCCGCTGCTGCTTGACACCCCTGCTGGTCATTCCTGTGGCCTTGACCACGCCGTCAAGGATTGCCTGCGCATTGGCCTTACGCTCCGCGTTGGACGTGTCGTAGATATAGATCTCTACGCCGTGCGCCGTGGCGTCCGTGGATGCGTTGCGGTGCAGTACAAATACCAGATCGGCGCCCCAGCCGTTGGCATCCTTGGCGATAGCAGATACCCCCGGCCCCTTGCCGTCCGTTGTCTCGCGGCTCATGCGCGTCTCCACGCCAGCTGCCTTGAGCTTGTCCCGTACCAGCAGGCACAGCTTGAGGGCGTCATCCGCCTCCCGCCGCCCGTAGTAACAGGCTCCGTAGTCCCCGTCCGCTCCGTGGCCGGGGTTGATGTAGATTTTCTTTGACATGATGTTTTCCTCCTTTAATAGCTAATTCGTTAGCTAATATAGCTGAATTCTATGTGCAACGGCAATGTCTCGCTTATTCCTTCTCCGCCGGCAAACGCACCCGTTACCTTCCCGTCTGTTTCTACCGTTAAAATATACCTATTAGTTGTAGAAATTGCGGATGTTGGAAGTATTGGGCCAGCCAAAAGAAACTGCATGGCGGGAGGTACGGGCAATTTTGTCAAAACGCCGTTTTCCGGGTTTGCGGTGATATCCATTACTACCTTGTTGTATCCATCGATGTGCAAGAGATAGCATGTACCTGGAACGTTAGCCTCCAACGGCTCAAATGATATGGAACTCCTTAAGGTATTGATATCCTGCTGGGCCTTTGATAATCCGCTCTCCAAGTCAGTGATATCTCCCTGCGCGGTATCCATCTCGCTCTCAAGCTGTGTGATGCTCTGCTGCATCTCTGGGACGTTGAGGCCGTCGATCTTGCCGTTGACGGTATCCATCTCGCCTTCCAAGGTGTCCACCCGCACGGCCAGATCTCCGACGTCTGTCCCCTCGATTGCCTCCGCCGCTTTGTTGGCACGGTCGGCCGCAGCGTTAGCAGAGGAGGCCGCCGTATTGGCCGCGCCGGCGGCAGCATCCGCCTGCGTTACAGCCGAATTCGCCGCGTCAACGGCCGATTCCGCATCAGCGATCGCCTGCTGATACCCGGCGACGGATTCCTCGCACTGCTCGTTCATCGCCTCAATGGACGACGCGATGCTCTCACGTACATCCTTGCCGTAGATAGCGGCGCGAATTTTCGCCACCCAGTCTTTTACATTTGCCATCAATATCCTCCTTATGCAAGAGCAATGAATGTTGCAGTTGTGATTGCAGGCGGAACTGGATCAATCGGATTAAAGGATGAATCTACTGTATTGGCAGATATCCACGCGCGAACTTTACGCGTCCCCGAATCGTACACATAATCTGTACTGATTTTTGATATTGCACGTCCCGCTACAGCGGTAAATTCGTTGATCACTCCAAATACGGATACATTTTTTCCAGAAAACTCTTCTGGAAGGGTATATAAGTGGGTTGCTGTTCCATCCTTGAAATCATCCGGTCCCAGCACTACGCGCTCGGCATGAATTAAATGGAAGTATTCATTTTTCGATTCTCCAAACATGTTATAAAACCCATCCTTTCCGATCACGACCTTGGAGCCGTCATCTAAATTCATATTCAAAGAAGAGCCGCCCAGATCGATTGTCAGGGAATTGTCCACTGATTTGATCTGGCCGGCTTTCACTTTGTCCGCAATGACCGTCCGTGCGGTCAGTGTTTCAAACAGGGCGTTTGCGTTTTTGTCCACGCCATACCACGGCCCATCTTTTCCCGTCGCCGAAATAAACACGCCGTTCCCGGTCACGCGCCGAACCATTTGGCTCTGATCCAGTTCGGGGCGGTCGTGGTAGTAGGTGATCGTGGCGCCTCCGCTGATCTGCTCAATCGTTACGTAGCAACCGACAGATGCAGAGGCAAGCGCGGCAAATAATAGGGACTGTTCCTGCGTGACGGAGATCTGCTCCGGGATTTTATTGATAATCTGATTTTTCAGTTCGGTATTCTCCCCCGCCGCCTGCGACACGTACCCTTTGGGGAGCGTAGTGCCCAGTGTGATGGTATCCTGCTCCGGCGCATCCAGATGATAGGAGCGTTGGAGCAC
>CASFCH010000035.1 GCA_949293315.1 uncultured Oscillospiraceae bacterium | reverse complement strand
TGCGCCCGGCCAAGCTGATGAACCGGCTGGCGGAGCAGGAGGGGCTGGATGCGGCGCGCAGCATTTTTGTCGAGCAATACCGGGTGGATCCGGACAAGGCGGAGCTTGCGGCGCGGGTGGCCGCGCGCGAACGGGAGATCATGGACGCCTGCGGTCCCCGGTCATTCAGCTTTTATGCGGCGGTCCCGTTCTGCCCCTCACGGTGCAGCTACTGCTCCTTTGTCTCCCACTCGATCACCGCGGCCGGGAAGCTGATCGGCCCGTATGTGGATCTGCTGTGCCGGGAGATCGCCCTGACGGGCTCACAGGCGCGCGCCTGTGAGCTGGCGCTCGAGAGCGTCTACATCGGCGGCGGGACGCCCTCCGTACTCACGGCGGAACAGATCACCCAGGTGACGGGCGCGGTCACGGCCGCTTTTGGCACTGAAATTCGGGAGTTTACCTTTGAGGCCGGGCGGCCCGACACGATCACGCCGGAAAAGCTGGCGGCGGCGCGGGCCGGCGGCGTCAACCGCATCAGCATCAATCCCCAGACCTTCAACGATGAGGTCCTCGTGCGGATCGGACGCAGGCACACCTCGGCGCAGACGCTGGAGGCCTATCGGGCGGCGGTGGATGCAGGTTTCCGTGAGATCAATATGGATCTGATCGCGGGCCTTCCCGGAGACACGGTCGATTCCTTTGTCCGCACGGTGGAGACGGCGATCGCGCTCGACCCGGCCAATATCACGGTCCACACGCTGGCGCTCAAGCGCTCCTCGGCGATCGTATCCAATCATGAGAATGTCCGCGCCGGCGCCCTGCTGACAGACCGGATGCTTGAAGAGGCGCAGCGCAGGCTGTACGGCGCCGGCTATGCGCCCTATTATATGTACCGCCAGAGCCGGTCGCTCGGCAATCTGGAGAACGTGGGCTGGTCACATCCGGGGCATGAATGTGCATATAACGTCTATATGATGGAGGAGAGCCATACCGTACTTGCCGCCGGCGCCGGGAGCGTCACCAAGCTCAGGGACCCGAACAGTGAATATCTGGAACGGATCTTTGACTATAAATATCCCTATGAATACATCGGCCGCTTTGACGAGATGATCCGGCGCAAGGACCGAATAATTGAATTTTGCCGCTCATATCTATGATCTGAGCGCCCTGGGAGATGAAGCGATGAGCCGCCTGGCGGAGATCAATCAGAAGATAACAGCAGATGCGTCGGCGCTGATCCGGGAGGAGGAGCGCCGTTACGGCGAGCAGATCCGCGCGGTCGCCGCGCGCATTGAGGAGCGCCGCGGAACGGAAGTGATCCTGCTCGCGGGGCCCAGCGCCTCCGGGAAGACCACCACAGCGTCCATGCTCGCACAGGTCCTGGCCCGGCAGGGACATACGGCGTACACCGTCTCGCTCGACGATTTTTTCCGCCCGCAGAACCGCTGTGTGGATACTCAGGGAGAGCGGGATTTTGAGAGTGTGAACGCGCTCGATCTCCCGCTGCTGCGCAAAACCTTTGCACAGCTGCTGGAGACGGGGTCGTGTGTGATCCCGCGCTTTGACTTTGCGGCCGGGGACCGTTCCGGGGAGCTGCGTCCGCTCCATACGCGGGAGGGGGACGCCATTATCGTGGAGGGGATCCACGCGCTAAACCCGCTGATCACGGACTGCTTTCCGGCTGAGCACCTGCTCAAAATGTATGTCAGCGTCTCCTCGCGTGTCTATGACGGGGATGGTTCGGTCGTCCTCTCCAAGCGCGATCTGCGCTTTATCCGCCGGATGATCCGGGATTATCACTACCGGTCCAGTACGGTGGACAATACCTTTCTGCTCTGGGACGGCGTGATGCACGGGGAGGACGCCTATCTCTTCCCCTTCCGGCACCGGGCCGACATCCGCCTGAACTCCTTCCACGCCTATGAACCGTGCGTGTTCAGGGACGAGGCGGTCTCCCTGCTGGAGAGCGTGGATTCGGACAGCGCCTATTACGCCAGGGCGCGCGGCCTGATTGCAAATCTGGAGCGTTTTATCTCTGTCGGGGCCGGTCAGGTGCCGCAGGATTCTCTCCTGCGGGAATTTTTAAGTTGAAGTCCGCGTGCAGTTATGATATAATTTTTGCCATTAACAGGTAATACAGAAGGGGAGGGTTCCAAAATGAGTTTGTGGGATGACGCGCTCGACACCGTAAAAAAGACGGCCCGCCAGGTGGGCAATGCCGCCGGGGATATGCTCGAGAGCTCCAAAAAGCATCTGAAGGCCGCGGATATCCGCAGCAGTATCAAAGAGCGGTATGTGACGATCGGCAAGCTCTGCTATGACGAGATTCTCAACGGCGTCAGTCACAGTACGGAGATCAGCGCCGTGGCGGAGGAGATCACCGCCCTGAACGAAAAACTTGCGGCCGTCAACGAGGAGATCCGCAGTGCAAAGAATGTGATCCTCTGTCCGGCGTGCGGCGCCCAGGTGGCAAAGGGCTCCTCCTTCTGTCCGGCGTGCGGCCAGCGCTTTGAAGGCGGCGCGGAATAACCGGCCGGATCGATTTACAGGGAGGAAGTGTTGCCCGTGGCGTTAAAAGGAAGACAGAGCCTGCTCAACGGAGCGATCGTCCTCGCGGTATCCACCGTAGTCGTGCACCTGATCGGGATGCTCTACAAGATCCCGCTGACGGCGCTCATCGGCGAGGTGGGCCGGGGCTATTTCAATGCGGCGTATGATATCTATACGCCGCTGTATGCCGTGTCCATGGCCGGCCTGCCCGTGGCGGTATCCAAGCTCGTCTCGCAGAATGTGGCGCTGTACCGCTACCGTGACGCCAGAATGATTTTCCGGGTGGCGTTCCGCCTGTTTGTCATCACCGGCATTTTGGGTACCGGCCTGCTTCTGCTGCTGTCATACCCGTATTCGCTGCTGATCGGGAATCCGCAGTCTCTGCTGTGTATTCTGGTGATCGCGCCTTCCATCCTCTTCTGCTGTCTGATGAGCGCATACCGCGGGTACTACGAGGGGATGAGCAATATGGTGCCCACGGCGGTCTCTCAGGTGATTGAGGCGCTCGGCAAGCTGGTGCTCGGGCTCCTGTTCGCGTTCCTGATCATGAAGTTCGGGATGGCGGAATTCCATGCCGGGAAGGCCGTGTTCGGCGTACAGGCCGCCACGGAGGCGGAGGCGCTCAGCGCCATTTATCCCTACTCCGCAGCCGGGGCGATCAGCGGCGTGACGATCGGGACGCTCATCGGCTATGTCTATCTGTTTATCCGCCACCGCGCGGTGGGGGACCGCATCACGCGCGCCCAGCTGGCCAATGCGCCGCGCCCGTCCGGCAGCATCAGCATCGCCAAGACGCTGATCGCCGTGGCAGTTCCGATCGTCCTCAGCTCGCTGATCCTCAATATTACCAATCTGATCGACGCGGTCACCATCCAGAACCGTCTGGACTATGCGCTGGAAAAAGGGGGGGACGTGATCCGCGCGATGTATGAACAGTCGCTCGCCGTCTCCCAGACGCTCGACGAGGATATCGCCAAATATCTTTACGGCGTATACGGCACCGTGCTCGATTTTAAAAATCTTGTCCCCACCATCACCATGACGCTCGGCGTGAGCGCGATCCCCGCAATGAGCGCGGCCTGGGCTACCCGCAACCGCCAGAAGATCAAGGTGTCTGTGGAATCGGTGCTGCGTGTGACCATGCTCATTTCTCTGCCCGCCGGCTTTGGAATGGCCGTGCTCTCCACGCAGATCCTGACGCTGGTGTACGGCAGCTCCCGCCCCTCGCTTGTCCCCATCGGGACCGATATGCTGTTTGTATACGGGATCTTTGTGTTTCTGATGTCCGTCTCCACCCCGATCACCAATATGCTTCAGGCGATCGGGCGCGCCGACGTCCCCGTCAAGGCGATGATCGCCGGCGCGGTCGTCAAGCTGATTGCCAATTTTGTCCTGATCGGAAACCCGGCGATCAACGTCAAGGGCGCCCCCTTCGGATCTGTGCTCTGCTATACGGTGATCGTCGGATATGAGCTGTTTGTCCTGCTGCGGCAGACCCATCTGCGCCCGAATTTCCTCTCCGTGTTTCTCAAGCCGTTTGTCTGCGCCGTGCTCTGTGCAGCCGGGGCCTGGGCGGTGAACGGGCTGCTCTACCGGGCGCTTTCCGCATCCGCCGGCATGATGACTGCAAATGCCGTTGCCACGATCGCGGCAATCGCTGCGGCGGTGCTCATTTACGTCGTCTCGCTGTTTTTGTTCCGCGGATTGTCCAAGGATGATATTTTAATGCTTCCAAAGGGCGAAAAAATTGCAAAAACACTTGAAAAATATCGCCTGATAGGGTAATATTACTTGTGACAATCGATTTTTTGGCAGGGTGTTTGCAATGGCGCAGGAGTTTCAGACAAAGCAGCGATATGATATTCGGGATCTGCTGCATATCATGCGGACGCTGCGTGCGCCGGGCGGATGCCCGTGGGACCGTGAGCAGACGCATCAGAGTATCCGGAAAAATCTGATTGAGGAGACCTATGAGCTGGCCGAGGCCATCGACCGCGATGATTCCGCCATGATGCGCGAGGAGCTCGGCGATGTGCTCATGCAGGTGGTATTCCACAGCTGCATGGCCGAGGAGGAGGCGCGCTTCACCTTTGACGATGTGTGCGATGAGGTCTGCCGCAAGCTGATCGTCCGCCATCCGCACGTGTTCGGCGATGTGACGGTCTCCGGGACGCAGGAGGTTTTAAGCAACTGGGATGCGATCAAGCGCCGCACCAAGGGGCAGAGGACTGCTGCGCAGGCGATGGACAGCGTCCCGCGCCAGCTTCCCGCGCTCATGCGCGCCCAGAAGGTCCAATCCAGAGCCGCCAAGGCCGGAGTGGAGTTCGCCGGTTTTTCCGATGCCCTCGCCGG
The DNA here is from genome assembly GCA_949293315.1 of uncultured Oscillospiraceae bacterium. Classification (GTDB taxonomy): domain Bacteria; phylum Bacillota; class Clostridia; order Oscillospirales; family Acutalibacteraceae; genus Onthovicinus. The sequence goes on along the minus strand of CASFCH010000035.1, from coordinate 11,019 downwards.
GATTCCGGAGGAGTATGCGAAAGTTTCCGGTCGCCTCCGGGAGGGGGATCGGGCGGGAGCCGCCCAGGCGCTTGGCGATCTGCTCTTCTCTGCGGTCAATGCCGCCCGTTTCCTGAATGCGGATGCCGAAGAGCTCCTCACCGCCGCGACGGATCAGTTTGCCGCCCGCTTCAGCCGTGCGGAGGCGCTGGCGGCCGAGTCGGGCCGCCCAATGAACGAGCTGAGCGGAAAAGAGATTGACGCACTCTGGGAGCGCGCCGAGGCCGAATGATTTCAACAGCCGGTTCCGGCTGTGGATATAATATTACACTTATATGGAGGAAGTCAAAATGAATAAGTCTGAACTTGTTGTCGCCGTTTCCGAAAAGACGGGCATCCAGAAGAAGGATGTGGAGAAGGTTCTGGCCGCTTTCATCGACGTCACGGTCGATACGCTCAAAAACCGCGACAAGATCCAGCTGGTGGGCTTCGGTACGTTTGAGACCCGCCACCGCGGGGAGAAGATGGGCCGCAATCCGCGCACGGGCGAGAGCCAGAAGATTGCCGCCGTCGATGTCCCGGCTTTCAAGCCCGGCAAGGCTTTCAAGGACGCTGTGAAATAAGTGCTTTTCACGCAGAGGGGGGATTTTCCCCTCTCTTTTTTTGACCGGACGGAGGGATGAATCATGAGACTTGATAAATACCTGAAGGTCTCCCGCATCATCAAGCGGCGGACCGTGGCCAATGAGGTGTGCGACGCGGGGAAGGTCCTGGTCAACGGGAAGGCGGCCCGCGCCTCCTATGACGTAAAGCCCGGCGATGTGCTGGAGATCGCCATGGGCTCAAAGGGGAATTTCCGGGCACGGGTGATCTCAGTGAGCGAATACGCCACCAAGGATACGGCCGCACAGTTGTATGAAACGCTGTAAGGGAGATAAGGGACTGCTGCAGAACAGCCTGTCCCCAAAAATATGCGTGAAATCCGCCCCTCAAAGGAAGCCGAAGCCGCTTCTTTTGAGGGGCGCGTTGTTTTGTGACGCCTGTTTTGGGTGCAAGCCGCTATTATATTCTCCCTGCGGAACGCCGGGGGCGGCGTTTCCTACGAAAGTGTGCACAGACTTTAGGCGGCGTGTGTTCAGATCTGGCCCTACACAGGGGGATTTTAAGGCGCATGCTTCCTTTTTGTACGATCCCCGTAGGGAACGCTGCCCTCAGCGTTCCGCCGCACCGATGAAAGGTTCGCGGAATGACCCTGAAAAAGATGAAATTGAAAATTCCCCCAAATCCAAATCTTTCCCTTTACACAAAGGATACCGGCACCCGAATGCGAGGCCGGAGGAGGGTGACTGCCGGAACATTTTTCTTCTCATTAGTACCGTTTTCGGAACGCCGGGGGGCGGCGTTCCCTATGAGGACTGTACAAACTTTCGCGCCGTACCTTTTTGGCTTCCCCTTGAGGGAAATGTCCGCGAAGCGGACAAAAGGGTCCCGCCTGCGGAGCAGGAGCTGTCGAACGGAGTGAGACTGATGTGGTGGAAGACCAGCACCTCGCATTCAGCCAGCGCAAGACACCTCATTCGTCTCGGCCTGCGGCCTCGCCACCTTCCCCTCAAGGGGAAGGCTTTAAAGGGTCTGTACAAATGAACATTGGCTTCCGCTGTCAGGGGAAATGTCCGCCCAGTGGATAAGGGGGGACACCTGCGGAGGGGGACCGTCACGCGAATACGAGTTTCCGCTGTATTCTATTTGGCAACAGACCCCGCTTTTCCGTCATAAACGGGCAGAGCGCCGCGTATAGATAGAGCAGTGCTGACAAGGAGGAATTGAATATGCCAGAGGAAAAAAAGACAATCTCCCTGCCCCATAATCTCGTTTTGGAGGACAGGCGTTCCCTGATGGTCTCAGGGGTGTCGGACGTGGACAGCTTCGATGAGCAGACGGTGATCGTCTTCACGGAGATGGGGGAACTGACGGTGCGCGGCGAGCAGCTGCATATCAATAAGCTCAGTGTGGACACCGGGGAGCTGAGCATTGAGGGGAAGATCTCATCCCTGACCTATACGGACGACGCCCCGCGTCAGGGCGGCTTTTTCAGCAGGGTGTTCCGCTGAAATGCCCGAGGTCGCCGTGGCCGCACAGACGCGGCTGTTTTTGATGTCGTTTGGATTCGGGTTCCTGCTCGGGGTGGTCTATGATCTCTTTCGGATCGTGCGCCTCACGCTCACCCGGGGAAAGGCGGCGGTCTTTGTGATGGATGTGCTGTATTTTTTATTGGCCGGGATCGCCGTGTTTATTTTTATGCTCGCCTATAATTCCGGAGAGATCCGCTTTTATCTGCTGCTTGGAATCCTGCTGGGATTTCTGATCTATTACTTTACCTTTGGCGCCTTTGTCCTGAAATGGAGCAACAGGATCATTCGCGCCCTGCGCCGCCTGACGCGGCTGGTCGGCCGGATCGTCTGGGCGCCGGTGCGCGGCATGGCACGCCTTTTCCGCCGCTTGGGCGCCGGAATACGCGCAAAACTGCCGGCAAGGCTGAAAAATTTTAAAATGAAATCAAAAATCATCTTGAAACAGTAGGACCTGTTGTTGTATAATACAAATGAATTATATTAAAATCGTATTTCTGTCGCTGGAGGGCAGGTGGATCGGATGGCGGCACGGGCATATAAAAAGAGAAAAAAGGCCGGCCAGCGCAGCTTCAGCATCATTGTGTTTATCGCCGCCGTTCTGCTGGTAGGGTACTTTTCCGTCTCCATTATTCAGGCGCAGGTGGAGATCTCCCGTCAGGAGAAGGCGGCCGCCGAGATTCAGCAGCAGATCGATGAGAAAACAGCGGAAAACGAGGATCTGCAGGCCGCGCTTGACAGCGGCGATGAGGCGGCGTATATGGAGCGCATCGCCCGCGACAGCCTGGGGTACGTGATGCCGGATGAAAAGGTGTACTATGACACCTCTTCCAAATAATGATCGTTTATTGATTTAAGGAGGATTTTGCTTTTTATGCAGGTTGAGGTCGGAGCGGTTTTGGAGGGCAAGGTAACAGGTCTTACAAATTTCGGCGCGTTTGTCAGCTTTGAGGGCGGAAAGACCGGGATGGTCCACATTTCAGAGGTCTCTTCCACATACGTCAAGGACATTCACGACTATTTGAAGGAGGGGCAGACCGTCAAGGTCAAGGTGCTGAGCGTCGGGGAGGACGGCAAGATCGGCCTCTCCATCCGCCGCGCCGAGGAAAAGGAGCAGGCGCGCGAGGAGCGCCGCGGCGGCCAGCGCGGGGAGCGCAGGCGTTCCGGCCCATCCAAGCCGAATGTGTGGCAGGGCACCAAGCAGCGCCAGCCGCAGGAGAACATGAGCTTTGAGGATATGATGTCCCGTTTCAAGCAGATCAGCGACGATAAGATGACCGACCTCAAGCGCTCGACGGAGGTAAAGCACGGCGGCTTTTCCAGACGCGGCGGCTCCAGGTAAATGATACAACGGCGTGCGGGGCGGGCGCTCCGCACGCTTTTTCTATGAGATCGGAGGATATGCATGATCATCATCAACGCATCCGTTTTTATGCCGGACGGATCCTTTGCACAGCAGCAGTTTGTGCGCATTTCAGGCAGCCGGATCGCGGCGGTCGGTCCGATGCATGCCCTTGACGTGCTCGAGGAGCCGGTGCTCGACGCTGCCGGCACCACCATTTATCCCGGCTTTATCGACGCGCACACCCACCTTGGAATGTTTGAGGACAGCCTCGGCTTCGAGGGGGACGACGGGAACGAGGACACCGACCCGTGCACGCCGCAGCTGCGGGCGATCGACGCGGTCAATCCGCTCGACCGCTGCTTCCGGGAGGCGCGGGAGGCCGGGATCACCTCCGTGCTCACCGGGCCGGGGAGCGCCAATCCCATCGGGGGGCAGTTCGCCGCCGTCAAGACGGTGGGCAAGTGCATCGACGATATGGTGATCCGCGCTCCCGCGGCCATGAAGTTTGCGCTGGGAGAGAATCCCAAGAGCGTCTATCACGATAAGAGCGCAGCCCCCGTCACCCGAATGGCCACCAGCGCGCTGATCCGGGAGCAGCTCTACAAGGCGAAGGATTACTTTGCCCGAAAGCGGGAGTGCGAGGAGGAGGACCGCCCCGAGTACGACATGAAGTGCGAGAGCCTGGGCCCCTTGCTGCGCGGGGAGATCCCGGCGCAGATCCACGCGCACCGGGCCGATGATATTTTTACGGCCGTCCGTCTGGCGCAGGAGTTCGGCCTGCGCTATTCGATCGTCCACTGCACGCAGGGCTATCTGGCCGCAGAGGAACTGGCTGAAAAGGGCGTGTACGCCATGTGCGGCCCCATCATCTCCGATCGGAGCAAGCCGGAGCTGCGCGATTCCACGCCGGAGAATCCGGGCCTGCTCAGCCGCGCGGGCGTAAAGGTCTGTATTGTCACGGATCATCCGGAGGTCCCGATCCAGTACCTTCCGCTGTGCGCCGGTATCGCCGTGCGCGCGGGAATGGACCGCGTGGAGGCGCTCCGGGCAATCACCATCTATCCGGCGGAGATCGCCGGGATCAGCGACCGCGTCGGTTCCGTGGAGCCGGGAAAGGACGCCGATCTCGTTTTCTTCCGCGATGATCCGCTCTCGGTCTCGGCCGTACCGGAGCGTGTGATCATCGACGGCCGGATCATCCTGGATAAAAGGGAGGGTGTTTCAAAATGAGGGAATTGGATGTCAGGGAGATCACACAGGCCGTGCGCGACTTGTGCATTCAGGCCAATAAGCATTTGCCGGACGGGCTGTGCGGATTGATCCGGCAGGCGAGGGAGACGGAGGAGCAGGAGCTGCCGCGCGCGATCATGGGCGATCTTGCGGATAATCTGGATGCCGCGGAAAAGCTCGATATCCCCATCTGTCAGGATACCGGCATGGCGGTGGTGTTCGCCGAGGTGGGGCGGGATGTCCACCTGAGCGGCCCGTTTGAGGATGCGATCCACGAGGGCGTGCGCCGCGGCTATACGGAGGGGCTCCTGCGCTGCTCGGTGGTGCAGGATCCGCTGCGCCGGGTCAATACGGGCGATAATACGCCGGCGGTCATCCACACCCGTATCGTGGAGGGGGACCGCGTCAGGCTGACGGTGGCGCCCAAGGGCTTTGGCAGTGAAAACATGAGCGCAATCCGCATGTTCACCCCTGCGGCGTCGCAGGAGGATATTCTCAACTACGTGCTTGACGTGATGCGATCGGCCGGCTCCAACCCCTGTCCGCCCGTCGTGCTGGGCGTCGGGATCGGCGGCGATTTTGAACAGTGCGCGCTGCTGGCAAAGACGGCCCTGTGCCGCGATACGCAGCAGAGGAACCCGGACCCGTTTTACGCCCGGATGGAATCGGAGCTGCTCACGCGCCTCAACGCCCTCGGGATCGGCCCGCAGGGATTCGGCGGCAGGACGACGGCGCTGTGTGTCAATATTGAGGCGGCGCCCACCCATATCGCCGGTCTGCCCGTGGCGGTGAATGTGGGCTGTCATGTGACGCGCCATGCGACAAAAATTATATAATTCACATAAAATTTGATTGAATTTTATGCGGAATATGATATAATATAGGTACAGACCGCGATGGGAATTTCCCGCGTCGGTACCATCTCCGGCAGGGCATCTTCCCGCAGCGTTCTGAAACTTCCGGGATTTCCCACACAGAAGGAGATGTTATGCATGAGGATGACCATCACAGGGCGTAAATGCACACCAAGGGAGAGCTTTAAGGACCGGGCGGAAGTTAAATTGGCCAAGATTGAGCGCTTCTTCGGCGAGGATGCCGAGGCGAAGATCACGGCCACCGTGGAGAAAAGCACCAAAATTGTCGAGATCACCGTCAAATACGACGGCATGATTTTCCGTGCGGAGCGTACCTCGCCGGACTCGCTGGAGGACGCGCTGGATGACTGCATTGATGCACTGATCCGCCGCATCCGCAAGAATAAGACCAAGGTCGCCCGCCAGATCCACTCCGGCTCTCTGGTGGAGATGTTCGATCCGGAGATTTCCGGCGAGGAGGAGACGGAGTTTGATCTCGTCCGCCGGAAGAGCGTCTATCTGCGACCGCAGTCGCTCGACGAGGCGATCCTGCAGATGAACATGCTTGGCCATGCGTTTTATATGTTCCTCAACGCGGAGACGGAGCAGGTCAACGTCGTCTATCGCCGCAAGGACGGGACGTACGGCCTGATCGAACCGGAGGAATAATTTTGCTCAATTCAGGGGCGGATGATCCGCCCCTTTTTAAATTTTACGGCCGGCTGACGTACGTTTTTGCGCGCCGGACGTGGTTTGGAGTTGGATATGGAAGATCGTTTTGTCGTGCCGTGCCTGTTTGGCCTGGAATCAATCGTTGCCCAGGAGGTGCGGGAAATGGGGGCATCGGATGTGGTCAGTGAAAATGGACGCGTCCTCTTTTCCGGCGATATGGCAATGATGGCACGCGCCAATCTCTGTCTGCGCTGCGGGGAGCGCGTGCTCCTGCTGGTGGGGGAATTTGAGGCGCGCTCGTTTGAGGAGCTCTTTGAGCGGGTGCGCGCGCTCGAGTGGGAGCGATATATCGGTGTGCGGGATGAATTTCCCGTCACGGGCTACTCGCTGCGCTCCAAGCTCTTCAGCGTGCGGGACTGCCAGTCCATTCTCAAAAAAGCCGTTGTGGAGCGCCTGAAATCCCGCTATGGCGTCAGCTGGTTTGAGGAGACGGGGCCGCGCCATATGATTCGCTTTTCGATCCTGAAGGACCGTGTGAGCGTCATGCTCGACACCTCCGGCGTGGGACTTTATAAGCGAGGGTATCGGCTGGCGTCCAACGACGCGCCGATCAAGGAGACGCTCGCCGCCGCCCTGTGCGCGCTCGCGCGTCTGCGCGAATATCATACGCTCTATGATCCGCTCTGCGGCTCGGGGACCATCCTGACGGAAGGGGCGCTGATGGCGCTGAACATCGCACCGGGTCTGCGGCGCAACTTTGCCGCAGAGCGGTGGGAAACGGCAGGGGAGGCCGTGTTTGACCGGGAACGGGAGCGCGCGCGGGAGCTGATCCGGCGGGACGCCTCCTTTCAGGCATACGGATCGGATATTGATCCGGGGGCTGTCGAGTCGGCGCTCGGGAACGCGCGCCGCGCAGGCGTGGCGGACCGGATCCGTCTGGAGGTCCGGGATGTACGTGATTTCACGCACAGGAGCGAAAAGGGGACCGTCATCACCAATCCACCGTATGGAGAACGATTGCTGGATATTGGTCAAGCTGAACAAATAATTAAAATTTTAGGAGAAAAGTTTGACAAAAACCGCGGATGGAGTTATTATATTATCAGTCCGTCCGAGCGGTTCGAGAACCTGTTTGGCCGCCGGGCGGATAAGCGGCGCAAGCTGTACAACGGCATGCTGCAGTGCCAGCTGTTTATGTATTATAAATAAGGGAGCGAGAGAGGGAATGAGGTACATTTTTATTATCAATCCGAACGCCGGCAAGGGCAAGGCGCTTGCCAGCATCCACCCCGTGATCCAGAAGTACTGCTCGGAGCACGATCTGGACTGGGATGTGTATATACCGGATTCCCCCAGCGGCGCACGGGAGTTTATCCGCACGGAGGCGGAGCGCGCAGGGGAGAACCCCATTCGCTTTTACGCCTGCGGCGGGGACGGGACGCTCTATGAGGCGGTCAACGCCGCATATCCGTTTAAAAATGCCGAGGTCGGCGTCATTCCGCTCGGCTCGGGCAATGATTTTATCCGGCTGTTCGGCACGGCCGAGCAGTTTAAGGATATCGACGCGCAGGTCAACGGCACGGCCGTCCCGCTTGATCTTGTCAAGTGCGATAAGGGGCAGGTCGCCATCAATCAGTCCTCCATGGGGTTTGACGGCGAGGTCTGCGCCAAGAAGGAGGAGTTCAAGCGGCTGCCGCTCATGCACGGGGATACGGCCTATACGGCGTCCGTCGCCTACTGCTTCTTCCGCAAGATGAAAAATGAGTTTACCATCCAGATTGACGATGGCGAGCCGGTCAAAAAGAACGTGATCTTCTGTGTCGCGGCCAGCTCCCGCTGGTACGGCGGCGGATTTAAAGCTGCGCCGTATGCGCTGCCAAATGACGGGTATCTAGACTTTGTCGTCGTCGAAAAAAATATCCCGCGTATTAAGCTCCTGCCGCTGATCAATATGTATAAAAACGGCGAGCACGCCAAGCTCGCGGACCGCGGCATCCTGACCTATATCCGCGGCAAAAAAATCAAGATCCACAGCGATAAGCAGGCGGCCATCAACTGTGACGGCGAATACATGTATGTCAACGACGTCACCTTCGAGGTGATGGAAAAGGGGATCAAGTTCATCGTCCCCAAGACCTCCTCCTATTTCCACGATGTTGAGACGGGAAAGATCAACGGCGAAATTCCCACGGAGATCCAGAAGTACTGCTCCAAGCTGTAAAAGAACATAATAAACGGAAGGCCTCCGGCGTGAAACCGGAGGCCTTTTCATACCTTTTGGGATAGCGTTGGCGTTATGCGCCAAACAATGACCTGATCTCCGGTGTGGCGTACCGTTCGGGGAGGTAGAAATTGAAGGCGTAATCGGGATATTGCAGGATGATAAAATACCCGGAATCACCTGTGTGGCAGCTTGTAATCAGATGATCCCGCACCGCCTCAAACTGTCCGGAATCGATGGTCTTATGGACGGCGGCATCAATGTCCAGGGAGGGCGTGTAATACTGATTCGGCGTCAGGTCGTAATAATAGGAGGTATAAAATTTGGACTGAAAATGGATGGTGCCGTAGAATTCCCGCGCCTCCCGCACATATATTTTTTCGTAATTGTCCGGAATGGCGGGGATCAGGGAGAAGAGCTGATTCTGCTCTAAGAAGCGGCGGACGTGGGCCATATTTTCAGTGATTGGATAGACCGTATCTCCGCCGCCCATGCGGTAGACATACCCTTCTTCAGCGACGAAGAAGGCGATATATCCCAGAATCCTGTCGGGCGAAAAACGGTCCTGCGCCGTCTGAGCATTTATGTCTGAAATTAACGCCTGCTTGAGCGCGGCGTGCTGATCGCGAGTGAGTGTCAGCGGAACAAAGTCGATTCCGTTCCCGATCTGCACGCTGCCGGTCTCATAGCCGTATTCCAGATGGTTATAGCTGGTGATTTTCCCGTTTGCCGGGTTGTATACATAAGAATCCGCCCCCGCCGGCGGATCGGAGGAGATGATCTGCGCCAGCTTGTCCCTTGACCAGTCGCTCTCATAGAGCTGTAATGATTTTTGACATTCCGCCATCGTGGTGTAAGGATAATAGCGCCGGATCGTTCTGCCATCCTTCAGTTCGTATACGATTGCCGCCTGTCTGTGGACGATTTGATCTTCCGATGCATTTTTGGAATCAATCATGGCGCGGTGTAATTCCGCCGCAAACTGTTTGTCGCGCTCTGTTGTGAGTGCGCCCGCCAGGCTGGAGTTGCAGTCTCTTGCATAGATCCCGTCTCCGGAGGATGAAGCACTCGTTGGACCGCCTTCCTCCGCATAGAGGCCAAAGTCATAGTCCGCCTCCACGTAAACCTTGTCGATTTCCGCCGGGTCCGGAATCCGGCTCTCATAACCGAACAGGCCGGTTGCAAAGACGGCAAAAGCCGCAATGGGGAATATCAGATGTACCGGCAGCTTCCACGCGCCCTTCAGCGCAGTTTTCACCGACCGCGTCAGAAGAAGTTCAATTCCCCAATAGACAACGGCGTAGGCAATGAGGGCAATGAGATACGCAAGGATGTTCGGAATGCGGCCGTATAGCGCATACAGGACGGCGGTGGCAGCCGTCAATCCGAGCGCCAGCTCCACAATGAAGCTTAAAACCCGGTTTTTTCCCAGGAATCCGCAGATCTCCGTTTTTCTGCGCTGGAATACGAGCAGGGAAATTCCCAGACAGACGACTGTCACAGCGGCCCAGATCAATAATTCCGGAAAGTTAGGCCACATCATGTCTGCCGGCTTGGTTTCGGCATCCATCAGTGCGGTGTGGTTCAGCCCGTCCGCCAGGAAAAAGATCGGGTTAAAACGCGAGAGGGAAGCGGCGAGCGGTTCGCTGACGGAGAGGTGTTCCGCCCCATAGACAAAAGATCCCTGCCCGTACGGGCTGCCCCACAGCAGTTTGGACATCAGAAATTGCAGGCAGTAGATGAATATGGTGGGCAGCAGCAGAATTACGGCGGAGAAGAACGTCCCCTCGAGCACGGTGCCGACCGCGCTGAATACTGCCGCCGTCACCGTCATACAGAGCATGGAGAGGATGAAGAGCCCGGCGGCATAATAGGCTGCGGCGTGCCACAATTCCGGAGAGGAACCGGTAAAGTGGAGGTTCACAAGGATGTTCATCAGCATCGGAATTACAACGGACGCCGCCAGCAGGATCGTCCCGGCCGCATACTTGGCAAGGAACAGGCTACGGCGTTTGATGCCCAGGGAATAGTAGACGTTGACTGTCTTTTTCGCCGTCATGAACCGGAACAGAAATACGCCCGTCAGCGCCGAGAACAGGCATACGCCCAGAATGATCAGATATGCGATGATCGGTTCATCAATTGCAGTTGCTGTAATTACATACCGGTATAGCTCACCGATCGATTGTCCCTCCTCGAGCAGAGCTGCAACATCCGGGTTTTTTGATGGAGAAAATGTAAAAGCCGCAGGGAGGATGACGACGAATATGCTCAGGTAAACCGCGTTCAGCAGCGGAAAGATAAAGCCCTCGGAGAGTGCGCGGGAGAACGTGTACATGAAGGGGCTGAAAGTCCTGCGGTCACTGATGGGAGAAGATTTTTGAGAAGTCATAGTCCGTACCCTCCATTTCGTCCAGGAATATCTCTTCCAGTGTCAGCGGCAGGCGTTCGATCAGGGCGGGATCCATCGCCTTGAGCTTTGCCTCCGTATCGTCCGCGTTGGCGCGCACGGTGATCTCAATGATCTTCCCGTCCTTTTTAAAGCCGCTGTAGTCGATCCCCGCAAAGTCCTCTCGCTGCTTCTCCTCC
>CASFCH010000034.1 GCA_949293315.1 uncultured Oscillospiraceae bacterium | reverse complement strand
GGGTACCCCGGAAAATGTGCTGGATCAGGCGGTGCTGTACATGCGGATCATCTTTGTCGGGATGCCGGCGATGATGGTATACAATTTTGGGGCGGCCATCCTGCGCGCCGTGGGCGACACCCGGCGGCCGCTGATCTTCCTGCTGATCTCCGGCATGATCAATGTGTGCCTGAACCTGTTCTTTGTGATTGTATTTGAGATGGGCGTGGCGGGTGTCTCGCTGGCGACGGTGATCTCGCAGTTCATCTCCGCTGCGCTCGTGGTGATCTGCCTCGTGCGCAGCGGCAGCTACTACCGGCTGACGCTCTCCGGCCTGCGCATTACTAAAAAAGTCCTGCTGGAGATCCTGCGCGTCGGCCTGCCGGCCGGAATCCAGAGCACGGTGTTCAACATCTCCAACGTGCTGATCCAGTCCTCGATCAACTCCTTCGGCTCCATCGCTGTGGCGGGAAACACGGCCGCTGCCAATCTGGAGGGGTTCGTCTATACCTCCATGAACGCGATCTATCAGGCGTCCCTGAGTTTTACGAGCCAGAATGTCGGCGCGCGGAAGACGGAGCGCATTGTGCCGATCCTGGTGCGCTGCCTTGCCTGCGTGGTGGTGATCGGCGTGGGCCTGAGCACGATCGTCCTGCTGCTGAATCGGGAATTCCTCGGAATCTACTCCTCCGATCCCGAGGTAATCGAGTACGGAGTCGGGCGGCTGAAGGTCGTCTGTCTGACGTACTTCCTGTGCGGGATCATGGATGTGACGTGCGGCTCCATCCGTGGACTCGGCTACTCGGTCACGCCGACCGTTGTCTCCCTGATCGGTGCGTGCGGACTGCGGATCGTGTGGATCTATACAATCTTCAATCTGGTGGACCGGACGCTGTACACACTCTATCTCTCCTATCCGGTCACCTGGATCATTACATTCGCCGCGCATTTGATCTGCTTTATCGTGTTCTTCAAGCGCTGGAAAAAGAAAACCGCCGCGGAGAAAACCAGCACAACTCCCGAGGAGCAGAAAGAAGCAGTTCCCTCATAAACAGATATCCCGCCTATCAGGCATCCTTTTTTCAGACATAAATCATGGGCCCCGCTAAAAAGCGGGGCCCATGATTGCATTCACGTTTCAAAAAAAGGATTCCACTCCAGCTCCGGAAGCTCTTCTTCGGATTCTTTCCATGCGGCCCTGCTGTCCGCTTGGAGCATCAGCCATACCTGCTCCTCACGATCTTTGACGCAATAGAGGTCGATGATATTTTTCAACATGCCATCCAGTTCAAAATTCTTGCTGGGAGAAAAAACAGGCAGATCCGGCGGAACAGTTGACAGAAGCTGTTTTAAATCCGCTACTTTTTCCAAAAGAATGATATTACTTTGACTCATGGGATCGGGCCTTGCCCCCCATCCATGAATCTCTAAACCGTCTGTTGAAGCGCTGTTCCCTCCTTCGGAAAAATGCCAAACAGTTTCTTGATAAACGGTGTGGTCAAATGCGTCCACAAAAGTTTCAATACCAGAAATATAAGGGCCCTTTCGTGCCCAGAGCCCGCGGCAGATGAACGAAGGTATATGCTGCCATCCCAAAGGCATGGACGCATTCAGCGTTTTTAAAACCGGTATTAAATCTGATACGCGGACCTGTTCCCCCGAAAAAACAGGCTGACAGGCAACCTCTTTATTCGCTTTTACATATTCGATTTCCAGTTCCATAAGTCTCTCTGCCATCCGTTCATTTGATCAAATACAATCTAACACAAGCTCAACCGCTACAACGTGCCCAAAATCCCATGAACAATTACTCAAAAGCTCCAAAGCCATCTACCCCGAATTGCATTTGCAAGAACCCTCCGGACCACTGATCCGGAGGGTTTACACGCATACTAATCCTGATTATTTATTCTTCTTCTCGTTTTTCTTTTCGGCCTTTTTCATTGCCTTTTCGGCCTTGAGCTTTTCCTTCATGGCCTTCTGCTCGGCCTCAAGGGCCTTTTCCTTCTCCTCGGCGATACGGGCAGCCTCCTCCGCACGGGCCTTGGCCTCCTCATACATCGCCTTGATCTCCTCATAGTGCGTGTAGTTCTCGGCCTGCGCGATCAGCTTCTTGGCGTCGACATACGGTTTGGCCAGCCGGTTGTAGTAGGAGTTCTCATCCGTGGCCTTCTTGATATCCGCGTCGATGACCTTTTTCTCTTCCCGGAGCTTTGCAACCTGCGCTTTCAGCTGCGCAACCTTAGCCTGATCCTTGGCCTTTCTGGCGGCACTGATCTGTTCCTCAAGCGCCGTGCGCGCCTCCAGATTCTTATCCTCGCGCTCAAACAGGGCCTCAAAGATAGAGACATCAAACTCCTCGATCTTACCGCCGTGCTTCTCCTCAATGACCTTTTTACTGTAAATCCGGTTCTTGGCGGAGGTAATGGCAGCGGAGCGCTCCTCTTTTTCAAGTTTGGTCTTTTTCGGCATCGCCTTGGCTCTTGCAAGGACGTCATTGAGGTACTCCATCGTATCGGCCGTCAGACCGCTCAGACCCGCCGCATACAGCTTTTTGGCCTCTTCCAGCTTAAACTGCCACTCCGGCGTGCTGAACTTGTTCATCTCCGTCATGACAAACTTGGAAATTTCGATATTTTCATTATAAGTAATGGCATCCCGATAGGCCTTTTTCGCGGCCCTCTTGGCAGCCTTTTTAACATCTTTTTCAGCCTTGGAACGCTTTGCCTTTCGGATCTCCGCCTTCATTGCCTTCAGATCCTTTGGCTGTGCAACCGCCATCACCGTGGACTCCTCGATCATATCGATCGTGGAGACGATATCCTTATCGTTGAGGACGCCGTTGCCGTAGTCCTCAAACATGGCGCGCAGCTGCAGCACCTTGACGATACTGCGCTGGCGCAGCTCCGTCATGTCGTAGAAGAAATACGGGATAAAGTTCAGAACGGCGCCGATGACGGACAGCAGCACGATCATGGAGAATACGCCCTTGAAAATATCGTTGATAAACAGGACGTTGTACGGAGATTCCATGACCTTATCATAGGTCCACCCCGTAATTCTCATAATCTCATTGGCGTTCGCCGCCAGATCCGCCTGATTGATGCCCAGGGACTCATAGACCGCGGGGACAATGCCGCTCGTTCCGAGCGTGATGACCGTCCCGATCAGACCGACCGTGGCAAACATACCGTCGATCCGCTCACCGGTGATGTACTGCTGATAGTCTCGCATATCGGCGTTACAGGCCGGCGTCAAAATCACGCCGAACGAGGTCATCAGATAGTTGCCGAACAGGACCGCCGCAATGTAGAGCACCATCTTCGCCGGCTCCGCCGCCACGACGGGCCACAGGAGCGCCAGGAATCCGGCATTGACCACATTGGTCACGATCAGCACTTTCTTTTTGCCCCACTTACGGATGGCAAACGGCGCGGCCAGCATGCCCCAAAGGTTTGCATTACTGACAAATAATTGCACGATGGTAAAAACGCCCGCACTGACGCCGTCCTCGTTGTGGTACTGATAGCACCACTGGAGCATGTTGCCGTAAGTAGTCTCCAGGAAGCCGACCCAGCCGGCCAGAGAAATGACCCAGAACAGCTTGTTCTTCGCCACAGCGCGGAGCGCGTCAAAGAACTTGATCCGGATAACGTGCGTCTTTGCCTGAACGATCTTCTCCTGCGTGTTGGCATAAATGTACACCGAGCAGATGATGCCCACGATCGCGAACGGCGGGTACAGCACGCGATAGAGCAGCATATCATACAGATCGTCATTCGTGAGCGCCGATGCCATAAGCGGGATCAGCGCAGTGGCGATAGACGGCGCCAGGGAGTAGACGATAGACTTGATCGCCAGAACGTCGGAACGCTCCTTCGTATCCGGTGAGAGAACCATGATCAGGTTCTCATAGGCATCATAGAAGAAGGAGTAGAAGAACTGGAATCCAATGTTGAAGAACAGGACAATGACACCCTTGACGACCTCACTCTTGATCAATTCATAGGGCGTCCACACCATGCCGATGACAAGCAAGGCGGTGGGGAAGGCCATGTACAGCATGTAGGGCCTGTATTTACCCTTTTTGCTCCGGGCATTGTCGATGATGTTCGCCCGGATCGCCGTCGCCGGGAAGGAGACGACAATGGAGATCGCATACAGGACATACATCAGCGTAGGCGAAATACCGATCGCATTCCCGATGATAACGTTTGTACTGCTCAGCATCAGCTGCTGGACACAATAGATGAGGAAATACATACCGATACCGCCGAAGGAATAGGCAAATACCTCTTTAAAAGGCATATACCGCCCTGGCATCGGCCGCTTCCAGTACACCTTTGCGTCTGAAAGGAGCTTTTGGACTTTGCTTAAATTCAAGACTATTACCCCCACGTAGAAAATTCAACGAGACAATTATAACACTAAACCATGAGCCTTACAAGAAAATTGTTGTACAATTCCATGGTTTTATCATATATATACAAATAATGTGACTGAATTTTGACGTACTTCTCAACAGATTATAAACAGACATGAAAAATCCGGCCCTGTTCAAGCCGATCAGGGCCGGATTTTCCTAGTCCGGTATTTATAAAACAGTTTCTCTCAGAAATTCAGGCAAACCCTGTCACACGTATAGGGCCGGACGCATGTATCCGCTACCGCCACATGCGCCGGGTGGGAGGCGTATACGGCAATATCCTCCGGCGTACAGTGCTCCGTGACCAGCGCCATCTCGTGCGTGGTCCCCGGAAGGGGCTGCGTGATAAACTGCACTTTGACTAAGCCCGGTACCTGCCCGACCAGCGCCTCAAGCCGTTTCTTCATCGTTTCCAAAAGCTGCGGCTTTTCCTCCGCTGCGATTTCCGGCTTAAAATTCCACATCACCACATGCGTTGCCATAAATATGTCTCCCTTTTTTAAAAAATTCCTTTTCATTATAATATATAAGGACATGCCTGGGCCGTTGTGTCCGTCT
>CASFCH010000033.1 GCA_949293315.1 uncultured Oscillospiraceae bacterium | reverse complement strand
GCCAACGCGCATGAATCGCTTTGGCCTACATAACAGATAACAGACAATACCCACAGGGACTTATGCCCCTTATGGGTATTCAATGTGGTTGCGGGGGCAGGATTTGAACCTACGACCTTCGGGTTATGAGCCCGACGAGCTACCGAACTGCTCCATCCCGCGATATATCATTTTTGAGTGCCTAACTATTATAGCACGTTCTGAGAAAAAATCAAGAGGATTTTTCATTTTTTAAAGTATAATTTTTAATTGTTTTTCATTTTTCCAAAACCAAGACAAAATATTTTTTACAGGACACGCCCATCATAAAAAAGTTTGCAAGAGGGGAAACTGGAAATTGACCCCACATTTTATAAATGGTATAATACCCTCGTACCCCCTGGCAGGGGAGGATGATCGCGGCTTTAGGAGCCGGAAGAACGCCTGTCGCTGCTCAGTTGGGGGAGAACAATATGATCACTTCTTTTTCAGCGGGGGGACTGCAATGATTCAGACAACGGAGAAAAAAGAATTTTATCTGGCGACGCAAAATACTTCCTATATTGTCCGAATTCTGGAAAACGGATATGTTGAAAATCTCTATTACGGTAAGCGGATCCCAATGGAGGAGAGCTTTGAATTTCTGTATGATAAGCACGGCTTGGGATTTGGTAATTCTACCGCCTATTCTCAGGAGGATACCAAGCTGTCTCTGGATCACATCTGTCTCGACTACTCCTCCTATGGAAAAGGGGATTACCGCCTTCCGTCCGTGCAGATCACGACGCCGGACGGTGTGTTCACCTCTGATTTTAAATTTGTCAGCCATGGGATTACGGATGTCAAGCCGGAGCTTTGCGGGCTTCCGTCAAGCTACGGTCCCTCTCAGACGCTTACCCTTGTACTGGAGGATGCTTCCATCGGCGCCCAGCTCCATCTGATATACACGGTGTTTGAGGAGTGTGACGTCATCACACGGTCGGCGCGCCTGATTTGCGGCGATACGCCGTTTAAAATCCATTCCCTGATGAGTATGCAGCTGGATCTCCCGTTTGACGAATACACCATGATGACTTTTGACGGTGCGTGGATGCGCGAGCGCTATCTGCATGAGAAAAAGATCAATCAGGGCGTCGTCTCCATGGGTTCTATCGCCGGGACGAGCTCCAACCGCCACAATCCGTTCTTTGTCGTCCGGAAGGACGATTGTACACAGAGCACAGGACAGTGCTATGGCTTTAATCTTGTCTATTCCGGCAATCACATCGCGCGCGTTGAGGTCGGATCTCACGATCTGATCCGGATCCAGAACGGCATCAATCCGTTCGAGTTCGAGTGGTCCATGCAGCCGGGCGATCTTTTTGATACGCCGGAATCCGTCATGACATTCAGCGATGAGGGGCTCAACGGCATGAGCCGGAATATGCACCGGTTTGTCAAGGAGCACATCGTCCGCGGCGAGTGGAAATATAAGGAACGCCCCGTACTGGTCAACAACTGGGAGGCGACCTTCTTTAACTTTACGGAAAAAAAGATCCTGAACATCGCAAGGGCAGGCAAAGAGCTGGGCGCGGAGATGTTTGTGCTCGATGACGGCTGGTTCGGCAAGCGCAACAGTGACCGCAGCTCGCTCGGGGACTGGTATGTCAATAAGAAAAAACTCCCCAGCGGGATCGGCGGGATCGCAAAAAAAGTCAACGACATGGGGCTCAAGTTCGGGCTTTGGTTCGAACCGGAGATGATCTCCATCGACAGCGATCTCTACCGCGCGCATCCGGACTGGGCGGTCACGGTGGACCGCTACACGCCGTCTCAGGGGCGTAATCAGCTGGTTCTGGACCTGACGCGCGAGGACGTGCGGTCCTATCTGCTCGGCGTGCTCACGGATGTGCTCGGCAGCGGCAACGTAGAGTATGTCAAGTGGGATATGAACCGCCAATTCTCTGATGTGTTTTCCCATCTGCCCGGCGCCCGACAGGGGGAGTTCTTCCACCGGTATGTGATGGGGCTGTATGAGATTCTGGACGGACTGACCACGCGCTTCCCATCCATCCTGTTTGAGTCCTGTTCCAGCGGCGGAAACCGCTTTGACCTCGGGATGTTCTGCTATATGCCGCAGTGCTGGACGAGCGACAACACGGACGCTCTGGACCGCCTTCGGATCCAGACGGGAACGTCCTACGGGTATCCGCAGTCCGTCATGACGATGCACGTCAGCGATTCCCCCAGCTTTGCCGATCTGCGCCCCTCTTCCATTGAGCACCGATTTAATGTGGCCTCCTTTGGCCTGCTCGGGTATGAGCTCGATGTCACCAAGCTCAGCTCCTATGAAAAATCGGCTGTCAAAAAACAGATTGCCTATTATAAGCAGCACCGCAAACTGCTCCAGTTTGGCGATTTTTATCGGATCGGGAATTCTTTCAGCGACGATATCTCGTACTGGGCGGTTGTATCCCCCGATCGTGAGGAGGCCATGCTCGGCATGTTTACCAACCGTATCCGCCCCAACTACAAGTATGACAATGTCCGCTTTGTCGGCCTGGATCCTGAGCTGTTCTATCATCTGGAAAAACGCGTTCAGTCCGTCAACCTGCGGCAGTTTGACCCGCTGGTCGGCTCCGTGCTCCCGATCGATACGGAGACAAGTAAAGTATATGACTTTGTGATGGACAAATTTGTCCGCTTCAACACGGAAAAGGACGCCTATGACCTCTCCGGCGCGTCGCTGATGTATGCTGGATTCAAGCCCAAGCAGCTCTTTGCCTCAAACGGCTTCAATTTGAACTGCCGGTTGCTTTTAGATAACGATTCCAGAATGTATTACGTCTGTAAAAAATCAAAGGAGGCGGTAAAATGATCCAGCCAATCAATTTCGGGTGGCAGTACGCGGAAGATTTTGAGGAGGCGTATATTGCGCCGGACTTTGACGCATCTGCGTTCCAAACGGTGGATATCCCACATGCCAACAGGGAGGTCCCTCTCAATTACTTTGATGAACGGGACTATCAGTTTGTCAGCTGTTACCGGAAAGTATTCGACTGTGCGCAGAAAAGTGATCGGTTGTTTTTGCACTTTGAGGGCGTCTCCTGCTATGCAAAGGTATATCTGAACGGCGAATTTGTCGGCGAGCACAAGGGAGGATATACGGCCTTCCGGTTTGATATTACCGACCGCGTTAAAAAGAAGGGGAATGTGCTCGTCGTGCGTGTGGACTCCACAGAACGCGAGGAGATCCCGCCCTTTGGGAATGTAGTGGATTACCTCTGCTTTGGCGGAATTTACCGCGAGGTCTGGCTGGAATATGTTCCGCAGCAGCATATTGAGGACATCTTTGTGCGCACAAAAGATATTCCGCTGGAAAAGAAACTGCTGGACATCGACGTCACCTTTTCCGAAAAGACGGCGGGCCGTCTGGAATTGGCCGTCCTTGACGGGGAACGTGTCCTAGCGAAGCAGTCCTGCGATGTGGACGCCAAAGTGCTGAACGTGAAGTGGAAGGTCGCCGGCCTGAAGCTCTGGGATATTGACAGCCCGAATCTGTACACGCTGCGCGTCGCGCTCAATGGCGGCGCCGATGTGCGGGAGGTTCGCTTCGGCGTACGCGAGGTGAAATTCCGCACCGACGGTTTTTACCTCAATGGTAAGAAGGTGAAGATCCGCGGGCTGAACCGGCACCAGAGCTATCCGTACGTGGGATATGCAATGCCGGCGTCGGCCCAGCGTGCGGACGCCGATCTGCTGAAATATGAACTGGGCTGCAATCTGGTACGCACCTCGCATTATCCCAATTCCAGGCACTTCCTGGACCGCTGTGATGAGATCGGACTGCTCGTCTTTACGGAGGTCCCCAGTTGGCAGTACACCGGGGAAGAGGGTGAGTGGCGCGACCTGTTTGTCCGCAACGTATCCGATATGGTCCTCCATGACCGCAACCATCCGAGCGTTATCCTGTGGGGGGTGCGCGTCAACGAGGGGCCGGACTGCGACGAGCTCTATGTGAAGACAAACGCTGTTGCGCACAGCCTGGATGATACCCGTCCAACCGGCGGCGTGCGTTGTTTTCCGCGCAGCCATCTGCTTGAGGATGTCTATACGTACAACGACTTTATCCATTCCGGAGGTTGGATCAAACTTACAAATCCGCTGTTTGTTGCCGGCCCCAAGGCGCCGTATCTGGTCACGGAGTATGGCGGACATATGTATCCGACCAAGAGCTTTGACTGTGAGGAGCATCGGGTGGAGCACGCGCTGCGCCATGCCCGCGTGCTGAATACGGCTTATGGGAGTAAACGGATGAGCGGTGCGATCGGGTGGTGCATGGCCGATTACAATACACACAAGGACTTCGGCAGCGGAGACCGGATCTGTTATCACGGCGTCACAGACATGTTCCGCGTACCCAAACTGGCGGCGGCCGTCTATGCCTCCCAGCAGGACCGCACGCCGGTGATGGAGGTCTCCTCCTCCATGGACATCGGGGAGCATCCGGCATGCTGCCGGGGGCAGGTATATATCTTTACAAACTGCGATTATGTAAAGCTGTACCGGAACGGAGTCTACAAGAGCACGGCCTATCCCAATTATAAAAAGTTCCCCCATCTGCCGCATCCGCCGATCTTTGCAGACGACTTTATCGGAGATGCGCTTCAGCGGGAAGAGGGGCTGAATGATCGGGCGGTCCGAGCGATTAAACCGGCATTGATTGCCGCGTCAAAGTCCGGCTATTCAATTCCCCCGCAGTATTTTGCGCTGGCCGGCGCCGGGCTTCTGCTGGGCGGATTGAAAATCAGCGACGCCATATCTATTGTGGGCAAATACGTGGGCAACTGGGGAGACGAACAGGTCGAGTTCAAGTTCGAGGGCTATAAGGATGGCGAGCTCGTCAAAACAGTGATCAAAACAGCCTCCAACACAACGCATCTGGATGTCCGCGCGGACAGCACCGAGCTGACGATCGGGGATACCTACGACGTCAGCCGGGTAGTTGTCAAAGCGGTCGATCAGAACGGAAATCGCCTCCCATACAGCTCGGAAGCTATGGATCTGAAGGCGAGCGGCGCCGTCGATGTGATCGGGCCGACGACGATATCGCTCATCGGAGGAGACGTCGCATTCTGGGTGCGCACAAATGGAAAAAAGGGGAGCGGTAAGGTTGAGATCATCAGTCCGCACTGCGGGACATGTCAGGTTGATTTTACTGTAAAATAGGGTTAGAATGGTGCGGTCCGCTTCGGCGGGCCGCATTTTCATCCCGGCTTTAGCCAAAAAATCCGGAATCCCGAATTGTGTATATCATGGACATTGGCGAAACAGAATAGAGGTATGAGATGATCGCGCATGTCTGATAGGCTGACAATGGAGGGATTCAGGATGAAGTTTGACATTAAAAATCTCTATGGACGCGAAATCATAGATTCCCGCGGCAATCCAACCGTGGAGGCGGTTGTCACGCTGGAGAACGGCGCAGTTGGCAGAGCTTCCGTACCCAGCGGTGCGTCTACCGGGCAATTTGAAGCGCTGGAACTGCGGGATTCGGACGCTGACCGCTTTGGGGGGAAGGGCGTATTACAGGCAGTGGAAAATGTGAATACGACGATCCATGATTCGCTTGTGGGGACGGACGCCTCCAAAACGTCCGAAATTGACCGCAGGATGATAGAACTTGATGGGACCCCGGATAAATCTAATTTGGGAGCCAATGCCATTCTTTCCGTTTCGCTGGCATGTGCCCACGCGGCAGCCAATGGACTCGGAATCCCGCTGTACCGATTTATCGGAGGCGTCAATGCCGTTACGCTTCCGGTTCCGATGATGAATATTCTCAACGGGGGCGCCCATGCGGCCAATAATATTGATATACAGGAGTTTATGATCATGCCTGTCGGCGCGCCGGGGTTCCGCGAGGGAATGCGCTGGTGTACAGAAGTATTCCACACACTCGCCGATATCCTGAAATCGGACGGCCATTCCACCGCTGTGGGCGATGAGGGCGGTTATGCGCCGAATCTGAGCAGCGACGAGGAGGCGATTGAATATCTGCTCCATGCGGTGGAACAGGCTGGATATCGTCCTGGAAAGGATTTTGTCCTGGCGATAGACGCGGCATCCAGCGAGTGGCAGACAGAGGATGGCTATTTTCTGCCCAAGCGTCAGTCCTCCTATACGGCGGATGAACTGATCGGTTACTGGGAAAAACTGGCTGATAAATACCCGATCGCCTCCATTGAGGACCCACTGGGGGAAGAGGATTGGGCAAATTGGGAGCGCCTGACCGCCCGGCTGGGCGAACGCATTCAGCTCGTCGGCGATGATTTCTTTGTAACCAACACACAGCGGCTGCACAGAGGAATTGAACAAAAATGTGCCAACTCCATCTTGATCAAACTCAATCAAATCGGCACCCTGACGGAGACGATCCAGGCGATCAGAATGGCGGCCGGCGCCGGATATACCGCGATCATCTCCCATCGTTCCGGAGAGACGGAGGATACGACGATTGCCGATCTTGCCGTGGCATTGAATGCCGGTCAGATCAAAACAGGCGCGCCGAGCAGAAGCGAGCGTGTTGCAAAGTACAACCGCCTGCTCCGGATAGAGGACGGGCTCGCGGAGGCGTCCGTCTGGCCCGGCGTAAAGTGCTTTAAACGATAATAACGCAAAACGACGGCTGTGGAGAAATCCGCAGCCGTCATTTTGTTCACGGGAAAGAGCGTGAATTATTTCCCACCCTTCCCAAATTTGGAATTCATCTGATAGCACAGGGTCATCAGGCTGTCGCTCAGGTGGACATTTTCCACGGCCAGATCGGGGTGACGCGCGGCGATGTCCGAGTGGCTGAAGTTCCAGAACCCCTTGATGCCAAGCTCGACAAGCTGATTCTCAATGGGCGTCCCATGTTCCCCGGGAATACACAGTACGGCCACGGCGGGATGATTTTCCCGGCAGAAGTCGTCCAGTCCGGCAATATGACGCACGGGAATACCGCGCACCATTTCGCCGGCGAGCGCCTCGTTTTTGTCAAAAATCCCGATCAAATTGAAACCGCGTTCCTCAAAGGACATATGCGTCGCAATCGCGCGGCCCAGATTTCCCGCGCCGATGATGATCGTACCAAGATTGTTGGACAGGCCCAGGATCTTGCTGATCTCGTTGCGCAGCTGCTCCACGTTGTAGCCATATCCCTGTTGCCCAAATCCGCCAAAACAGTTAAAATCCTGGCGGATCTGGGAAGCGGTCAGCCCCATTTTGGCTGAGAGCTCACGGGAGGAAATACGCGTGATTCCCTGATCCATCAGAAGGCCCAAAAAACGATAATATCGGGGAAGCCGCTTGATGACAGACATTGAAATATTATACTTGGCCATCGCTCTCACGTCTTTCAAAATTAGAAGTTGATCCTTTACAGGCTGCGGACCGTATCCATGACGTAGTTGCCGAACTCCTCGCAGGTTGCGCCGTCTTCGCGGCCGGTAATGACGAGCTTTTTCTCCTCCATCATGCAGATGTCCAGCGCACGCTCCAGCTTGTCGGCCTGCTCCTGCTTGCCGATATGGGAGAGGAGCATCACGGTTGCCCGCAGCATGGAGCACGGATCCGCATACTGGCCGCGGCCCTCCCGGATCATGCGGGGGGCGGAACCGTGGATGGCCTCGAACATCGCGTAGTGCTTGCCGATATTGGCGCTGCCGGCCGTGCCGACGCCGCCCTGGAACTCCGCTGCCTCGTCCGTGATGATATCGCCATAGAGGTTCGGCAGGATGAACACTTTGAAATCTCTGCGGCGCTTCTCATCGATCAGCTTTGCGGTGGTGATGTCGATATACCACTCGTCCGTAGTGATCTCCGGATAGTCCTTGCCAACCTCCTTGCAGAGGTTCAGGAACTTCCCGTCCGTCGTCTTGATGACGTTTGCCTTGGTGATGATGGAGACGCGGTCCTTATGGTTGCGGCGCGCGTAGTCGTAGGCCAGTTTGGCGATACGCTGCGTGCCCTCCGTGGTGGTGACGACGAAGTCCACCGCCAGATCGTCGCTGACGTTTACACCGCAGGAACCCACGGCGTAAGCGCCCTCCGTGTTTTCACGGAAGAAAGTCCAGTCGATCCCTTTCTCCGGGACTTTGACGGGGCGCATGTTGCAGAACAGATCGAGCGCCTTGCGCATGGCGACATTTGCGCTCTCAATATTTGGCCACGGATCGCCGGCCTGGGGCGTGGTGGTCGGCCCCTTGAGGATCACGTCGCACTTTTTCAGCTCGGCGAGCACATCGTCCGGGATGGCCTTATTCGCGGCCACGCGATTTTCGATCGTCAGACCGTCAATAAAATTGAAGACGACCTTGCCGCTGGCCACATCGTCCCGGAGCATGTACTCCAGAACCCGGGCGGATTCCTTGCAGATGATCGGTCCGATTCCGTCTCCGCCGCACACGCCGATCACAATTTGATCTTTTTTAGAAAAATCCGTAAACTCCGTATCCGCCTTGATGCGGTCGGAGCGCTCGAGCTGCGTCTGAAGCAGAGCGGCGAACTTTTCGGTTGCGCGGTCGATATATTCCTTATAATCCTGCATCTGTCTATATCTCCTTACTTTGAAGTTTCACGGGTGTAGTTGAGCAGGCCTCCCGCCAGCAGCATGGCGCGCTGCCGGTCGGAGAGCTCATAGGCCAGTTCATAGGTCTCGCCCTTTGTCTTGTTCGTCAACCGGACGGAGCCGGCGTTTTCGATTGCGCAACGGATGCCGTTGAGCGCCAGCTCGTCGCCCTGGTCGATACGGTCGTAGTCCGACTCGTTGACAAAAGTCAGCGGAATGATGCCGGCGTTGACCAGATTGGCCTTGTGGATACGGGCGAAGGATTTGGTGATAACCGCCTTAATCCCCAAATAGAGCGGTACAAGCGCCGCGTGCTCGCGGGAAGAGCCCTGACCGTAGTTTGCGCCGCCGATGATAATGCCCTTGCCCTCCTTTTTGCAGTTCTCTGCAAAATTCGGGTCGCATTGCTTAAAGCAGAACTGGGAGAGATACGGGATATTGGAGCGATAGGGGAGGATCTTGGCGCCTGCGGGCATGATGTGATCGGTGGTGATATTATCCCCAACCTTCAGGATCGCCTTTGCATCGATATCCTGCGCCATGGCCTCGCTCACGGGGAACGGCTTGATATTTGGTCCGCGGAACACCTTGATCTCTCTGGCGTTTTCGGGGGAGGCAGGGGGGATGACCATGGAGTCGTTGATGATAAAGTGATCGGGCATAGCGATTGCCGGTGCGGCGCCGAGTGTGCGCGGGTCCGTGAGCACGCCGGTCAGCGCAGACGCCGCCGCAACCTCAGGGCTGACCAGATAGATACCGGCGTCGGCCGTACCGGAGCGGCCCTCGAAATTCCGGTTAAAGGTGCGCAGGGAGATTCCCTCCGAGCAGGGGGACTGCCCCATGCCGATGCAGGGGCCGCAGGCCGATTCCAAAATGCGCGCGCCGGCGCTGATCATGTCGGAGAGCGCACCGTTGAGCGCGAGCATGTTGAGCACCTGCATGGATCCGGGTGCGATCGCCAGGCTGACGTCCGGATGGATCGTCTTGCCCTTGAGGATCGCCGCAACCTTCATCATGTCGCTCAGGGAGGAGTTGGTGCAGGAACCAATGCAGACCTGGTTAATCTTGATGGGTCCAATCTCGGATACCTTTTTGACATTGTCCGGGCTGTGCGGCATGGCCGCGAGCGGCTCGAGCGTATTCAGGTCGATCTCAATGATTTCATCATAGTGCGCGTCTTCGTCGGCCTTCAGTTCGATCCAATCCTGTTCGCGGTCCTGTGCTTTCAGGAACGCACGCGTGACCTCATCGGAGGGGAATACGGACGTCGTCGCACCGAGCTCGGCCCCCATGTTCGTGATCGTCGCGCGCTCGGGGACGGAGAGTGTTTTAACGCCCTCGCCGCCGTACTCGACGATCTTGCCCACACCGCCCTTGACGCTCATCACACGGAGAACCTCCAGAATGATATCCTTGGCGGCGACCCAGGGCTGGAGCTTTCCCTTCAAATTGACGCGCACCATTTTGGGCATGGTGATGTAATAGGTGCCGCCGCCCATGGCTACGGCCACGTCCAATCCGCCGGCGCCGATGGCAAGCATGCCGATACCGCCTCCGGTGGGGGTGTGGCTATCCGAACCGATCAGCGTTTTGCCCGGTTTGCCAAAGCGCTCCAGATGGACCTGATGGCAAATGCCGTTACCGGGGCGGGAAAAATAGATCCCGTGCCTGTTTGCCACAGACTGGATAAAGCGGTGATCGTCCGCGTTTTCGAAACCGGTCTGGAGCGTATTGTGATCGATATAAGCTACGGAGAGCTCTGTCTTTACGCGCTCAACGCCCATTGCCTCAAACTCCAGATAGGCCATTGTGCCCGTAGCGTCCTGCGTCAGCGTCTGATCGATGCGGATCCCGATTTCCTGACCGGGGATCATCTCACCGTCCACCAGATGGGCCTTGATTAATTTTTCGCCGATTGTGTAACCCAATTGAACAACCTCCCAAATAACTTTTTCAGGTTTTTATCAATCTCCTCGTATATTTTAGCTTTTTGTAGGGCGATTGTCAATCATTTCACAATCAAACTTGCAAAAGAATTCTTTCTGTTTTTGTTGCACTTTTGTTCGAAGATTGATATAATTAAATATAATCGGAATGATTTGCGCCGCCGGTCTGGTATGGGCAGGCGGCCTGATAATATTGAGTATTGCTTGGAGTGAAAGGGATGGCTGCAAAAAAATCGACCCGTACCGGGGGAAAGCGGCCCCCGGCCGGCGGGCAGAGGCGCGCTGCGGGGGCGGCAAAGCAGACAAAGAGCGGTGCGGAGCGTGCTGCGGAGGAACGGTTGGCGGCAAGCAAGCAGGTCGGGGCAATTATCCTCTTTGCGGTGTCTATTTTTCTGATCTGTCTGGCGTTTATTCCGGGGGCCAGCGTATGGGAAGCCGTGCGCAGCTTCTACTTTGGACTGTTTGGATTCTGTGCCTATATCTGGCCGTTTGTGCTCGCTTACGTGGCCGTGATGACCTCACTGGACCGGCCTACCGACCGCTTGACCACTAAGGTAATTGAGGCGGCGGTCTTTATCGTCCTGCTCAGTTCCGTGATCCATGTATTTACTGTGGACGCGAGCGGCGGATATTTCAGGGATGTCGGCAACGCCTATCTGGACGGAATTGATCACGGCAACGGCGGATTCTTTGGCGCGATGATCGGCGGCGGCCTTTACTATCTGTTTGGCAAGGCTGCCTCGGCGGCCACGCTCTTCATTTTGATGTTTGTAGACCTGATGTTTATGACCGGATTTACGTTGATCCGACTGTTCCGAACCCTGTGGAGGCCGGTTCAGAAAATCGAGCAGTACTCTGAAGAGCGAATCCAGAGCAGGGAGCAGTCACGCTCAGATGCGACGCCTCTGCCGCGCCGCAGGCTGTTCAATGTAGACGTGGATCTGGGGCCGTCCGCGCCGGCGAAGGATGTCCTTGCGGACGAAGATACGGCACCGCTGCCGGATATTCGCGATATTGAACCCGGCGAAGAAAACGCGGCGTCTGTTCCGGCGGAGAACAGTTTCATTAATGACGATAAGCAGGTGGAGCTGAAGGAGATTATCCGGCGCACTGCCGAGCCTGCCCCCAAGGGTACTCCGGTACCCGCCGTGTCCGTCCCATCCGAACCGCACAGGCAGGAGGTGGCATCCGGCACGGAGGGATACAGTCTGCCGCCTGTCGAT
>CASFCH010000032.1 GCA_949293315.1 uncultured Oscillospiraceae bacterium | reverse complement strand
ATCAAGGATATCAGCGATGCAAAGGCTGCCAAAAAAGAAACTGTCGATGAGACGCAGCCCGAGGTCGTGGATGAGACAAAAGACGAGAAAACGAAAGATTAAAAAGGCATATTGCCGCGCAGCCCCTCATATCCTGTATCAAACGGATATGGGGGAATTTTTATGCTTAAAAAGAAAAAGAACATACATCCGTCATCCTCCACACGCGGCGGGAATTCCGATCGAAAACAGCTGCTTGCAGATATTTTGAGAGGGATGGCGGTGAGCCTGATTGGCTTTACCGTTCTCGCCTCTGCCAGCGCCGCCGTGCTGATGGAAGTGGGACTCAATCAGATTGAGACTCTGATCCTGTTCCTGTTCTGCTGCTGCGTATCGGCTGGAGCCGGCGGCTTTTTCTGTGCCAGGCGGCTGAAAAAAAACGGGATCGTGATGGGGCTTGCCGGCTGTGTTCCGCTTTCGATTCTCATTTTAGCGGTCGCTTTGCTGATCAATGGAGGGCAGGCCGGAACGAATATCGCCATTATGTTCCCACTGACGATCATTTTCGGGATCTGTGGGGGCGTCCTGTCTGTCAATATGAAAAAAAGGGCGAAATAGCGCAAAAAGATTGAAAATCCCCAAATTACATGATATAATTATTTTGTTAAATCTAAAGATCGCCGCTCGGGCGCCTCCGGCGCATGAGGAGCGATTGGACAGTATGATGATTTTCGGAGGTAAAAGATATGAAACACATCAAAACCCTGAACAAAGCCAGCCTGAAACAGTCTGCCGCCAAGGGCGGTTGCGGTGAGTGCCAGGCGTCCTGCCAGTCTGCCTGCAAGACTTCCTGCACGGTTGCCAATCAGAAGTGCGAGAAATAAGCATTCGGTTGATCTGTTGATGGAGGGACGGCTTCCGGCTGTCCCTTCTTTGGTGTTTTGGACTCCTTTTGGTCTGACAGACCTTATTATCTTAAGTAATGGCGGTAATAAACGGTATGATTCATTTTTATCACTTAAACGGATATTTCATTGTGTTGGACGTCAACAGCGGCGCTGTCCACGTGCTGGACGAGCTCTCCTATCGGCTGGTAGAAATGCTGGGGGAAGCGCAGAGCAGCCTTCCGGCGGATTGTCCCAGGGAACTGGTGGATCGCCTGGGTCCCGATTATGGAGCGGACAGGGTCGCTGACGCCTATCGGGAGCTCTATGAGCTCTACAAGGCCGACCTGCTCTATTCTGCGGATGAATATGAAAAGTTTGCCGGTATGATGACCTCGGCGCCGGTCAAGGCAATGTGCCTGCACATTGCACACGACTGTAATCTGCGCTGTGGGTATTGCTTTGCCGCACAGGGGGACTTTGGCCACGGGCGGAAGCTCATGCCGGTTGAAATCGGCAAGAAGGCGATTGACTTTCTCATTGAGCACTCCGTAGGACGCAGGAATTTGGAAGTGGACTTCTTTGGCGGAGAGCCGCTGATGAACTTCCCGGCCGTGAAGGAGATCGTGCGCTATGCGCGTTCCTTGGAAAAGGAGCACAACAAGAACTTCCGTTTTACGATCACGACAAACGGACTGCTGCTGGACGACGACAGCATCGATTTTATCAACCGCGAGATGCACAATGTTGTCCTCTCCATAGACGGCCGCCGCGAGGTCAATGACCGGCTGCGCTATACACCAAACGGAAAGGGCTCCTACGATGTGATCGTGCCCAAGTTCAAAAAACTTGTGGAACAGCGCGGCGATAAGGAGTACTATGTCCGCGGTACATTTACCAAGTATAATCTCGACTTCTCGAACGACGTGGAACATCTGTACGCCGAGGGCTTCGATCAAATCTCGGTGGAGCCTGTCATTGCCGACAGCAAGGTCCCCTATGCGCTGACGCCCGCCGATCTGCCGCGGATCTATGACGAGTACGACACGCTGGCCCGGAAGATGATCCGCCGCAAAAAAGAGGGGAAGTGCTATAACTTTTTCCACTTCATGATCGATCTGGATCAGGGGCCGTGCGCCATCAAGCGGCTGCGCGGCTGCGGCTGCGGCAATGAATATGTCGCCGTGACGCCCGAGGGCGACATCTATCCCTGCCACCAGTTTGTCGGCTTTGAGGAGTGGAAGATGGGCAGCCTGATCGATGGGACTTTTGATACCGCGCGTAAGGAGATGTTTGCAAAGGCGAATGTCTATACCAAGAGCGCCTGCAAGAGCT
>CASFCH010000031.1 GCA_949293315.1 uncultured Oscillospiraceae bacterium | reverse complement strand
CTGCCGGTGGTACCGGGGATCGCCGCAATTATCATGACCGCGCGCGGGATCAGCGAAAAGGCAAACGGATTTCTCTACCTGATCGCCTCCGTTTTTCCGATGGCACAGATGCCGCTGTGTGCGCTGTTCGCCTACGGAATGGACAAACCGGACTTGATGCTCTGCGTGGTCCCGATCTCTTCGCTGCTGTTTTCGATCTTTGTTGTTCTTGATCTGATCTGTTACTGCGGGCCCAATAAAACGCAGGAACAGTAAAAGGCGACCGCCAAATAATCAAAGCACCTTCTGCTGTCGTCTGGGAAAACCTTTTTTTGGGAGGATGGCTATACAATCACGGCCGTACCAAAATGCATGAAATGCCTGAATAGGAACACTTAAAAAAGCATTCGAATCACAGCGCCGTTTTCTCAAAGTTTATAAAAAAAGAGGGAGGACCCTATCATGATCAACAGCAGACAGCATTGTCTTATTCTATACGGTCTGGGTTTTTCCACACTTCTGTTCAGCCTCGTCCATTTCATTTTTATCTGTATAGATCTTTCCGATGTACGGATCACCGACGCTTTCATCCATATGGAAACCTTTTTTGGATGGATGGTTCCGGTATTTCTCTTTGGGTACTGGTTCTTCCGCCTCCTTTTCGACAGGCATCGTTCCGGCCGGCATATCATCTTTTATGTACTGTCACTGCTGATGGCCGCATACAGCGCCCTGTTCATTTCCGGGCGGATCGTCAATCCGCCCTCCGCAGGATTGTGGATTGTCTGGGCCGTCGGGTGTGCCATGGTTATTGTGTGCTGGATTCTGTCAAAGATGGATACGGCGGAAAAAATCCGCATCACGATCTCCGTTATTATTGGGATTTCTTATAGTCTCCTCTACGCACTGAGTGTTTACCTTCTGGACTCTGTCATCGCTTTCTGGCCAATGACAATCCTGTATTTTATTGTTATCGCCGCTTTGATCGGAATCGATCTGCACGCTGTATGCTGGCCGCTGCCGCGCGCCCAATCATAAGGAGGCCCCGAAGCGGAGGATAAAATATGAAACCACGTATTGACCTGCTCACGGCGATGGGCGCACTCACCCTCACATCCGGGCTGCTTGCGTTCGCGGCGTTCGTTTTGGTTGGGCTGGCCGGCATCCTTGAGGATGGCGCGCTGGCGGTGATAGAGCTGCTCTTCTGCGCCATGATGATCCTGTACCTGCTCTGCTCCCTGGTGGCGGACAATACATGCGAAAACAAGAAATTCTCTCTGGCGGCCTGGGGATTCATCGGTTTGACTGCACTGAGCGGCGGATTTATCACGTCCGGTCAAATCACGTTCTATGAGATCATCCCAGTTCTCCTGCTGGGCTATCTTGTCCTTGCGATCGTGTCCGTCGTTCTGACCGCCCGCGGAATCAGCGGCAAGGGGAACGGAATACCATACCTGCTCGCATCCATCCTGGTACTGCTCTATACACCGCTGTGTTCCTGGGCAACTTTCGCCTGGGACGCCCCAATGAGCATGCTGCCCTTCACACCGACCGCCGTTCTCCTGTTTGGCATCTACGTTGTCCAAGATTTGATCTACTATCGCGCCCGCTTAAAACATACGACCTAAAGCACACTGTACGCCTACCCGTAAAATTGCCCCATATGCAGCAGTTCCCCCGCATCGTGCAGATGCGGGGGAACTGTTTTGTACACCGTATTCAAGAGATCGCGGCCATTTCCGATGCGTTGAACGTAAAGGAATCCGTCGAGAGCTCATTTTCGAAGAACGCGAGGATCTCTTCATAGGACGCGGTCTTGACATCCATACGGTCCACGTCCTTATTGAAAAGGCCCCACTGTCTGCCCGCATTGAACGTCTTATACGTCCACTTGGTGGTACTGATGGCGTTCTTATCATACAGATTGTTTGCAAAGGCCTCCTTTTCGCCGTTGTTGTACTCGCCCACCAGCAGCGCTACGCCCCACTTTTTGCGCATGCGGACCATCTCATTGACGCGAGAGCGGATCTTAAAGCTGCCCGTATCGTACAGGTGGAGCTGATAGAGCATGTTGGTGTAGCCGTGCTCCGCCGGATCCGGCAGGACTTTGGTGGACCAGATGCCCTCAAAGCTGACGATATGATCGGGATCGACGGCGCGCACAGCCTGATAGAGCGTATCATAGGCCTCATTCGTGTGCGAGACGGCTTCGTCGCTCTCGGCCGCCCAATTATTCACGCCCTGCGTGTCCCCGTTGTTCTGCGGCTCATTCAGAAGATCGTACGCGGCCACAACCGGCTCGCCCCGATACCGTTCGGCGATCCCCTGCCACAGGCGGACGGCCGTATCCATATCCATCTGCTCCGTATAGAGCGTATTGCGCCCGGCCTTTCCGGTGGAATGATTGGTGCTTTGACCGCCCGGCGCGCCGTGCAGGTCCAGAATCACATACAGGTTGTGGGCGCGGCACTGCTCAATCAGCCAGTCAAGCCGCTGGAAGCCGGGGTTGTTCGCGGGGTCCTCCGTCAGCCATGAGCCGTCCTCATTCATGAAATTCCGGTACCAGAACGGGACGCGTACACAGTTAAAGCCGAGCTTTTCGATCTGCGCGATATCGGCCTCGGTAATAAAGTTGTCCTCATACGCCTTTACCAGCGCACGGGTCTGCTCCTCTCCAAAGCGCTCCTGCCAGACCTCGAGCGTGTCATAATACGCCCAGTCCCCGGTGGGGTCCTCCAGCCAGCTCATCCAGGTCTCCATGATCATCCAGTTGCCCAGGTTGACGCCGTAGAGAACGACCTCCTGACCGGATGCATCCACAAGGGCGCCGTCCTTCACGGACAGCATCCCGCCCAGCGGCGCATTTTGGTGAGTGTACGCCGCCAGCTCCTGCACCGGCTTCTCTTCGCTGCCGGCCGCACAGCCGGAAAGCGAAACCGTAACCGCCATACAGACCAGCAGGATCCATGCCATTGCCTTTTTCATCATAACTCCCTCCGCTTCTGTAAAAAATAACAATTTTATACCGAACGCCCCGCAGACGGGGACGCGCTTACCGATCAGGGAACTGCCGAAAACAGGTGAATCAGGCAAACGTTTATTTCAGCTTGGCGATCGTCACGCCGTCCTCGCCCTCGCCGTAGACACCCAGACGGTACTCCCGAACACGCGGATTTTTCTTTAAGTACGTCTGAACGGCCGCGCGCAGGACACCCGTCCCCTTGCCGTGGACGATGGTGATATCCGTCAGGCCGGAGAGCACGGCGCTGTCCAGAAACCGGTCGAGCACGAGCAGCGCCTCATCCTTCGTCATGCCGCGCAAATCGACCGACGTAGCCGCGGAACGGCTGGCCCGGCTCTCCACGCCGCGCACGCTGCGGGTGCCGGCCGGCTTTTTCTGTTTGGGCGCCTTGCTCGGGCGCAGGTTGCTGCGGTGCACGCGCATCTTCATCAGGCCGGACTGCACCTGGACATTCCCATCCTTATCCGGCGGCGTGATCACCTGCGCCTGTGAGCCGATATCCGCGATCAGGACCGTATCCCCCGCGCGGATGGGGAAGTTGGGATCGTAATCCTCTTCCAGCTCCCGGCGGCGGACGGGATCGGCGATCTCGTCGAGCGTCCCCATCCCCTTTTTGGCGGCCGACTTGGCGCGGGAGGCGGTCCCCTCCACATCGCCCGACTTTTTCAGTTCCTTTTTCAGGCGGTCGAGTTCCATGAGGAAGGTCTGGGATTCGCGCCGCGCCCGGTCGGCGATCTTGACGGCCTCGCTGCGGCCGCGCTCGATCTCCGCATCGTATTTGGCGTCGATCTCCGCGAGCTTGCGGCGCGCCTCATCGCGCGCGTGCTGCGCCTCCTGCCGGGCCTGATCCGCCTCTTCGCGCTGGCGGTCCAGCTCCCTCCGGGAAATTTCAAGCTGCTCCACCACATCCTCAAAGCGCGTGTTGTCCCCGGAGAGGAACTCCCGCGCCCGATCGACGATCTCCTGCTCCATCCCCAAGCGCCGGGAGATGGCAAAGGCGTTGGAGCGTCCCGGCACGCCGATCAGCAGGCGGTAGGTGGGCTCCAGCGTCTCAATATTAAACTCGCAGCTCGCATTCTCCACGCGCGCCGTATTCAGCGCATAGGCCTTGAGCTGGGTGTAGTGCGTGGTCGTCATCACTCTGGCGCCCACCAGGTGCAGGCGCTCCAGAATCGCCATGGCGAGGGCCGCCCCCTCCGTCGGGTCCGTGCCCGCGCCGAGCTCGTCAATAAAAATCAGGCTGCTGTCGTCCGCCACGGACAGGATGTCAATGATATTTGTCATGTGGGAGGAGAACGTGGAGAGCGACTGCTCAATGCTCTGCTCGTCCCCGATATCGGCCAGCACGTGGCGGAAGACGGACACCTCGCTCCTGTCCCCGGCGGGGATCATCAGGCCGCACATCGCCATCAGGGAGAGCAGCCCGACCGTCTTCATGGACACCGTCTTGCCGCCGGTGTTGGGGCCGGTGATGATGAGCGTGTCAAAATCCGTCCCCAGCTCCACGTCCGTGGCGACGACCTTTTTCGGGTCGATCAGCGGATGGCGCGCACGGTGGAGGCGGATAACGCCGCGGTCATTGATCTGCGGGACGACGGCCTTCATCCGATAGCCGAGCTGCGCCTTGGCAAAGATAACGTTCAGCTCCACGGCCGCGTCATAGCTGGCGCGGATCGCGTCGGCAAAGCCGCCCACAAGCTCGGAGAGCTCCTGCAGGATCTTGACAATCTCCTCCCGCTCCTTGTTCAGGAGTACTCTGATCTCGTTATTGGCCTCCACACAGCTGAGCGGCTCGATGAACACCGTGGCCCCGGAGGCGGAGGAGTCGTGTACCAGCCCCGGGACGCTCGCGCGGCACTCGCTGCGCACAGGCACGACGAATCGCCCGTTCCGGATCGTGACAACGGCATCCTGCAAGTACTGGGAGATCTGCCTGGAGTGGATCATCTTGTCGAGCTGGCGGCGCACACGGTCCTGCGCCGAGCGCGTCTTACGCCGGATGTCCGCCAGTTCGGGGGAGGCGGTGTCTGCCATCTCCTCCGGGGAGAGGACGGCGGAGGTGATCCGCTCCTCCAGATATTTGTTGGGCGTCAGGCGGGAGAAGAGATCGTCCAGCACACAGAGCTCCTGCCCGGAATTTTCCCGCCATCCGGACACGGTCCGGATGACGCGCAGGTTCCCCGCCACCTCCAGCAGCTCGCGCATGGTCAGGCTCGCCCCGGCCTGTGCCCGGGCAAGGGAATTGTCGGTATTGTGCAGCCCCCCGAAGGACGGCCCGCCGTACCGGGCGAGCATATCGTGCGCACACAGCGTGCGCGCCAGGCGGTCCTCCACCTCATGCAGTTCCCCGGACGGGAGAAGCTGGCGGGCCCGCTGGGCCGCGTCGTCACACGCGGTGCAGTCGGCCAGCATGGCCAGAACCTTATCGAGCTCCAGCGTTTTGTAATGTCGGCTGTATTCGTTCATTTTTTAAATGCTCCGTAAAATGCTAAAAAGTGATGGAATGATAAAAATCGAGCGTCCTGTACCGGCGGCGCGTCTGTGCGAGCAGGTACTGCTCGCTGGCCTGGGAGAGCTCCCGCCGGGCGGACTCCGAGATCCGGAAGGAAAACAGGCGCTCCGGCTCGGACAGTACGATGTGGCGCATCGCCTGCACGGCGCCGGCTGAAAGTTTCACGCACCCCTCAGGGTGCGGGCACCGCATGCAGAAGAGCTGCCCGTCGAGCGGGAGAAAGTACATCCAATCCGTCAGGTACTCCCCGCACCGGCGGCAGGCGACCACACTGGGCATATACCCGGCGTAGGAGAGCAGGCGCAGCTCCATGACCGCCTTGACCGTGTCCGGCTCCAGCTTTCCGTGCGCGAGCACGTGCAGGGAGTTAAGCGTCAGGCGCAGGCAGTCCTCCGCCCGCTCCTCCTTGGGGGCGAGCTCATAGTCAAGTTCCAAAAAATACTGCGCGAGTGAGAGACGGACAATATCCTCGCGCAGCTGGAAGAACACCTCAATCGGGACGGCGTCCTCAATTATGTACTTGTCCTTCCCCTCATAGACAGACAGTCTGGAATAGCAGAGCAATCCGGTGGAGGAGGCCATACGGCTTTTGATATTTTTGGCCCCGCGGACAAAGGCGCGGATCACGCCCATATCCCGCGTGAGCACGGTCACCAGGCGGTCACGTTCCCCGACCGCCTGCTCGCGGATGATCAGACCGTCTGTGCTCCGGCGCATGTGCTCCCCCTCTCTTCACGGCGGCGCGGACCTGCCTGCGATAGGCCAGATAGTCCTCCACGCGCCCCGTATGCGCAAAGATATCCCAGTAATCAGCTTCCCTTTCCATCTCCATGACAACAGCCTCCCTGTCTAAAATGGGTGACGCTGTTATCTACTCTGCCCCAATGGCCGGCGGCTATCAGTGGGAAAGTTTGCTTGTGCGCTTTTGGACAAAATCAGGGGCAGAAAAATGTGCAATCGGTCAATCGAGGCCAAAGTTGTGGATCAGTCCCTCTCGGTTGCGCCAGCCCTCTTTCACCTTGACCCAGCATTTGAGATTGATCCGGCATCCGAAAAAGCGCTCCATATCCTGCCGGGCGTAGGTGGAGATCCTCTTGAGCATCTCGCCGCCCTTCCCGATGATGATCCCCTTGTGGGACGCCTTTTCGCAGTAAATGACGGCCTCCACATCCGTGAGGTCGCTGCCCTCACGCTCGCGCATCCTTTCGATCTCGACGGCGATGCCGTGCGGGACCTCCTTCTGGAGCAGGCGCAGCGCCTTTTCGCGGATCATCTCCGCGGCGAGCACACGCTCCGGCTGATCGGTGAGCGTATCGTCCGGAAAAAACCAGATGCTCTCCCGCGCGAGCCCCATCAGCTCGGATTCCAACTCTTCCAGCCCCTCGCCCGTCTGGGCGCTGACCGGGACGACGGCGTCAAAATCATACACCTGCGCCCACTCGGCCATACGGCGGATGAGCGCCTCCTTCTGGTGAAGCGTGTCGATCTTATTGATCACAAGGATCACCGGCATCTTTGCCGTGCGGAACCGGTCCACCAGTTCGCGCTCGGCCGGGCGGATTCCCGCGTCCGGTTCGGTGACGAGCATACAGGCGTCCACATCGGCGATGCTGTTGCCCACGGCCTGTACCATTTTTTCACCCAGCTTGTTCCCCGGGCGGTGAAAGCCCGGCGTGTCCGTGAAGACAAGCTGGGTGTCCCCCTTTGTGTACACGCCCATGATGCGCGTGCGCGTCGTCTGCGGCTTGGAGGAGACAATGGCCACCTTCTGCCCCAGCAGGCGGTTGAGAATGGAGGACTTGCCCACGTTCGGGCGGCCGACGATTGCGATAAATGCGGACTTGGTATCAGGCATGAAAATACTCCTTCAAATATTGGGAACTCAAGTACGTTATTCCACGTCCCCCATGTAATAGCTGCTGTCGCGCTTGAGGCCGAGCTGCGTCAGAACGGTCTCCTCCTTCTCGCGCATACGCACCGTCTCGATCCCCTCGTTGACATGGTCGTAGCCGAGCAGGTGCAGCATGGAGTGCACCGTCAGGAATCCGACCTCCCGCTGCAGGGAGTGGCAGTAGCGCTTGGCCTGCTCCTGCGCGTGCTCCATGGAGATCACGATATCGCCGAGCATCTTGGCTCCCGTGGCGGGATTCGTATCATAGACGCCGTTCTCACCCAGCGGGAAAGAGAGCACGTCCGTGCTCTTATCCACGTTGCGGAACTCCCGGTTCAGGCGGTGGATCTCCGCGTCGTTTACAAAGCGCACATCCACCTCCGCAGACCCCTCAAAATTTTCGAGCGTCAGCACCGCGGTGCAGCAGCGCCTGACAAGCATACGCATCCCCGTGGGGATCTTGACCTCCTTCTGTTCATTGGTGATGATGACCTTTACTTTATCTGGCATGTTTCCTGACCTCCTCATATTTATCATAGGCTTTGATTATATCCTGAACCAGCCGGTGGCGGACCACGTCTTTTTCAGAAAACCGGCTGATCTCGATATCCGGTACGTTTTTGAGGATCTTGGCAGCCTGTACAAGCCCCGAACGCTTGCCGTCGGGCAGATCGATCTGGGTGACATCACCGGTGACGACGATCTTCGAATTAAACCCGAGCCGCGTGAGGAACATCTTCATCTGCTCGGGCGTGGTGTTCTGCGCCTCGTCCAGAATAATGAAGCTGTCGTCCAGCGTGC
Organism: uncultured Oscillospiraceae bacterium; assembly: GCA_949293315.1. Taxonomy (GTDB): domain Bacteria; phylum Bacillota; class Clostridia; order Oscillospirales; family Acutalibacteraceae; genus Onthovicinus. The sequence continues at coordinate 2,824 of CASFCH010000031.1, read as the reverse complement.
GGCCGCGCATATAGGCCAGCGGGGCGACCTCAATATCCCCGCGGGACTGATACTTTTCAAAGCTCTCCGCGCCGAGCATATCAAACAGTGCGTCATACAGCGGGCGCAGATAGGGATCGATCTTCTGCTGGAGATCGCCGGGCAGAAAGCCGAGCTTCTCCCCCGCCTCCACGGCCGGCCGCGTGAGGATAATGCGGTTGACCTCCTTGGCGCGGAACGCTTTGACCGCCATCGCGACGGCCAGATACGTCTTGCCCGTGCCGGCCGGGCCGATCCCGAATACGATGGTATTGCCGCGGATCGATTCAATGTATTTTTTCTGCCCCAGCGTCTTGGGCTTGATGGGCTTGCCGCGCGCGCTGATGCAGATGCAGTCGTCCGCCATCTCGGAGAGCTTGTCCTCGCTCCCCTCCGCGACGAGGGACATCACATAGCGCACATTCTGCTCGCTGAGCGTCTCGCCCCGGTTGATCATGGAGAGCAGCCCGCCGATGGCCCGGCACGCGCGGGAGACATCGTCCGGCTCGCCGGTAACCTTCAGCTGAGAGCCGCGGCTGACCACATGGACGTGATACTCTGTCTCGATCATTTTGATATTCTCATCAAAGCTGCCGAACAGGCTGACGGCCTGCTCCATGCGCTCAATGTTGACGATCTGTTCGAACATGAAACCCCCGCTTTTCCGTAATCTGAACCCAATCCGCTATTATTTTGTTACATTATAACATAATTTTTCTGAAAAATCATGAAAAAAGCGCGAAAACCCCTCCAAACTTCTCCCTGGAAATCCCGCCGCGTTTGTGCACTATTGCGGGTCCTTCTCCAAAACGGAGGATGACTCCAAGTCGATGGGTTCCTGTGAGGAAATGTTTTCCTCACAGTCAAAGACCGCCGTAATCCTGCACCCCTGCTCGCTCAGCTCCACCTTCGGCGCGCCGCCGATGACCGCCGCCTCGCGCTCCAGCTGCTCGAGCGCCTCCGCAAAGCGCGTTACGGCCAGCATGAACGCCTCCTCCTGTGTATAGGTGAAATCGGCCGGGCAGGTGTGGTAATAAGTTGTATGCTCCCAGAAGACAGGCAGTGCCACCCCGCCGATCTCCAGCTGACGCCGCTCTACCCGGCTGAACACACCCTCCCCAGACTGCTGTTTCCCGAGCGGAACGGATAAAAAAAAGGCGCCGAACCGATAGCTGCTGCCGAGCTCCTCCTGCACGTTCCCCTCCGCCTGGCAGGGGACACGGATCTCGATCGTCCGTTTGGTGCGCGCATAGACGTCCCCCTGCGCATGGACAAAGGTCACGCCGCCGTCCTTGCGCTCCACCGCGCCGCTGATGAGCAGGTCCCCGCGGACCACGGCCGATCCGGCGTCCGCCTGCACAGAACCGGCATACGGCTGAATCCGGATGATCTGCCCGTCCCGTTCGGCAACCACATTGCAGGGCGTCTTATCGTCGGCAATCTCCGGAACGGGGACTTTCTCGCGCACCTCGATCACGGCGCTGCACCCCCGGATGTTCAGCGCCATCCAGGACAGCTCCGGCAGCTTTCCGTACGCCTTGAGCACCACAGCGTCCACGTCCACGCTCCCCGCGCGCACGCCGCTGTGCACCCCGAGTTCTTCAAAGGCCCGCAGGACCTCCCGCTCCGTCGCCGGGGAGGCCCCCTGGACCTGCACTGTCCAGATAAAGGGCGCCATGGCCGCCACCATCACGAGCGCCGCACAGATCCCCACCACTGCGCCCGCCCTCCGCCGGTACCGGACACATAAGAACGGAACACCCCGGCGCAGGCGCGCGTGCAGGCGCATCCCGGAGCGGTGGGCCGGGCGGTGCAGTCTGCGGTAGGCGTGCGCGTCCACACGGGCAATCAGGCGATCGTCTATCCGCCGGACTGCCCACAGGTCGATCTCCATCCGCCCGCAGAGGTTTAAAAAGCGCTCCGCAAAGCCGCCCCACACCTCAAATTCCACGTATCCGCGTAAAAATCGGAAAATCCTTACAAGTATCATCCCAACCGCCTCCCGCCGTCAGTCGCCCTCGAACTCCACGCCGGCGATCATCCCCGTAATGACCGCCTGCTCATACTTCATGTTGTTCATACACAGCTGAGAGCCCCGGAAAGTGACGGAGCCTCTGCCGACATTCAGCCGGATCACGCCGTCGTCATACTGGAGGATGCCCTTGCACCCGTCCACAACCGCCTCCCGGTTGCCGGAGAGTTCGATATGCGCTGTGCCCTGCCGCGCGATATCCGGCAGATCGACACTCTCCCGCAGCACCTGCGCGGCGGCGGATTTGACGGCCTTCTCCCGTTTTTTCTGGAGCACGCCCTTTCTCTTCACCCCGGAACACCTCCGATCCATCCCTCTATTTTTATGAGTTCAGGCAGATAAAAATGACTTTGCCGCCATATAGTATAGAGGACGGGCGCACGCCCGAAGAGGGGGAATCAAAATGGAAATCAAGCGGTGGAGCCGCATCCGCCTTTGGATTACCGGGGTCATCATCCTGACCTGCATGGCGGCGGCACTTTGGTGGAATCAGGAGACCGAATTCGGCATTACGGACGGAATCCGCATCTGCGCGCAGACGCTGGTACCCTCCCTGTTTCCGTTCCTGTTTCTGTCCATATTCCTGGTGCGCTCCGGCGCGTGCCATCTACTGGGGCGTCCGCTCGCGCCGGTGATGCGCGCCCTGTTCGGCCTGCCCGGGAGCTGTGCCGGCGCCGTGGCCATGAGCCTGCTCGGCGGCTATCCGGTGGGGGTCTCCATGGCGGCCGAGCTGTACGGCCGAGGGGAGATCGATGCCCGTCAGGCGCGCCGGAT
>CASFCH010000030.1 GCA_949293315.1 uncultured Oscillospiraceae bacterium | reverse complement strand
TTCAGAATATCCTGATAGACCTCGTCCCGGTTCAGTTCATTGAGAATTTCATGGCGTCCGCCCGGATACAGCTGGACGGTCACATCCTGATGGCCGCTCTTTTTCAGCCCGGAGGAGACCTCGCGGATCCCCTTGCCATAGCTCCCGACGGGATCCTCCTCGCCGGAGATCAGCAGCATCGGCAGGATGTAAGGGACGTTCCGATACCATTTTTTGGCGGAGACGTCCTGAAGGAGCTTGAACAGCTCCCGGTATCCAAGCGCCGTAAACAGGAAGCCGCACAGCGGATCGGCGATATACCGGTCCACGATCTCTGTATCGCGCGTGAGCCAGTCGAATTTGGTGCGCGGCGGTTTAAAGCGGCTGTTATAGCTCCCAAAAGCGAGGGAGTCGAGCAGCGGGCTGCGGTAGTGATCGCCCTTTTCGCGCGCGACAAAGGCGGCGACCGATGCGCCGATCCCCGCGCCGGGATTGGCTCCGCTTGTCCCGCAGAAAATTGCGGCATCAATCTTGTCCCCGTACAGGGAGCAGTATTTCCGCACCACAAAGGAACCCATGGAGTGGCCGAACAGGACAATGGGCTTATCGGGAAATTCCTGTGCGGCGATGCCGGTGAGCGTTCTGACATCGCTGACAAGCGCGTCGCGCCCATTTTCCCGCCCAAAGTAGCCGAGTTCCTCCTCGCCGGCCACTGATTTGCCATGGCCGAGATGGTCGTTGATAAAGACGGCGTAGCCGTGCTCCGCGAGAAATTCGGCAAACCGGTCATAGCGTGCGGAGTGCTCCGCCATGCCGTGTGCGATCTGAAAGACCGCTTTGACATCCTCCCGGTTTTCCGGCTCAATGCTTTTTGCATAGATGTTGCCCAGCTTGGAGACGGAGAGATAGGAGTACTCGTTTACCTTAAAAGCCAAGATCTCATCACCTCACGCCAAAAATCAATCCGGCTTACCGCTATTGGCGGGCCGGTTCGTGTTTATATTTGATGTTCGCCGCGGCAGACCAGCTGTGTGAGATGGTTCTGATGCGTAACAATGTTCTCCGCAACAGTCCAAATCTCCGATTTGGCTGTGTTGCGTGAGGTTATTATAACATATTTTTACCCTTTTGTAACACTTTTGTTACCTTTTGAAGCGGAAATCATTCGATTGTACAAAAACCGCCAGATGCATTTGTAACATCTGACGGTTTTTATGCGTATTTTATGATCATGTTTGATGGATTTATGCGGCAAGCGGGAGCACATAGCGGTAAATAGAAATGAAATGGAGTACGCTTCCGCCCAGGACGAACAGGTGAAAAACCATGTGGGCATAGGGGATTTTTTTCCCCAGTCCGTAGAAAATCGCCCCCACGGTATAGACGATTCCGCCGAGCAGCAGCAGAATGAATCCCCCGCGCAGTTCCCCGGAGAAGACGGTCAGCAGAGGCTTGATAATAAAAACGGTCGTCCAGCCGATCGCGATATAGAGAATCATCTGAATAACCTTGAATTTTTCAAATCCGACGACGGTCAGCACGATCCCGAGAATGGCGCATGCCCACGCGATGCAAAAGAGGGCCCAGGCGTGGATGGGATATCCCGGACGCAATGCGATGAGCATGTAGGGGGCGAAGGTGCCCGCGATCAGAATGAAAATCATACAGTGGTCGATCACACGCATGACCTTTTTGGTGAAGGAGGTGGCCTTCAGGCCGTGATAGACGCCGGAGCAGGTGTACAGTACGATCAGGGAGAGGCCGTAGATCACACAGCTGACGATCGCCCAGGCGTTCCCGCCAGGGATGACACGGATCAGACAGGCGATCAGGGCGGCCACGCTCATCACGGCGCCCAGCACGTGGGTGGCGCTGTTCCAGCCATCCTCCACGGCGGAGTAGGCGGGGATTTTGATTTCATGAATGGACATAAAAACACCTGCTTTGCTTGGAATGGTACTATCATACCCCAAAGAAAAGCAGATGTCAATATTAAAACCGGATAACAAATTAAAAATATTTTTTATACGGTTTTAAATACTATATAATAACTCCAGAGAGGTCGAACGGGGGAATGTACTCCTCCTTGGCGCTGGAGAGCTCCTGAATATAGCCCTCCGTCAGATCCAGCTCCAACATCCGGTCATACACGGCGTCATACTCCTTCTGGGTGATCCTGCGCCGCAGCTCCGGAAAGCGCGACAGATCCCCGCACGGCGTGTATTGGGACATCACGCTTATTGGAACGGTCCGCGGAAGATTTTCGGCGATCCATTCAAGCACCCGCAGGGAGTTCTCCACCTGCCCCGGCAGGATCAGGTGGCGCACCATCATCCCGGAGCGCATGATCCCCTCCTCATCATAGGCGGGATCGCCCACCTGTTCGTACATGGCTTTGATTGCCGCGGATGCATATTCAAAGTAGTCCGCCGCCCCGGAGTATTTTCGGCTTAGGTCCGAATCCACATATTTCAGATCGGGCAGGTAGATATCCACATATCCCTTCAGCGCCCGGATCGTCTCCGCCTTTTCATAGCCGCCGCAGTTGTATACGATCGGGACAGACGGCCGATGCCGGTCCAGCACGCGCATGATCTGACGGGCGTAATGCGTGGGGTTGACCAGATTGATGTTGTGCGCGCCCTCATCCTCCAGCCGCCGCATCATTTGGATCAGATTCTCGTCTGTGACCGGCGCGCCGAATCCCTCATGGCTGATTTTAAAGTTCTGGCAGTAGACACAGCGCAGGGAGCAGCCGGAGAAAAATATCGCTCCGGATCCGTTTGTCCCGCTGATACACGGCTCCTCCCAGTAATGCCTGCCGCACCGCGCAATTTTAAAGGTGTCGCCCATGGCGCACACGCCGCCGCCCGCCGTCCCGGAGCGGAGGGCGCCGCAGCTGCGCGGGCAGATCGTACACGGTTCGCCGCTCATCGACCGTACCCAATACGCAGCGTGGCGTTGTTGTCCGGGATCCCGTCGTTGTACAGGAGTGCCCGCAGGACCTCCGGCAGCTGCTCGATCAGCTTGACATCGGGCGCAAACTTTTTCAGCTTTGCGGCCAGCTTGTCCGCGGCGGGGATGACGGCCTGATAGACCGGGGTGTCCGGGGAGTAGGGCGGGTCGCCGGCATAGAGCGCGCAGATCAGCTCCAGGACCAGATCCTTGACCAGCATATTTTTGACGCCGGGGTCCACCGGAACGCGGGCGATCCGGCCAAGACGTCCGAGCGTAAAGGTGTCCAGAATATGGCCGACGACCTTCAGCAGGGGGCGCAGCTTATCGACCGTGGCGGCGCTCATGCTGAAGCCGACGGCGAGCTCCTTAAAGTGGGGGATGTCATGCCCCACGGAGTAGAGGACATCGCGGATCATATATTCAAAATGATCCTTTAAATATTCATTCACGCTCTTGCCGCCCAGATCCCAGTCAAAGGCGTCGATGTGCTCGGTGACGATTTCGGCCTTCCCGGGCGTGAGCGTGACCTTGCGGATCGGGTTGGGATAGCCGACCACGGAACCCGTGTTGACCTCGTAGAAAATGTTGCCCTTTTCGGTGAGGATCTGATTGATGTGCTGCATGTGCGTGTGCCCGGTAAACAGCAGATCCACGCCGGCGTCGGCAAAGCGGCGCGCCACAGCGTCGTGGTTGAACACCATATCTTTTTCCGAAAACAGCGGATAGACCGGCGAGGGGGCGAGCACCGGGTGGTGGGACATGACGAAGATGTAATCCCCGGCCGCGTGCGCCTTTTCGATCTGATCCATGTACCAGCGCACCGTCTCCGTCGTCGCGCCGCTGAAGGAGCGGAGGTAGGCGTCGTCATTCAGGGCCAGCAGGCGGATCCCGGGCGCGAGCTGAGAGACGTAGGACTGGCTCTCCGGCTCATAGGAGATCGCGTCGCTGAACCCGTAGGGCGCGTAGAGCTCCGGCAGGATCTCGCGCCGCACGCCCTCCACCACCAGCTTCCGGTCGCCCGCATAGCCGTCGGGCTTTTCCTTGACGTCGTGGGAGGCGGTGATCAGGCGCACCTTTTTGCCCGCCGCGGTCAGGCGGCGCAGCTTCCGCTCAAATTCGAGGTGGCTGGCCTTCTGACCGTTGTGGGTCACGTCGCCCGCGATCAGGATGGTATCGATCTCCGGGTCGGCGATGAATTTATCGATCACCGCGTCCAGAATGGGCCCCGTCTCCGCCAGACACTTCTGATCGCTGTGGCTGCACGCCTCATACGCCTTTCCGGTGATCCCAAGGGAATGGGCGTAGTAGTGGATATCCGTAATCAGATAAAAAGAAAACGGTTTCATAAAAACCTCCTTGCGGGTAAAAAATTCTTACAGCTTTAGTATAAATCCCGGGCGGCGGATCCGTCAATATCGGGCGCGTAAACTTTTTTCTTGTCAATTTGAAGGCGCCGATTTATAATAACAGTAGAATGATGAAATCGGAGGGGTTATGGATGGGAATCGTTTCCAGGCTCGGCCCGCGCGTGTGGGCGAAGGTTGAGGTCGCGGATAACAAGCGCATCAGCGGTCAGACGCTTCCGGAGGGGATTCAGGCGGTGCTGGATATCCCCTATCTGGAGGATGGGGCAAAGGGGCACCTGCTGGATATCTATACGCCCGACGGCTTTGAAAAGCCCCTGCCGCTGATCATCGATATCCACGGCGGCGGCCTGATGTACGGGTATAAGGAGATCAACAAAAATTTCTGCTACCATCTGGCGCGCGACGGCTTTATTGTTATCAGCATCAATTACCGTCTGGTTCCGGACGTGCGCTACGGCGATCAGGTGCGCGATGTGCTCGCCGCATTCCGGTGGATCGCAGCGCACGGCGCAGAGTACGGATGCGATATGGCGCGCGTCTTTGTCGCGGGGGATTCCGCGGGCGGTCAGCTCGCCGCGCACTGTACGCTCGTCAACAACTGTCCCCAGCTGCGGCAGATCTACGGCGTGGCGGAGAGCGGCCTGAAGATCCGCGGTGCGGCGCTGATCTGCTGCATGTACAACCGCAAGGGAAAATGCGCCGTTATCAATGGGGCCGCATTTGGAAAGCGGTACCGCAAAACACCGGAGTACGAGGGGACGGATTTGAAAAAGTACCTCTCCGCCGAATATTTTCCGCCGGCGTACATCGTCACCAGCGATCAGGATTTCATTCAGGAGGGATCCCTGTGCATGAAGCAGCTTCTGGAGGAAAAGGGGATCCGCTACCGCTTCCGAAACTGGGGATACAATAAGCAGGAGCCGATCGAGCACGTGTTCAATGTGGGCTATCCCGACCGTGAGGAGAGCGTGCAGACCAATCATGAAATCACGGCGTTTTTTAAGGAGATCTGTGCGCAGTAAATGCGCGGCGTTCCGAACTGTCTTCCCCTGGCAAGGTTTATTTGTACAGACTCTTCAAGCCTTCCCCTTGAGGGGAAGGGGGACCGCTTGC
>CASFCH010000029.1 GCA_949293315.1 uncultured Oscillospiraceae bacterium | reverse complement strand
GCGCCGACCTATTTTCCCGGGCAGCTTCCCGCCAAGTATCTTCGGCACGAGTGAGCTTAACTACCGTGTTCGGAATGGGAACGGGTGGACCCTCATCGTAATAAACACCGACTGTGAGAACGTGTTGCGCTCTCTTGAGTGCTTGATTAGTATACCACACTCTCCTCCGCGGTGTCAATAGACTTTTTGAAATTTTTTGATGTTTTTTGAAACCCCAAAATAAGAATTCATTCTGCGCGGTTGTTTGGCGCGGCGGATGCCAAAGGAGGAGAATGGCGAAAAACGCCGCCCTCCTCCTTCAATGCCTGCTGTTGCAGACGAGGGGAATCAGATTTTCTCCCTGCAATTCGGGCAGATGCGTTCCCGATTTTTCTGATCATAACGAATGCACAGGATCGTGATAATGTAAATCAGTTCAAAGATCACACAGAATATAAAGGGAATAAACATCAGTACCGGAAACAGAAACCGCAAAATACATCCGATCACAAAGGGGACAATCGAAAGAATCCAATCAATCGTCCTGAAAAGCGGATGCCACAGACAAAAAAATAAATCGGAGCAAACAAACTTTGCTCCGACATGGTGGACGCTAACGGACTTGAACCGCTGACCCTTCGCACGTCAAGCGAATGCTCTACCAGCTGAGCTAAGCGTCCATATTCTCTTTTGCAAGGCGCTCCGTTATTATATTATATTCAGAAAAAAAATGCAAGGGGTAATTGCAATTTTTTTAAAATATTTTTTGCGCCGCCTCTGCCGGAAACGTCATTCCTTCTTGCATTGCCCCGCATTCCGAATTATAATAGATAGAAACACGATTACCCCCGAACGGAGGAACGGCGTATGCTTGCGATTGAATTCAACCTGATCTCCCTTGAAAACCTCTGGAATAAATTTCTGGACTTCCTGCCGCACATTGCCGCGGCCGCGCTGATTTTGGGCGTGGGATTCTGGCTCTCCTCCCTGATAGGAAAATTTGTAGTCAAATGGATGGCGCGCCACAACATCGACGCGACGATCCACGCCTTTGTCCGCAGCGTGATCGTGCTGATCCTGCGCTTTGTGGTGGTGCTCTCCGCCCTGGCGACGCTTGGCGTGAACGTCAATTCCTTTATCGCCGCGCTCGCGGCCGCGGGCGCCACGGCCGGTATCGGGCTGAAGGACAGCATTGCACAATTTGCCAGCGGAATCCAGATTTTGTTCAACAAACCCTTTAAAAAGGGCGACTACATTGCAGTCGATCAGGTGGAGGGCACGGTGGAGGAGATCCGGCTGATGCAGACGATGCTGCGCACTGCCGACAACAAGCTGATCATTCTCCCCAACGCCACCGTCACAGACGACGCGATCATCAACTACACTGCTCAGCAGAGCCGCCGTCTGGATATCGACTACCGGATCGACTCCATCGAACAGCTGGACCGTGCAAAGGAGATCATCGTGGATCACGCGCGCAGCATGCCCGGTGTCATTCTGACCGAGGGCAAGACGCCCTTTGCCGCCGTCTCCGGGCAGGATAATCAGGGAATTATCGTGACCGCGCAGCTGTGGTGCGAGATCGACCGCTACTGGGAGATCCTGTACGCCATGCAGGAGCAGGTGCGCCGGGCGTTCTGGGAGCAGGGCTTCGCCGTTCCGGGCGCACGGATCGAACTGAAAACCATACCGTCAAAGCCACTGGAGGAGAAAAAATGACCAAACTGCTGATCAAGCTGTTCATCCGCGACAGCGGCAATGGAAAAATGACAGCCCGCCTGCGGGAAAAGTACGGTGTGCTCAGCGGCTGCGTGGGGATCGTGCTGAATATCCTGCTGGCCGTCGCAAAGCTGATCGTGGGCACGATTGCCAACAGTATCGCCATCACGGCGGATGCGGTCAACAACTTTTCCGATGTGGGCTCCTCGGCCGTAAGCCTGATCGGCGCAAAAGTATCCGCCAAAGCGCCGGACAAGGAGCACCCCTTCGGCCATGGCAGGATCGAGTACATCGCGGCGCTCGTTGTTTCCTTTATTATCCTCTCCTGCGGGCTGGAACTGATCAAGACGTCGGTCGACAAGATCCTGCATCCGGAAGCTGTGGTGTTCAGCTATCCCGCCGTAATTGTTCTGGTGCTCTCCATTCTCGGGAAACTCTGGCTCGCCCTGTTTAACCGGAATGTCGCCAAACGGATCTCTTCCGTTTCCAACAAGGCCGTCGTAGCCGACAGCCTGAGCGATATGATCTCCACCACCGCCACGCTGATCGCCCTGATCTGCGCGCGCTTTACCAGCCTGCCCATTGACGGATATATGGGGATCGTCGTGGCCGTGTTCATTCTGCTGACGGGAATTTCCGTTATTCGTGAAACGATCAGTCCGCTGCTGGGCGAACGGCCCGATCCGGAGCTTGTCAGGGAAATCGAGCGCGAGATCCTCTCCCATCCGGGGATCACCGGAGTACACGATCTGATGGTCCACAGCTACGGCCCGTCCCGCGTGTTCGTCTCCGTCCATGCGGAGGTTCCCGCCGACGCCGACATCAACGTTAGCCATGATACGATCGACAATGTGGAGCGCATCCTGCATGAAAAATACGGGCTTCTCGCCTCCATCCACATGGATCCGGTGGTGACAAACGACGCGCATATCACGCGCCTGCGCGATCAAATTACACAGATCGTCCATCAGATCGACCCGGAGCTCTCCATCCACGATCTGCGTGTGGTGGACGGCCCGACGCACTCCAATCTGATTTTTGATCTGGTAATCCCCTACCGGTTCAAGATCCCTGCCGCCGCGCTCTCCGAGATGGTGGATCGCGAGGTCAAAAAGCTCAGCCCCACTTACAATACCGTCATTACGGTGGAGAACAGTTACATCTGACAAAAGTAAAAATCAAAATGGCGGGGCCGCCCCATATCGGGGAAGCCTCGCCGTTTCCTATACCGCCGCTTTTTTATCCGCAGGTCTTTTACGGGCAATCCGCCCTTTCAGCCAAGTGTAAAATTTATCGTAGCACCAGGCCAGAAGCAGGGCGAGCGCGATGCGCAGGGCGGCAATGACAAGGCCCTGCCCAAACGAGGACAGCGGGATTTTCTGTGCAATAAAGTTCCAGTCCACACAATATGATTCCAAATGGTGCGCGGCCAAAATATAGAGAGATCTTTTCCCCGCATAGGAGAGCATCTGCCGGAGAATGGGAATTTTATCCAGCATCTCCTCACAGATCTTTCCAATGACGACCGTGCCGCCCACGGCCCCCAAAAACGCAAAAATACACCAGGGGAAATCTCGGTAAAGGCGGGCCGACAGCTCAATCGCATTGGCACGGAAGCCCAGATACCACAGCCCCGCCGCCGCGCAGGCCCAGGAGGCGTTCACCCTGCGCATCAGGTCATACCTGCGCAGCAGAAATCCCACATACAAAAATCCGAGCGCAAACAGTGCGATATCGATCCCGAGCGGGAGCTTCCAGCGCTGCCCGATCCCATATCCAAGGGCGGTCAACAGCGTACAGATCAGCGCTCGAAGCCATTCGCCGCGGTTTTGGGTGATTTTGAGTATGACGGCGAATACCGTCTTACACCAAAACATCGCGGGCAGAAACCAGATGGCGCCCACCACCGGCAGCGAGTCCAAAAAAATCGGCCTACCCGGTCCGTAATCCGCCGGGACGCCGGAACCGCACACGATACGCAGCGCCTCATTCAGCAGCGCCTGCGCTGTAATTCCATTCTTGAAGAGCAGGATCACGGAAGCGAGAACGGCGATACATAAGTAGGAAAAGAGCAACTGTCTGGCATATTTTTTGACAGCTTCCCTCAGGCTGCCCACCGTCTCTTTCGTTGTAAATCCGCTCAGGATAAAAAAGAGGGGCATATGGAAGGAAAAAATCAGTTTCCGAACCGGATCCCAGGGCAGCAGCGAGACATGCCCCGCAACCATTGCAAGAATCGCAACGCCCTTTTCCAAATCCAGCCATACAATCCGCTTTTTGATTTCCATACCGCTATCTCTCCCCGGAAGCAGGAACTTCCCCTGTCGTTAAATCTATTATAACGCCTCCCCCAATAAAAACAAGTCCCATCATGGGAAAACAATTTCCGGCTCAACCGCAGGGCCAACATCCCCAAACTGCAAAGCGCCCGTATCATCCGGCCCGGATCGCCCACAGATTGCGGATCTGATCCTCAATCTCCGCATAGCTCCAGAGCCGCTCCGAATTCGCGCGGCGGTTGGGATCGTTCACCTTGAACCGGCCGTCCGCTGCCAGGCCTGTCAGGACGATAAAGTGGCCGGTTGTCGTAAAATCCCCCGGCCCCATGGCGCATACGACCGGATTCCCCGCCTCCAGATTCCGCACGATCCGCTGCTCGTCGAGCGGCAGCTCGGTGGAATAGAGGCCCAGCCGGGCGGCGCCCTGTGAAAAAAGCGTCCAGGAGGTGCCGTTTTTCCAGGAGGCATAGCCGTTTTGGGAGGCAAACTCCCCCATCGCTTTCGGCGTCAGGCTGGTGTCCCCCGTCAGATAGATCGCCACCATGGACAGACAGGTCGGCCCGCAGCCGGACAGCCCGAAGAGCTCCCCGGCGTACCTGGTATATCCCCACCGCTCGTCCCACTGCATCAGCAGCGGGACGGTATCGCAGTCCTGATACTCGCTCAGGTCGATCTTGAATGTACGCTTTTTATTTTCCGGATAGTGCAGCACAAAGTCACGCGTCTCGGGATTGCGGCTGTACAGGCGGATGAGCTCGTCCGGATAGGAGGACGCGCTGATCCCCTGCTGATGCGCATAGGCCTCGATTTCGGCCGGGACCGGAACGCCCGGCCCAAAGATCTGATGACGCAGCAAAAGCACGGCGAGCAGGGCAGCTGCCGCCAGG
>CASFCH010000028.1 GCA_949293315.1 uncultured Oscillospiraceae bacterium | reverse complement strand
CCGAACACGGTAGTTAAGCTCACTCGTGCCGAAGATACTTGGCGGGAAGCTGCCCGGGAAAATAGGTCGGCGCCGACACCTGCACACAGCCATCCAATCGGGTGGCTGTTTTTGTTTTGCCGGGGCTGTGAAATTTCTTGCGTAATGCCCTGATTTCCGATATAATGATAGCTGGGTGTATCCATACCCGATGAGGTGATCAAATTGAATACAAGTGTCAATAAATTAAATGTTCTGCCGTGCGTGGCGCTGCGCGGCATGGTGGTGTTCCCGGGCATGCTGCTGCACTTTGACGTCGGACGCGAAAAATCCGCGGCGGCAGTCAAGGCGGCGGTGGAGGAGACGCAGGATCTCTTCCTCACCGCACAAAAGGATGTGCGGATCGATGATCCGTCGCGCAAGGATCTGTATCGGATCGGCACCGTCTGTTCTGTGCTTCAGGTTGTCAATATATCGGAGGGCGTGTACCGCGTGGTCGTCGAGGGGAAATACCGCGCTTCCCTGAGCAGTATCGTGATGGATAAGCCTTTTATTCTGGCCGCCACCACCCGCTGCCGGGAGAAGGGGCTGCCGGAGACGCCGGAGGCGGGCAAGGCCCTGATCCGCAGCGCGCGCCGCATCTTTGACGATTATGCGGCCGTCTCCGGCAGTGCGGCCAATGATATTGTGGTCAATATTCTGGAGATGGAGGACCCCGGGGCGATGGCGGATTTTATCGCCTCCAACGTCCTCTCCGATTACAAGGATAAGCAGCGCGTTCTGGAGATCCGCGATGTGACGGAGCGCCTCTCTGAGGTCTGCCGTCTGCTCGCGCGCGAGACGGAGCTGCTCCGGATCGAGAATCATATTGAGGAGAAGGTCCATCAGCAGATGGATGACAACCAGCGGGACTACTACCTGCGCGAAAAGCTCAGCGCCATCGCGGAGGAGCTCGGAGACGGGGAGAACCCGCGCTCGGAGGCGGAGTCCTACCGGAAGCGGATTCAGGCCCTCTCCCTGCCGCCCAGGTCCGAGGAAAAGCTCTTAAAGGATTGCGACCACCTCGGCCATATGTCCCCCGGCTCCCAGGAGGGCACGGTTCTGCGCAACTATCTGGACGTGTGCCTCGAGCTGCCCTGGAATACATATTCCAGGGACAGGCTGGATATCGCCTCCGCCCGCCGGCTGCTTGACCGAGAGCACAGCGGGATGGCAAAGGTCAAGGAACAGGTGCTCGAATACCTGGCCGTGCGCAAGCTGTCACCGGAGACGGCCGGTCAGATTCTCTGTCTGGCGGGGCCGCCCGGCGTGGGCAAGACCTCGATCGCCGCGAGCATTGCGCGGGCGATGGGGCGCAAATATGTGCGCGTATCGCTTGGCGGCGTCCGGGATGAGGCGGATATCCGCGGCCACCGCAAGACGTATATCGGCTCCATGCCGGGCCGCATCATCGATGCGATCCGCCAGGCCGGCACCTCCAATCCGCTGATCCTGCTCGACGAGGTGGATAAGCTGGGCAACGATATGCGCGGGGATCCCTCGTCCGCCCTGCTGGAGGTGCTCGACGCGGAGCAGAACCGGGAGTTCCACGACCACTATCTGGAGATTCCCTATGATTTGAGCAAGGTGTTTTTTATCACCACGGCCAACGATGTCTCCGCCATTCCCGCGCCGCTCTACGACCGGATGGATATTGTGGAGCTGCCCAGCTATACGCACGAGGAAAAGTTCACCATTGCAAAGGAGCATCTGATCCCCAAACAGATCCGCAAAAACGGGCTGACCCGCACGCAGCTGCGGATCACGGATGCGGCGCTGCACGAGGTGATCGACGGCTATACGCGAGAGGCGGGCGTCCGCTCGCTGGAACGGCAGATCGGCAAGCTGTGCCGCCGTGCGGCGATGGCGGTAGAGGAGGGGGAAAGGTCCCTCCGCGTCACGCCATCCAATTTGAAAGAACTGCTGGGGACGCGGCGCTTCAAAGAGGATCTGTACAGCACGTGTGATACGGTCGGTGTGGCAAATGGCCTCGCATGGACCAGTGTGGGCGGCGTACTCATGCCGATCGAGATCGCCGTGCTCGACGGCAAGGGCGAATTGAAGCTCACCGGTTCGCTCGGCGACGTGATGAAAGAGTCCGCCGTGACGGCGGTGAGTGTCATCCGCGCCCGCTGGCAGGAGCTGGGGATCGACCGCGATTTTTATAAAAATAAGGATATCCACATCCATGCGCCGGAGGGCGCGGTGCCCAAGGACGGGCCGTCTGCCGGCGTGACAATGGTCACAGCCCTCGTCTCCGCGCTCCGAGGGGTGCCGGTGCGCGCCGACCTCGCCATGACGGGGGAGATCACCCTGCGCGGGCGCGTGTTCCCCATCGGCGGCCTGCGGGAAAAATCCATGGCCGCCTACCGCGCCGGGATCCGCGATGTGATCATCCCGGCGGACAACATCCCGGATCTGGATGAAATCGACAGCGCGGTGAAAGCGCAGGTCCGCTTCCACCCGGTAAATCAGATCGAGCAGGTCCTGCGCCTGGCGCTGCGCGCCCCGCAGGAGGACGGCAAGGGGCAGGAGGTGCCCGTCCGCAGGAAGACGCGGCCCGCCGGGAACGCCATTGCACAGTGAGGGATACGGATGAGATTTGAAGCAGCTGAATTTGTAAGATCGTACGGAACGGCGCAGCAGCTCGCCCCCTCCACGGCGCCGGAGATCGCCTTTGCCGGGCGCTCCAATGTGGGCAAGTCCTCCCTGCTCAACAGACTCTGCGGGCGGAAGTCCCTCGCGCGGGTGAGCTCCAAGCCGGGCAAGACCGTGTGCATCAACTTTTTCCGATTGGAGCCGATCTTCCTGGTCGACCTGCCGGGGTACGGCTATGCCCGCGTGTCGCACAGTGAAAAGGCGCGCTGGTCGGAGCTGATGGAGCATTACTTCAATTCCGGGCGCGACCTGCGTCTGGCCGTCCAGCTGATCGATATGCGCCACGCACCCTCCCGGGATGACGAGACAATGCTCGCCTTCTACCGCGACAGGGGGATCCCCTTTGCCGCCGCGCTGACCAAGAGCGATAAGCTCAATAAGACCGACTATCAAACCATGCTCGCCCGGCTGACGGAGCAGCTCGCCCCCTATGGGCCGCAGGCGGTCATCCCGTTCTCCGCCGCGTCCGGGGCGGGGGTCCCGGAGCTGCGCCGCGTAATCGAGCGGGCGGCGGAATAAAAGATTTTTGAAAAAGGAGCGTCAATATGTTTGTATCTGAATGCCTGAATGTCAACCGTGAGGGCCACCTGACGATCGGCGGATGCGATACGGTGGAGCTCGTACACAAATACGGCACGCCGCTCTACGTCATGGATGAGACGCAGATCCGTGAGCACTGCCGCGCCTTTGTGCAGTCCATCCGGGAAAACTATGACGGCCACGGCCGCGTCCTCTTTGCCAGTAAGGCCTTCTGCTGTAAGGAGATGTGCCGCATCGCCCAGAGCGAGGATATGGGGCTGGACGTCGTCTCCGGCGGAGAGCTCTATACGGCCCTGAGCGCCGGATTCCCGGCCGACCGGATCTATTTCCACGGCAATAACAAGACGGAGCTGGAGATCGAGACGGCGCTGGAGGCGGGGATCGCCCGGATCATCGTGGATAATTTCCCGGAGCTGGAGACGATCGACCGCATCGCCGGCACCATGGGCAAAAAGGCGGATATCATGTTCCGCATCAAGCCGGGGATCGATGCGCATACCCACAGCTACATCCGGACCGGTCAGATCGATTCCAAGTTCGGTGTGGCGCTGGAGACGGGGGAGGCGATGCAGATCGTCAAGCGCGCCCTTGCACTGGAGCACGTCAACCTCTGCGGCCTGCACTGCCATATCGGATCGCAGATCCTGGATGTCGACCCGTTTGAGCATGCGGCAGAGGTCATGCTCCGGTTCATTGCCGATATTAAGGCGGAGACCGGTTTTGCCGTCCGCGAGCTGAACCTCGGCGGCGGATTCGGAATCAAATATCTGGAGTCCGACGATCCCGTCGCCTATTCCGAGTACATGAACCGTGTGGCCCGGGTGGTGAAAGCGAAGGCACAGGAGTATGGGCTGGAGCTTCCGTACATTCTCATTGAGCCGGGGCGCTCCATCGTCGGCTCCGCCGGGATTACCCTGTACACAGTCGGCGCGGTCAAGACGATCCCGAACGTGCGCACGTATGTCTCGGTGGACGGCGGCATGTGTGATAATCCGCGCTATATTCTCTACAGTTCCGACTACGACATCGTGTGCGCCAACAAGGTGAACGCGCCGCGCGATTTTAAAGTGACGGTAGCGGGCAAGTGCTGCGAGAGCGGCGATCTGATCCAGGAGAATACCGCGATTCAGCAGGTGGAGCACGGGGATATTCTGGCAGTTCTCTCCACCGGCGCCTACAACTACTCCATGTCCTCGAACTACAACCGTATTCCGCGCCCGCCAGTCGTCATGGTCAAGGACGGCGAAAGCCGTGTGATCGTCAAAGGGGAGACGTTTGAGGACCTCATCCGCAATGATATCTGATCCTGATGCGGCGGCGCGATCCGCCGCATTTTTTCTTTGACTTTTTTGGTTTAATGTGCTAAAATGTGGGTACCCTGTAGTCGGAGCGATTTGGAGGTGCATGGCGTGGACAATAAGCTCAAGGATAAAAATGTGGACTTTCTCTTCCAGGCGATCCTCGAACTGAAAACGATGGAGGAGTGCTATGACTTTTTCTCGGACCTGTGCACCGTCACGGAGCTCAAGGCCATCTCGCAGCGGATCGTGGTGGCCAAGCTCCTGAGCGAGCACCGTGTGTATAACGAAATTGTGGAGGAGACGGGGGCCTCCACGGCGACGATCAGCCGCGTCAACCGTTCGCTTTTGTACGGGTGCGACGGGTATGAGAAGATCTTCGAGCGCATGGAGCGCGGGCAGCGGGAGGAATAGGCGTCCTCGCCGCCCCGCCGCTTTTTGCGGGGGGCAATTCAAATATGAATCGGCGCAAAAAGAATTTTAAAAGAATTTGAGATTTGCCCTTGACATCACTGCTGATTTATAGTATATTATATAGCGTCGCTGCTGAGTGCGAATCCCGGCATCGATGTACGGGAGCATAGCTCAGCTGGGAGAGCACCTGCCTTACAAGCAGGGGGTCACAGGTTCGAGCCCTGTTGTTCCCACCAGAAAATGGCCCGGTAGTTCAGCTGGTTAGAACGCTAGCCTGTCACGCTAGAGGTCGACGGTTCGATCCCGTTCCGGGTCGCCATTTTATGCCTCTGTAGCTCAGTTGGTAGAGCAGAGGACTGAAAATCCTCGTGTCACTGGTTCGATTCCGGTCGGAGGCACCAGTTTGCGGATGTAGCTCATCTGGTAGAGCGCCACCTTGCCAAGGTGGAGGTAGCGAGTTCGAGCCTCGTCATCCGCTCCATGGACGCTAAAATTTTATATTTTGGCGTCCTTTTTTTAACGATTTCCCGCATGTTTTCCGTGCGGCTTCATATATTTTAAATATGGCGCCATAGCCAAGTGGTAAGGCAGAGGTCTGCAAAACCTTCACCCCCAGTTCGAGTCTGGGTGGCGCCTCCATATTGGAGCAAGCGATCGATTGCTTGCTCCGATTTTTTATAAAAACTTTTGAGAACTGCTTGACAAAATCGCGTTTTGGCAATAGCATTTACAGGGGAAAGACTTGCTCCGGGCTGGAGCGGGCGCCCTCATTAATCAGAAAAGAGGAATGAAAGATGAAGACAAAAGCGGGAATTGCCCTGATGGCCGGGGCCCTGTCTGCGGCCATGCTCACCGCCTGCGCTGCACAGCAGCTCGAACCCAGCGGAGAAAATTCGGTTACTGCCGCCCCCGGAGCCGATACGGTCACCGTGATGACCTATAATGTGAAAAACTGCGATCTGGGCCAGCAGATTGACGCCATCGCCGCCGATATCCGGGCGGAGAATCCGGATGTGGTCTGTGTACAGGAAATCGATCAAAATGTCGAGCGTTCCGGCAGCCGGGATGTGCTCAGGGAGCTTGCCGCCGCCGTGGGGATGAATTATGAATTTTATCCGACCATTGAGCTTCAGGGCGGCACCTACGGCCTAGGGATTCTGAGCGTCTATCCGCTCGAGTCGTGCGCAATGGTCCCGCTGGAGACACGGCGGGCCGATGAGGACCGCGTGCTGGCCAGCGCGACCATCAACGTGGACGGAAAGCCGATCAAAATTTACAATACCCATTTGAGCTTTGAAGATACCGACCAGCGCAGGAAACAGTGGGATTTTCTCAATGAGACGCTCGCCGGCGAATCGCTTCCGTTTGTTCTGACGGGAGACTTCAATGTCTCGGATATCTCCGAATTTTCCATCCTGACGGGCGTTACTGCCATCAATAACGCGCAGACGCAGTATGAGACCTTTGTCGGCGAAGGGGAAGACGGATTCCGCTGCCTGGACAATATTTTTGTCTCGGATGACCTGACGGTAGAATCCCATCATATGGGCAGCACTTCCGCCTCCGATCACCGTCCGCTGACGGCTGTCATTCAGCTGTAAAACGCACCTTGCCGGGAGGGCTTCGTACCTCCCGGATTTTTTGTGGGCCCCGCTTTGCGCGGGAGGTTTATTGACTTTTGGCGGAGGATGGTATATCCTTTAATTGTGAGCAAAAGGGACTTTTTTCGGAACGTTCCGGCACAGTTTGGAGGGATTCCCATAGCCAGACAGAAAAAAAAGGCAGGCAGGCGGATCTGGCGCTTCTGGCTCTATCCGCTGTTGATTTTGATTTCGGCAATGTTTATCTACATTTCCGTTATGGATACGGTGGCGGAGGCGGGAGAGCCGCTGCGCCTGTTCGGCGTCCCGATCGTATCCGTGGAGGGCAGTGCGCTGGAGCCGGCGCTCTCCCATGGAGATGCTGTGATTGCACAGGAAGAGCCGGCGCGTAGGATCGGCGTGCAGGATATTGTCGTCTACCGCCGAATGGAGGCGCAGCCGCAGGTTGGCCGCGTCGCGTCCGTAAGCACGATCCTGGGCGTTCCCTACTATACGGTCAGTGGAGCGGACGGGGGAGCGGAGGAAACCGTTCCGGAAAGCCATATCCGGGGCATAGCTGCCCGCTATGTTCCGCTTGCGGGATACGTGCTGGATTTTCTCTCTACCCCGGCGGGGACGGTCTGCTGCATCGGCGGCCCGCTGATGCTGCTCATCCTGCTGGAGATTTTCAGCAGTATCCGGCGCGCCAAGAAGGGGATTCGCGCGGCGGATGAGGCGGCTGCACAGGAGGAGGAACAGGTGCAGGAGCTGTTCGGTTCCCTGCCGCCGCTCGGATCGCAGTCGGACGGTCCCGTCTATCATGCCGGGAGCTTTTCCCCGCAGTATGCCTATCACCCGCCGCATCCGCAGCCGGAGCAGACAGTCGTCACGCCGGAGGAGAAGCCGTCCGGGGGCGAGGTGTTTTCCTCCTCGGAGCGGCAGATGGAAGCCCGGCTTGAGCAGCCGCCGGTCACGCCGGAGGATCTTGGACTGGGCGCCGCAGCGCCCGAGGCCACCCCGGCACAGGAGATGCCGGCGCCGGAATCGCCGGATAAGAAGCTGTCCCTGACCCTGAGCGGTGATGAGTCCAGCGAGTTTACGGTCAATGGAATCAACATTATGTACGAGGATGACACGCTGAATCTGCAGATCGATCCCTCCGGTGAGCCCATGCAGATCAGCGTCCGTATGCGGGATGATGAGGCGCAGCTGATGTTTAAGACGGATGAGAAGACAACGCGCTTTGCCATCCTCAACCGCGAGGGCAGGCCAAAGCGGATTTCAATCTCCGGCAGCGAGGAAAAATAGAACAGACCGGAGCGGGACACCGGGGGTGCCCCGCTTTTTTCATGCCTGACGGAGAGCGGCGCCGTGCAGGAGAAAGAGTGCTCTTTTATCCGGGTACTCCCGTCCAGTTTTTGACAGAATCCGTGCGTGGGCAGGCATATAATGGGGAGTACCGGGGAGGTGATGTGACGGTGCGGGAGGTCGTATATGTCGATGTGCTCCTGTTTGTCAATCTCTTTGTCAACTATTTTCTCCTGCGGGCGGCTGCGCTCCTCTCACGGGAGCATGCGGGGCGCGGGCGGATCGTGCTCGGGGCGGTGCTGGGGAGTACATACGCACTTGTCATTTTTCTCCCGCCGCTCCACCCGCTCTTTCTGGCCGCCCTCAAGGTGCTCATGGCGGTGACGATCGTCCTTGCCGCATTCGGGCGGCGGACGGTGCGGGCCTTTCTGCGGGTGCTGCTCTGCTTCCTGGGGGAGACCTTTTTATTCGCGGGCGTCAATTATGCGGTCTACACCTTCCTGCGTCCGAGCGGGCTGATATACGGGAATTCTGCCGTCTACTATGACATCAGCGTCCCGGTTCTGATCGCGGTTACAGCGGTGTGCTATGGCGTATCTCTGCTCATCACCCGCCTGATCCGCAGGGGAGGCCCGGAGGAACTGGAGTGTACGCTGTCGGTTCGGGCAGGCAGGGGCAGCATCCGGATCCGGGCGCTTGTGGACAGCGGAAACGGACTGACCGACCCCTTTACCGATGAGCCGGTGTCCGTCATTGCCCCGGACTGCCTGACGGCGCTTTTTCCCCCGGAGACCATCCGGTTTCTCCGGGAGGGGGAGGGCGCTCCGGCCCCGCAGGATGCGGCGCGGATCCGCGTGATTCCCTACACCTCGTTGGGCGGGGGCGGAACACTGCGCGCTTTCCGCTGTGAGGGGATGGAGATCCGATTCCCGGGCGGCCGGGTGATCACAGCCACGGGCGGGCAGTTTGCCGTGGCCGCACAGCCGATTGACGGCGGGCAATATCAGGCCCTTCTCAATCCGCGCCTGGCGGAGCGGGCGGGAAGGGCGCTGCGGATAAGGGGAGTGAGACGAGAACATGATCGCACAACTGCTGTGGAGGCTGCGCCTGTTTTTCGCAGTGCGCCTGCGGAAAAGAGCGCCGGGCCTGTTTTATATCAACGGATCACAGACGCTTCCGCCGCCGCTGGGGCGGGAGGAGGAGGCGCGTGTGATCGCGCGTCTGGCGGAGGGGGATCCCACGGCGCGGGATCTGCTCATCACGCATAATCTGCGTCTGGTGGTGTATATCGCCCGCAAATTTGAGAATTCCGGCTCCGGTGTGGAGGATCTGATCTCCATCGGGACGATCGGACTGATCAAAGCGGTGAATACCTTCCGACCGGAAAAGAAGATCAAGCTGGCCACCTATGCGTCGCGCTGCATTGAAAATGAGATCCTCATGCACCTGCGCAAGACCTCTCAGCTCAGGGCGGAGGTGTCCATCGACGAGCCGCTGAATACCGACTGGGACGGCAATGAACTGCTCCTGTCCGACGTGCTGGGCAGTGAGCCGGATGTGGTCAACCGGGGGATCGAGGCGGAGGACGAGAAAAATCTACTCATCTCCTGCATCGAAAAGCTCGGGGAGCGCGAACGGACGATTATGCGTATGCGCTTCGGCCTGCAGGGGGAAAAGGAACATACGCAGAAGGAGGTGGCGGATCTGCTGGGCATCTCCCAGAGCTATATCTCCCGCCTGGAAAAACGGATCATCGACCGCCTGCGCGCGGAGCTGGAGCGCGTCTCGTAAATGTAACGAAAATGGCAGGATTTGTAACCGAAATGTAATTGGATTTTCAGGGCGGTTATGATAGAATAGGGATCGTGATGAAAATGCTCGTTGTGAGCTTGATGCGGAACAAAAAGAGCAGGCTGCACATACGGCCTGTCTCTATTCTTTATGGGTAAATGAGGGATCGCGTTGGTTTTTTCCAGTCTGAATTTTTTATATCTGTTTCTTCCGGTCTGCCTGCTTCTGTATTTTATCATTCCGAAGCTGAAGTATAAGAATATTGTCCTGCTGATCATGTCCCTGTTCTTCTATGCGTGGGGGGAGCCAAAATGGATCATCGTGATGATCCTGATGGCATTTGTGGACTATTTTGCCGGCCTGATGATTGCCAAAAATGCGGACAGCCCGGGGCGTAAAAAGTTTTGGCTGACTTTCTCCGTCGTCGTAAGTGTGGCCGCGCTGGGCATCTTTAAGTACACGGGCTTTGTCATTGACAATATCAATGCGGCGTTCGGCACCGCGATCGGCGATCCGCCCTTTGTCCTGCCGATCGGTATCTCGTTCTATACCTTCCAGGCGCTCTCGTATACGATCGACGTCTACCGCGGGAAGACGCAGGTGCAGCTCTCCTATTACAAATTCCTGCTGTATGTCTCCATGTTCCCGCAGCTGATCGCAGGCCCCATTGTC
This sequence comes from uncultured Oscillospiraceae bacterium, assembly GCA_949293315.1. Classification (GTDB taxonomy): domain Bacteria; phylum Bacillota; class Clostridia; order Oscillospirales; family Acutalibacteraceae; genus Onthovicinus. The sequence continues at coordinate 7,542 of CASFCH010000028.1, read as the reverse complement.
CGCTATGCGGATGTGGCCGCCCAGATTGACGACCGCCAGACGACGCTGCCCGGGTTCCTCAACGGCATCAACCGCTTTTCCATCGGGCTGGGCAAAAAGGTGCTGCTGGCCAATATCTCCGGGCAGCTCGTCACCGGGTTCATCGGCGGGGATCTGGCCAACACCTCCGTGCTCGGCGCCTGGGCGGGCATCTTCTTCTATGCGCTGCAGATTTATTTCGATTTTTCCGGGTACTCCGATATGGCCATCGGGCTGGGGAAAATGTTTGGATTCGACTATCTGGAGAACTTTAACTATCCCTACATTTCCAAGTCCATTACCGAGTTCTGGCGCCGCTGGCACATGAGCCTGAGCACCTTTTTCCGGGACTATGTCTATATCCCGCTCGGCGGAAACCGGAAGCATATGATCCTGAATATGTTCATCGTCTGGACGCTGACAGGGCTGTGGCACGGGGCAAACTGGAACTTTGTACTGTGGGGGCTGTACTATTTTGTCTTCCTCGCCATAGAAAAGCTCTTCCTCGGGAAGTATATTGAGAAGGTGCCGGTCCTGCGCAATCTCTATGCGCTGTTTATCATCCTGATCGGCTGGGTGTTCTTCTACTTTGAGGATATGGGCCGTCTGGGGGAGATGTTCTCCATTCTGTTCGGCTTCTCGGGCCATGCGGGCACCGCGCCGACGGATACCACCATCCTGATGAACCACCTGCTGTTCATTGTTTTGGCCGTGGTGGCCTGCCTGCCGGTGCGTAATATTGTCGTCAACGCTTTCCGGGCGCTCAGCCGCCGCACCTCCGCCGGCGATACGATCCGCGTAGTCGTGACGATCGTGTTTGATCTGGCCCTGCTGTTCTTCTGCACGGCGGCCCTGGTCGGCGCGAGCTACAATCCCTTCCTTTACTTTAGATTCTGAGGCGCTGAATGATGAAAAAGAATAATCGAAATCAACGGATCAAAACCTACAATACCGGCCGCCAGAGCGAGCGGCGCACCCCGATGACAGCCGTCAACAGCGACCGCGATATGGTGCATATGCGCGTGGGCAGCATGAATCGCCCCCTGAAACAGGGCGGACATTCTGCCGATGCGGGGCGCAGGCGCGGCCTGCGTGCCCTGATGGCTGCGGCGATCGCCCTGTTTATTCTGCCGCTGTATGTCTTTGGCGTGTACAGTATGTGTGACGTGGACGCCACCGTCTCCGAAGTGGAAAAGCGGAATCTGAAGACACGGCCGGAACTGACGGCATCCGCACTCTTTGACGGCTCCTATACCAAGGACTTTGAGGAATACTATGCGGACACCTTTCCGCTGCGCGACTTCTTCCTGAGTGTAAATAACTTCTTTGAGTCGATCTTTACCAAGCTCTCCGGTTCCGACGGGATCGTCCTTGTCGGGAAAGACAATAAGGACGACTTTGCCGGGGAGGCGCTGACCGACGAGCCCGTCTCCCAGGAGCAGACGACCGAATCCGGGACGCAGGAGGAGGTCAGCACGGAGGCGACCACGCAGCCCCAGCAGCCGGTGACCACCAGCGGCTATATCGTGATCCAGGGCGACCGCGCCATGGAGATGTATGCGGCCAACAAGAAGCAGATCAAGGCCTACGCCGATGCGATCAACCGGCTGGCGGACCGCCTTCCGAACACCAGAGTCTACAATATGCTCGTGCCCACCTCTATCGAATTTTACGGGCCGGAGGAGTATCACGCCGCCAACCACTCGCAGGAGTACGGGATTCAGCTGGCCTATGACCAGATGAGCGACAAGGTCATCTGTGTGGACGCCTACTCCAAGATCAAGGCCCATATCAACGATTACCTCTACTTCCGCACTGATCATCACTGGACGGCGCGCGGCGCCTATTGGGGCTACACGGCGCTGGCAGAGGCGGCGGGCTTCTCCGTCAAGCCGCTTGACAGCTACAAGAGCGGCCGGATCGACGGGTTTGTGGGGACCATGTACGGCTATACGAACGCAGAGGTGCTCAAGGCGAACCCCGATTACGTCGAATACTTCTGGCCGCAGACGGAGGCTCAGGGCTGGTATTACAGCTCGGCCGCAATGACGGATGGGCGGAACCTGCGCATTATCACGCCGGAGGTCTCCAACAGCAATAAATACCTCACCTTTATCCAGGGGGACACCCCGCTGGCAAAGATCAGCACGCAGAATAAAAACGGCCGCAGCATCCTGGTGATCAAGGAGTCCTACGGCAATGCGCTCGTCCCCTTCCTGGTGGACAGCTATGAGACGATCTATGTCATCGATCCCCGGAAGATCGATATGAATCTGCCCGATTTCGTCAGCAAAAACGGCATTCAGGAGGTCCTCGCGATCAACTATTCGCTCATCCCTGGGAACAGCACCTATATGGACGCGTTCAACAAGCTGATCGGTTAAATTTCTACCTTCCTGCGCCATTGTGACAAAATACTCAAACGGCAGCCTGTATCATAAAAGATACGGGCTGCCGTTTTTTATGCCTTCGCCCCGGATGCTGACAGGATGCGCTCCGCCCAAACGGCGCGTTCTCCGCAATGCCGGGGATAGGGGCATGATTTTCCAAAATTTGGACAAACTATTTGGGACTCAAAAATACAGGAGGGAAAAGTATGGGAGTACAGATCAGCAGCAGCAACGGAATCCTTACCGCCTATCTGGACGGCGAGATCGACCATCACACCGCGCCGTCCCTGCGGGAGCAGATCGACGAGGTGATCCGCAGCACGCGCCCGCTTCAGGTTCGGCTCGATTTTTATAACGTCACATTTATGGACAGCTCGGGGGTAGGGCTGGTGATGGGGCGCTATCGGATCGTGCAGGACTACGGGGGGAGCGTTCAGGTGAGTAATCTGTCCGACAGCGCGTATAAGGTGATGCAGCTGTCCGGACTTTCCAAATTGATGCACATCAGCAGACGGGGAGGAGAACAGGATGAAACCGATCAATGAGATGAAAATGACGCTCGAGAGCCGTTCGGTCAACGAGAGCTTTGCCCGCGCATCTGTAGCCGCCTTTGCGGCACAGCTGGACCCCACGGTTGAGGAGATCAACGATATCAAGACGGCCGTCAGCGAGGCGGTGACCAACTGCATCGTCCATGCCTATCGGGAGCGTGTGGGGCAGATCTATATCACCGTCTGTGTGTATGAGGGCGGACTGGTGCGCGTGCGCATCCGCGACCGGGGCTGTGGGATCCCCGACGTACATAAGGCGATGGAGCCGCTGTACACGACGCTGGGCGGAGAGCGCTCCGGCCTGGGGTTTACGGTGATGGAGAGCTTTTCCGACCGTGTGCGCGTCCGCTCCACGCCTGGAAAGGGGACGAGCGTCGTGATCGAAAAGCGGATCCGAGGGCGGCAGGAGTGCCATGGGAGATAGGCGGCGGGACCGGCTGGTTGAGGAGAACCTGGGCCTGGTTCACGCGTGCGCCAATAAGTTCCGCGGCCGCGGGATCGAATATGAGGATATGTTCCAGGCGGGCTGTATCGGGCTGATCAAGGCCGCGGACGGCTTTGATCCGGCGCGCGGTTTTGCCTTTTCCACCTATGCGGTGCCGGTGATCCTCGGGGAGATCCGGCGCATGTTCCGCGACGGCGGTACCATCAAGGTCGGCCGCGCCATGAAGGAGCGGGCGCGGGCGGTGCTGCGCGTGCGGACGGAGCTCGCCGAGGAGCTGGGGAGGGAGCCGACGATCGGGGAGATCGCACAGGCGCTCGGGCTTGACCGCGCACAGGCGGCGCAGGCGCTCGCCGCCGGCCTCCCTGTGCTCTCCCTGACCGCCGACGATGAGGGGGAGGAACGGCAGCTCGACATTCCCGTGGAGTCTGCGGACGAGGCCCTCTCGGATAAAATCGCCCTGCGCGAGGTGATGGCCCGCATGCCCGAGCGGGACCGCCGGCTGATTGAACTGCGCTATTTTCAGGGGCTCACCCAGGTGCGCACGGCCGATATCCTCCACATGTCGCAGGTTCAGGTCTCCCGCCGGGAGAAGGAAATCCTCCTGCGCATGCGCAAAAGCCTGACGGGGTGAGAAGCTATAATTCGGAATCGAAAGGGGCCTGTTGCAAAATGGAATACGTTCATTGGTACAGACTATTTAAGCCTTCCCCTTGAGGGAATCCCCCTTTTAGGGGGAACGCCGCCCTCAGCGTTCCGCAAGGAGAATATAATAGCGGCTTGCACCCAAAACAGGCATCACAAAACAACGCGCCCCTCAAAAGAAGCGGATTCGGCTTCCTTTGAGGGGCGGATTTTGCGCATATTTTTGGAACAGGCTGTTCTGCAGCAGTCCCCTTTCGCGGATCACAAAATTTAAAGATTCGCCAGATCGTACGGCGTCTTTTGATAGACAAAATAGTTCAGCCAGTTGGCGAAGAGGAGGCTGGCCGTCCCGCGCCACCGCAGCGGCGGAACGCGGTTTGTATCATTTTCCGGAAAATAGTTGTAGGGGATCTTGATATTCAGCCCGCGGCGCAGATCCCGAAAGTACTCGTTGGCCAGGGTGTTGCGGTCGTATTCGAGGTGCCCGGTCGTGAAAAAGTTGCGGCAGTCCATATCGGAGATCAGGTGGACCCCCGCCAGATCGGAGTAGGAGAGGATCTGGAGATCCTTTACCAGCGCGATGTCGGAGCGGCGGGTCTGCGTGTGGCGCGAATGCGGCGCGAGAAAGACGTCGTCAAAGCCGCGCATGAGCGGATGGTTGAGGTCCAGCGGATAGTGCTCAAAAACGCCGAAGAGCTTTTCACGCAGCGGATACTTTGGCACGCCATAGTGGTAGTACATCCCCGCCTGCGCTCCCCAGCAGATGTGAAAGGTGGAGTAGACGTTTGTCTTGGACCACTCGAAGATCTCGCACAGCTCCGGCCAGTAGTCCACCTGTTCAAACTCCATCTGCTCCACCGGTGCGCCGGTGACGATCATACCGTCAAATTTTTCGTATTTGATATCGTCAAACGTCTTGTAAAATTTGAGCATGTGCTCCGGAGAGGTGTTTTTTGTCCTGTGGGTGGCCATCTGGAGCAGCTCGACATCCACCTGCAGCGGCGTGTTCCCCAGCAGGCGCAGGATCTGCGTCTCAGTGACCTGTTTGGTGGGCATCAGGTTCAGGATCACGATGCGCAGGGGGCGGATATCCTGCATGTCGGCGCGTTCGAGCCCCATGACAAAGATATTCTCAAGCTCCAGTTCATGCTTTGCCGGCAGCTCGTCGTCGATGCGGATCGGCATGAAAATCCCCCCTCGGCAGCCGCCGGCGCGGACCTCTCTGCGCGGGCGGTAAAATTCATTTAAATATTATTATATCAGATCGCCCGGCCAAACGCAATAACGGGCGCGTCCCCTCCCGCATACTATGGGGAATACGGGGGGGATTCACATGGGGGAAAAGCTGGTCCTGTACGCCTCGGCCTATGGGAATACGCGCGTCTGCGCCCAGTATATTGCACGGCGGCTGGGCTGCCGGGTACTGGATATCCGTAAGCTGACAAAGGAGGAGCTGACAGGGGTCGATACGGTGGTGTTCGGCGGGTGGCTGTGCGGCGGAGCCGTAGCCGGAACGGGCAGGCTCTCCGCCCATGCGGACTGGTTTGAGGGGAAAAAGCTCGTGGCGTTTGTGACCGGCGCGGGCGACTATGCCGGAACATCCCGGTTCTGTGATATCGTTGCGTGTAATTTTATGCACCCGGCGCCGCTGCGTGCATTTTATGTGCGGGGCGGTGTCGATTACCGGAAAATGCACTGGTACCACAAATTTCTGATAAATTATCTGATGGTGGAGGATACTAAGGGAGAGCGAAAAAAGCTGCGCGTACGGACCCATTTTTTTGACCGGCAGGGGATGGAACGGATCGTCGGATATATCAAAAATTTATAGGGCTTTAATTTAAAGCGGTTTTATGGTAAAATAACTTTAATCTCTACAGTAAGGCGGTTTATTTCAGGATGAAAATCGGCGTTTACAGTGAGCGGCCGGATGAGCGCGCGTTCTTTGATCATGCGGCACAGGCGTGCGGCGTGGAGCTGGTGATGTGCGGCGCGGTGCCGGATCTGTCCAACTGCCGGGCTGCGGAGGGCTGCCGGGCGCTGAGCATCATCACGACGCCGGTCCCGGCGCCGCTGCTCGACGCCTTTTATGCGGCCGGCGTGCGGTATATTTCCACGCGCACGGTCGGGTATGACCATATCGACGTCGCCCATGCGCGGAAGATCGGGATGCATATCGGCAATGTCAGCTACTCTCCCGACAGCGTGGCGGACTATACGGTCATGATGATTCTCATCGCCGTTCGTAAACTGAAGGCGATCGTGACCCGCGCACAGGGGCAGGATTTCTCTCTGGGTGGGGTGCGCGGCAGGGAGCTGCGCGATCTGACGGTCGGCGTGATCGGTACCGGCCGCATCGGGACCTGTGTGGTCCGGCGGCTGGCGGGCTTTGGATGCCGGATTCTGGCGTGTGATCTGCGGGAGAACGACGCGGTGCGTCAGGCGGCCGAATACGTCCCGCCGGACGAGCTGTACCGCCGCAGCGACGTGATTACGCTCCATATGCCGGCTACGGAGGACAATTACCACATGATCGGGCGCGAGAGCCTCGGAAAGATGAAGAAGGAGGTCTGCATCGTCAATACGGCGCGCGGCTCTCTGATCGACACGCAGGCGCTGATCGAGGCACTCGAGGATGGAAGGGTAGGCGCCGCGGCGCTGGACGTCGTGGAAAACGAGGCGGGCCTTTATTATAACGATCTCAAATGCGTCCCATTGAAAAACCGGGAGCTCGCAGTTCTGCGGTCCTTCCCCAATACGTTCGTCACACCGCACACGGCATTTTATACGGAGCACGCCGTCCGCGATATGGTGGAGTACTCCGTGCGCAGCTGCGCATCGTTCTGCCGGGGGGAGGACAATCCCTGGCTTGTGTTCTGATCAGTACCACGGAAAAGGAGAAAAAGGAATGGCACAGTACGATTATCTGATCGTCGGAAGCGGTCTGTTTGGGGCGATCTTTGCCCACGAGGCCGCACAGAAAGGGAAAAAGTGTCTGGTGGTCGAAAAGCGCGGTCACGCGGGCGGCAACATCTACTGCCGCGAGACGGCCGGGATCAACGTCCACGAATACGGCGCGCACATCTTCCACACCAGCAATCGGGATGTCTGGGCGTATGTCAACCGCTTTGCGGAATTCAACCGCTTCACCAACTCCCCGATTGCCAATTTCCACGGCGAGATCTACAATATGCCGTTTAATATGAACACCTTCTCGCGTATGTGGGGGGTTGAAAAACCCGATCAGGCGCGCGCCATCATTGAAAAGCAGCGCGCGGAGATCCAGGGGCAGCCGCGCAATCTGGAGGAGCAGGCGATCTCCCTGGTGGGGCGCGACGTGTATGAAAAGCTCATCAAGGGCTACACGCAGAAGCAGTGGGGCCGCGCGTGCACGGACCTGCCCGCCTTTATCATCAAGCGCCTCCCGGTGCGCTTTACGTATGACAACAACTATTTTAACGACCTGTACCAGGGCATCCCGATCGGCGGATACAAT
>CASFCH010000027.1 GCA_949293315.1 uncultured Oscillospiraceae bacterium | reverse complement strand
GCAAGCGAACAGACGCAGCAAGCGGGACTTTTTGCGGTAAGGAGGAGCGACGGAATGCGCGCGGAATGACGTTCCAGCGGAACGGCGTTCCAAGCGATATGCAGTCCGCGACGACGCGGCGGCGTTCCCTACGAGGATTGCACAGATTTTCTCCCCTTACCCCCGCAAAAAGTTGATAGCGCTGCGGAGGCGTCGTGAGCGCGCTCGCAAGCGAACAGACGCAGCAAGCGGGACTTTTTGCGGTAAGGAGGAGCGACGGAATAAGCGCGGAACGGCGTTCCAAGCGATATGCAGTCCGCGACGACGCGGCAGCGTTCCCTACGAGGATTGCACAGATTTTCTCCCCTTACCCCCGCAAAAAGTTGATCGCGCCGCGGAGGCGCCGTGAGCGCGCTTGCAGGCGAACAGACGCAGGGGAGTCCGCCGGTGAAGTTTCGCATTGGAGCCATGAAAAATTTTAAATTTTTCAACAAATTCCCGGGCTGCTCCATGGTACAATAATTTTACAGAGCACAGGCAAAATCCCAATTTAAGCTGTTTGCGTAACTTTGCTGCGCAGTCCGGGACGCGCCGCTTCCGCTCTTGCACACAGGCGAATTGTATTATTTATAGATACGAATCTTCCCGGTGGACAACAGGCGACGCGCCTGCCGCCCGCCTTTTTCATTTTTCATGAACCGATATCACAAAGGAGGGGAAATGTGTGAACACGCTGTTGCTGCTCGGGGCGGTCATCCTGATCGCCTGCATCCTCGGCGCCAAATTTTCCGCCCGCGCGGGGATCCCGACTCTTTTTATTTTCATCGCGCTCGGCATGATTTTCGGATCGGACGGCCTGCTGAAAATCGAGTTCAGCGACTATCAGCTCAGTGAAAAGATCTGTTCCATCGCGCTGATTTTCATCATGTTCTACGGCGGCTTTGGCACCAAGTGGAGCGCCGCAAAGCCGGTGGCCGCGAAGTCGATCCTGCTGAGCACGCTCGGCGTAATCATCACGGCCTGCCTGACCGGGCTCTTCTGTCACCTGGCGCTGGGCACGTCCCTGATGGAGGGGATGCTGATCGGCTCCGTGCTCGGCTCCACAGATGCGGCATCCGTCTTTTCCATCCTGCGCTCCCACCGCTTGAACTTAAAATACGGTACGGCGTCCATGCTGGAGATCGAGAGCGGGAGCAACGACCCGTGCGCCTATATGCTGACGGTCCTCTTCCTCTCGGCAATGGATGGAAGCGTATCCGCCGGGAATATCCTCTACGCCGTCTTTGCCCAAATCGTCTACGGGGGAGCCGCAGGATTTCTGATCGCCCTGATTGCCAAAAAAATCCTGAAAAAATTCAAATTCGGCTCCGAGGGGCTTGACTCCGTCTTCCTGGTGGCGGTCGGGCTGGCCGCATATGCGATCCCGTCCCTTCTGGGCGGGAACGGCTACCTGAGCGCATATATCGCCGGGATCATCCTTGGAAATGCAGATATCCCGAACAAGAAGAGCCTGGTCAACTTCTTTGACGCGTTCAACAACATGATGCAGATGCTCATCTTCTTCCTGTTGGGGCTGCTCGTTTTCCCCTCTCAGCTGCCCGGCGTCCTCCTCCCCGCGCTGCTGATCGCGCTGTTCCTGACCTTCGTCGCGCGGCCGGCTGCCGTCTTCCTGATTTTGACGCCGTTCCGCGCGCCGTTGCGCCAGCAGCTGCTCGTCTCCTGGGCGGGGCTGCGCGGCGCCGCCTCCATCGTGTTTGCGATCGTGGCCGCGATCTCCCCCGCCTACGGGGATGAAAAAATTTTCCAAATCGTCTTTTGCGTGGTGCTCCTCTCGCTGCTGATGCAGGGGACACTGCTCCCCCTCGCCGCCAAAAAGCTGAAGATGATCGACGCCCGCGAAAATGTTCTGAAAACCTTTAACGACTATTCGGAGGAGACCAGCATCCAGTTTATCCGCCTGGAGATGGACCAAAGCCACCCGTGGACCAACCGGCCGATCCGGGAGATCGAGCCGCTCCCCGGGACGCTGATCGCCGCCGTGATCCGGGGCGGAAAAGCACTCATCCCCAACGGCGGCACCGTGATGCGGGAGGGGGACACCGTCATCATCGCCGCAAAGGAATATCTGGACCGGGACGGGATCGAACTGACCGAGTGGAAAATCGAACCGGGAAATCCCTGTATCGGCCAAAAGCTGCGGGACATCGACCTGAAGCGGGACGCCCTGATCATCCTGATCCTGCGGGGCGATACGGATATTATCCCCGACGGCGAGAGCACCGTGGCGGAGGGGGACACCCTAGTCCTGTACTCCAGGAGTGACTGAAACCGTCCGCACGCTTTTCCCGATTCAGGTGCGCGCCAGGACGCCGTCCATCCCCGGGATTTTGAAGATCTTTAATCACAGGCGGCGCGCTCCGGTTTCCATTCGGAGCGCGCCGCAGAATTTATGGATTTAATTTTATCATGTATCCCTGCCGTGGGCGGGAACGATCTCCCTCCAAAGTGCGCGGGGGCCGAGCGCCATTTTCCTTTTGCGACGCAGATATACCAGCAAAAGCGCATAGAGAACGCCATTTACAATCGGGGGGAGAAATAACGGCTCCGCAACAAATTCGATCAAAACCAGAAGGGGAAGCCCCACTACCGTTGCAAGCCGCATCACACCGCCCAGCCGTCCGCTGCTGCGGGCGTGCCACGCCAGCCAGCCGAGCCCCGGCGAAACCGCGCACATTACACTCCAAAAAATGATCGCACGGGGATAGAGGTACCCGACATAGAAGGCAGATACCAGATAATAGGCGATCAGCATCCCGGACAGGAAGAGGAACACATGGACGCCCGCCCGCACGGCAGTGGGAGCGGTCATCGCAATCCCCGCACAGAGAATTGCCCACACCGCCACGTCCGAAGTGAGCAGCCCGACCGTATACAAAAATTGCGATTCGGCAACATCACAGTACTTTGACAGCGCGCCCATCGTCATTCCGGCGGCGATATACAGTAAACAGAGCAATATCCTGCCCCAGACTTTCCCGGTCATCGCGCGCTCTCCTACTCACGGTTCTCCAGCCGCTGGATAAAAGTCCTTGTCCGCTCGTTTTTCGGGCGGTCCATGACCTCCTTGGCGTCGCCCTGCTCGATGATGACGCCCTGATCCATGAAGATCACGCGGTCGGACACCTCGCGGGCAAAGGCCATCTCATGCGTGACGATGACCATCGTCATGTGCTCCTCCGCCAGCGAGCGGATCACCTTGAGGATCTCGCCCGTCAGTTCCGGATCGAGCGCGCTGGTGGGTTCGTCAAAAAAGAGGATCTCCGGCCGCATCGCCAGCGCCCGCGCAATGGAGACGCGCTGCTGCTGCCCGCCGGAGAGCGTGCTCGGGTAGGCGTCCGCCTTATCGGCCAGGCCCATCTTCCCGAGCAGCTCCATGCCGCGCTCCCGCGCCTCGCTCTTATCCATTTTGAGCACCTGCACCAGTGCGTCCGTCACATTGCGGATCACGGAGAAGTGCGGGAACAGGTTAAAATTCTGGAATACAAGCCCATATTTGCGCCGGATCTCCCTGAGCTGCTCCTTGGGCGCATAGGCGTATTTTCCCTTTTCATTCGGGCCGAACATCTGCGCGCCGTCGTACAGGATCGTGCCCTGATTGGCCTTTTCCAGCATGGTGGCGCAGCGCAGGAGCGTGGACTTGCCGGACCCGGACGGCCCGATGATGGAGACGACCTCGCCGCGCCTGACCTGAATGGAGATATCTTCAATGACGACGTTTTTGCCAAAGCTCTTGCGCAGATTCCGGATCTCAAGCAGAGCGCTTTCCGATGCGGAAGAGCTTGGATTTTGCCTTTGCTCCATGCTCCTTTTCCTCCTTCCGGTCATAGTAGCTCATGGCCTTTTCCGCCCGCCCCATCACAAAGGCGATGATCAGATTCATCACGTAGTAAAACGCGCCCGCCATGATGAGCGGCACCAGAGACGATTCGCTGGTCATCAGATTCTTCGCCTTGGTGAACATCTCCATGATGGAGATGGAGTACGCCAGCGACGTGTCCTTGACCAGCGTGATAATCTCATTGGTCACGCTGGGCAGCACATTGCGGATCACCTGCGGCAGCACGATGCGGAAAAAGATCTGCACCCTGGAATAGCCCAGCAGCTGCCCGGCCTCCCGCTGGCCCTGCGGCACCGCCTCGATCCCGCCGCGGTAGATCTCCGCAAAATAGGCGGCGTAGTTGAGCGTAAAGGCGATGATGGCCGCCGGCATCCGGTAGGAGGAGCTCAGCTCGATCCCAAAGAGGTAATACGGCCCAAAATAGACCACAATCAGCTGGAGCATGAGCGGAGTCCCGCGCATGACGGATATGTACAGCTTAAAAAGGCCGCGCGCCAAAACGTTTTTGGACATTCGCCCGAGTACAATGAGGATGCCCAGCGGCATGGCGAAGAGCAGCGTCAGGAAAAAAATCTGGAGCATGGTCCCCATGCTGCCCACAAGCTGCCTGAAAACAGCCATGTAATCGATCGGCGCCCGCTCGGCCGCCAGCAGCATCATTTCAGTCATCTCATCTCACCGTCCGTGATTGCAAATTCTTTGAAACAGACACAAGCGGAGCGGACGCGCCTTCCGCGCCCCCGCCCCGTCGAATATCCCTGTATAAGTCCGCTGCGCCCTTTAGTCCTTGATGCTGACGTCGCGGCCAAACCATTCGTTGGAGATTTTGGCAAAGGTGCCGTCGGCCACCATCGCATCGAGCGCGCCCTGAACTTTATCGCGCAGTTCGGTATTCCCCAGATTAAAGCCGACCCCATAGTGCTCTGCAGAGAACGGTTCCTCAAGGATGACGAACTTGCCGCCCTGTTTTGTAATGTTGTACTCAGCCATAGTGGAGTCAAGCAGCGCCGCATCCGCGGAACCGGTCTCCACCTCCATCAGCGCGTTCAGGTTGGTGTCGGTCTCCGTGACACTGCCAAGCGTGGCCACAAAGTCGGGCGCTCCCTCCAGTGCCGTGGAGGCGCTGGAATCGCGCTGGTAGGCGAGCGTCTTCCCGGCGAGATCCTCACGGGTCTTAATATCGGAGCCCTCCTTGACGACGAACACCTGCTCGTTCTGCATGTAGGGCTCGGTCCAGGTGAACTGATCCTCGCGCCCCTCCATCGTAAAGCCGTTCCACACACAGTCGATCGTCCCGGCCTTGAGCTCGGAATCCTTCTGATTCCAGTCGATCGCCTGGAACTGGACCTCCATGCCCAGACGCTTTGCCGTCTCCTTGGCCAGATCGATATCAAAGCCTACATATTCGCCCGTGGCGGTATCGGTATAGCCCATGGGCGGCTGGCCGGGGTCGATGCCCACAACCAGAACATTGTCCGGATCTTCGGAATTCCCCTGATTCGAGCACGCCCCCAGTGCAAACACGGACAGCGCGAGCGCCGCGACGGCGGCGAGTGCCAAAATTCTCTTTTTCATAAAATTTGCTCCTATCTATTCTTCCCATAATGGTGCGGCCGGCAGCGCCGGTCCTGATACACCGCTATTTTATCATATTACCGCACTAAAGTAAAGGAAAAATTCAAATCTTTTTTCCGCCGGGTCCATTCGCCTGCGTCAAATTTCCGGCGGGGCCGGTCAGGCCTGCCGGTACTTTTCCGCCAGCCCCTCCAGAACGGCGGCCACACCGTCCTCCTCGTTGGAGGGGCAGATATAATCGGCCAGCGTCTTGACATGGGCGGTGGCATTCCCCATCGCGACGGAAACGCCCGCATAGCCGAGCATCTGGACATCGTTGCCGCTGTCCCCGATGGCGAGGACCTGCGTGCGGTCAAGCCCCAGTTGATTGCACAGGCGCATCAGGGCGTCCCCCTTATCCGCGCCGGCGGCGTTGACCTCGATATTGTTCCCCAGGGAGGAGACGACCGTGACCCCGCCGAGGGCGGCAATCTCATCCCAAAGCCTGCGGTACGTGTCCTCTTTTAGAAACGGGATATTGAACTTTTCCACGTCCCGCTTCTCCACTACGACAAAGCTCAGTGCGCTGTCCACCGGCTGAGAATGGACGCGGATGCGCTTTTCATACCAGTCGGGGAGCAGGTCGCGGTTGATCGCACCGTAGCAGGAGCGGTCGGCGTACGAGGCGCCGTGATAGTACAGCTCATAATACACATGCGCGCGGCTCAGCAGGCCGATGATCTGCCCCGCCTTGGCGTATCGGATGGGGTTTTCATAGACGATCGCATCGCTGCGCACATCCCACAGGGCGGCGCCGTTGGAGGTGATCGCATAGTCCGCCCCACACGCTTCGCGCACGGAATCCGGGATATTGCGGTACATTCGGCCCGTGGCGATCACCGTGCGAATCCCCGCCTCCTGCGCCATGCGCAGGGCCCGCTGCGTCCGGGGCGTAATCGTCTCATGGTCGGCCGAGAGCAAAGTCCCGTCCAAATCAATGGCCACAAGTCTGATCAAGGCAAGCACTCCTTTTTTCGTCAATTACATCGTCGTCGGGATGCTCAGAACAATCCCGTTATTTTCATCTCACGGTCAATATCGATGGACTCCGCCGCCGGTGTCTTCGGCAGGCCGGGCATGGTCATGATATTGCCCGTCAGCGCCACAATAAATCCCGCGCCGGCGGACAGGCGCAGCTCCCGCACGGTGATGGTAAAGTGCTCCGGACGGCCGAGTCTGGCGGCGTCATCGGAGAGGGAATACTGCGTCTTGGCCACGCACACGGGCAGGTGGTCCCTGCCCAGAGATCGAATATTTGCCAGCTCCTTCCGTGCGGCGTCGGTGTAGATGACACCGTCGGCCCCATAGATTTCCCGGGAAATTTTTTCCATCTTGACCTCAAAGGCATCCGTATCCGCATACAGAAGGCGGAAATCCTTCGGCCGTTCACACGCCGCCACAACCTTCTCCGCGAGCGCAACGCCGCCGTCGCCGCCCTTTGCAAAGACCTCGCTGAGCGCATATTCCGCCCCAATGGAGGCACAGTATTCCTCCAGGGCCTGAAGCTCCGCAGGCGTATCGGTCAAGAACCGGTTGATCGCCACCACTACGGGGACGCCGTACTTGCGCATATTCTCCACGTGGGCGCCGAGGTTGGCAAATCCCCTTTTCAGCGCTTCCACGTTCTCCTTTGCGGTGTCCGCCTTCGGGACGCCGCCGTTGTATTTGAGCGCGCGCAGCGTGGCGACGATCACGATCGCATCCGGGCTCAGCCCCGCGAGGCGGCACTTGATATCCAGGAACTTCTCCGCCCCGAGATCGGAGCCGAAACCGGCCTCCGTGATGCAGTAATCCCCCAGCTTGAGCGCCGCGCGCGTGGCGCGCACGGAGTTGCACCCGTGTGCGATGTTGGCAAACGGGCCGCCGTGCATGAGCACCGGCGTGTTCTCGAGCGTCTGGACCAGATTCGGGTTCAGGGCATCCTTGAGCAGGACGGCCATGGAGCCGACCGCCTTCAGATCGCGCGCATAGACGGGCGCTCCATCGTATGTATAGGCCACCAGGATCTCCCCCAGCCGCCGTTTTAAATCCTCCATATCCTCAGACAAACACAGAATCGCCATGATCTCGCTGGCCACGGTGATAATAAAGTGATCCTCGCGCACCACGCCGTTCGTCCTGCCGCCCATGCCGATGACGATATTGCGCAGCGCGCGGTCGTTCATATCGAGGCACCGCTTGAACAGGACGCGGCGCGGATCGATATGCAGGGCGTTCCCCTGCTGCAGATGGTTGTCCAGCAGCGCACACAGGAGATTATTCGCCGCCGTAATGGCGTGCATATCCCCGGTAAAGTGCAGGTTGATATCCTCCATGGGCACCGCCTGTGCGTACCCGCCTCCGGCCGCGCCGCCCTTGACGCCGAACACCGGCCCGAGGGACGGCTCGCGCAGGGCGAGCACCGCTTTTTTCCCGATTTTCGCCATCGCCTCGCCGAGGCCCACAGTCGTCGTCGTCTTCCCCTCGCCTGCGGGCGTGGGGTTGATCGCCGTCACGAGCACCAGCTTGCCGTCCGGCCGGGCCGACAGCCGCCGGAGCGCCGCATCGGTGAGCTTGGCCTTATACTTCCCATACAGATCGAGCTCCTCATCTTCAAGCCCCAGATCTCCTGCAATCCGGCTGATCGGGAGCATCTGCGCCTCCCGTGCGATCTCAATATCCGATTTCATATAAAACACCCTCCGTCTGGGCTAAAATACTATAATACGGTCCGTCCGCAGGCTCAAGCCGCAGTCCGCAGCGATCATTTTTGTTCACAATATCATCTCCGCGAGCGGAATGCAACAATGTTCTCCGAAACGCCAAACCTTCGACTTCGCTGCGAGTCCCGTGAGGTTATTATTACGCGGATCAGGCGCTTTAAGCGCCCCGCCGTCAGGCGGGTAAGGGCGGCAGTCCGGCTGATCCAGCGTAACAATGTTCTCCGGAACGCCCCAACCTCCGGCTTCGCTGCGAGTTCCGGGAGGTTATTATTACGCGGATCAGGCGCTTTAAGCGCCCCGCCGCAAGGCGGGTGAGGGCGGCAGCCCGGCTGATCCAGCGTAACAATGTTCTCCGGAACAGTCCAAATCTCCGATTTGGCTCTGTTCCGTGAGGTTATTATAACTCAATTCACCTGTGCGTCAGCACAGGTGCGGCGCAGCCGCATGGGGCGAAAGCCCCGAATTGGGTAACAATGTTCTCCGGAACACCCAAAATCTTCGATTTTGTTGGTGTTCCGTGAGGTTATTATTACATCGTCCGCGAGCGCATCTGTGCGAGCGGGTATGCAACAATGTTCTCCAGAACAGCCCAAATCTTTGATTTGGTGCTGTTCTGTGAGGTTATTATACCATATTCCCCTATGGATTCAAAGTTTAATTTCGCACGGCATGCCGCCGTTTTGAAAAAAGCAAGCGCCTCTGAATAATGCCCGATGAAACCGGCCAATATAATGGCGGAGGTGTACACACATGGTGCAGAACAAAAAAACGTCTTCCAAAATTCAGAAATTTCTCTCCGGCAAAGGTTTTTATATCGCACTCGCTTTCTGTCTGCTCGCGGTGGGCGCATCCGCCTACACGGCCGTACGGCTGGACGCGGACCCTGAGCCCGAGGCGCCGTATGTGGCGGACGGCCAGAATGAACCGGATGTAAACTGGGGCGATCAGCAGGCAAACGTGCCCGCCACGGACGTACCGGATACGCGTGCGGAGACACAGGCCCCGGCAGAAACGCAGACACAGGCTCCCCAGCAGGAGGAGCCCGCGGAGAGCGGCTATCAGCTGCCGCTGGGGGAGGAGATCTCCATGGATTACAGCAACGGGGAGATGGTCTATTCCAAAACGATGAACGATTGGCGCATCCACGCGGGGATCGACTTTAAGGGGGCTGCCGATGCGGAAGTAAAGGCGATCGCCGCCGGGACGGTCAAGAGCGTTAAGACCGATGAGATGTACGGCGTCGTGATCGAGATCGACCACGGGGACGGCATCGTGGCGCGGTACTGCGGATTGGCCAAAGATCCGACCGTCTCCGAGGGGAAAGAGGTCGCGTCCGGAGACGTCATCGGCCGGGTGGGCGTTGTCCCGTGTGAATCGTCCGAGGAGAGCCATCTCCATTTCGAGGTACGGGTGAACGGGGAGTTGACCGATCCGCTCGAGGTTCTCGGCAAGGCGGGCTGAGCCGCCCTCTCCCCTGTTAAAGCACCGGACAGCCGGTGCTTTTTTGCGTCTGCCGCGGCGTACAGCCGGGTCGATTCTCCACGTCAGCCGCGCAGGCGTTCCCGGTGATCCAGATACCAGTCGAGCGTGCGGGAAAGTCCCGCCTCAAAGGAGATCCGGGCCCGCCACCCGAGTTCGCGCTCCATCCGCCCGGGATCGATCCCGTAGCGTCGGTCGTGCCCTCTCCGATCGGAGACATGGCGGATCAGTTCCTCCCCGGCGTCACAGGCCCCGCGCGCCCGCAGGCCCGCGAGGACTGCCCGCACCACTTCCAGATTCCGCCGCTCCTGATGGCCGCCGATATTGTAAACCCGTCCCGGCTCCGCCCGGCGGATCACGCACAGGAGCGCCCGGCAGTGGTCCTCCACATACAGCCAGTCACGCACCTGCATTCCGTCCCCGTACACGGGGATCTCCCGGCCCTCCAGTGCGTTTTTCACCGCCCGGGGGATGAGCTTCTCCGGGTGCTGGCACGGTCCGTAATTGTTGGAGCATCGGGTAATATTCACCGGCAGGCCATAGGTGGTAAAATATGCGTGCGCGAGCTGGTCGGCCGCCGCCTTGCTGGCCGAATAGGGGTTGCGCGGGCTCAGCGCCGTCTCCTCTGTAAAATATCCCGCCCCGTCCAGAGATCCGTACACCTCGTCCGTGGAAATTTGAATGAACCTTTTCCCCTTCGGGAAGGCGCCGTCCCGCTCCCAGGAGGCACGGGCGCAGTCGAGCAGGACGGAGGTCCCGAGCACATTGGTCCGCACGAAGCGTTCCGGATCGCCGATGCTCCTGTCCACGGAGCTCTCCGCCGCAAAATGGACGACGCAGTCGATCTCCTGTTCGTCAAATATACGGGCGACGAGCGACCTGTCGCAGACATCTCCGTGGATGAACACATGCCGGGGATCCGACATCGCTCCTCCGAGATTTTCCAGATGTCCGGCATAGGTGAGCGCGTCCAGATCGATCAGCAGCGATCCCGGCTCCTCCCGGAGCAGCAGACGCACAAAGTTCGATCCGATAAAGCCCGCGCCCCCTGTGATTAAATAGGTTTTCATCCCGCATCCCTCCGCCGCGTAAATCCGGGTTTCCTTCTCTGACTGTATTATACACGAAAGGGCCCGCCGGGTGCAATCCCAAAACGGGGCGCATCTATTGACCGGGCCGCGATATTCTGGTATCATTTTATCATATTTTGTATTTTTCCCGATCTGAAGCGGAAGGAACGTGTTCCCATGAGACATATGAAGCTCTATGACGTGCTGACCAAACCGCCGGTGCTCCACCGCGTGATCTGGTGGGCCACCCGCGCGGTCCTATGGGCGTGGGGGATCGCCTCCCTCGTGCTGGAGGGGTTCGGCATGACCTTTGTGCAGGTGATGTTCTGCATCGCGTTCTCCCACCTGTGGGATATGTTCCAGTTTTTCGGGTATTTTGCCCCCATCGGCAAGGTCAAATATCAGGCACAGACGGCGCTGAATCTCTTCATCGTCTTTGCTGCGGTGCTCGGGCAGTTCGCCGGATTTTACAACTTCATCGGGCCCTATGATCTGGTGATGCACGTGATCTCCGGCGTGCTGGTGGGGTGGTTTGCCTATGACCTCACCTTCGTTTTCCAGCGGGACAGCCGCCCGCCGGACGTGCTCATGAGCGTCGCCTTTGCGCTGATGACCGGTGCGGGCGTGGCCTGCCTGTGGGAGATCTACGAATTCCTGGTGGATACCTTTGGCGGGACGAACATGCAGTGCTCCTCCCTGTTCAGCAACGCCGGTCTGATGGACACCATGACGGACGTGATCTGCGGCGTTTGCGGAACCATCATCGGGACGTTTGCCACCATGTTCCAGCGCATCGGGCTGATCGGCCGCAACCGCAAGGCCCGCCGCGCCGCACACAAGGCCCTCTACGCCAAGGGCGCGCCAAACCCGCCCGACCGGATTATAGAGGATTGAAGATTAAAAACGGAGCCGCCCCTCGCTTATCGAGGGGCGGTTTTTTGCCTGCCGCGATTCAATTTTACACCGTTCATTCAGCTGTAAGCCACTGCCGAATCTCCTCATACAGCGCCTCGGTTTCCCCCACGGTTTCAGCATTGAGGAACACATAGGCCGGGTCATCCCCTGTCATGTCCAGCTGGATGAACGTTCCCGTATCGTTGTAAACATACAGCATACACGCGCCGTAGCCGTCAAAATTGAAATGGCCATAACTTTTTGAAAGGCCGCCATAGCCGTTGGTGCGCGTACCATTTGCAGGCAGCTCTTGGACCAGTTCAACGGACTCCACCTGATCGCGCTCAACAATCAGGCCATAGAGCGGCGCCTCCATTTCGATCTGTGCCTCCCCAACGGTTACGGAAAAACCCAAACAACTCATTCCGACAACAGCTGCGGCGATAACGGCGATCAGAGCAAGTATTCCAAACAGGATCGCCTTGCCCGCAGGGCGGCCGATATTCACCGTCCAGCCGAGGCTCTCCACGGGTTTGGGGACAAAGATACGCGGATCGGCGGGATTATAGTAGCAGCCCCACTTCCACTCCGCCTCGGGTGTGGGATCCGTGTCGTCCGCTACCCGGTTATGGGCTCGTTCCAACCGGCGCAGGCGCCGGTGCTGCCAATAGGCCGCGACAACATCAGCTGCAATCATCAGCAGCGCCGAAATCAGCGCGAGAACCGGCAGCCGCAGTACGGTTAGCGATAGGAAGAACAGCAGCCAGAATATGAGCATCCCCGCCGCAGCAATGACGGCGCTCCCCGATTGGAGCCGGATATATTGCTGTGCAAAGGCCGCCTGAGCGCCGGGATCCTCCCCCTTCGTCCGCACGGGCAGATTGCGCATCTGATAATAGAGCGCGACGGTAGCGAGCTGGCAAAGAGGCCCCAGAAAAGCAAATGGCAGCGGGAATTGAACGCGCAGATCCGGGAACGCGATCAAAAATATAGCAGGCGCAAAGCTCAACACCAGACACACCCACACGGGGGCAGCGGGCAGGGCGCGCTTTGCCTTGTCACGGCTGACCCCCAGCTCGGCGGAGGCTGTTTTGCGCAGGGGCGGCATCCATCCCCGCTGCATACGCAGCATCAGAAGCCTGCGCCGGGCGATGCTGTGCACGAGCCCTGATAGCACCAGATCCACGATCACCAGTAGCAGCACCCAGAGTTCCGCACCGTCCCGCGCCGGGGGCAAGAGCAGCAGAAAACCGGCCGCCGCCGTCCCCACAGACACCGCTGCGATCCCGATCCGGTCGATGCGTACGATCCGATTCACTTCAGGAGCATGTGCCTTCTCCGCGGGGAATGCCACCCCAAGCACGCGCGGCCCGCGGCGCACCGAGATCAGCCCGGCGCTCATCACCACTGCAAGAATCGCCCAGAGTATGACAAGGAAAATCCAGATCATTTTGTCTCCCCCTCTCCGTTGTACAGGTCATCTGCCAACAAGGTAATCCGGGTGAGCAGCTCCTGCTTTGGCACGCCCTTTGCGCGCGCCTCGGCAATCAACTGGAGCGCCCGGCTGTCAGACGAATCATCCAGCCCGCTCCGGCGCGATGTGATATCGCACAGCTGCGCGCCCCGCCGCCGGTTCATGGCGATCATCCCCTCCGCCTTGAGCAGTGCATAGGCCTTGTTGACCGTCATGGGATTTACCCCCAGATCCGCTGCGAGCTGCCGTACCGTGGGCAGCTGCTCCCCCGGCGCGATGGCGCCGGATGCCGCCCCGCGTACAATCTGGTCGCGAATCTGCCGGTAGATCGGGACATCCCCTGCCAGATCGATCTCCAAACGCAAGAGCATCACCGCCTTTCTATTTTTGTATTATTTATTATAATACAAATAGAATAAATGTCAACCCTGCATTTGTGTCTTTCCGTTCATTATCCGCATCCGCAAAACAAAAAAAGAAGCCCGCGCATCCGCCTCGGGCTTCATGATAAAAATAGAACTGCTCGGTTATTTGTTCAGCGTAATCGCGGCGTCCAGCTTTTCCGCATCGTGCGCCGCAAGGGCGTCCCGGTATTCCGTGAGGTGTGCAATCATCTCGTCTAATTCCTCGATCAGCGGGCCGCTGTTGTCCATAAAGAGCTGGACCCACAGGCGGTTGTTCATCTTTGCCACACGCGTCAAATCCTTATAGCTGCCCGCGCTGAACCCTTTGTGCTTCTTGCGGGAGGGGCTCTTGGCATACGCGTTGGAGACGAGATGCGCAAGCTGGGAGGTATAGGCGATCACCTCGTCGTGGTGCTCCGGCGTGGTGTGCACCACCCGGCCAAAGCCGATCCCCCGCGCGAGCGCGCTCACCTCCTTGAGCAGATCCTGCGGCGTATCGTCAAAGGGCGTCACAATAAAGCTCGCCCCGTCGAAGAGCTCCTCCATCGCGCCGTCGATCCCCGACACCTCGCGCCCCGCCATGGGATGCGCGCCGACAAAGTGGATGCCCGCCGCCCGCAGGGGATCATGAAGCCTGTCCGCAATGACGCGCTTGACGCCGCAGGTATCGATCACCGCCGACCCCAGACGGAAGTTGTGGAGGTTGTCCAGCACAAAGCGCACCGTATCCTCCGGATACAGGCAGATAAAGGTGACATCCGCCTTAACCAGCGCGTCCGGCGCAATGATTTTATCCACATATTTGCCCGCCTTGGCCTTTTTGCAGGTCTCCGGATCGATATCCAGGCCGTAGACGGTATTGCCGGTGCGGCGGCGGATCGCCTTTGCCAGCGAAGCGCCGATCAGTCCCAGGCCAACCACAGCGATTTTCACACGATCACTCCCCGAGTCCGTCTGCTGTTTTCGTTTTTATTGTACCACGTTTTTGAATACAGGGGAATCCCTTTCCGCCGGCGGTGCTCAGATTCGTCAAATAGACAAAATATCCAAATGCCCGCCCGCCCGAATTTGGACAGAAAAGCGTTTGAAAGCGGACGAACAACGTGATAAAATAAATAATGGAGTAAGTTGTTCCTTTTTTGTGTGCAGAGGAGTGAATCAACATATGAGGAAAACGAAGATCGTATGTACGCTCGGTCCGGCGACGGACGATGAAAAAATACTGGAAGACATGATGCTGGCCGGGATGAATGTGGCCCGGTTCAACTTTTCGCACGGAAATCAGGCGGACCACTTGCGCCGGCTGGAGGTGCTCGACCGCCTGCGCCGCAAGCACGGCCTGCCCATCGCCGCCCTGCTGGACACCAAGGGGCCGGAGATCCGCATCGGAAAATTCGCCGGCGGCTTTGTCACACTGAAGAAGGGGCAGTCCTTTGTCCTGACACAGCGGGAGGAGCCGGGGGACGAGACGCACGTGTATGTCAACTGCCCGCTGCTGGCCAAGGATGTCCGCCCCGGCGCGACGCTCCTGATCGACGACGGCCTGATTGGCCTTACTGTGGAGCGGGTGCAGGATGGGGACATCCACTGCCGCGTCCAGAACGGCGGCCGCCTGTCCGATACCAAGGGCGTCAACGCGCCCGGCACCACGCTCTCCATGCCGTTCGTCAGCGACAAAGACCGGGATGACATCATCTTCGGCATCCACAACGGTTTCGACTTTATCGCCGCCTCCTTCACGCGCAGCGCGGAGGACATCCTTCAGATCCGCGCCATTCTGGAGGAGGAAAAGTGCAGCAATATCAACATCATCGCCAAGATTGAAAACGTCGAGGGCGTGCGCAATATCGACGAGATCATCAAGGTTTCTGACGGGATCATGGTCGCCCGCGGCGACATGGGCGTGGAGATCCCGCTCGAGGACGTGCCCGTCATTCAGAAAAAGATCATCGAGCGCGTATATGCCCAGGGCAAGCCGGTCATCACGGCCACGCAGATGCTCGACTCCATGATCAAGAATCCGCGCCCCACCCGCGCCGAGGCGGCCGACGTGGCCAACGCGATCTACGACGGCACGAGCGCTATCATGCTCTCCGGCGAGACGGCCGCGGGCCTCTATCCGGTGGAGGCCGTGAAGACCATGGCCAAGATCGCCGAGCGCGCCGAGCGCGACATCGACTATGACCACCGGGCCAACCTCAGCGACGGGAAGCAGGACGTCACGAGCGCCATCTCCCACGCGACATGCACCACTGCGCGCGACATTCACGCACAGGCGATCATCACGGTGACAAAGTCCGGCCAGACGGCGCGCATGGTCTCCAAATTCCGCCCGTCGAGCCCGATCATCTGCTGCACCACCAGCGAGCGCGTGTGCAATCAGATGAACCTGTGCTGGGGCATTCAGCCGCTGCTGATGGATGAGAAAAAGACCACCGACGAGCTGTTTGACACGGCCATCGACACCGCCGTGGACGCCGGCCTGCTCAAAAGCGGCGACATCGCCGTGATCACAGCGGGCGTCCCGCTGGGGATCTCCGGCACCACCAATATGATGAAGGTCCAGATGGCGGGGCACATTCTGGCGTCCGGGCGCGGGCTGAACAAGAAGACCGCCGTCGCCAAGCTGTGCGTCTGCCGCGACGAAAAACAGGCGCAGGAGAAGTTCAAGGACGGCGACATCCTCGTCATCCCGGACGGCTCCGGCGACCTGATGCCCATCATGCGGCGCGCCGCCGGCGTTATCACGGAGAACAACAGCCGCAACTCCCCGATCGCCATTGCCGGGCTGCTGCTGGATATCCCGGTCATCATTGGGGCGTCCAACGCCAGCCGTATGCTCCGCTCCGGCGTCACCGTCAACATTGACGCAGAGCACGGCACCGTCTCCGCCGCCGACAAGCCGGAGACAAAATGACAAAATCCACCGTGACATCAACAGCCCGCGGCGCTGCCGCGGGCTGTTCCATGGCCTTTGCACTTACGGGGCGCGGAATGTAATCAGATTGAGCCCCGTCTCCGGGTCCGGACGGCGCCCCAGCTCCAGCGGAATGCGCCTGAGCACGATCTCCGCCGTCGCACTGATGACGGCGCGCGAGAGATGGCCGCCGTATACGGCCGCATTTTTATCTGCGACCACGGCGTGCAGGTGCGTATAGACCGCGCCTTCCATCCTGCTGATATTCCCGCTCAGGCTGACAAGCTCCAGCGGCTTGCCGATCGTGTGGGCCAGAAACTGCTTTTGCCCCAGATCATAGAGGCCCACCGTCGCGGCGCGCAGAGCGCCCACTGCGGAGGCCACATATCCTGCCCGGATCTCCTCCTGAGCGCAGACCTGTTCGATGCACGCAAGGATCTCCTCCCCCGGCTCCAGGCGGAGTACGCAGACATCCTTCTCCATTTGATACTCCATCGTTTTTCCTCCTTTAGCTGTACACAATTCTCCTTATCATTATAAACTCCCCAACGAAAGGACGCAAGGACAGATGCACACACAGAGTGAAAAAGACCGCGAGCTCGGCACCAGGAGCATTGGAAAGCTGCTCTTCTCCCTCGCCGTACCTGCGATCACCGCGCAGATCATCAACGTGTTATATAATGTAGTGGACCGGATGTACATCGGCCACATTGAGGGCATCGGCCCGCAGGCGCTCACCGGCGTGGGGGTCACCATGCCGCTGATCACCGCGATCTCCGCCTTCGCGATGCTCGCAAGCATGGGCGGCGCGCCGCGCGCCTCCATCCTGCTCGGGCGCGGAGACCGTGAGGGCGCGCAGAAGGTGCTGGGCAACTGCACATCCCTGCTGATCACCCTGTCGGTAGTACTCACCGCCGTGCTGCTGCTCTTTAACCGCCCGATCCTGATGTTCTTCGGGGCGAGTGAGAATACAATCGGCTATGCGCTCGAGTACATGAACATCTACACGCTGGGGACGATCTTCGTCCAGGCGGCGCTGGGTCTGAACGCCTTTATCACCGCACAGGGCTTTGCCCGCACCAGTATGCTCACCGTTTTGATCGGCGCCGTGTGCAACATCGTGCTGGACCCGATCTTTATTTTCGCGTTTCACATGGGCGTGCAGGGGGCCGCTCTGGCCACGATCATTTCGCAGGCGGTCTCCGCGGTGTGGGTGGTACGCTTTCTCTCCTCCGGGAAGACGGGGCTCCGCCTGCGCCTGAAGAGCATGCGCCCCGACTTCAAGGTGCTCGGCCCCTGTGTGGCGCTGGGCCTCTCCCCGTTTATCATGCAGTTTACGGAGAGCGCGCTGATCGTGTGCTTCAACACCTCGCTGCTCAAATACGGCGGCGATCTGGCTGTGGGCGCGATGTCCATCCTCACGAGCGTGATGCAGTTCATCTGGATGCCCGTGCAGGGCCTGACGCAGGGCTCCCAGCCGATCATCGGCTTCAACTACGGCGCGGGGAATACCGATCGTGTCCGGCGCACCTTCAAGCTCCTGCTGATCAGCAGCGTGATCTACACCACCATTTTCTGGCTGGTGTGTCAGATTTTCCCGGACCTGTTTTCCGCCTTTTTCACGGACGACGCACAGCTCAAGGCATACACCGCGCCGCTGATGCGCATCTACATGGGCGCCACCTTCCTGCTGGGCGCACAGACCGCCTGCCAGCAGACCTTCATCGCACTGGGCAATGCGAAGACCTCCCTCTTCCTCGCCCTGCTGCGCAAGGTCTTCCTCCTGATTCCGCTGATCTACATCCTGCCGAACTTTGTCTCCGACAAGGTGGTCGGAGTATTTCTTGCGGAGCCGGTGGCGGATACCATCGCCGTGATCACCACGGTGAGCATGTTCGCCTACTCCTTCCGCCGGGTGCTGCGCCAGATGCGCGCCCGGGAGGCGGAAAAGGCCGGTCAGGCGGACGCGGAACGCACAAAAGAATCCTGACAAATCCCCCGGCGTCTGTTCTCTTTCCATGAAAAGCGGGCAGGGGCCGGATTTTTGCTTCCATAACCGGGTCAAATATGATAAAATAAAATGAAACAAACGCCAAACCTTTAAATATATACGGCAGCTGGCATCCAGCAAAATTTCGGACGGGGGTAACGACTATGGCAACGATCAGACAAGTCTATGTGGAAAAGCGGCCCGGCTTTGACATCGAGGCACAGGGCATGCTGGCGGACCTGCGCGATTCCCTGGGGATCAAATCCATTGAATCGGTGCGTATCATCAACCGCTATTTTGTCGACGGGCTCAGCGACGGGGACTTTCAGGCGGCGGTGACGTCCGTCTTCTCGGAGCCGAACGCCGACACGGTGTCCTTCGCACTCCCGGCGCTCAATGGCTGCCGCGTGTTCGCGACGGAATTCCTCCCCGGCCAGTACGACCAGCGCGCGGACTCCGCCGCGCAGTGCTGCGCCCTGCTGACCTGCAAGGAGCGGCCCGCGATTACCTGCGCGCAGATCATCGCGCTCACAGGCGCAGTCACAGACGCGCAGTTTGAGCAGATCAAGCACTACCTCATCAACCCCGTGGAGTCCCGCGAGGCATCTTTGAGCGTACCTGACTCCCTTGATATGCGCAGCGATGTGCCGGAGGATGTCAAACGCGTGGCGGGCTTTATCAATTTCAGCGAGCTCCAGGTGGAGGTGTACCACGCGCAGATGGGATTTGCCATGAGCGTGGAGGACCTCAAGTTCTGCCGCGACTACTTCCGCGATACGGAAAAACGCGACCCGAGTGTGACGGAGCTGCGTGTGATCGACACCTACTGGTCCGACCACTGCCGCCACACCACGTTCCAGACGATCCTCGAAAATGTGGACATCGAGGGCGGCAAGATCTCCAAGGCGATCGAGGACGCCTGGCGCGAGTACATCGTCGCCCGCACAGAGACGGGCCGCAACGCCAAGCCCATCACCCTGATGGACATGGCCACCATCGGGGCAAAGGCGCTCAAGCAGCGCGGCTATGCCTGCGAGGTGGACGAGAGCGAGGAGATCAACGCCTGCTCCATCGAGGTGCCCGTGCAGATTGGCGGCAAAACGGAGACCTATCTGATCCAGTTTAAAAACGAGACCCACAACCATCCGACGGAGATCGAACCCTTCGGCGGTGCGGCCACCTGCCTGGGCGGTGCGATCCGCGACCCGCTCTCCGGCCGTTCCTATGTCTATCAGGCCATGCGCGTCACCGGCAGCGGCAACCCGCTCACCCCGTTTGAGGAGACCATCCCCGGCAAACTGCCCCAGCGCAAGATCACGCTCGGCGCGGCCAAGGGCTACTCCTCCTACGGCAACCAGATCGGCCTTTCCACCGGTCAGGTAGCGGAGATCTACGACGAGGGCTATGTGGCCAAGCGCATGGAGATCGGCGCCGTAGTCGCCGCCTCCCCCAGGAAGAATGTCCGCCGTGAGCGTCCGAAGCCCGGCGATATCATCGTCCTGCTCGGCGGCCGGACAGGCCGCGACGGCTGCGGCGGCGCGACCGGCTCCTCCAAGGCTCACGATTCCGCCTCCATCGAGACATGCGGCGCCGAGGTGCAGAAGGGCAATCCGCCCACGGAGCGCAAGCTGCAGCGCCTGTTCCGCAACCCGGAGGCCTCCACGCTCATCAAGCGCTGCAATGACTTTGGCGCGGGCGGCGTGTGCGTCGCCATCGGCGAGCTGGCCCCCGGCCTGACTGTCGATCTGGACAAGGTTCCGAAAAAATACGACGGTCTGGACGGCACGGAGCTTGCGATCTCCGAATCCCAGGAGCGCATGGCCGTGGTCCTCAACCCCGAGGATGTGAAAAAGTTCATCCGTTTGGCAGGGGAGGAAAATTTGGAGGCCACGCCTGTGGCGTGCGTCACCGAGGAGCCCGTGCTCCGCATGACCTGGCGCGGGGACGAGATCGTCCATATCACACGCGCTTTCCTCGATACCAACGGCGTCACCCAGAAGGCGAACGCTCTGATTGCCGCCGCCGATCCCGCGGACGATTACCGCACCGCTGTCCCGGCGGAGCTGCGCAGCGTCAGCGGCATGGACGCCCTGAAAAAGAACCTTTCCCGTCTGCCCGTTTGCTCTCAAAAAGGGCTCAGCGAGCGCTTCGACTCAAGCATCGGTGCGGCAACGGTTTTGATGCCCTTTGCCGGCAAGACACAGCTTACGCCGGAGAACGTCATGGCCGCCGCCGTCCCCACCGAGGAGGGCGCCGCCGATACCGCCACGGTGATGAGCTACGGCTTCATCCCGGGTATCAGCAAGTTCAGCCCCTTCCACGGCGCCGCCTATGCCGTGGTGCAGTCTCTGGTTAAACTGGCAGCCAGCGGTGCGGATACCCGCAAGGCCTACCTGACATTCCAGGAGTATTTTGAGCGCCTGGGCACTGCTCCGGAGCGCTGGGGCAAACCGGCGGCCGCCCTGCTCGGCGCGCTGACGGCACAGCTCAATTTGAACGTTGCCTCCATCGGCGGCAAGGACAGTATGTCCGGCTCCTTTAACGATCTGGATGTACCGCCGACGCTCGTCAGCTTTGCCATTGCTCCGGCAATGGGGAAGGATATCCACTCCTGCGCGTTCACCGGCGCGGGCGAGGTTGTCCTCCTGAAGCTGCCGGTGTGCGCGGATACCCTTGTACCCGACTGGGCGCGCACCAAGGAATTTATGGAGAATATCTCCGCACTTGTCCGCTCCGGCGATCTCATTGCCGCTGGCGTAGTGGATGAGGGCGGCGCGTCCGCCGCCGTGTGCAAAATGGCCTTCGGCAACGAGCTGGGCTTTGATTTTGCGGACGGTCTGACAGCAGAAGAGCTCTATGCCCCGATGGCCGGCTGCGTTGTGGCGCAGGTGTGCCCGGGCACGGATCTTGCGGCATTTGACTTTGTCCGTCTGGGCACGGTGAACGAGAACGGCACGTTCTCCATCGGCGGCGAGACGGCGGCACAGTACGAGCTGGTGAACGCCTACACCCACACACTGGAGAGCGTGTTCCCAACCGATGCGAACGCCCCCGCCCCGATGACGGAAATCCCGCTCTATACGGAGCGCTCCAACGCCGCCCCGGCTATCAAGACGGCAAAACCGCGCGTGATCATTCCCGTGTTCCCGGGAACCAACTGCGAATACGATACGGCCCGCGCCTTTGAGAAGGCTGGCGCTGAGACAAAAATCCTGGTCATGCGCAACCTGACCCCAGCGGATATCGACGAGAGTATCGCGGCACTGGAAAGGGAGATTCGCTCCGCCCAGATCCTGATGATCCCCGGCGGTTTCAGCGGCGGCGACGAGCCGGACGGCTCCGGCAAGTTTATCGCCACCACCCTGCGCAGCGCCCGTGTGCGTGACGCTGTGATGGAACTGCTGAATAACCGTGACGGTCTGGCGCTCGGTATCTGCAACGGCTTCCAGGCCCTCATTAAAGTCGGCCTGCTGCCCTATGGCGAGATCCGCGAGACACAGCCGGATGATCCGACGCTGACGTTCAACACCATCGGCCGCCACGTCTCCCAGATGGTATACACCCGCATCACGAGCGTGAAGAGCCCATGGATGAGCGGCGTGCAGGCAGGCGATGTCCACTGCATCCCCGTCTCCCACGGCGAGGGCCGGTTTGTGGCCAGTGAGCAGTGGGTGCGCCGGCTCGCGGAGAACGGCCAGATTGCCACACAGTACGTTGATCTGAGTGGTGCACCGGCGGCTGATATGCCGTTCAACCCGAACGGCTCCGTCTGTGCCATCGAGGGCATTACCAGCCCGGACGGCCGCGTGCTCGGCAAGATGGGCCACAGCGAGCGTTCGATCAACGGAGCGCTGTACAAGAACGTACCCGGCGTAAAGGATCAGCAGATCTTTGCCTCCGGTGTGGCGTACTTTACCAAATAATCCGGTATATTTTCGCTTTTGAAAGGGCGTGTACAATATCATGAAGTATCTGATCGTACTGTACGACGGCATGGCGGACTACCCCGTCCCCTGCTTTGACGGCAAAACGCCGATGATGATGGCCAAAAAGCCCGTGTTTGACTCTCTGGCACAGCGCGCGACGGTCGGCCTGGTGCGTACCGTCGCCCCCGGGCTCAAGCCCGGCAGCGATGTGGCCAACCTGAGCGTGCTCGGCTACGACCCCAAGCTGTATTACACCGGCCGCTCCCCGCTGGAGGCGGTGAGCATGGGCGTGCAGATGGAAGACACGGACATCGCGCTGCGCTGCAACCTGGTCACCCTCTCCGACGAGGAGAACTATGCGGATAAGACGATGGTTGACTACTGTGCGGGCGACATCTCCACCGCAGAGGCCGCCGAGCTCATCAAGGCTGTACAGGAAGGGCTTGGAAACGATATATTTGCCTTTTATCCCGGCGTGAGCTACCGCCACTGCCTGATCTGGAAGAACGGCACGACAGATCTGGGAAATATGACGCCGCCGCACGATATCTCCGGCCGCGTGGTGGGGGAGTATCTCTCCCAGAGTGAGAACGCCGCCCCATTGCTCGACCTGATGAAAAAGAGCGTGGAGATCCTGAAAAACCACCCCGTCAATCAGGCGCGTATCGCCGCGGGCAAGCGCCCGGCGACCTCCATCTGGCTGTGGGGCGAGGGCAAAAAGCCGATCCTCAAGCCGTTCCAGGAGCTGTACGGCGTCAAGGGGAGCATCATTTCCGCCGTTGACCTGCTCAAGGGCATCGCCATCAGCGCCGGGATGAATGCCCCGGACGTGGAGGGCGCCACGGGATATATCGACACCAATTACGCCGGTAAGGTCGCTGCCGCCATCAACGAGTGGGACAACGGCAGTGATCTTGTCTACCTGCACTTTGAGGGCCCGGACGAGTGCGGCCACCGCAATGAGCCGGAAAATAAAGTCAAGGCCATTGAGCTGATCGACGAAAAAGTTCTCACCCCGCTGATCGACAAGCTCAACAGCACCGGCGAGGACTATAAGATCATGATCCTGCCCGACCACCCCACGCCGATCGTCACGGGCACCCACGCGAGTGATCCCGTCCCGTTCCTGATCTACGAGAAGGAGTGCGAGGTGGAGTCCGGCGTCACCTCCATCGACGAGGAGACAGCCAAAACCACGGGCGTGTTTGTGGAAAAGGGTTATGAGCTGATGAAAATCTTTCTTGGGAGGCAAACGATCCATGAGTAAGGAATACGGACTGGAGACCAAATGCGTACAGGCGGGTTATACCCCAAAGAACGGCGAGCCCCGCATCATGCCGATTGTCCAGAGCACCACATTTAAATATGAGTCCAGCGAGCAGATGGGCCGCCTGTTTGATTTGCAGGAGTCCGGCTACTTCTACTCCCGGCTGCAAAACCCCACCAACGACATGGTGGCGGCGCGCATCGCGGCGCTCGAGGGCGGCGTAGGCGCGATGCTGACCTCCTCCGGGCAGGCGGCGAATTTCTACTCCATCTTCAATGTCTGCCAGGCCGGGCAGCACGTGGTCGCCTCCGCGGCGATCTACGGCGGCACGTTCAACCTGTTCAACGTCACGATGAAAAAGCTCGGGATTGACTTCACGTTCGTCTCCCCGTACGCGACGGAGGAGGAGCTCGAGGCAGCCTTCCAGGACAACACCCGCGCGGTGTTCGCGGAGACGCTCTCCAATCCGTCGCTCGACGTACTGGATATTGAAAAGTTCGCCAACGCGGCGCACCGCCACGGCGTGCCGCTGATCGTGGACAACACCTTCCCCACCCCGATCAACTGCCGCCCGTTTGAGTGGGGCGCGGATATCGTCACACATGCCACCACCAAGTACATGGACGGTCACGCAATGACGATCGGCGGTGCGATCGTGGACAGCGGCAAGTTCGATTGGACACAGAATGACAAGTTCCCCGGCCTGACCACTCCGGACGACAGCTACCACGGCGTAGTTTACACGGAGAGCTTTGGCAGCGCCGCCTATATTACCAAGGCGACCACACAGCTCATGCGCGACCTCGGATCCATCCAGAGCCCGCACAACGCCTTTCTGATCGGGATCGGCCTGGAGACGCTCGCCCTGCGGATGAAGCAGCACTGCGCCAACGCGCAGAAGGTGGCCGAGCACCTGGAGCACCACGATAAAATCACCTGGATCAACTATCCGGGTCTGAAATCAAACGAGAACTATGAGCTGGCCAAAAAGTATATGCCCGGCGGCACCAGCGGCGTCGTCTCCTTCGGCGTCAAGGGCGGACGTGAAGCTGCGACTAAGTTTATGGATTCACTCAAGCTGGCCGCCATTGTCACCCACGTGGCGGATGCGCGCACCTGCGTGCTGCATCCGGCGAGCACGACCCACCGTCAGCTGACCGATGAGCAGCTTGAGGCCGCAGGCGTGAAGCCGGATCTGATCCGCTTCTCCGTGGGCATTGAGGACGCGCAGGATATCATCGACGATATCGATCAGGCGCTGGCCGCACTGTAAAAATCACAGAATACACCGCAGGAGGGGAATTTTCTTCCCCTCCTTTTTTATGCGCCGGGGATTTGACAGCATCCCCGACAGCCTGATATGATGTTTGAGATGCAGGGAGCTCTCCGTATAACGGTGAGCGGTTGGTTCCTCTTTCTTCCCCGCCGTCTGCGGGAGGAGGGAGGTGTTGCCGATGATGTACATCATCGCCTTTATGGTGATTTTACTACCGCTCATCATCGCAATAAAAGAGATGAAGCGCCCTGCCCAAAGATTCGGTCTGTCTGAATCTGAACTCCTGGAACCAACCATTCATCCGGCGTCCCATTATGCTCACATTTCAATCCTCCGTCACCCCGGACGCTGCGGCGTCTTTTTTATTTACCACGGCCCATTTTCGCCCATTTGCCCTGATAATATCGCTTTACGAATGGTAAAATAAATGGTATAATTAAGAGGATTCTAAATTTTTCTAATTTGAAGGGATTGTCTTTGATATGCAAGAGTGCTACAGGACCCATACCTGCGGAGAACTGAAGGAGAGCGACATCGGCTCCACCGCCCGTCTGGCCGGATGGGTGGAAAACATCCGCGACCACGGCGGCGTCGCCTTTATCGACCTGCGCGACGAATACGGTGTGACACAGGTGGTCATCCACGATGACGAGATGCTCAAAAAAATCCGGCGCGAGAGCGTCATCTCCGTCTCGGGCAGCGTTGACCGGCGCGACCCGGATACGGTCAATCCCAAGATCCCGACAGGCACGCTCGAGCTCAACGCTCAGGAGATGGAAGTCCTCGGCGACTGCACGGAGACGCTCCCCTTTGAAGTGGCAACCTCCAAGGAGACAAAGGAGGATGTGCGCCTGAAGTACCGCTTCCTCGATCTGCGCAACCCCAAGGTGCACGAGAACATCCTGTTCCGTTCCAAGGTCATCAAGTACCTGCGCGGCAAGATGGACGAACTCGGCTTTACGGAGATCAACACACCCATTCTGACCTGCTCCTCCCCGGAGGGCGCGCGCGACTATATCATCCCCTCCCGCAAGCACCGCGGCAAGTTTTATGCGCTGCCGCAGGCTCCACAGCAGTTTAAGCAGCTGCTGATGACCTCCGGCTTTGACCGCTACTATCAGATCGCCCCGTGCTTCCGCGATGAGGACGCCCGCGCGGACCGTTCTCCCGGCGAGTTCTATCAGCTCGACTTCGAGATGGCGTTTGCCACGCAGGAGGACGTGTTCGAGGTCGCCGAGAAAGTGCTCTATGATACGTTCACCGAGTTCGGCGGCGGCAAAAAGGTCTCCCCTGCGCCGTTCGTGCGCATCCCGTATGAGGAGGCCATGCTCAAATACGGCACCGATAAGCCGGACCTGCGCAACCCGCTGGTCATCATCGATCTGTCCGGTTACTTTGCGGATGTGGACTTTAAGCCCTTTAAGGGCCGCCCGGTGCGCGGCATCAACGTGCCCGGCTGCGCCAAAAAGTCCAAATCCTTCTTTGAAAACATGCTCAAATACGCCGAGTCCATCGGTATGAAGGGCCTTGGCTATATCTCCGTGCTGCCGGACGGCACGTTTAAGGGCCCGATCACCAAGTTCCTCTCCGAGGAGAAAAAGGCCGAGCTGACGGAGCTGGCCCAGCTGAAGGTGGATGACACGCTCTTCTTCATCAGCGACGATATCTCCATTGTCAACACGCTCGCCGGGCAGATCCGCTCGGAGCTGGGCGTGCGGATGGACATCATCGATAAAGACCGCTTTGACCTCTGCTTTATCACCGATTTCCCGATGTACGAGCTGAACGACGAGGGCAAGCTCGACTTTACGCACAACCCGTTCTCCATGCCGCAGGGCGGGATGGATGCACTGATGAATCAGGATCCGCTGACCATCAAGGCCTATCAGTACGACATCGTGTGCAACGGCGTGGAGCTCTCCTCCGGCGCGGTGCGGAACCACCGCCCCGACATTATGATCAAGGCCTTTGAACTGGCCGGATACACCGCAGAGGAGCTTGAACAGCGCTTTGGCGCGCTGTTCCGCGCATTCCACTACGGCGCGCCGCCGCACGCGGGTATGGCGCCCGGCGTGGACCGTATGCTGATGCTCCTCAAGGATGAGGAGAACATCCGCGAAGTGATCGCGTTCCCAATGAATGCCAATGCACAGGACCTGCTCCTTGGCGCACCGAATGAGGTCAGCGAGCAGCAGCTGCGCGAAGTCCACATTAAAATCAGGAAACAGGTGAACCCGTCATGAAAATTTCCGATGAGCTGATCCGCTACTTGGAATCGCTCGCGCGGATTGAGCTGACAGACGAGCAGCGCGCCGCGTGCGAGACCGACCTGCAGAGCATCCTCTCCTATATTGACACGCTCAACGAGCTGGACACCGACAGTGTCCAGCCGCTCTCCCATGCGTTCGACGTCTCCAATGTGATGCGGGAGGACGAGATCAAAAACGGCAATAACCGCGACGCCATCCTGGCCAATGCGCCGCACGAGCTGGACGGCTGCTTCAAGGTACCGAAGACCGTGGACTAAAGGAGGGCGCGTATGGAACGGAACACCTTATCTGCAATCGAATTATCCGCCAAAATCCGCGCGGGCGAGCTGACCGTCAAGCAGGCGCTCGACGATGCCTACGCCCGGATTGAGGCACAGGAACCCAAATACAACTGCTACATCTCCCTCTGCAAAGAGGAGGCATACAGGGCCGCCGAGGAGGTACAGGCCCGCATTGACAGCGGTGAGCTCAAGGACGCCCCGCTGGCCGGCGTTCCCGTCGGAATCAAGGACAACATGTGCACCAAAGGCGTGCGGACTACCTGTGCGTCCAAGATGCTGGAAAACTTTATCCCCCCCTATGATGCGACCGTGATCCGCAAGGTACAGGAGGCCGGGATGGTGATCACCGGCAAGCTGAATATGGATGAATTTGCCATGGGCTCCACCACAGAGACCTCCCACTTCGGCGCGACGAAGAATCCCTGCGACCCGACCCGCGTGCCGGGCGGTTCCTCCGGCGGCGCTGCGGCGGCCGTAGCGGCAGGCGAAAACCTGCTGACCCTCGGCTCCGATACGGGCGGCTCGATCCGTCAGCCCGCCTCCTTCTGCGGCGTGACGGGCCTTAAACCGACTTACGGCGCGGTCTCCCGATACGGGCTGGTGGCCTATGCCTCCTCCCTCGACCAGATCGGCCCGCTCGCAAACAGCGCACGCGACTGTGCGGCGGCGTTTTTGGCCATCTGCGGCAGGGATGAAAAAGATTCCACCTCCATGGACTATACAAAGTTCACACTGGCGGACGTCGAGTCCTATGATCTGGCCGGCAAGGTGATCGGAATCCCGTCCGACTACCTGGGCGAGGGCATCGATCCCGAGGTCAAGCAGGCGATCCTGAACGCGGCCAGGCAGTTTGAAGCACTCGGTGCGCGCGTGGAGGAGTTCGCCATGCCGATCGTCAAGTACGCCGTGCCGACCTATTATATCATCGCCTCCGCGGAGGCGTGCTCCAACCTCTCCCGGTATGACGGCATCAAATACGGCTACTCTGCCCCCAACCCCGCCAACCTGCGCGACGTCTACGTTAAGACCCGCAGCGAAGGCTTCGGCATGGAGGTCAAGCGCCGCATTATGCTGGGCAACTTTGTGCTCAGCTCCGGCTACTACGACGCCTACTACAACAAGGCGCTCAAGGCCAAAAAGCTGATCCAGCAGTCCTTCTTTGACGCCTTCCAGAAGTACGACATGCTCCTGGGGCCCGTCGCTCCGACCACGGCGCTCAAGATCGGGGAATCCCTGAGCGATCCCTTAAAGATGTACCTGGGCGACATTTACACGGTCATGATCAACCTGGCGGGCCTGCCGTCCGTCTCCCTGCCGTGCGGGCAGTCGGGCGAGAACCTGCCCATCGGCATGCAGCTGATCGGCAAGCCCTTTGATGAGCAATCCATCCTTGGCGCGGCGCACCGCTACCAGACAGACGGGAGGGCTGAATAATGGCTTACGAGATGGTAATCGGCCTGGAGGTCCACACCGAGCTGGCCACCAAGACAAAAATTTTCTGCTCCTGCCCGACGCAGTTCGGCGGCGAACCCAACACCCACGTGTGCGAGGTGTGCTCCGGTATGCCCGGCACGCTTCCCGTGCTGAACAAAAAAGTGGTAGAGTACGCGATCCGCACCGGATTGGCAACCCACTGCAACATTACCCGGCTGAATAAATTTGACCGCAAGAACTACTTTTATCCCGACCTGCCCAAGGCGTACCAGATCTCTCAGCTCTATCTGCCGATCTGCACCGAGGGCTATGTGGAACTCACGGGCGGCAAAAAGATCCGCATCAAGGAGATCCACATGGAGGAGGACGCGGGCAAGCTGCTCCACGATGCGACGCCGGACGGGACGCTCGCCGACTACAATCGCTGCGGCGTGCCGCTGCTGGAGATCGTGAGCGAGCCGGACTTCCGCAGTGCGGAGGAAGTGGTGGACTACATCGAAAAGCTGCGCGCCATTCTCCAGTTTACCGGCGTGTCCGACTGCAAGATGCAGGAGGGCAGCCTGCGTGCGGATATCAACCTGAGCGTGCGCGAAAAGGGCAGCGATACCCTCGGCGTGCGCACGGAGATGAAGAACATGAACTCCCTGCGCGCCATCGCCCGCGCCATCAACAGCGAGTTTGAGCGCCAGGCGGAGATCCTGGAGGACGGCGGCAAAGTCATTCAGGAGACGCGCCGCTGGGACGATGCCAAGGGCGAGAGCTCCGGCATGCGCTCCAAGGAAGATGCACAGGACTACAAATACTTCCCGGAGCCCGACCTGCCGCCCATCGTCATCACCGATGAGCAGATCGAGGCGATCCGTGCCCAGATGCCGGAGCTGCCGGAGGACAAAAAGCGCCGCTATATGGAAGAGCTCGGCCTGCCGGAGTACGATACAGGCATTCTCACCGGTTCCGTGGCGCTGGTGGAGCTGTTTGAAACCGTGTCCGAATTGTGCGGCGACGCCAAGACGACGTCCAACTTCATCATGGGCGACGTGATGCGCCTGCTCAAGGACGCCGGAAAGCAGCCGGAGGAGATGGACTTTGATCCCGCCGCACTCGCGACGCTTATCAAGCTCCTCAACGGGAAAAAGATCAGCCGTCAGACGGCGCGCAAGGTCTTTGAAAAGGTGTTCAGCGATCACATAGACCCGGAGCAGTATATTAAAGAGAATAAACTGGAAATCGTCACCGACACCGGTGCGATCAAACCGGTGGTTGAAAAGGTGATCGCCGCCAACGAAAAATCCGTGAACGAATACAAGGGCGGCAAGACGCAAGCCCTCCAATACCTGATCGGCCAGTGTATGCGTGAGCTGCGCGGCCAGGCACCGGCACAGGAGGTCACCAAAATGCTCCGGGAGCTGCTCGACAATTAAAATCCAACACTGCCCCGCCCTTCCGAACCGGATGGACGGGGCGTTTTGCATGGGGGGGATGTTTCCATGAAATACCCAAAAATGATCCTTTTCGACTACGGCAACACCCTGCTGTGTGAGCCGGACTGGGATTCGGCCAGAGGGAATGCCGCGCTGCTGAAATACGCCGCCGGCAATCCGAACAACTGCACGATCGCAGATGTCCAAAAGGGCGCGGAACAGATCTTTGGCCGGTATATTGAAAGCGTGCGCAAAATCGGCTATGATATTGGCAGTCAGGTTGGCAACCGTGTGCTGTATGAATCCCTCGGGATCACCTTTTCGCTCTCCCCCGTCGAGATGGAAACGACATTCTGGGATGCAGCCTGTCCGGGGGCGGCTGTGCCGGGCGCCGGTGCGATGCTTGACTACATCAACAAAAATGGAATCCGGAGCGCTGTGATCAGCAACCTGCTGTGGTCGGGCGCGGCTCTGACACAGCGGTTTAACCGGCTGCTGCCCCACCACCAGTTCGAGTTTGTGATGACCTCGAGCGACTATCTGGTCCGCAAGCCCAACCGCCTTTTGTTTGACATTGCCCTCCGGAAGGCCGGGCTGCGTGCCGATGAGGTCTGGTATTGCGGCGACAACCCGCAGGACGATATCGAGGGCGCCGCCCAGGTGGGGATTTATCCCGTCTGGGTTGATCATATCACGGGCAAGGATCATGCCGATGAGCAGGTCCCGCAGTGCGAGCACCTGCATATTCACAAATGGGACGAACTGACCACTCTGCTGGAAAAACTGAAGGATTTCTGAATTCCCCGTGTACCGCTGCTCCTCCTTGCCACAAAAAGTCACGCTTGGCGCACCTGCTCGGTAGTGAACGCCCGCGCGGCGGTGCGTTGCCGCTACCAACTTTTGGCGGTATGGGGCGGAGGTTTATACAGTCCAATAAGCCTCCCTTGTGTAAAGGAGGTGTCGAAGCCGAAGGATGAGACAGAGGGATTGTTACAGGGAAAAGGCCTATAACAATCCAGTAGTTTTCAGCCGACAACCCTCCGGTTACACATTCACGTGTCGCCTCTGCTCCGCAGGCGGGCACCCTTTTCCCCGAAAGAGAAAGCCCCAAGAGGTATAATCTACAAGTCCGTACAATCACCACTATTCGGCGTTTTCCCTGCGGTAATATCTGGCATTGTTCCGGCTATGCCGGACGGAACGCCGGGGCGGCGTTCCCTACGAGGACTTGTGCAAACTTCAAGCGGCGTACGATGTAAAAACAGCTCAAAAAAATCTGCCTGCTTCCCGTAAATTACTTTTTTGTACCAACTTCCGTAGGGAACGCTGCCCTCAGTGTTCCGCCGTACAGAGCGACGGTTCCCAGAAAGCGCATGAAAAGGTTCTATAAAATATCTGCACAAATCCAAGGCTTCCCATGCGGGGGAAGCTGGCCGACAAGTCGGCCTGATGAGGGAAGAAATTCTTGTCCGTTCAAAGCGGACCTGTAACCGAAAAAAATTCAACAGTTGGGAGGCGTCGCGGTGGAAATTCGCAAAATTTCCAACCTGGAAAAAGAACATTATATGGATCTGCTCCTCCTGGGCGACGAGCAGGAGAACATGGTGCGCCGCTATCTGTCCCGCGGGGACCTGTTTGCCCTGTACGACCCGGATCTGAAAGGCGTGTGCGTGGTAACGCGGGAATCGGACTGCATCTACGAGCTAAAAAACATCGCCGTAAACCCACACGATCAGGGCAAGGGGTACGGCCGGGCGCTGCTGAACTTTCTCTTTGCCCGTTACGGCCTGCCGGGGAACACCCTGCTGGTGGGCACGGGCGACGTCCCCTCCACCGCCGGTTTTTACGAGCACTGCGGCTTTACCCGCTCGCATACCGTCCCCAATTTTTTCACCGATCACTATGACCACCCTATCTATGAGGACGGCGTGCAGCTGCGGGACATGGTGTATCTGAAAAAGTGCTGGTCATCAGTGTCCCACAAATTGATTTGACAAATAGCAGGATCTTTTTATCATAAACCTGTAATCAGAAAGGGAGGAAAAGCAATGAAAAATCCCGTGTTAAAAAGTGTATCACTAACCCTGTCCGGCGTACTGCTGGCCGCCGGACTGACCGCCTGTAACTCCGATTCGGTCAAACAGCCAGGCCCCGATAAATCTCCAAATCTGGAGGGGATGGAACTCGTCCTGGACGAGCAGTTTGACGGGGAGCTGGATCCCACCGTCTGGAATACCACGCCGGAGACCCCGGAGCGCCGCGGCGGGTACTGGGATCCCGCCCAGTGCTTTACACAGGACGGAAACCTGATTATCCGCACCGAGTACAAGGAGGACGGCGCCTACGGCCCGGGCTGGTACACGGGCACCTGCTCCTCCCGCAATCTGAAAGAATACACCTACGGTTACTTTGAAGTCCGGTGCAAGGCCCCGGCGGCCGAGGGCCTGTGGAGCGCATTCTGGATGCAGTCCCAGACAATGAGCGACGTGACCGAGGGCGGCAAAAACGGCGCGGAGATCGACATCATGGAGTCCCCCTACTACAACGATCCGCAGATGCCCGCGGAGACCTACCGCAACACTACCATGCACACCGTACACATCGATGGGTATGGTGACGAGCACCAGTCCCGCGTATCCAACCAATACCAGGTGCAAAACGATATGTACAGCGAGTTCAACACCTATGGCCTGATGTGGACGGAGGATGAATATATCTTTTATATCAACGGGCAGGAGACCTGGCGCACCAAGTGGGGCGTCTCACAGTCCCCGGAATTCCTGTGGCTGTCCGTGGAGATTGCCGGAGAGACCGACAGCGCAAATCCCGCCAACCAGGGCAACCAGTTCACCTGGTCCGGCGATATCCGCAACAATCCTGAGGGAACGATGCCGGCGGACTTTGTGGTCGATTACGTGAAAGTCTATCAGGCGAAACAGGCCTGACCCTTCCCTGAATAAAAACGGTGCGTGACTTTCATCCGGATTGTCCTTATTGGTGGTTTTTGCTGAAACAATCTTAGACGGCGCGTTCCCGGCATAAGATATGACGGAGGATATTATGAAATTTGTGATTGAGCATTTATCCAAGAGTTTTGAGAAAAAGGAAGTCCTCAGAGATATTGATTTTACCTTTGATGAAGGGAAAATTTATGGGCTGCTCGGCAGAAACGGCGCCGGTAAAACAACGCTGTTCAACTGCCTGAACAGGGATTTGAAGGCGGACAGCGGCAATTTCTATATAGAAGATGAAAACGGCGTCCGCCGTGAGGTAGCCGCAGAGGACATCGGATATGTACTCTCTACCCCTACTGTACCGGAATTCCTTACGGGCAGAGAGTTTTTGAAGTTCTTTATGGACATCAATGAGAAGTCTATCAAAAATCCGAAAAGCATTGACGAGTATTTTGACTATATGAGCATTGAACCGGAGGACAGGGATAAACTGCTCAAGGACTATTCCCACGGTATGAAAAACAAAATGCAAATGCTCATCAACATCATCGCCCAGCCGAATATTCTGCTGCTGGACGAGCCTTTGACATCCCTTGATGTCGTGGTGGCGGAAGAGATGAAACAACTGCTCCGTTCGTTGAAACAAGACCGTATTACCATTTTTTCCACCCATATTATGGATTTGGCGCTTGACCTCTGCGATGAGATCGTGCCGCTCAATCACGGAGAACTGGAGGTCGTGGAGAAAACCGATCTGAACAGCCGGGATTTTAAGGATAAGATCATTGCGGCGCTCCGGGAGGAAGGAAATGTATAAGACGCTCAAAATATCTTTTTCCCTGAAAAATACATACCGTGTCAATGGTATCCTGTTTTCCTTAAAGCAGATCCCGCTCTTAAAGCGGCTGCTTCCGGCAACGCTGTATCAAGTAAAGGGACTGAAAGTTTTTGCGAATATTTTGTCCGTACTGTGGGAAATCGTATCTGCGTTTCTCGGCAAGTTCCTTTACTTTATCACGATGGTATGCGGTATCGGTATCCTTTATAAAACGCTGCCGGAGAATGAGGTTTTCCTGCATATTCTGCTGATTCTCACGGTAATCGGAAGCTTTGAAAACACGCACCTTTTCAATCCGACAAAGGATAAATATTATGCGATGATTCTTATGCGAATGAACGCACGGGAATATACGCTGGTAAACTATTTTTACTCCATTCTGAAAGTCGTTGTCGGCTTTATGCCATTTACGATTCTATTCGGTATGGACAGAGGCGTACCTCTGTGGTTTTGTCTGCTCCTGCCCCTTTGCATAGCGGGTATGAAGCTGTTTGCGGCGGCTGTCACCCTGTGGGATTATGAGAAAAGGGGCCTTGGCTACAACGAAAACAAGCTGTCCAAATATGTGTGGGGCTGTATCGCCCTTCTTTTAGCCGCCGCCTATGTTCCGCCGGCTTTTGGGTTTGCCGTACCGGAGTTGGCGGCAATGATCCTCTTTTTATCTTGTATTCCGTTGGGAGCAATCGGGCTGAAAAAGGTGCTGACCTTCCGTGATTATTACGCCATTAACAAAGAGTTGCTGGCAGGCTTAACCTATCAGATGGACAGCGCTGCGACGGCGCAGGTTGTAAAAAAGGTCAATGAGAAAAAAATATCCGCAGATACTTCCATTACAAGCAGCCGCAAGGGTTTTGAGTACCTCAATGAACTGTTTATCAAAAGGCACAAAAAGATCCTATGGAACTCCACAAAGAAGATTTCCTATGTATGCGCTTTCCTTGTCGCCGCCGTGCTGGCAGGAGTCTATCTGCTGCCCGAAGAAAAAACCGTCATTAACAAAATTGTGATGACTTGGCTTCCGTACTTTGTGTTTATCATGTACGCCATTAACCGTGGCACGAACTTTACACAGGCGCTTTTTATGAACTGCGATCACAGCCTGCTGACCTATTCGTTCTATAAGCAGCCGAGCTTTATCCTGCGGCTGTTTCAGATCCGCCTGCGTGAGATCATGAAAATCAACGCTGTTCCGGCGCTGGTTATTGGTATTGGGCTGGCACTGATCCTGTTTGCCAGCGGCGGGACGGACAATCCGCTCAACTATGTGGTGCTGATTGTTTCTATCCTGTGTATGAGCCTGTTCTTCTCGATTCATTACCTGACGATTTACTATCTACTCCAGCCTTACAACGCAGGGACGGAGCTGAAAAGCGGCACATACCGGATTGTTTTATCCGTTACCTATGTCGTCTGCTTTGTTCTGATGCGGCTGCGTATGCCGATACTGATATTTGGAATCATGACGATTGTTTTCTGTGTGCTTTACAGCATTGTCGCGAGCATTTTGGTATACCGCCTTGCGCCCAAAACCTTCCGGTTGAGGACGTAAGCGCGGCGGAACATCAATCGAGCAAAAAAGGCGCGGTCCGTTTTTGCAGCGGACCGCGCCCTCTTTTTTACTCGATTCACTCCAAGAGCTCCGGCGGGATTTTCCGATCCTTAAAGTAGTACTCTCGGTCATGGTCATTGACCGCCCGAAGCACTTTGCAGGGGTTGCCGACCGCCACGACGTTTGACGGGATATCCTTGGTGACGATGCTCCCCGCGCCGATCACCACATTATCCCCGATTGTAACACCGGGAACAATGATTGCCCCGGCCCCGATCCAGCAATTTTTACCGATGTGCACGGGCGCGTTATACTGGTACCCCTGCTCCCGCAGCTCCGGCAGAATCGGATGCCCCGCCGTAGCGACCGTCACATTGGGGCCGAACATCGTGTAATCCCCCACATAGATATGCGTATCGTCCACCAGCGTAAGATTAAAATTCGCATACACGCCCTTGCCAAAATGGACATGGTGGCCGCCCCAGTTGGCACGCAGGGGCGGCTCGATATAGCAGTTCTCCCCGATCTCCGCAAACATCTCGCGCAAAAGCTGATTGCGCTTTTCCATCTCCGATGGGCGCGTGGCGTTAAAATCGCACAGCTTTTCCAGGCAGACGAACTGCTCGCGCATGATCTCCTCATCGTTCGGGTAGTAGAGATATCCACCGTGCATTTTCTCTTTAAAATCCATAAATCATCCGCTCCGTTCTCTTTAACGATTCCGGCACATACGCTGTGCCCGCTTGATGGCATGATGGCAGTCTGGTATAATGATAACAGAATTTCCCGGCATCGTCTTGTACGATTCCGCCGAATTCTATAACAACATTTCCCATTGAGGAACCGTACGGGAGGAAGCAGCCATGGCGTGGCCGGATGGAAAAAACAGGTGCCCGTGGGCAAATCCGAAAAATGAACACTACATCCGCTACCACGATGAGGAGTGGGGCGTACCTGTGCACGACGATCACCATCTGTTTGAGATGCTGATCCTTGAATCCTTTCAGGCGGGGCTCTCCTGGGAGTGCGTGCTCAACAAACGGGAATCCTTTCGCCGGGCGTTCGACCACTTTGATCTGGACAAGGTGTGCGCCTACGGGTCGGAAAAGCTGGAAGCACTTGCGCAGGATCGCGGCATCATCCGCAACCGGCGGAAAATTGCCGCCGCTGTCCGCAACGCCCGGATTTTTCGCGAGATTCAGCGGGATTACGGCAGTTTTTCCGCCTATCTCTGGCACTGGACGGGCGGCAAAACGATATTCGAGCTGGGGAAAGCATCCTCTCCCCTCTCCGACGCAATCTCAAACGATCTGAAAAAGCGCAGCATGACGTTTGTGGGCACCACCATCATCTATGCCTATCTTCAGGCGGTGGGGGTAATCAACTCCCATGAGGCGGACTGCTTCCTGGCGCACCGCCCTGCAAAAAACGAAAGCATCAAATAGAAATATTGAAATTTTTCAGAACGCCGAATGGATTCCCCTCCGTCAATCGTATTCATGG
Source organism: uncultured Oscillospiraceae bacterium (assembly GCA_949293315.1). Classification (GTDB taxonomy): domain Bacteria; phylum Bacillota; class Clostridia; order Oscillospirales; family Acutalibacteraceae; genus Onthovicinus. Next base: position 79,036 of record CASFCH010000027.1, on the reverse strand, counting down.
TGAAGGCAACCCAAACGATTCCATCTTTATTAAGGAGGGCTTACGATGAAAAAGGCACTGGCAGGTATTTTATCGGCCATCATACTGGCATCCGGTGGGGTGGCGGGCGCCGCTGCAGCCGGTTCCGATGCCGGGCGGAACTTTTCCGACACCGACGGGGACGGGATCTGCGATAACCGCATAATCGCCCAGAGCAACGGCGAAGCACCCGGTGGGCAGGGGGCAAACTACGTGGACGCGGACGGTGACGGCATCTGTGATCACCGTCCGGATTCCTGTCCCTGTGTTGGGACAAGCGGAGGCAGTCCTTGTGGGGACCAGGTACAACAGCGCTCCCGCCAAAGCAACAGGAATGCGGCCGAACAGGAAAACATCAAATGCACCCGTTCCCGGGCCGGCGCTCGGATGGGCAACAGAATGGGAGCCTGACAGACCACAGGGGGCAACAATGCGAAACGAGGTAGAGGTGAACCGGGCGATTGAGGAATATGCCGATATGGTCCGGCGGCTTTGTATGATCCACTTGAAGAATTACGCAGATACCGAGGACATATTTCAAACGGTCTTTTTGAAGTATGCCCTGCGTTCCGCCCCCTTTGAGAGCCCGGAGCATGAAAGAGCATGGCTCATCCGTGTCACAGTCAACGCCTGTAAGGATCTGCTCAAAAGCTTTTTCCGCAGCCGGACGGTGCCGCTGGATGAACTGTTGGAGCATCCGGCCCAGCTGCCTCCGGATCACCGGGAAGTGCTGGAGGCGGTGCTCGCACTGCCGTCTAAATATCGAGACGTCGTCTATCTGCACTATTACGAGGGGTATACGGCTCCGGAAATCGGCCGGATACTGGGCAAAAACACGAATTCGGTCTATACGCTCCTGACCCGGTCCAGGCAGATGCTCCGGGAAAAACTGGGAGGTGATGAAGATGCGTGATCGTCTGAAAGAGGCCTTTGATCAGGTTCGGGCCGAGGAGGAACTGAAGGAAAAAACAAAAGCCTTTGTCCGTCAAAAGACAGATGGACGCGCCCGTCAGAAGGGGAGTATGCCCCGCCGTCTCCTCCCTGCCATTGCATGCCTGGTTTTACTGTTATTCGGGGGCGGCGCCTGGCTGTTCGGGACCCCCACGGTAACAATCAGCATTGATATCAATCCCTCTATTGAACTGGGGGTCAATCGTTTTGGTCAGGTTGTCACCGTAAAGGGATATAATGACGATGGGGCAGCTCTGGCAGATTCCATCCAAGTAAAATACCGCGATTATGGCGATGCGGTTTCACAGATTTTAGCCAATCAAAAAATTGCAGCGCTATTATCCGACGGCGCAGTCATGTCGATCGGCGTGATTGGTTTAGAGAGCGCGCAATCCGAACAGATTCTGGCGGATCTCGAATCCTGCACCCGGTCACAGGAGAACGCCTACTGCTATTCCGCACGGCCCGAAGACGCAAAGGCCGCCCACGAACTGGGCCTCTCCACCGGCAAGTACCGTGCGTATCTGGAATTGCAGGCACTGGATCCCACCATCACCCCGGAGGAAGTCCAGCAGATGACCATGCGGGAAATTCGGGACCGGATCGCCTCCCTCTCCGACGAAAATCGCGCAGGGGCACAGCCCGATGGACACAACGGCAGCGGAAATCACGGATCCGGCAAGGGATATGGCCGGCAAAACGCCGAAGCCGATGAGGGCCTTTCGATCGACGATAGATAATTCCCTCCCCCCTGCCTTTGAAAATACCCGCCCAGTGGAGAAACGGATTCTCCATTGGACGGGTATTTTTTGGGTACTGTGTGATGATCCCCAAACGGGCGGGATCCGTGCTGCCGGCAGAGGCGGTATTTACTTGACGGAACCGAGCATCCCGGCGACAAACTGCTTCTGCATCACAAAGAAAATGAGCGCCGTCGGCAGCGTGGCAATGATAATGCCCGCCATGATCATCCCATAATCCGGCGTGTAGGAGGAGCCCATTGCGGAGAGCACCAGCGGGACGGTGCGCATATTTTCCGACTGCAGCGCCACCAGCGGCCACAGGTAACTGTTCCAGCTGTTCATGAAGGTGATGATCGCGCCCGCCGCATAGGTGGACTTCATCACCGGCATATACATTCTGAAAAAAATGCTCAGCTCATTGAGCCCGTCGATGCGTGCCGCCTCCAGAATATCGCGGGGGAAGGATTTGGTATTCTGCCGGAAAAAGAAGATCAGGAATGCCGTTGCAATCACCGGGACAATGACGGATACGTACGTATCCAGCCCGATCGCCGTCAGCCCCGCCCGGTTCAGCGCACTGAACATGCGGTACAGGGGAATCATCAGCGCACAGAACGGGATCATCATGGAAATGAGCAGGAAGTTAAACACCCGGTCGCGCCCCCTGCTGCGGAACACCTCAAAGCCATACCCCGCCATGGATGAGATGAGCAGTGCCAGAACCGTGGTGATCACGGCGACCACCGCCGAGTTGAGCAGCGCCCGCGGAAAGTTGAGATCCGGGCTGAACAGCGCGGTCAAATTCTCGATCAGGTGTGTGCCGAAGGTGAGCTTCCCGCGGTTGACGTCCACCGCCGTATTCGTGGCGCAGATGATCATCCACAGGAAGGGAAATACGGAAATCAGCGATAGAATGAGAAGCAGGATATATTTGAGCACCCGCAGCGTGACTGTTTTCGCGTTACGCATCACGCCGGTCACCTCCGATCCGCAGCTGCAGGAAGGACAGCGCCAGGATAATCAGCACCACGATAAACGCCACCGCCGCCGCATAGCCGAAATTGGGGGAATATTTAAAGCAGAGGTTATAGATATACTGGGAGATGGTGATCGTCGCATTGGCAGGCCCGCCCTGTGTGATATTCATCACCTCGTCAAAGAGCTGAAGCGTGCCGATGGTGGACGTAATGGTCGTGAACAGAATGATGGGCCTGAGCATCGGCACGGTGATGTGCCAGAACTTGTGCCAGGCGTTTGCACCGTCGATATCCGCCGCCTCATAGATGCTCGGATCAATGTTCTGAAGTCCGGAGAGATAGAAGATCATATTGTACCCCGTCCATCGCCAGGTGATCGAGAGGATGATCAGCGCCCGCGCCCAGAAGGCATCTGTCGTCCACAGGATGGGGCTGTCAATCAGGTGAAGCCCCATCAGGATCTGATTGAAGAGCCCGTCGTTGGAAAAAATACTCTTCATAATCAGGGAATAGGACACCAGCGATGTCACGCACGGCAGGAAGATCGCCACGCGGAACAGCCCCCGGAACCGGAGCTTTCGGTCGTTGAGCAGGGTGGAGATCACCAGCGCCAGAAGGATCATCACCGGCACCTGAATGATCAGGTAGATGAAGGTATTGCCCAGCGCCTTCCAGAGGATATCGTCGGTAAAGATGCGCGCATAGTTCGCCGTGCCCGCAAAGCGCAGATTCGCGCCGCGCCCGGTCTGGAAGGACAGGATGAGCGCCTGCACCATGGGATAAAAGACAAACATGAGGATCAGAAAAGTCCCCAGCGCTGTAAAACCCCACCCCCACATGCCCAGCCTGCGCTCCAGCGGGCCCGCCCTCATTGTTTTTCCGGGTGTTTTCGCGGCACGGCCGCCCCCGTTCCGCTTCAGCTTGCCGCTCAAATCGATCTCCTCCTGCATTCAGATTCTCCGGGATATCCGATCCGGCTGTCCCGGCGTCCGGCGGGATCGGCCGCCTATCCCACGATGATCGCCTCGGCCTGTGTCTGGGCGCTGTCCAGTGCGGCATCCAGATCGGCCCCATTCACAACGGATTGCACCGTACCGGTCATGACCTCCTCGATATCATAGGTGAACTGCCCGTAGTTGACGGGCGGGATCTGCTCCGTCCAGCGCGCAAAGTCCTGAAAAATTGCCTGACCGCCGTAAAATTCCACGCCGGCGGAGTAATTGCTCATGGTGCTGACGGATTTGAGCGTACTGACCAGTCCGATATCGGCGGCCAGTTGATTGAGCAGCGCGCCGTCGGAGGCGAACGTCTTAGAGAGAAAATCCTTGGCAAGCGCCGCATTGGGGCTGTGTGCAACGACGTACCAGGCACATCCCCCGAGATTGGTGTAGTGGGTGGCATCGGCCACATTCCCCATGCGCGGGAGCGGTGCAACCGCCCACTTGCCGGACTGGTCCGCGGCCTGGGAGATGGACGGCGCGATCCAGCAGCCCGTGGGCACCGTGGCCACGGCGCCATCCTGAAACGCCTTGACAAACGGGTCCCAGCCGGATACCTGTGTGGCAATGCCGGCATCGATCATCTGTTTGTACAGCAAAATGGCCTCCCGGAGGGCGGTGTTGTCCCGGATGGTAACGGTCTGTCCGTCATCGCCCACATACCACGCCCCGGCGGACTGCATCATCATGCGGATCTGACTGAGATCGTTCGGATCAAGGGTGAGCATGGCGTGGCCGGTCTTTTCCCGGACGGCGCGGCCGATCTCAATATACTTTTCCCAGGTCAGATCATTCATATCCTCCCGGGTGTAGCCGGCCTGTTCGATATAGTCTGTCCTGTAAAAGAGGGCGCATACGCCGGAGTCAAACGGCACGCCGCAGATCCGGCCGTCCGTATCGGTCATGACCTTCAGCTTATAGTCCATAAAGGCTTGAGGATCTGTCACATCGGACAGATCCGCCAGCTCGCCGGGATAGGACTGCAGATAGCTCTGGATCCGGTAGTCCTCAATGAGCACGATATCCGGCAGCCCCTTGTAATTGCCGGCGGAGAAAGCGGTGTTCAGCTTGGCCACAATATCATCCTGCGCCATGCTCACCACCTGGACCGTCGCGTCCGGGTTGGCGCGCTGATAGGCATCGGCGGCGGCTCTGGCGGCACGGACGTTAAAATTGTCATCCCACGCCCAGACGGTCAGCGTCCCGGACGTGGGGGCCGATCCATTCCCTGTACCGCCGCGGTCATCGTCCGCACAGGACGAGCAGCACGCGGCCATGGACGCGCACAGCAGTCCAGCGCACAGGCGGCGCAGCCAGCCGGATTTTTTCATAGGCCTTTCCTCCCCAAATCTTAAATAAAATTTTTCATATGAGCACACAACACCTGTTAACCTTCGAGCGTATTTTAGCACCTTTTCCCCGGATTTATGAGGATTTTCTTCCTTTAAATTTCCGCTTTTTCCGTGTTTTGTCCCTTGTTTTCCCTCTTTTCTGCTGCACTTGGCGCTTTTTCCCCTTCCAAAGGGCACAAAAAAGGACGCCTGCGGCGCCCTGAGACATCCCTCCGATGTCAATGGAAAATTGCGTGCCCGGTCTCGCTGTCAAAGAGATGGAGCTTCTCGCAGTCGATTCCCAATTCCAGTTCCTCGCCCGCACGGGCCGGAACGCGCGCGGGCAGCCTGGCCACAAGTTTCTCCTCCCCAAAGGCCGCATACAGATTGATCTCGGAGCCCATCAGCTCACACAGCTCCGTGCGCACGCGGATCCGGCAGGTGTTTGAGCTTCCGCTCCCCTGCGGATCGCACAGGTGTTCCGGCCGGATCCCGAGGACCGCTTCTTTCCCGATATACGCATCCAGTCGCCCCTTCTCCGCCTTCGACGGCGGGATCGGTATTTTTACGCCGTTTGCTCCGGCATCATATCCGTCCGCCGTACGGCCGATTTTTACGGGGATAAAATTCATCTGCGGGGAGCCGATAAATCCCGCCACAAACAGGTTGCAGGGGGCGTCATACAGCCTCTGCGGCGTGTCGACCTGCTGGATGAGGCCGTCCTTCATCACGCAGATCCGGTCCCCCATGGTCATGGCCTCCGTCTGGTCATGCGTGACATAGACAAAGGTGGTCCCCAGCCGGCTGTGCAGCTTGCTGATCTCCGAGCGCATGGAGGTGCGCAGCTTGGCGTCCAGATTAGAGAGCGGCTCGTCCAGCAGGAAGACGGACGGATCCCGCACCATGGCGCGCCCGAGCGCCACACGCTGCCGCTGCCCGCCGGAGAGCGCCTTTGGTTTGCGGTCCAGATATTCCTCGATCCCCAGAACCTTTGCGGCGTCCCGGATTTTCCGGTCGATAACCTGCTTATCTGTACGGCGCAGCCGGAGGCCGAACGCCATATTTTTATAGACGGTCATGTGCGGGTACAGCGCATAGTTCTGAAAGACCATGGCGATGTCCCGGTCCCTGGGCGCGACGTGATTGACCAGCCGGTCGCCGATATACAGCTCCCCGCCGCTGATCTCCTCAAGCCCCGCAATCATCCGCAGGGTCGTCGATTTGCCGCAGCCGGAGGGGCCCACCAGAACCATAAATTCGTGATCCCGGATCTCCAGGTTCAGATCACTGACCGCGGTGACCCTGTTTTCATAGATTTTATCAATGTGCCGGAGTGAAATCCCTGCCATACCAATAGAACCTCCCATCAGAATCAGAGCGCGGAGTTCCGCCGGATAAACCGGTGATTGAACCGCGCGCAGGAAGGCCATACTGATGTTGTGCTCCCCTGCATCATAACAGCATGCGGGAAATTTTTCAATAGGATTTTTTTGACAGGGATAGGACAAAAATGATGAAAACCACTCTCCAGCTGCCCTACGGGGACTACATTTATCAAAACCGGACGTGTGCCCGGAAGCTGCCCGTCCTGCCGGTCATGTGCCGGTACGGCCGCACCTGCGCCCCCATTCCGGTGGCATCTCCCGAAACATGGGCCTGCGTCTTTTTCCTGCGGGGCGGGGAAGATGTGGGTGTTCAAACGGAACATGCCCCCCGCCTCTGCCGGGCGGGCGGATGCCTGCTCATCCCCGCCGGGCGTCCGGCAATCCTGACGCCGCAGGGGGCGCTCGAATATCTGCTCGTGGAACTCACCCTGAAAGCGGAGACAGGCGACACAGCCGTATGGATCCCCCGATGCCCGGCCGCACTGGACAGGGCCGTCCGCCTGCTGGACCAAATCGCCTCCGGCTCTTTCGCCGATCCCTATGACGCCTCTCTGGCGGCTTATGCGCTGTGGGTAGAGCTGCTGCGATCGCAAAATACGCCGCAGCGCGATTTACCGCCGGCGGTCCGGCAGGCGATCGCGCTCTACCGCAGCCGGTATCCCCACCTCATGGGCGCGTCCGATGCGGCGGACCTGCTGGGGATCAGCCGCGCGCACTTCTGCCGGATGTTCACAAAGTCCGTCGGGATCACGCCGGGAAAGTACCTGCGCACCATCCGAATCGAGAATGCCAGGCGAATGCTCGCGTGCACGGATGACTCCGTAGAATTGATTGCCCATGCCACGGGCTTTGAGGGGGCAAACTACTTTTGCCGGGTCTTTAAGGCGGAGACGGGGGAGACACCGGGCCAGTACCGGCGGCGGAGCGCCCTGTGCGGCATCGGTACGCAGGCGCAGGATATCGCGCTCTGACAGCGGTGCCGGCGCAGCCGAAATCCCCGCCTGTGGCTATAAAAAAATCCGGGAATCACTTCCCGGATCTCTTCCTGGTGCCCAGCAGAATGGCCACGATCAGAACGGCCGCCGCACCGCACACCACGGCGATGATAACGGCGTACCGGGCGCGGTCCCCGGTGGCGGGAACGCTCAGCGCCATGGCCGCCGCATCCTGTACCGCTGCGGCAAATGCGGCCGGCGCCAGCGCACAGGCGATCCCTGCGGCCAGCAGCAGGGCAATGATTTTGTTTTTCAGTGATTTCATGGCTGCTCTCCTTTTTTAATCCTACAGAGCCGCTCCGGATATCGGACGGCAGAATCAGTATAGCACATTCCGTGTGTCAAAGGAAAGGCCCGCACGTGCAGTGCGGGCCGAAGACTTCGCATCAATTCCCTGCGATGGTGGCTTTATAGAGGCTGATATACACCCCCGCGGACCGCGCCCAGCTGTTATCGCACCGCAGCGCCCGATCCACGAGCATCTGCCACCCCTCCGGATGGGAATACCCCTCCAGCGCGCGGCGTACCGTGCGCAGCAGCTCGCCGGACTCATAGGCGCTGAAGGTAAAGCCGTTGCCCTGGCCGTCGCCGCTGTCCGTGATGCTGTCCTTCAGGCCGCCGGTCTCCCGCACGATGGGGATGCTCCCATAGCGCAGCGCCACCATCTGGGAGAGGCCGCACGGCTCGCTCTGGGATGGCATCAGGAACATGTCGCTGCCGGCGTAGATCTTCCGCGCGAGGTCGGGCACAAAGCCGATCCGTACGCTCACACGCCCCGGATGACGGCCGGCAAGCTCCCGGAAGAAGTTCTCATACTGCCAGTCCCCGGAGCCGAGGACGACCATCTGCGCATTGGAGGTGTTGATCAGCTCATCCGCCATCGAGCGCACGATATCCAGGCCCTTGTGCCCGACCAGCCGCGTGACCATCCCGATCAGCGGCGCGTCGGCTCTGCTCTCGAGCCCCATGTACTCCTGAAGGGCCTGCTTGTTTTTGGCCTTGTTGGCCGGGTCCTTTGCGGAATAGTTGAAAAAGATCGCATCATCCGTCTCGGGATCATAGCTGACGGTATCGATCCCATTGAGGATGCCGGACAGCTTCCAGGAGCGCTCCCGCAGGATGGCGTCGAGCCCGTGGCTGTACCACGGATCGAGGATCTCATTGGCGTAGGTGGGGCTGACGGTCGTCACCTTGTTGGCGCACTCGATCGCGCCCTTCATCATGTTGATATCCCCGTCGTAGGCGAGCACGGGGTAGCTCTGCTCGGGGATGCCGAGCACGTCGTTGAGCAGCTCGTGCCCGTATACGCCCTGATACTGGATGTTATGGATGGTGAAGATCGTCTTGATATTCTCATAGCCGGGCATATTGGCGTAGAAGAGGGAATAATACACCACCGCAAGGGCGCTCTGCCAGTCGTTGCAGTGGAGAATGTCCGGCTTAAAATCGATGTGGGCGAGCATCTCCAGCACCGCGCGGGAGAAAAATGCAAAGCGCTCCGCATCGTCATAGTGGCCGTACAGTCCCTCCCGCCGGAAGTAGTACTCATTGTCCAGCAGGTAATAGATCACGCCTCCGTAGTGTGCCTCAAAGACGCCGCAGTACTGCCTGCGCCACGCCACCGGAACCGTAAAATTCGTCAGATAGGTCATCTGATCCCGCAGCACCTGCGGGACGCTGCCATACAGCGGCATCACCACCCGGCAGCCGACCATCCTGCGGCGCAGCGCCTGCGGCAGAGAGCCCGCCACATCCCCCAGGCCGCCGCTTGCGGCAAAGGGGAGCGCCTCACTTGCAACGTATAATACTTTCATCAAAAAGCCTCCCGATCATTCATTCATCCGCTTCCGTTTTTTCAGATCACAAGTCCCTTGCCCACATAGATGGGGAAGTCCTCCGCGCCGCAGAGGGATTTGTGCGGCTTGATCATCACGCTCTTATCGGTGATGACACACTCCAGATGCGTATCCTCCCCCACAAAGGAATTCTGCATAATGATGGAATTGCGCACTACGGCGCCCCGGGCGACATGTACGCCCCGGAACAGGATGGAATTTTCCACCGTGCCGTCGATCACGCAGCCGTCCGCAATCAGGGAGTTGGAGGTGGAGGCCCCCATGCCATACATTGCCGGCATATCGTCGCGCACCTTGGTATAGATGGGGCGTTCCGGCTTGAACAGATCGCGGAAACCTCTGCTGCCCAGCAGCTGCATGCTGTGATTATAATAGCTCTTGAGCGAGTCGATCGTGCAGGTGTAATCCTCCACCTCAAAGCCGTGCATATTCAGCCGGTCGGCATACTTCTGGATGATATCCCGCTCAAAGGAGGTCTGATTGAGAGAGACGGCGTTGTTGATCAGCCGCTCGAGCAGGGACTTGCGCATCAGGAACGCATTGAGCGAATAGCTGCACTCCTCCCCACCGACGGAGGAGAGATATACCTGCTCCACACTGCCGTCCGGCCGCAGCCCCAGATTGATATGGTCGCGCAGTGCGGGCGCCACGCCGTGCCGGTACATGATGGTGATATCCGCCCCGCTCTGCTCATGTGCGCGGAACAGATTGTTCAGATCCATGTTGGATACCACATTGCAGTCGCACAGGAGGACATACTCCTCCGTGGCCTGATGGACAAAGCCCATGATCCCGCTCAGGGCCTGGATCCGGTTGCGGTAGACCCCCACATGGGAGGTGTTAAAGGGCGGGAGGATGTGCAGCCCCTTCCGCTTGCGGGAGAGATCCCAGGGCTTTCCGTTGCCCAGATGGTCCATCAGGGACTGATAATTGCTCTTGGTGATCACGCCGATATGGTCCATCCCCGCGTTGACCATGCCCGAAAGCGGGAAGTCGATCAGCCGGTAGCGCCCGCAGAACGGGACGCTGCCCATGGCGCGCGCCGCCGTCAGCTCGCTGACGCTGTCCTCATAGGCGTTGGAAAAAATAATGCCGAGCACATTGTTGCCTGTGATCATTTCAGCGCACCTCCTTGACGATGGTTCCGTTGGTCATCCGGCGCGGCGGCAGCTTGCCGCCGGGCTCAATATTCACCCGCGCGCCCACGACGCTCACGCCCCAGTCATCCAGGTTATCCATATCCTCGGGGCGGCTGCCGATCACGGCCCCGTCCCCGATCACGGCGTTCTCCGCCACGATGGCGTACTGGACAACCGCATTCTCCCCGATGACGGTGCCGGGCATAATGATGGAATCGCGCACCACGGCGCCCTTCCCAACCGTGACGTCGGGGAACAGGACGGAGAAATCCACCTGGCCCTCCACCCAGGTGCCCTCTGCAATCAGGGAATTTTCCACTTGCGCGCCGGGGGCGATATAGTGCGGCGGGGAGACGGGATTGCGGGAATAGATCTTCCAGTCCGGATCGCTCAGGTTAAGATCCACCTTGGGGTTGAGCAGATCCAGATTGGCCTCCCACAGGCTGTTGATGGTGCCGACATCCTTCCAGTATCCCTTGAACGGATAGGCGAACAGCTTTTCCCCGTTTTCAAACATGGCGGGGATCAGATCCTTGCCAAAGTCGTTGCTGGAGTCCGCCTTTGCCTCATCCTCGATCAGATAGCGGCGCAGCTTGCTCCAGGTGAAGATGTAGATCCCCATGGAGGCCTTATTGCTGCTGGGGTTCTTGGGCTTCTCCTCAAATTTGGTGATCGCGTCGTCATCGTCGGTGATCATCAGACCAAAGCGGGACGCCTCCTCCCACGGGACCTCCAGCGCGGCGATGGTGCAGTCCGCCCCCTTTTCCTTATGATAGGCGAGCATCTGCGCATAATCCATTTTATAGATGTGGTCGCCCGAGAGAATGAGGACATATTCCGGATCGTACCGGTCAATAAAATTGATGTTCTGATAGATGGCGTTTGCCGTCCCCTTATACCACTGGGTGCCCTCGATCTGCTGATACGGGGAGAGCACATGCACGCCGCCGTCGTTCCGGTCCAGATCCCACGGCTGCCCGTTGCCGATATAGTCGTTGAGCTCCAGCGGCTGGTACTGCGTCAGCACGCCGACCGTATAGATACCGGAGTTGACGCAGTTGGAGAGCGGAAAATCAATGATCCTGTACTTTCCGCCGTAGGGGACCGCCGGCTTTGCGATCTTTTCCGTCAGGACGCCCAGGCGGCTGCCCTGCCCCCCCGCGAGCAGCATTGCAATGCATTCCATTTTTCTCGCCATGGTTTATATTTCCTCCTTTTGTCTGGATTTCCCGGAAGTGCGGCGATTCGGCTTTCTCAGATAGAGGAAGGAGAGCCCCGGGAGATCCAGTGCGATACTGTTGTCAAAGCCGTGCATCGGCTTTTTCTGGCTGGCGACGGAGCCGGATGATCCCTGCCCCGCGCCGCCGTAGCGCGCGTCGTCAGAATTAAACAGCACGCGGTATTTGCCCGCCTGCGGGACGCCGATCCTGTAGCCGGTCCGCTCTACCGGCGTAAAGTTGCATACGGCGATGATCTCATTGCCCCGCTTGTCGATACGCCGGAACGCGATAACGGAGTTTGAATTGTCGTCGCTGGAGATCCACTGGAACCCATCCCAGCTGTAGTCGATCTGCCACATGGCGGGCGTATCCATATAAAAATAGTTCAGGTCACGGAAAAAGCGCTGGAGCTGCTGGTGCTTTTCATAGCCGAGCAGCAGCCAGTCGAGCTCCTTCTCGTAATTCCACTCGATAAACTGTCCAAACTCCTGCCCCATGAAGAGCAGCTTTTTGCCCGGATGCGCCATCATATAGCCCATAAAGGCGCGCACGCCGGCAAATTTTTCATCGTACTCCCCGGGCATTTTATCAATGAGCGACTTTTTGCCGTGAACCACCTCGTCGTGCGAGATCGGCAGGATGAAGTTCTCCGAAAACGCGTAGAAGAACGAGAAGGTCAGGCAGTCGTGATTGTACTTGCGGAAGTAGCCATCGAGCGATACATAGCGGAGGATATCGTTCATCCAGCCCATGTTCCACTTGAAGTTAAAGCCCAAGCCGCCCAGATAGACGGGCTTGGAGACCATCGGCCACGCCGTGCTCTCCTCCGCGATCATCATGGCGCCGGGGAACTCCCGGAAAATATTTTCATTGAGCTTTTGCAGAAAATTGACAGCCTCCAGATTTTCCTTGCCGCCGTTCTGGTTGGGGATCCACTCCCCGTCGTTCCGCCCGTAATCCAGATAGAGCATGGAGGCCACCGCGTCCACGCGCAGGCCGTCGATGTGGTACTTGTCAAACCAGAACGCCGCGCTCGACATCAGGAAGGACTGCACCTGTGTGCGCCCATAGTCGAACACCTGCGTCCCCCACTGCTTATGTTCTCCCTTGCGCGGGTCGGCATACTCATAACACGCGCCGCCGTCAAACCGGTAGAGCCCGCACGCATCCTTTGGGAAGTGGGCGGGCACCCAGTCCATGATGACGCCGATCCCCGCCTGATGGCACTGGTCCACGAAGTACATAAAGTCCGCCGGCTCCCCATAGCGGGAGGTGACGGCAAAATAGCCCGTGACCTGATATCCCCACGATCCGTCAAACGGGTGCTCAGCCAGCGGCATCAGTTCGATGTGCGTATATCCCATGTCCCTGACATAGGGGATCAGCTCCTCCGCCAGCTTGCGGTAGGAGAAGAAGTTGCCGTCCTCATAGCGGCGCCACGAGCCGGCGTGCACCTCATAGATATTCATCGGCGACTCATAGGGATTGCGCCGGGCGGCCTCGCTCTGCCACCGGCCGTCGTTCCACTCATAGCAGCCGTCGAGCTCGTAAAATTTGGTGGCCGTATCCGGGCGCGTCTCCATATGATAGCCATAGGGATCGCTCTTCATCAGGACGCTGCCGTCCTCCGCCGTGACCGCGTACTTGTACGCATCATACAGCTGCACGCCCTGCACGACGCACTCCCATACCCCGTCGTCATCCATACGCACCATGGGGGCCGCCGCGGCGTCCCAGCCGTTAAAGTCCCCCGTCACGCTGACCGAACGCGCGTTCGGCGCCCAGACGCGGAATACCGTCCCTCCGCCCGCCACGCGATGCGCGCCGAGGAACTCATACGCTTTGATATTATCCCCCTTGTGGAAAAGGTAACGGGGAAACTGCGTCTCCTCCTCCAGCTCCGCAGGGGTCGTGACGGCTTTTTCCTTGCCCATCTGCCACACCTGCCAATCCAGTAATCCGGGCGGCTCCGCCCGCCGCAGAGGCAGACTCGTCCGCTGTTTACCATTTTATCAGATTGCCTGTCTGTTTTCAATAGATTTTCATGATTTTATTCAAATATATCCTAAATTTTGTGTCGCAATTTGTATAATACGCCCTCTAAAATTTCAAAATCAGAGGATATCCTCCCGCTATTGCGTGAAATCAGGAGCCCCCCTCTGCCAGGAGAGACCTCAGGGGCCGGGTCTGTCGGACCCGGCCCCTGAAAGCGCTTCCCATGCGTTATCCTTCAATGCGCACAGCCATATTGTTATATTTGCCGCCGCCGCGCGCCGTGACGACCAGAGAGGTCCCCGGCTCGGCCGCATCGGTGATGGTGAGGACGCCGTCCTGTGTGAGCGTCACACCGGGGACTGTCACCTGACTGTTGGCGGCGATGTCCGCGGAGAGCGTGTAGCGCACCGCGCTGTCCATCCGCTGGCCATACTGATCGTAAACCGCCGCGGAGAGCTGATATGTACCGGCTCCGGCAAGCTGAACCGGATCGTCAAAGAGCACCTTGAGCGGTGCGGACGGATCTTTGGAGAGCTTGACGTGGTAAGTCTGCTTCGCGATCTCGTCGACATATGCCGTCACGAAGACGTCCGCGCCCTCCCTGGCGGAGGAGTCGACCGTGATCAAGCCCGTATTCTCGTCAATCGTCACACCCTGTACCTGTGCCGGCGCGGAGTGTTCGCCGCGCAGGAAGCCGTCCACCGTCTCGGAGAGCTTCCACTTGATCTCCGCCTGGATCGGCTCATCAAACTGATCCGTGGCCTGCGCCGTCAGCTGGACGGTGCTGCTGCCGCTGTCCGGGATGCGGAAGAAGTCGGGCATATTGCCGTTATTGAGGATGACGTTCGTCGCCTTGGGGGCCTCCGTCTTCTTATACACGCGGAAGTAGTCGATATACGCATCCTTCGGGTAGATGCCGCGGTCCTCCCCCATGCCGCCGGTGGCATAGGTGGTAAAGAACGTCATCATCGGGTAATTGGGGCTGCGGTCGCTCTCGCTGGCAAGCTGGCCGTCCACATAGAATTTCGTCCCGTTCTCATCCCACTCGAAGCCGTACACATGGTACTCGGCGGAGGGGTTGCCGGGGATGGTGTACTCGGGCAGCCAGTGATATTCATACGTCGTGGTTCCATTGGGGTGGATGACCGGGCGCCACGCCTTCATGCTCTCGAGGGGAGAGAGATACGTCTCGATGATATCGATCTCGCCCGTCTCGTTGGAGTAGTGGCTCTGGAAGCGCTGGGTGTCGCCCTCGAGCATGGAGGTGGCGTTCTCATCGCCCTGCACACCGACCATCCACCACGCGAAGTGGCTGCCGTCGTTCGTGTCGGGCAGGCGCATGCGCACCTCAAAGTAGCCGTACTTGGTGGCGTAGCCGTCAAAGGTGGGGATATCGCGGGAGAAGACCGCACCCGACCCCACGGTGCCGAACTTGTGCAGGGTGGATTTTTCGTAGGACATGATGCCCTTGACTTTTACATTATCGTTCTGGGAGCTCCAGGATTCGTCGTCCGGCGTGTTGCGCAGCACGAGCGCGCCGTCCTCGAAGTAATAGTTTGCCCGGGTGCGCTCGTCGTTGTCGACCCAGTTGCGCAGGTAATAGGGGCTCCACTTGGTGTAGTCGAGCGTGTCCCCGTTAAACTCATCGTTAAAGACGAGGGTGTAGCCCTCCTTCTCCAGCGGATTGGCCGGCGTGTCCTTGAGCGTCTCATCCTTGTCGATGGCGATCTTCAGCTTTTCCGTATAGGTCTTGCCGCCCTGCTCCGCCGTAGCGGTGAGCGTGAGTTTTTCATCCGCCTGCACATCGCTGGAAATGATGAGCATGGTGCCGTCGAGCGTCACGCCCGGGACCTCCTTATCGAGCGTGTAGGTCATCTTTGCGTCCGTATAGACGAGCGGATTGCCGTCCTCATCCCACTCCACATTGCTGTAGAGCGTGGCGGTGACGTCGCGCTTGGTGTTGCCGGAGGCCGGGACGGTGACGGTATCCTCCCCCGTCAGATCCGGGCCGCCGAACTTCAGCTCGATGGGCGGCGTGTACGTGAGCGCATAGGCGATCCCGCCGGCGATGAGCCCCAGCGCCGCGACACCCGCCACGGTGGACCCAATGATGATTTTTGTCTTTTTCTTCATGGCTTTTTTCTCCTCTTAAATAAATTATCAGGTGTTTTTGAGCATTTTAATAATTTCCTTCACCTTCGGGCGGGAGCCGTAGAGCAGCACGCCGATCTGATAGATCCTGGCGGAGAGCCAGCAGACGACCACATTGGACGCCACCAGAATGACAACGGACAGCGCGATCTCCCAGCCCGCGACCTCGCCCATGGTGATGCGCGTGAACATGGCCATCGGGGAGGTGAACGGGACAAAGGAGCAGACCTTCATGGCGATATTGTCCACCGATCCCGACTGCATGGAGACCATCGTTACAACAAACGCGATCACAAAGATGAGCACCACCGGCATGACCAGCGTATTGACATCCTCCATCTTGCTCGCCAGGCTGGTCAGCGCCGCAAACAGGAACGCGTACAGGAAGAAACCGAGCAGGAAGAAGAGCACCATGTATCCGACCAGCCCCGGCGTCACGCCGAAGAGGGACTGGATCATGGGGATATCGGACCAGTAATCCCGGTTGAGCGGGTAGAAGATCAGCACCGCGGCGCCCACGGCGACAAGCTGGGTCAGCGCCGCCGTCCCGATGCCGACCACCTTGCCAAAGATCAGCTGCGTCGGCTTGACGCTGGTGATCAGCAGTTCCATCGCGCGGGAGGTCTTCTCCGTCGCCACGCCGGAGGAGATCAGCTGGCCGTACATCAGGATGGCAAAGTACAGGATAAAGATCATGATGAACGTGTACAAAAAGCTGCTCGACTGATCCGTACCGGTCACGACCGTCTCCCCGCTCGCCGCGGCGGTGAGCACCTGCCGGGCCACGGCGGCATCCACGCCGCTCTGCGCGAGTGCGCTGCTCTGGTAGACGGCGACCAGCACCTCCCCGATCTGCGCCTGCGCCACGTCGTAAATTCCGGACGTTTTCACGATATACCGGAAGTGCAGCGAATCCTGCATCACTACCGCCGAGCCAAGTTCTCCGGAGTCCACCCTGGCCTTGAGCGTCTGCTCGTCGTCCTGGGTGAGGACGACCTCCCGCGCCGGGAAGGCGGCCTGTAAGGTGGCCTTGAGCGCGTTTTCCGGGCACCCGTCCGGGACATTCAGCGCCATCAGATCCCGTTCGGTCTCCACGGCGGAGGAGCCGGGCGTATCATCGCCCTCCCCGCCGAAGGCCTCCGAAATACGCGGGAAGCTGAGCACCACCGCGATCACTGCAATCAGCGCGATCGTAATCCCGAGAAACACCTTGTTTTTCAGAAGATTGAAAAATTCATATTTAAAGACGACAAATCCCTTTCTCATACGCCGCCCTCCGTATACTTGACAAAGATATCGTTCAGCGACGGCTCATACACCCTGAAATCGTCGATGTCCGCCTGTGCGTCGCTCACGGCTTTCAGCAGATCCGATTTCCGATCGCCGGAGGTCATCTGCACCCGGACCACATTGCCCGCCGTCTCGGCGCCGCTGACGATCTGCGGGATCGTCCGGCAGAGCGCTTCGATCTGATCCGGATGCTGCGTATCGATCAGGATCACACTGCGGTCATAGCCGCGCTTGATCGCGCGGATCCCGCCGGAGAGTGCGATCCGGCCGCCGTTGAGGATGGCGATATTGTCGCAGAACTCCTCGATATAATTCATCTGGTGGCTGGAAAAGAGGACGATATTCCCCTTGGCGATGCGCTCGCGGACGATCTCCTCCAGCAGCATGGCGTTGACCGGATCCAGCCCCGAAAACGGCTCGTCAAGGATGACGATATCCGGGTCCGTGATCAGCGCCGCCGCCAGCTGAATCTTCTGCTGGTTGCCCTTGGAGAGCGTCATCAGCTTGCGCTTTTTATTCAGATACTCCTGCATCCCCAGCCGCTCCACCAGCGCCTGCGCACTCTTTTTGGCCGCGGAGGCCGTCATTCCGCGCAGCTCCCCAAAGTAGACGAGCTGCTCCAGAATCGGTTTTTTGGGGTACAGGCCGCGCTCCTCCGGCAGATAGCCCACCTTGACGCGGCTCACATCCAGCTTTTTCCCGTCGAGCAGCACCTCGCCGGAATCGGCAGGCAGCACGCCCATGATAATACGGATGGCCGTCGTCTTGCCGGCGCCGTTGCGTCCGAGCAGGCCGAGCGCCTTCCCGCTCTCCGCCGCAAAGCTGATCCCCTTGAGCACCTCTTTGGGGCCAAAGCTCTTGTATAGATCGCGAACCTCAAGCTTCATCAAATCACCTCATGGCAAGTATACAATAAAACATCACTCCTTTGCAATGGGGAAATGCAAAATTCTGAGCCCCCGCCGTGACTGCCTCAGCCGTGCAAAAAAACGCGCCCCGAATTTATCCGATCCGGAGCGCGTTTTATTCATTGAATCAGGTGCGTATGGGGGTGGAACCGTGCTGTTCCGTCATTCTGCCGAAATCCGGTAAGCTTCCGGACGGCGGACAGCTCCTTTTGTCTCTCCGCCCTTCCGGAGCCCCATATACCGCACCTTTTCTCTTAAGCGCCAGCGCAGAAAGAACTTTTCTTACACATTGAAGAAGACGCTTGCCCAGTTCTGCGCGCAGTAGATATTGTATCCGATGGCCGTAAGCTGCCACGCGAGCAGCAGCGCATTCACGGCCGCACCCAGCCAGATGCTCTTTGTCGTTTTATACAGCCGCCTGGTGAGGAATACCACCACCGGGACCGACAGGAGGAATCCGTATGTGGAGGTAAAGTTGCTGAACATCTCCGTGGATCCTCCGTTGAGCAGAAGGATATTGATGATGGCAACCACCCAGATTCCAACGCTGTTGAACACAACGACGAGCAGTTCATCCAGCCATCCGGGGATATCTTTTCGCGGCGCGTAGTTGATGGCGGCCCCTACCAGAAGCAACTGCGGGAACATCAGCAGTGCGTATTTGAGCACATCGCCCCAATACTCCACCTTCATCTCCTCAAAGGCATACATCCACAGCCTGAAGTCCTGATTGAACAGGTATTTGACAACCGTGAGCGTCCCGTACGCCGCCAGCATCAGGATTCCGGCCGCAAGCAGCGTTTTCAGCACGGATGTCACCTTCATCTTCAAGTTCAGAGACTGCATGAAGGAGTGGCCGTATTTCTTCTTGTCGATCAGGTGGAACACCACCAGCTGTATGATCGCAGCTACCGCAAAGAGCGCCAGGAAAATCGGCGTCAGCCACCAGCTCGGGAAGAGCGGGAACAGCCCGATGTTCGGCAGCCCCGGCGCAAAAATGGAATTGACGATATAGATCGCCACGCCGCCTGTAACTGCTGCAACCACACTCGTAATCCAGTATCTCTTTTTGCTGTACACGGTCGGGTTCAGTTCATTCGTCCCAGCGCAGGAGACAAAGAATTTTGTCTCATACAGCAGACCGGCAAGCGGCGCCAGCATGGCGATCATCGCCATAGCCGCCACAAAGTTTAATCCCTCACGCCAGAGGAAGATCACGCTCTGCGTATCTACGGGTGAGGCGCCCTCCGCGCCCAGCTCACCGCCGTTGTACTGGAATACCTGCTCAAAGTATTTGACAATATACCGGGCCGTCTGAACCGAGAAAAAGTTCTTACTGTGTGTCTCCGGATGGAGGCAGATGATGCGTGTGCTGCGATTTTCAATCGCATCCTGAAGATCGGCATTGCTGTCGGCGGAGAGATCATAGATGTTCCCCAGCTGAGTGCTGCTGGCGGTCTCGTCATCAAGCACATACCAGTTTTCCAGCTCCATTCCGTCCGTGATATGCCAGCTCTCCTTAGCCGTCTCGCCGCTGGGGAAAGCCGCAACACCGAAATCGTAGTTTCCGCCGATCAACGCCATATTCACCTGACAGTTCCGGGTCACGCTGTGGCCGGCTACCTCGACCGTCTGGGCCGCACCGCCGTTTTCAGCCGTACCGCCGATCAGGCACACCGCCTTTACCATGGTGTCGTATTCCGCGCGCTTTTCGGCCCGAAGCTGCGTGTAATAGGCGAGCTGCTCTTCGTCCAGCCGCTCAGACGCGAGCGCATCGGCGTCCCGAGTGATCTCCTCGGCCGTAAAAGTCTGGCCGAAGGTATCATACAGCACATTGATCATGATATCGTTGAAATTCAGATATCCACAGTCCATCACGGCGGTCTGTCCCGCTCTTCTCGATCCCTGCGAGTGTCCGGCCACACCGATCCGCTCCGGATCCACAAAGTTGAGCGTGCGGACAAAGTTCACGGCATCCAGCATTCCGCTGGGCGTGGTCCACAGATCCAGCCCCTGCTCGCCCATGTCGTTTTCATCATTCGGGGGCATTTCGCTCAAGCCGGTTCCGTATCCGTTGACATTCAGCACCACGAACTGACGGCGGGCCAGCTCCTCCGCGATTCCGCGCATATTGCCCTTTGTCACACCGGCGCCGTGCGCCACGACAATCGCCGGCAGGCTGTCCGTGTCGCTTACCCCTGCGGGATAGTACAGATCCGCGGAGAGCATTGCCCCACGGGAATCGATCTGGATCTGCTCGATCTTGATTTTCCCGCCCTGCGAAGAGATCAGCTGTGCCGCAAAGCTGCTCACGAAAATAACCGCCAGACATACCGCCAGTGCAATTACATTCCTTTTCTTATGATTCTTCATTGTTCGCCTGCCTCGCTTTCCTTCCTTTATGGTTTAAATCCCCTGTCTGAATCCTTTCCGGCGCCTATCCCCCCTTCATGCCGGTTCCCTTTCAATTTACTTTAAAAGGCACAACACGACAGCATTCGCTGTGTGTTATGCCTTTCTCTGCGCTCTACACATAACAAAGCAAAATTTTTGTTGTTTTATGTATATTATTATGCAGAATTGTATCATATTTTTCAATACACAATTATTACAATGATTGAGGAATTTTTTTGTAATTTTTTACAAAATAATATTTTTCTCGCGATTTTTTTCACTTTCTGCTATAATAGAATAAAATCTTTCTGTGCGCAGAGGAACACAGGTGGATCCTGCACCTTGGAGGGAGCGTGCCGCGATGATGCGGCGGCCGCATGAACCCTCCCCTGAATTCTTTTACAGGAGGTGATGGCTTGGAACTTCAGTGGATGGGGCCATATCGTGAACTCGTGCGCTCCCTGATCCGGTATGCCAATCTGTATGCCCATTTTCAGACGGATAAGCGGATCGGCGGCGTGGACATCCCTCTTACCGCACACGAATGGCAGACATTGGAATGCATCCTGGAATTTGAAGACGGCATGTACAATATGGTCACCCTGGCCAGGAAGATTGGGATCCCGGCCAGCAACTTTTCAAAATATGTGAAAACGCTGACCTCCCTCGGACTGGTCGAGCGTTACCGCCTCGCCGGGAATAAAAAGAGCATTATTTTAAAGCTCTCCCCCAGGGGCAGAGAACTCTATTTCAAGCGCAGTCAGCTGATCCTGACGGAATGGGAGCCTATTTTTTCCATTTTAAAAGATATTTCCCCGGAAGAGCTGCGGCGTCTTACAGATTTTATTGTCAAATTTGGGGACATCATGGATTCCAGCGTCCAGAGCGAACCGGTGCTGCACAAAATGGACCCGTAAACAGAATAAAAATATGGGGAGCCGGCATATGGCAGCCGGCTCCCCGCCTTTTTAATTTGGCGCCGATTTATTTTTTCTTTCGCCCGCACAGGCGTTTCAACGCTTTTACGGCCTCAATCTGTACGATCGACAGGAGCGACAGCCCCACAGCAATCCCAAATTGATCCGCGCCTAATGGAACCACCTGAAAGGCGGCCTGTAACGGGGGAATCAGCAGAATACAGCCCACCAGCACCGCGGATACGGCAAAGGAGAGCCAGAGCCACGGGTTGTGCCCCTGCCCGCGCTGCCAGATTGGCGCGATATTGGAGCGCTGATCCAGCGCGCGCAGCATCTGGGAAAAGGCCAGCACGCAAAACGCCATTGTCTGTCCCGCGGCGGCAGATCCCTCCGCCACGCCGATCCAATACGCCACAGTCGTCATCGCCGCGACAAAGATCCCCTGTGTCAGCACGCGCCCGATCAAATCCTTTTCAAACAGTGTCCCGGAGCGGACCGGACGCTGATGCATGATGTCCCGGGCGGGCGGATCTACCCCGAGGGCGAGCGCCGGGAGCGTGGCTGTGGCCAGATTGACCCACAGGATATGTACCGCCTGAAGCGGCGCATCCCAGTTAAAGAGCGTCGCCGCAAAAAGGGTGGTGATCTCCGCAATATTCCCGGCCAGCAGGAACTGGATTACCTTTTGGATATTCCGGTAGACGCGCCGCCCCTCCCGGATGGCATAGGCGATTGTGGTAAAGCTGTCATCGAGCAGGATCATATCCGCCGCATCCTTGGCGACATCCGTGCCGCCGCGGCCCATTGCGACGCCGATATCGGCGGCCTTGAGCGCCGGAGCGTCATTGACCCCGTCCCCCGTCATCGCGGCAACCTCGCCCGTACGCTGTAATGATCGTACAATCCGCAGCTTATCCGCCGGAGAAACCCGGGCAAACACCGCCGTGTGCGGCACGGCGCGGTCCAGATCCTCGTCACGCATCTGTTCCAATTCATCTCCCGTGAGCACCCCGTCCCCGGGGCCGCAGATCCCGAGCTCCCCGGCGATGGCAAGGGCGGTATCCCGATGGTCGCCGGTGATCATCACCGTGCGGATCCCAGCCTCCCGGCAGGTGTGGACGGACTTTGCCACCTCCCTGCGCGGCGGATCGATCATCCCGACCGCACCCAGGAAGACGAGCTCCCATTCGACGTCCGCCTCCTCATCCTCCGGTACCTGCGGCAGAATCCGGCTGGCAAATCCGAGTACACGCAGCGCGCGCGCCGACATCCTGTGGCAGGCCGTCAGGATGCTGTCCCGGACATCCTCGGTGAGGGGAACCTCCCCCGACGGGGTACGTACACGCGTACACCTATCCAGCAGCTCCTCTACCGCGCCCTTGGTATAGGCGATATTTTCCCCGCCGATCCGGTGCACCGTTGTCATACGCTTACGGCCGGAGTCAAAAGGCTGTTCAAACAGGCGCGGATACTGATCCTCCAGCGCCTCATGGTCCATCCCGAAGCCCCGCGCCAGATACAGCAGGGCTCCCTCCGTAGGGTCCCCGATGATCTCGCCGGCGTGATCCGGATCAAAGCTCGCATCATTGCACAGCGCGGCGGCATACATCATCTGTTCCAATGCGGGATCCCCCTCCAGATTTTGGGGCACGGGGACAGCTTCCGCCTCACCGGAGGGATTGTATTGATAAATCTCTTTAACGGTCATTTTATTGAGCGTGAGCGTCCCGGTTTTATCACTGCAAATCACGGTGGCGCTCCCAAGCGTCTCTACGGCCGGCAGCTTGCGGATCAGTGCATTCTGACGCGCCATGCGCCGGACACCCAGCGCCATGACAATCGTCGCCGTAGCGGGGAGGCCCTCCGGGATAATGGAGATCGCCAGCGAAATTGCCACCAGCAGCTGCGGCACCATCGGCCGGCCATACAGTGCGCCAATGGCGAAGATTAGCACACAGATCACCACGCCTACTGCGGTGAGCACCTTGCCCACTGCATTCAACTTACGTTTCAGCGGTGTGTCCGTGTCATCCTGGCTGTCGAGCATGGAGGCGACATCGCCCACCTGGGTCTGCATCCCCGTGGCGACAACGACGCCCTCCGCACGTCCATAGGTGACAATAGAGGAGGAGTAGGCCATATTGCACCGGTCGGCCAGCGCGCACGACTCCGCCGGGCAGGAGTCCGCATCCTTCTCCACAGGGACGGACTCCCCCGTCAGGGAGGCCTCCTGGATTTTGAGGTTGGCCGAGTCGATCAGCCGCAGATCAGCCGGGACCATGTCCCCGTCGCGCAGCTGTACAATATCCCCCACGACCAGCTCCGCAGCCGGCACGACGCTCTCCTCCCCCTGGCGCAGAACGCGTGCTGTGGGTGCGCTCATCCGGCGCAGGGCCTCGAGCGACGACTGTGCCTTTTTCTCCTGCACGATACCAATCACCGCATTGAGTACCACAATCAGCCCGATGACCGCAGCCTCCGTCCACTCCTGGAGTGCCGCCGACAGGACTGCGGCGCCGATGAGGATCAGCACCATCGGATCCAGGATCTGTGCGCGCAGCATCTGCCCCAGTGTGCGGGGCGGGCGCGCGCACAGCTCATTTTTACCGTTTTGTTTCAGTCTGTTTGCCGCCTCGGCGTCGCTCAGTCCCTCCGCGGTGGTCTCCAGTTCCCGGAGTACCTCCGGCAGAGGCAGCGCGTGCCAAGGCTTTCGCTTGTGACGATCCATAGGGATCGATCACTCCTTTCAAAAAATATTCTGACTGCCGCTCGGGCAGGATCAGGCTTGAGGACACAAAAAGGCACAGCCCGTACGCCGCAGCGTACAAGCCATGCCTGATCTTGCTGTATTCAGTTTCATACTGGGAGGGGTGTCGGCGTCGCCGGCATCGTCCATTGTATCAAATCTTCCCTTCTGCGGAAAAAGCCGCCTGCTGTTATCATAGCGGAAAACCGCAAAAAAATCAAGAGGGAAAAATGCCCTCACTTCCACACCAGAAAAATATAGTTGGTGTTCGCCTTATTGAGCATGATCAGATCGCTCTCGCCGCTCAGGTAGCGGTAATTGTTGCGCACGGTGAAACCGTCCGACGTGATGGCGATCCCGCGGCTGTTAAATTCCCGCCCTGCCGCGCCAAAATAGCACTCCGTCTGCCGGGTGGTAAAATCCATGCGGATCATGGGCATATCCTGCGGATAGACGAATACCGCCGTGGGCTGATAGCCCAATTTGATCTCGCGGCTGTCCGCATTGGTTCCAAAATACATATTAAACTCCGTGGGGACATTCCATTTCTCCTTTTCCCCAGCCGTCACATGGATGGACGCATCCCGCACATGCCCGCCCAGCTGGGTATCAAGGATGGAATTGTCCCTGTTAAAATCGGCCCGCTCCGGGCTGTCCGATCCGGCCCAGTCGTTCAGGCCCAAATTCGGTGTTTTGTTATAACTTGCCATATGCTCCTCCTCTGTCACGCGCCGGCCGCATCCCAGCAGATACAGCTCTCATCCCAATGGGAAAACGGCATGGCCGCGGCGTCGATCTGATCCCACGTCAGCGGACGGGTATCGGCCGCCGGCCTCAGGTGCGCCGGGAGCAGCCGATAGGACGCGGAAAACACATCCCGCATCTGCTGCGGCGTGGCCCCCTGCGCAAAATGGAAGCGCAGGGTAAAATTTTCGGGCTCCTCGGACCACGTCCCGGTAAATCCGCTTTTCTCAATCTCCTGAAAGTACTCCGCCCGGCTCCAGGTGCCGGCACGGCGCGCCATCCGTTCACAGATCCGCTGTCTGCGGACTGCCATTTCCCCCTCCGGCAGCAGGTGAAGCAGACGCTCAAACCGCCGCAGCCCGGCCTCTCCCGCCGTGGCAGGGAACAGATCCGCCAGCGCGCCGTCGATTTTCTGCGCAATTTTCTCAAGCCCCGCCGCATAGGCGTACAGCTCCGCCGGAACGGAGGGCTCCCGTCCAAAATCATACACACTAAGACGCTCCGTCACATCCCGGAGCCTGTTTAAAATCTCCATATGCTCCCCCTACTCCAGGCCGACCGTCACCGCGATCTGCGGCGCCGTATAGGCGTCAAGCGGCGGGCAAACATCCTCCGCAGGAGAGACGATCCGGCAGTTGACCACGCCGTCGATCCCCATCACACGCCCCGTCAGCACGCTCAGGCGCACCGGCTCCCCTACCGCAAGTGCGTCGACATATTCCGCTGCGGCACTTTCACACGCAGCGCCGATCTGCTCCCGATCACTGCCATAGCACGCCGTTACATCCAGCTCAAACGATACGTCATATGCCGTGGCGTAGCGCACCAGCACATCGCAGCACAGCTCCCGGTTCTCCTCGATCGCCCGGGTGATCGCCTCGATCAGCTCCGCCCCCGTATTGGTGTGCGTGCGCACGGCCACATCCACCGTGCCATCCCCGCGCACGCGGGGGATCACACCGGCGCTGAGCACCTGTTCAAAGGAGGTGGCAATATTTTTATAGTATTGCGTATTGACGCCGTTGTCCCGCGCGCTGTAGCTCTGCTCGATGCGGCGGCGCAGGGCGTCGTCCGTCTCCGCATCCCCGCCGCCGGTGATATAGCCGCGGTTGATCACACCGCTCACGCCCTGCGGCGCATTGATGATATCATGGACCGCGCCGGGGGCCGCATTGTAGCTGCGCCCGCCCTCGGCGGCGGTGACCGCCGCCTGAACCTCCCACGCGCCGGGCTCCATCCGGCACGCCGCATCCGTCACATACTGGCGCGGGCTGCTGCCGCCCGTGGCGCAGATTGTCCCCTGTGGGATCTCCACCGCCGAAGCGAGCAGCGGGTCCTGCGCGGGATCGTACCCCACCACCCCGGAATCCTGCGACTGCTCCCGGTAAAACGTCACTGTCCCGGTCGCCGTACCGGCAGCCTTGCGTACAAGTCCCCGCATCCGGGCATGCTCCTCCAGATACGTCCCGGTTGCCGTGTCCGGAAAGGACTGCCGGATAAAAAATTTCAGCCGCGTATAGAGCGCATAGAGCTCTCCGGCCAGGGTTCGTATCCGAATGCCGACATCCGTCGCGCTCCCGGCCGGATATCCGGCCTGCTCCTCAAAAGCACTCTCCATCTCCCCCACGAGAGATTCCAGTGTAATTTCATCCTGCTGCGTCTGCATTCAGCTTGATCCTCACTTTCTCCCGGACGCCATAGGCATCCAGTGTAACTTCCACCGCGTCGGGCAGTCCGTCCGCCCGGAGCACCTCCGCCCCGATCACCCGTACATCCGCCAGCGGGATCAGCGCCTCGCGCGCATAGGCGAACGCCAGCTCCGCGCACTCTTTTGGCGGCGCATCTCCAATCGTATGCAGCAGACTGCCCATCTCCCCGTCGTAGGGGAAGGCGCCCTTTCTCATCTTCAGCCGGATGAACGCCTCCTGCAAAAGGGCCTCCCGTCCGCGGGCGCGCTCCGCCATCCCGCATTCATTGCAGGCATACACACTTTCCCGCATTTCAGCCCTCCTTTTGATATCCCGATATCTTCCCGTCCCGGGTGATCACCAGGCCGTTGAGCAGGATTTCGCCGCTGTTTTTCAGCACGATGGACGCCCCGCCCGCGGCGCACAGGCGGATTTCCCCCGCCTTTAAACCGGAGGGATCTCCGCGCGCGCCTGCACAGACGGAGCCCTGCGCACTTGGGATCAGCAGCACCTGCGTCCCCGCCGGCGGCAGGGAGGTGTACCCGTAAGGCGTATACGCCTCCACACGCTGCTCGTTCACCGCCGCGCTCACACACAGGCGGCCGCCCTCATTCATCGTCACGCGTCCCCGCTCATTGCCGCGCATTTTGCTGCGTGACAACAGCTGCTGTGTCAGCCACATTTTTGCTCCACCCCCTGATATGGCGCTCCGGCCGCAGTACCGCCCGGCTGGCAAGCCCGCCGCCGGAGAGCTGATAGCCGATCTCATAGATCACGTATCCGTCCACGGACCCGGTCGGAGCGCAGATCCGCGCCCTGTCCCCCGGACGGCACCGCACATACTGCGGCGACTTGACAACGATTTCCTCACTCCCCTGCTCGGAGGCGAGAAAGCGCCTGCTGATCGCCGAACTCTTTTCCCAGTCCGCCATGCCGGAAAGGTTGACGACCTGCCGCGCCGTGATTGCACGCTGTTCTGCCGCCCTGCTGTGCGCGTGGTAGAGATATGCCCCGTCCTGCTCGGCGCGGTAGACAATCTCCCCGATCACACCGCTGCGCACGCGGCGCACACACAGCGACGTATAGCGGTAAGCGCCGGGGGCACGGCCGCCGAACACAACCGTCCGCCCGGTGGGCTCCCCGGTGGCGTCCAGGATCATCCCCTCATCCATCCGGGGCATGACACCCAGCACGCCCATACAGAAGTCGCGCACCACCTCCCACTCGCTCGTCCCCGCATACACGGGGTAGACGGCGGGGCATCGCCGCGCGCTGCCCCGGCAGCCGCGCACGCCGTACGGCTTCAGGTGCAGCTTGTAAAGGTCCTCCAGGCACGGGCAGTTGTACCCCGCCGGGACGGCCTCATTGTCGATCAGAGCCGCCGCAGCCGACCGGGCGCTGATCTCAAGATCGTCCCGCTCCGCAGTCAGGGTATATGTCTCCTCATCCACCTGTCCCTCAAAAAAGACCACCCCGCCATAGAGGGCGCGCACGGACATAAGCTCCCCCATACGCTCCGGGCGGAGGACGCGCGCGGTCATCGCCTGCGCGGGTGTGTCCAGCCTGTCGGAAAATTCCAGCCGCTCGATCGCCCCGGTCTCAAAGTGCCGGCCTGAAAGATCCGTCATCTCCAGCTTCAGCATACAAACACCTCCTGACCGGGTGAAAGATCGCCCGGCGTACGCAAATGGGGGTTGAGCGCCATCAGACGCTCCACGGGGACCCCATAGCGGCGCGCGATCTCCCAGAGCGTCTCGCCTGCGCGCGCCGTGTGCGTCACACCGCTGGCCTGCGTGCGCGTTACGGGGAACTCCACAAACTCAAAATCATAGCCCACACTGTCCCCCTGGCGGCCGGTACACGTCAGCGTGCGAAAAACGGCGTCCAGACTCCCGTAGGCCCCGAGAATCAGCACCCCGCTTCCGCCGCTCAGGTACTCCGCCCGCAGGCGTCTGAAATCATCCGCCGCTCCGCCGCCCGTGAACACACCGCTCCCGCGGATCACCGCGGGGGCGCCCGCAGCCGGGAGCAGCAGATAACCCGTCTGCGCGAGAGCGTGCGTCTGGACACGGGGGCCCTCCCCGATCTCAAGGCGCTGCGGGTTGACCGGGAACCGGAAGGCGCGGAACTGAAAAATCACCGTCTATTCGCCTCCCCGTCTGTCAAAGTCGGGCGGATACCGCCGGCTCTCCCGTTCGATCAGGCGGGAAAGGCGCTCCATCTGCTCCGCCTGTGTCTCGTTTTCCCCTGTGTCGTCCATGATTGTCAGATCCATCACAGCGCCTCCTTTTCCATGCCCCGGGCGGCAATGCGCACCTGTTCGGTCAGCTCGCTGCCCGCTGTAATCCGGCGGCGGATCTCCAGCCATTCACAGCCGGTAAAGCGCAGGCGCTCTTCCGCCGTCTCGACCGTCATCTCAAAGCCGCGCCGTCCGGACCAGCCATCCGCCAGCGCCGTCGTAAAACGCCGGAGTTCCACCGCATAGGTACAGCTCCCCACGGCCACCGCCGCACACACCTGAGCGCCCACCGGGCAGACAATCTCCCCGTCCCGGATCATTTCATAAGTGCACTCCAGAACGAATGCGGCCGGCTCTCCGTCAATGCACACACGCATCTCCTGCGGCTCGACCGGCCCCGATACCGCAATCACATCAATCCCCCCTTGTAAAATCCACCCGGAAGGTCATGGAGACATGCAGCGTAAACGCCCCGGTATTCCGGTCTGCGGACACGCTCCCACAGCGCAGGTGCAGCAGCGCATATGCGCCGTCAAACAGCAGCACATCCGTCATGGTGGATAAAATGGCGTACAGCTCCTGCGCGCCGACGGAAAACGGGACGTGAATCCCCAGATCCAGCGTGATCTCCGCCCGACAGCCCCGCATCTCCGCACCGATTACGCGTCCGACGCCGGTATCCGCAATCTCTGCGGCCTCCATCCCGACGCTCACCGTCTTTACGCGCAGCGGCCCCTCCATGCTTTTCCCGGGAAATTCAGGGACAAACCGAATCCCCTTCAGTCCCTCACAGCTCTGCAGCAGTCCGCACAGCTCGCGGATCAAAGTGTCGATCATGTCTCCGCCTCCGTGTAATTTCTCAGCACCGCCCATCGGTAAACCGTCTGCCCCCGATATACCACACACTCGGCGCGGTCGATCTCGTACCGCCGGCTCCCCCGAATCAGAAATATCCCGTCCCCGGCCTCAACCTCCTGATCGGCCGGCCCGATGTACAGATAATATCCGCGCGCATTCAGTCCGATCGGCGTCTGCGTCCCCTCCAGGTACATTTTATTTTTATATCGCAGGGGCTCGATCAGCGCCCGGTACTGCGCGCCGCGGCGCCCGTCCTCCCATCCGAGACAAACCGTCTCCCCACATTTTTCAAGCTCCCGGCGGATCTGTTCCGATGGGTTCATCCCTACACCCCCCTGAATACGAATGAGGCCGGATCCCGCAGCAGGCAGGCGGCCTGCGCCATCAGGCGGTCCCTGCCGAGCATCGCCTGCTCCGGACTGCCCCCGGTCACGGAGTAGGCCACATCCCCGGCCTGAAAGCGCGTCACGCCGCCCTCCTGCGCCTGCGTCATCAGGAGATACTGGCAGCAGGCCTCCGCCGCCCCCGCCGCCAGCAGCCGCTCATCATCCAGCACCGCATCACTCCGCCGGCGTTCAAACAGCTCCCGCGCGGCAAGGCGTGCCGCGGCTCCTGCCGTCTCATCCTCTGCCTCCACATGATAGAGCCTGTCCATCCGGTACCGGATCTCCCGCTCCAGTTCATGCAGCTTTCCCCGCTCTTCCTCTGTCATCTGATCCCCCCTGGGCGGGCAGATCTGCCCGCGGTCTTCTCTATTCCGCCAGAACGAGCGCCCGGGACGCCCCGTCAAAAATTTTGGCAAATCCGGCGATGGATGTGATCGCCGCGCGCTCCAGCTGGCGGTCGATCAGGCGGTCGTAATCGGTCGTCACATTCCCCCCGCGCACCATTTCCAGCGCACAGGAATGATCCAGCCCGATCACCGTGCCGCTTCCAACCGCCGCGGACTTGATCAGATCCGCCCCGACCGGCGTGATCATCCGCCCGCTGGCGTGGAAGTCCATCCCCGCAACGGCGTCGCGGAACTCGTCCAGCATGAGCAGCTGCTCCATCATGTCCGGGGAGGCGATCATCGTATTGAGCTCATAGGGATCAAATGCATTCCAGAGAGCCACCAGATCCCCATAGGCAATACTGCCGCTCTCCGCCGTCTCCAACTGCTGGGCCGGATTTTCATTTCCGTCTCCGTTGAGCAGCACATCCACCGCGTCGCGCAGCTGGGATTTGGCGATATAGGCGCCGATCTGGCGCAGTGTGATCGTAAACAGATCCAGCCGCTGGAAGCGCACCGCCTCATAGGACGCCACCAGCATCCGGCCGCGCTTGTGCAGGCGGACCAGATTTTCCTTGGTGCGCACGGCTGTCTCCGGGATCCTGGCCCCCTCCGCCACTGCCTTGAGTTCCCGCTCATCCTCCTCCGGCACGCTGGCGATCGTCCTGTAGTCGAGGGCGTCGATCTGCGTCGTCGTCGCCACGATGCGCGGCAGGACATCCACGCTCTCCATCCCCTGACGCACCGCGCGGGAGACATACTCCGGGAACAGCGCGGAAGAGTCGCTCGTCTGGAAAAATTTTTCCACGCAGTCGCTTCTGACACCGTTGACATGGATATCAAACCGCTTGAGCTGACGCTCGTAGGCGTCCAGCCCCTCAAGCGCCGTGCCGCGGTACTGCTCGGAGGGATCCATCTCCTCCAGCGTGGCCGTAAACGGCTTCCCGTTTGCGTACATCCCCTTTTCCAGGCGAATATTCTGATAGTCTGTCATCCTGTCTTCCCCTTTCCCGTCAAAGAATGATTCCGATATATCCGCCGGCGGCGTCGAGCTCCACTACCAGCACCTCGCGCCCGGCGGCGTCTCCCCCCGCCGCGGATGCGGCCTTGATCCCGCCGGATGCGTCGGCCGTCACCACCGTCCGGTTGAAAGCCGGCGCAGTCCCCGTGTATTTCAACCGCACATATCCACCCATCTGGACGGCCGCCAGCCCCTCACGGGACGGGGAGACCGTGACCCCCGCAAACGATCCCCCGTCGCCGCAGGCGGCAACCTTACCGCTCTCCGTCACCTTGACGGGAATCCCCGCCTTCAGCTCCGCATCCGTCTCAAAGGTGAGAACCTGCTCACCAAAGCCCTGAAATGATACGTTCATCGCACGCTCTCCTCTCACATTCTGAATTCACTGTTGTCGGTCCGCCTCCCGGCTCCGGGCGGATCGCCTGCGATCTGCATGGCAGGCGGGTGCAGTGCATCCGCTCGCGCGGCAAAAGCCTTCCGCAGCTCCCCCAGCTCGTCCGCAGTCATTTTTTTCAGGATCTGCTCGAGCTTTTCCGGATCCATCTGCGGCGAGACCGCCGTGCACAGGTTCCCGATTTCCGCACACAGGCTCTTGCGGTACAGCTCCCCGTCGCGGGCCAGTGCCTCCAGGCTGTCCATGCGTTTGAGCAGGGCCTGCGCCTGATCGCCGCTCACCGTCACCTCCCCGCGGGAGGACTTCAGGATTTCCGTAATGTCTTCCATTTTATCTGCCTCCAATCCCTCAAAGGATTTTGATACGCCGGCCGCCGGCTGTGCCGGAACGGCCACAAAGGACCACTCGTACGCGTCCGTCGGATCGTCGAGCACCGCACAGCAGAGCACGCCGTCATAGAGATTCCCACGCGTATGCCCGCACGGCCCGCGGCGCAGATCCGCCCCGCACACGGAGCAGACCGATCGCGCTACGGCACATCCCACGCTGACCTCCCGCTTGATCCCCGCCTCGATCTCACGCGCCAGCGCACTGCCGCGCAGCGTATATGCCCGCGCCTTGAGGGCCGTGTACATCTCACCCGCCCGCGTCGTCCTGCCCGGGTCCGCCTGTACATAACAGTCATAAATCCGCGCTACCTGGTCGCGTCCGCTCATACTGTGGTCAAAAATCCCACTCTTCCCGATGAACATGCCCGCCAGCGTCTCCAGCGCGGGGATGGAGAACCGCTCCAGATCGCGGTCCACCTCATTGTCGCAGAGAACCACGGTGAATGTATATACATCCTGTTCCGTCAGCTCCCCGTAGGCCTGTGCATTGATCTGCTCAAGCTCCGCCGGCGTCGGGATCCCCGGCCTCGTCACCGCCTGCGCCGTATTTGCCGATTTCTGAATCATCCGCTCCCCCTCCGTGTGTCCAAGTCCTGTTTTCCCGCTCCATGCGCTGAGCCTGCGCGTGATAGAGGCGGGCCTTCGCGTGCTCCACCTCGTCCTGAAGCGTGATCTCCTCCCACTGTACGCAGCACCGCCCGCCGCCCAGCAGGGAGAGCGCGGCATCGCCGATCCGCTCGATCACCGGCGTCAAAATCCGCCGGTACGCCTCCAGCTCGCTGGTGAGCACATCCGCCTGCTGGGCGGACATCCGCTCCGTCGTGGACCACGTCAGCCCGAGCATGAACGGCGGGATCCCCAGCTTGGCCACGATTTGCTCGAGCATCTGCCGCACGGGGATTTCGCTGTCCGGGATCTGACCCTCCGCCCCGATAACGCGGACCGATACATCCCCCACGCTCACAAAGTCGCGCACCACTCCCGTATCCTTCATGGCGCTGCTCCACTCCCGCGCGATCTGCTCCGCCCGCTCCCGGGCATACGCCTGGGAGACATCATCCCCCTGCGGCTTATACGTCACCGCAAAGCGCACATTCCCCACGCGCTCCCAGTTGAGGCCGATCGTGTTGTAGATCTTCATCAGCACGCCGCTGACAAAGGGGAGCCCCTTCAGAATGGAGTTGCCGGTCATCTGCCCCGGCGTGGGGTTGAGCACGGAGAGCACGATCCGCTCGGGATACTTCACGGGCGAGGCGCCGCCGTCCATCTCCCGCCGGCAGATAAGCACCTCCACCGGACTTTTCCCGCGCCGCAGCTCCACGTTTTCCAGCGGCACATTGTACAGCGCATGCACGCCGCCGTAACCCGTCACGATCTCCCCCACCGCCGTCCCGTAGACGAGCATCTGCTCCAGATACGCGGAGAGGAAGGCCTCGATGCCGCACTGCGTCCCATTGACGGGCACCGCGCGCAGGAACTCCTCCAGCCGCCTGTCTCGATACGCATCCCCGCACGTCAGCCGGAATCCCCCCACCAGCCGGATGATCTTGAAGATCGCCGCGTCGATCAGCGGGACCGCCTCCCGCAGCGCCTCGTACATGCGCCCGCACATTCCGTCCGGCAGCGCGGTCTCCGGAAGGGATGCCTGCCGCCCCGTCTGTACACAGACGGCCGGGGATTTTACGTCCTTTTTTCTGTTTTTTTTGCCAAAAGCCATGCTTTACCCCCTTTTGTCACATGGCGCCGCGCGCCACCGCAATGGAAAATCCGCCGTCATGCCGCTCGCCGAGCACTGTGGATACAAAGTAGCGGATATCGTCCATCGCGTGATCGTGCTCCTTGCGCACGGCGTCCATCGCGCCCGAATCCCGCCAGCGGTACAGTCCGAACTCCCGGATCGCATCTGCGCAGGGCGGACAGATCACGATCTTTCCCTCCTTGAGCGCATCGGCCACCATGCGGATGCCGTCGAGCACCCGATTCACGGCGGGCAGCGCGCGGAACCGGCCGTGGCGGCGGATGCAGGCGATAAAGCTCGCCGCGGATGGATCCACGATCACCCCGCGGATCGGCAGATCATGCGCCAGCTCCTCCAGACGGGTATAGTGCTCCTCGTCGGTGCGCTGCTCCCCGCTGATCCGGGAGTCGTGGTAGTATTCGCGCAGGCGGTACCACACTCCGCCGCACAGGCCCCACAGCCCGAAGGAGGCCGGGTTCACCGTGCCGTAATCACAGGAGATATAGTACATCTCACAGCTTCCGTGGCAGGGGCGGACATACGTCTCGGGGCGGAAAAACGGGTAGACCAGCCCCTGCGCCGCCACCCACTTCCCCTCCACGAACCGCTCATAAAACGCGCCGGAGTAGAGCCTGCGGTAACGCGCAAGCGTCTCCTCGCTCAGGGAGGGGTTGTCCGCCATGGTGAAGTGGAGGTAGAGGCACGCACGCTCGTCCGCGCGCCGGATCCATTCGTTATAGAACCAGTGTCCCGGGCTTTCGGGATTGCAGTTAAAGAAAAACTTCGCCCCATCAAGCGAACATCGTGCCATTGCCTGCTCCACAAAGGAACGCGGCATGAGCGCCACCTCATCAAACAGCACGCCCCCCAGCGTCATTCCCTGGATCAGCGCGGCGGAGCTCTCATTCATCCCGCCAAAGAGGTAAAACCGATTTTCCCGCCCGCGGAAACGGATATCCACATAGCCGCGTGTCAAGCTCTCCTCACACGCAAAGCCGACCGACCCCAGCACCGGCATCAGCGGGAGCAGCAGATTTCGCCGCAGGGACTGCACCGTCTTCCCGCACAGGGCAAAATCCACCCCGTCAAAGAAATCCATTGCCCACGATATAAAGGAGACCGACAGGCACAGTGTTTTCCCGCTGCGCACGGCGCCGTCACAGATCACCGCCTGGTAAGGGCACGGCGGGCACCACCAGGTCAGCGCCCGCAGCTGTTTTTCCGAAAAGGGCGCATAGGCCCGCGCCCTTCCCCCTGCGCTGTCACGGCGCATCGCCGCCGGTCCCCTCCTTTTCCGTGATTGCCCGCGCCCCCTGCACCAGCGCGGAATAGAACGGGGGCGGTTCCCGCCCGGCCTCCGACTCCGTTCGCTCCAGTTCCGCGAGCCGGTCCAGCGCCTCAAACCGATTGAAAAAGCTCAGCTCCAGTCCGCCGTTTTTGCCCTGCTTTACCGCGCTGACACAGAACAGATCCATTTTCTCGATCTCCCGATCCGTGGGCGGTTCCTCCCGGAACAGGAGCTTGAAGGCATCCGCACAGCTGCCGAACGCCAGCCGTCTGTAGCCCTCACGCGCTGTCATCGGGCCTTTCTCCACCAAATTTTGATCCTGCGTTCCGGTTCCTCCTCTCCGCGTGATTCTGCATCAGCGGCAGACACCGCGCAAGCTGTCTGCCGTCTTCCCCTGCAGCATGTCTCCCGACTGTGAACCTCCTGCACCTATAGTCCCAACACCGCCTGTTTTTGCATAGTTTTATGCAAAAACAGAATAAAAAAATTTCCGCCGCGCTCTTTTTAAGAGTACGGCGAAATACTTTTTATCCTTTACAAATTTATCCCTGCAGTATTTTACAGATCCTCTCGCTGTCTGATATAATACCAATCGTGTAAGGGCCCCCGTGTAACGGTGAGCGGTTGGTTCCTCTTTCTTCCCCGCAGTCTGCGGGAGGAGGGAGGTGTTGCCTGTGACGTACATCATCGCCTTTATGGCCGTATTATTGTTGCTCGTCATCGCAATAAAAAAAGACTAACCGCCCGCATCCCCTAAGATCTGGCAGTTAGTCCATTCCAAATGGGGAACCAGCCGTTCATCCGGCGATCCCTTGCACTTTTATTATACTCAAATCCAGCTTCCTGTCAACAGGGCATTCCAAGCCCGGGTTTTGTTATCCGTCGGCATTTTACCACTGCCCCCGATTCTGATATAATATCCTCCGTGCAAGGGCTCCCCGTGTAACGGTGAGCGGTTGGTTCCTCTTTCTTCCCCGCTGTCTGCGGGAAGGGGGAGGTGTTGCCCATGGCGTACATAATCACCTTTATGGTTGTATTATTGTTGCTCGTCATCGCAATAAAAAAAGACTAACCGCCCCTCCCTGACAAGATGTGGCTGTTAGTCTATAATCAGTCCGGGAACCAGCCGTTCATCCGGCGATCCCTTGCACTTTTATTATACTCAAATTTAAATTTCCTGTCAACAGGGCATTCCAAGCCCGGGTTTTGTTATCCGCCGGCATTTTACCGCCGTCCCTGATTCTGATATAATATCCTCCGTGCAAGGGCTCCCCGTGTAACGGTGAGCGGTTGGTTCCTCTTTCTTCCCCGCTGTCTGCGGGAGGAGGGAGGTGTTGCCAATGACGTACATCATCGCCTTTATGGTGATTTTGCTGTTGCTCATTCTGGCAATAAAAAAAGACTGACCGCCCTTCCCGTCATGATAAGGCGTTCAGTCTAATCTAAAATCCGGGAACCAGCCGTTCATCTGGCGATCCCTTGCACTTTTATTATACTCAAATTTAAATTTCCTGTCAACAGGGCACAGCACTACTCGGCTTCCGCTGACGTCTCGGCTTTCGCCACACATGGGAAAACGCCCCTGGACCTCTCGGTCCAGGGGCGTTCTCTAATTAAAACCCACAGGATGATTATCAGAGAAATCAGTTTTCTTTCTTCTTACGGGAGAGGACAAGCACCGCGCCCGCCGCAAGCACTGCCGCGCCTGCGACTACCGCCAGCATCGTGTCGCCGGTGTTGACGTTGTCATTGCCGCCCTCATTGCCGCCTTCGCCGCCGTTGTTATCATCCGCCGCGGGCGTGAACCCAAGCAGCTCAAACAGCGCATTCGTGAAGCCGGCTTCGCCGTTCCCAAGAAGTCCGCCAAGGATCCCTTCGACCATCGCTCCGCTGTCACCCAGCAGGCCGCTGATCAGATCCATGGTCGCCTCGTCAGACAGCACCTCGTACAGGTAGCCGATCACTGCGCCCGTCACGGCCGCCTGATCTGCCACGATCCGCTTTGCCTCCACGTTCTTCCCGTCGATCACCATTGCACTCGTGTACGTCTCTGTCGTACCGTAGCTCGCCAGCTTGTGCAGGTCGATCGCCGGCAGCGTCAGCGCCAGCGGCGCCCCATTGACCTGGATCATCCCAAGCACCTGATTCAGCAGGCCCGCCAGGTCGTTGTCCAGATCGTCGATCGCCGGGATCCCGAACGCCTCAAGCAGACTGTTCAGCGTCGCCGTCAGATCCACATCCACGTGCGCCAGCAGCGTATCCAGCGGCGCAAGCACGTTTTCAAGCATCACGGACAGGTTGTTGCTGTCCAGGAAGTAGGCCAGATTCGGCAGAACCTTTGTCAGATTGTCCACCGGGGAGGCCAGGATCTCGTTCAGCCGGTCAAGCACCTGCGTCACGATCGCCTCCAACGGGGAAGCGCCCTCCGCAACGGCAGCCTGATAGTCCTTCGCGCTCATCACATCTGTGCAGCCGAGCACCTCAAGCAGCGGAATAACGACTGTGTTGTAGTTGTCCATACCCTTGACGGTATAGCCGAACACACTGTAATCCTGTCCTGCGAACAGCATCGCAAGCACGTCGTCAAACGGGCTCAGCGCCGTCGTCAGCGCCTTCACAAAGCTCGCCTGATCCGTCACAGAGCCGGCCTCCGCCTTCAGGGCGGTGATCGTCTCCTCGCTGATGTCGATACCAAGGGCATCAAACACCTGCGCGACCGTTGCATTCGCACGAATCGTGTCATACAGGCCGAACACCTGAGCGATCAGGTCGTCCGTGTACAGCGCGCCGGAAACAAGGCTGGAAAGATCCAGACCGAAGCCCTTGAGCAGCGCATCCAGAGCCGCCGGGGTCTGCGCATAGGCGTCCTCACCGTAGACGACGCCCTCCGGGATGACGAGCTTGTTCTGCTCGATCTCCGGATAGTTGTACGGGCTGACCGCCGTCTCGCACTGCGGCGCGATGAAGTGGATCAGCGCCGTGGCGATCTTGCCGGGCTCCGCATTCAGGACCGTATCCAGCAGTCCGTTGACTACGCCCGCCAGATTCTCATCCGCGATCGCCGGGATGGAATCCTTGATGAACTGTGCATTCGCATTCAGGACCTTGCCCACATACTCAAGCAGCGCTACCGCTACTTTGCTGTTGTCCGCTGTGACCTTGACGTAATTATTCCCAGCCACGTCGGAAGCCGTCTCCGCAGAGCCGAGGCCCGCCAGATAGATAAAATCAATATTGACCCAGCTAAAGCCAGGAACTGCATCTGCGATCAGGCCGCTGAGAAGTGCGTTGATATCATTGAGATTGACAGATGCGCTCAGCGTCTCCCAGAGATCAACTTTGAGTGTCGCAAAACCACTAACATCAATGACTAACGGGGAAAGAACCTGTTTCAGGCCGTCCGCCGTCAGGAAGTAGGCCACCTGCGGCAGCAGGCCGGTCAACTCCTCAACAGGTGCGCCGCAAATCTCAACCACGCGATTGACGAGCGGCTCCACAATCTTCCGCAGCATTGCTGTTGCAGAAGTATCCGCCTTAAACTCCTCAACCGTGGCAATATTTTCACAGCCAAGCTGTGTCAGCAACGGAACAAACGTCAAGGCATAACCGTCAACACCCGCAATTTTTACAAGGCCTGTCATTGGGCTGTTGGCCAACAGAGCAGCAAGAACTTTCTGGATACCTTCCATGTTCGCGCCGAGTGCCGCATAGAACTGGTCAGCATTGCCGGTTTCGACACCCCAGGAGACAGCATTCCAGTCAACTGCATTCCAATCGTCAACTGCAGCTTCAAACGCTGCTTTTGCCTCCGGATAATTTGCCAGGCCCTGAGCTACTGTGCGCGGCGTAACATTAATCCCGACAATAGACGCGAGGCTTGCACTATCACCCAGCAGATCCACAAGCAGCGGGAACACCGTTTTTACAACAAGCGTAACGGCGGCATCGGAATAGACGTTATCCGTCACAAACTGCGCCAAGCTGTCCGTGCCCAGACCGAGAATAGAGATCAGTTCGGAATTTGTGAGGACGGTATCCAGTGTGTCAATCGCCTCGGCAACATTCTCCTCATTGAGTCCCTCGGGATAGGTGAACTCAGACTCCACATAGGAATCCGCACTGTTGAGCGCGGTATCGTATGCAGCCTGAAGCGCTGCATGCGCCGCGTAAGCAGCTATAACATCCTCATTATTTTTCTGCTCATCATTAAAACGTGCATAAAGAGAATCCAGGTTGGCCAGTACAGCAGAAACCGTGACAAAGTCATTCATTGTGATGGCTTTCACGTTCTCGCCGTCAAACCAATCCGCTTTCATCTCGTCGATTGCAGCCTGATACTCGTTCAGGGTCGCTTGGAAGTACGGCTCAACAACGGCGGCGGCCATTGTCTCATATGTCGTGTAGGCCGCTGCAATATTCGCCAAGCCCTTGACGTTATCACTCATAGCATCATAGGTCGCTTTGAGCTCTCCCAGACGGGTGTTGACCTCTACTGCTTCCTCAACCGGAACAGTAAAGCTATCCGCGCCGTACTGATTGTACAGTGCATTCACATCATCGATCCAGCTCTGGCCGCCGCCCGAAATGAACTCTGCCGCACCGCTGACCGGATTCAGTTTAGCGATCCAATCGCGCAAATAAGTTCCCTCATACCTCTGCAATGTCAGAGTGCCAAAAGCACCATCATTATAGACCGTTGTCACGGCAGAAATCCTTGCCGAGGCCTCTTCATAATTTGACTCATTTACACCGCTGCCATCCTCACCATACGCTGTGGTGATAGCCACGATCTCATCGCCAACTAAAGTAACGACAGCAGCTTTCGCCGCGCTTTCATACGTTGAACGGCTACTGCGGACCGAGCTGTATTTATCAGTATAGCTGCTCATACTGCTGGGGAGCTGATCGATCAAGCTGTCCACCTCGCGGTAAGCGGCCGCCTCTTCGGTGTAATTCTCCAGCGTAATTGTGTCGGCGGAATGTGCCTCCAAGAACGCATTCATTTCATTCTCTGCAAGCGTACCCGCCTGACCTGCGGCTTTCTCCAACTGTGCCTTAACTGCATCCATCTGACTATCCAAATCCAGACGCCACGCAGCCGGGACATCCAACAGGCCGTCATACCCGTCATATGCAGCAGTGAAGGTGGAAACCGCCGTCTCAAAATCCATCGATGAAACGTCTTTTGTCAGGAAGCCGCCTGCAATCTGATCTCTGAGTGCGATCAGATCTGACACCGCACTGACCGATGTGGTTGTATTTTCAGTCAGCGCTGTAGTAGTCGGCCACAGGGAAGTCACGCCGTATTGATAACGGGTGTAGCTCTCCTGCGCGGTTACATCCGCCGCTGCAGTTGTATCCCCATAATACCAGGGATATACATAAATCGTCGCATAATTGTTGGGTTTAAACTTGTCAACTGCTGCCTGTTTGGCCGCTAGTTCTTCCTCACCGAGGCTCTCTTCAGCCAATCCGGATTTGATATCCGCAGTAATCTTGGAGGTGGTGTTTGCCATCTTGGCATAGGTTGTAGCATCCTGCGTGTTCAGCGCTACCGATGCCTTAATAAAGTTTTCGACGTATGTCTTCATATTCCCAGCAGCATCATCATAAACGCTGGAATAGCTGCTCAAAGAATCAAAAACATCTGACGCCGCAGCCGCATCTACAGCAGCGTTAATAGCGTTGTTATAATCCTCGCTATCGCCCTCCGCCGCGAATGCGGTCATTGCCGCGGAAAGTGACGTTGTAACCATCGCGCCCGCAAGCACGACGCTCAACGCCCTTTTCCATCTTCTTGTCTTCATGAACCTTTTAACCCCTTTCTTAAAAAGTGTCAATCATCCCATGGGGGGAGTTCTTAAAACTTCTCCCATTCTTACGCGCCCTATTATACATCTGATGATTTTGTAAATCAAGCATAAAAAAAATAGAAAAAAAAAAAAAAAATAGCAGAATAACCAAATTTTGTTTTTCAAAAGCGGATATGATCCCGATTTTCGCTTGAAAAAAATCCGGTTTTCCCCGCCGTTTTGGAAATTCATTCGTCATTTTTCACAATCATTTAATTTTTTCAGCCCTTTTCCTTGCATTCTTTAACAGAACTTTCGCTTGATTTTTTTACAATCAGCGTTCTTGACAACCTGATTTATTATTTTTAATGATCGTTATACAGAACGTTCAGTCTATAAGAAGGATCCGGCCTCCCGAGCGATGCAGTCCGCGACGGAGTTTGCACCAACCCCGTAGGGAACGCTGCCCTCAGCGTTCCGCCGCACAGATGGACGGTTCGTGGAATGACCGTGAAAAAGATAAAATTGAAAATCCTCCTAAAATCCAAACCTTTTTCTTTACACACGGAATGCCGGCACGTGAATGCGAGGCCAGAGGGAGTCGGTTGACGGCCGGAACCTTTTTCTTCCGCTGTGGCTCCCTTTCGGAACGCCGGGGGCGGCGTTCCCTACGGGTGCAAAGCGGGGGGCTGTACAATCAAATGCCTCCCCTGTGTAAGGGGTGATTCCCCTGATAGGGGAATTGTCTTCCATAGGGAGGCCTTGATTGCACCATCCCCGTAGGGAACGCTGCCCCCAGCGTTCCGCCTAAAAATAATCGCCGTTTTTGTGGAAATCTCTCCCGGCCCGGGCTTGACTTCCCCGGAAAAAGAGGATAGACTATTTATTAAGGAAACGTTTTTGTCCGATTTACGGACAGAGACCCAGAAAAACGGAGGTGAGACCGCTTGGAAGGCAGCGAAGGCAGTAGAACGGGCGTCCCCGTTCGATTATCAACCGCAGTGTGCATCCCGTGTGTCTCACCGCGCGGCGGAAGTCTGTCCGCCGTGTGATTTTCCGCGCCCGGCGGAATCCGGCACTCCTGATGCGCGCTGCGCAGAAAGGAGTGCTTTGTTTTTATGGAGAACAATAATTTTGACGAGCTGCGCGAACTGCTTGACCGGTACAATTTCCCCGAACTGCGCGAACGGCTGGAAAAGATGAACGAGGTCGATATCGCCGAGTTCATGGAGGACTTAAACCGGGAGCAGACGCTGCTCGTCTTTCGCATTCTGCCCAAGGACATCTCCGCGGATGTCTTCTCCTATCTGGATGCGGACTCCCGCACCGGGATCATTGAAGCCGCCACGGACAAGGAGCTCCACGTACTGGTGGACGACCTGTATCTGGACGATACGGTCGATATGCTCGAGGAGGTCCCGGCCAACGTCGTGCGCCGCGTGCTGGCCAATACGGACCCGAAAACGCGCGAGCTGATCAATAAATTCCTCAAATACCCGGAGAATTCCGCCGGCAGCATCATGACGATTGAAATGGTGGAGCTGCACGACCGCTACACCGTGCGCGAGGCGATCGACCACATCCGGAAAACAGCCGTGGACAAGGAGACGATCTATACCTGCTACTGCATTGACGATGCGCGCCATCTGATCGGCTCCGTCCAGCTGCGGCACCTGATCATGGCGGATGAGGACGATCTGATCCGCGACATCATGGACGGCATGGAGTACCTGCGCTATGTGCACACCCTTGACGACCAGGAGGAGGTCGCCGACATCGTCCGCAAGTACGACCTTTTAAGCGTCCCCGTCCTCGATAATGAGGACCGCCTCGTGGGCATCATCACCGTCGACGATATCGTAGACGTCATCGAGGAGGAGAATACGGAGGACCTCGAAAAAATGAGCCTGCTCAAGCCCTCCGGCAATGATAAGCCATACCTGAAGACCAGCGTCTTCCGCCTCGCGGGGAACCGTATCGTATGGCTGCTGGTGCTGATGATCTCCGCCACCTTTACCGGAAAAATCATTGAACACTTTGAAGTGCTGCTCTCCGGCATGGTGGCCCTGACGGCCTCGATCCCCATGCTGATGGATACGGGCGGAAACGCCGGCAGTCAGACCTCCACGCTGGTGATCCGCAATCTGGCGCTGGGCGAGATCACCGCGCGCGACTATCTGCGCATCCTGTGGAAGGAGCTGCGCGTGGCCCTGATCTGCAGCCTGATCCTCGGCACCGTCAACCTCGGGCGTATGCTTCTGCTGCGCAGCGGCACGCTGATGGAGTGCGTCGTCACCAGCATGGCCATGGTGTGCGCCGTAATCGTGGCAAAGGTCATCGGCTGCACGCTCCCGATCGTGGCAAAGCTCATCCATCTGGACCCCGCGCTCATGGCCGGCCCGATGATCACCACCATCGTGGACGCCGTTACTCTGGTCATCTATTTCTCCCTGGCGCAGGCCATTTTGATGTAAGAAGGATGCAAAATCTCCCCGCAGTGCACATTACACCGCGGGGAGATTTCTGTTTGCCAAAAACAATCCGTACCAATGAAAAAGCCCGAGTCGTGAAATTTTTTGCCCCGCGTGCTTCAAAAGACAAAAATCCGGCAGATGAAGGGTCCGTCGCAAAATAACCTGTCCCAAAAACAACACACAAAATCCGCCCCTCAATGGAAGCTAAAACCGCCTCTTTTGAGGAGCGAGCTGTTTTGTGATGCCCGTTTTGGGAGCAAGCTGCTATTGTATTTTGATTTTGGAACGCGACCGATCGCG
The DNA here is from genome assembly GCA_949293315.1 of uncultured Oscillospiraceae bacterium. GTDB lineage: Bacteria > Bacillota > Clostridia > Oscillospirales > Acutalibacteraceae > Onthovicinus. Next base: position 35,325 of record CASFCH010000027.1, on the reverse strand, counting down.
CGCCCGGAGGAATTTCGAGTGACAACCATCGCCCTCTGCTTCCCGTTGCCCCTCTTTCGGAACGCCGAGGGCGGTGTTCCCTACGAAAGTGTGCACATACTTTGGGCGGCGTGTGTTCAAATCCGGCTTTACACAGGGGATTTTTGAGGCGTACGCTTCCTTTTTGCACCATCCCGTAGGGAACGCTGCCCTCAGCGTTCCGCTGCACAGATGAACGGTTCGCGGAATGCCCCTGAAAAAGATGAAATTGAAAATTTTCCTAAAATTCAAGCCTTTTTCTTTACACAAGGGATACCTGCACGCGGATGTGCGCCTGGGGGGATTCCGGTAGACAGCGGCGTCCATCTGCTCCCCGTCAGCCCCGCAAAAAATTGATAGCGCCGCGGAGACGTCGTGAGCGCGCTTGCAAGCGAACAGACGCAGCAAGCGGAACTTTTTGCGGCAAGGAGGAGCGACGGAATAAGCGCGGAATGACGTTCCGTCGGAACGGCGTTCCAAGCGATATGCAGTCCGCGACGACGCGGCGGCGTTCCCTACGAGGATTGTACAAACTTTCGTGCTGCACCTTTTTTGCTTCCCCTTGAGGGAAATTCCCCTATCAGGGAAAATGTCTGCCAAGCGGACAAAGGGTTCCGCCTGCGGGAGACGGCAAAGAATTCGCAGAAACAAATACTGGCTTCCCCTTGAGGGGAAGCTGTCAGCGAAGCTGACTGATGAGGTGGAAGGCCTGCGGATTACAGAAACTCGGCATAACCCGCAGAATCCACCTCATCCACCGCAAGCGGTCCCCCTTCCCCTCGAGGGGAAGGCTTAAATGGTCTGTACTAATAAACATCGGCTTCCCCTTGAGGGCGATTCCCCTTTTAGGAGAAATGTCCGCTGCGCGGATAAAAGGCCCCCCTGTGTAAGGGAGGCCGGCGCGCGAATCTCGATTTCTGTCGTATTCTATTTACAACAGAACCTTGGCGATCTCTCTTTATTTATTTTTCTGCTTGGAATACTTCATCTTGTACACCAGCCGCATCAGGCGCGTCTCGATCGGATTGATGGCCTTCGGCTTGCCGAACAGGGCGGCGCCCACCATGGATTTGCACTGCTTTTCCACGATCATACGCACCGCGTGCGCGTCGTATTCATTAGAGCCGCAGCACAGCGCGCCGTTATCCTTGAGCAGCACGGCGTCGCGGCCGCGCAGCGCCCGCGCAGCCTTGCCCGCCGTGGCCAGGGTGGATTTGGGATCAAAGCGCGCGCAGCGCACCGTGGCGCCGCAGATCTGTGCAAAATCGTCCAGCAGCGGCTTGATCGTGCGGCCGATGTGAGAGACGGCGACGACGTCCCCGTCCTTGGTGTGCAGGATGGCGTTGATATCCTTCCGCCGGTTGTAGACGGCGCAGTGGAGATCCGCCTCGGGCGGGCACTCGCCCACAAGCGCCTTTCCCGTTTTCAGGTCGATCGTCCCGACGACCTCTCCATCCTGATTGAGCAGGTTGAAGATCCCGGAGTCCCGAACGCTGTCATATGCGCAGACCTCGCGCGCATCCTTTCCCTTTGCCTGACGGTTCGCCAGGAAGTAATCGCGCACGCTCTCCCAGGTGTCGGCCGCGGTGCAGGTGAGGCCGGCGCATTTTTTCAGCAGAAACTGCGCGCACACCTTCTCGAGTTCATTGGCCACGGCAAAGGCGTCCTCATACGATTCCCCCACACACACCGCGCCATGGTGGCGCATGATGGCGGCCTTGCTGTCACTGCGCGTAAAGGCGGCGACAACGCCGGCCTTCAGCTTGCCCGTCCCGGGCAGCCCATAGGCGGCCATGGGGACGTTATCCCCGAGGATCTCCGCGCTTCTGCCGGTGATATTATTGATATCGCAGCCAATCGCGCTGATGATGGAGGCGTTGAACTGGTGCGTGTGAATGACAAAGTTGACATTTGAGCGCAGCTTGTAGCACTCGGCGTGGATGCCCTTTTCGGAGGAGGGCTTGACGTCGCCGTCATAGGAGCAGTCCGCTATATTGACCAGGACGATCTCCTCCGGCGTCAGCGTCTCATAGGCGCGGCCGCTGGGCGTGATGACAAACTGCCTGTCATTGACGCGGCAGCTGACGTTGCCCCACGTGCGCGCGATCAGCCCTGTCTCGACCAGCTTTTTACCGGCCTCAATGACGAGCTCGCGCGCCTGTTGAAGCTCCATATCCATATCTGAAATTCTCCTTTGCGGTAAATTGACGCCCTGAATGGGGAACGGGCCCGCCCGGACGGGCGGGCCCGCAGTAAAATCCATACAGGTGCCTGCTTATTTCTGCATGACGGTGATGTTCTCAAACACGCGGTCAAAGCGGGCCAGCGCGTCGTCGATCATCTCCTCGGTATAGGCGGCGCTGGTGTACAGGCGGCTGCCGGCCAGCGTCACAAGGCCCTCCGCCATATAGGCGGCGCCGTAGTGCTCCATTTCCTTCTTGCGGATGCTCGTCTCGTCGAGGATGTGCGGAATCTGCCACGGCTTCTTCCAGTTGATGGCAAAGTGCATCGTGCCGACCGTCTCGAGGTGGCAGATGGACCCCTGGTTGAACGCAACGAACGGAAGGTTGCGCTTTTTGATGATCTCCTGAAGGCCCTTGGTGATCCTGTCGCCCATCTGGCCGGCCTTCTGGCAGGCGTTCTGCTTTTCGATCTCCTCCAGGGTGTAATAACCAGCTACGCAGCTGATGGGAGTCGCAGCCATCGTGCCGCCGACGAGTGCCTTATGGACCTTGTCGCCCGTCTGGATCCCGGCGGCCAGATACTTCATGTACTCCTTCTTGCCGCCGACGCCGCCCGCGCCCGGATAGCCGCCGGCGATGACCTTGCCGAAGATGGTCAGGTCGGGGGACACGCCAAAGTAGCCCTGCGCGCCGGCCATGCCGATGCGGAAGCCGGTGACGACCTCATCGAAGATCAGCAGGGCGCCGTACTTGCGGCACAGGCGCTCCACGCCCTTGTTGAAGTCCTTATCCAGCGGACGGGTGCCGCTCTCGGGGCCTACCGGCTCGATCATGACGGCCGCCGTACCGCCGTAGAACTGGTTCCTGCGCAGCACGCGCTCCAGCGCGTCGAGATCGTTCGGGAAAAATTCCTGCGTATGCTTGAAGATGTACAGCGGCACGCCGTGCGCCTGGGTGAACTTGGAGCCCGGGATCCGGATGCCGTAGCCCAGCTGATCGCTCCAGCCGTGATAGGCGCCGCCCATCTTGACGATGTTCTTCTTCTTGGTGGCCAGGCGGGCGATACGGATCGCCACCATGCACGCCTCGGAGCCGGAGTTGAGCATACGGAACATCTGCACATTTGGCACGCTGTCGCAGATCTTCTTGGCCAGCTTATACTCAAACTCGTGGAACAGGCCGGTGGAGGGGCTTCCGGTGTTGAGCAGATCGATCACCTGATCGCGCACGACTTTCGGGTTGGAGCCGAGCACCGTGGGGCCGCCCGCCTGAAGGAAGTCGTAGTACTCGTTGCCGTCGATGTCGTACAGCTTGGCGCCCTCCGCCTTGGTGAACACCAGCGGGAACGGATAGTTGAACGCCAGATTATGCTGCACGCCGCCGGGGATGTAGTTCTTGGCCTCTTCGATCATGGCCTTGGACTTCTGGCACTTTTTCGCGTAGTATTCGTCCTCGTACTCTTTCAGTTTGTCCGGGGCAATGATATACGGCGGCTTTTTGATCAGCTCGTCGAGCTGCTTGGTGACGGCTGCCGCATCATTGTACTCCGAGATTGCAAAGCGGTTGTCCATTTGTGTTACCTCCTGTTTATATAATTTAATTTGCAAAAAATCGCTCTGTAGAGATTTCGGCCGGGCGGAGATCCGCAAAAACGGTGAATCGCCGCTCACTTTATCAGTATATCATATTTCCGCAGGGGTGGAAAGGGCTTTTTGTGCCAAAAAAAAGAGCCATTTTTTAGTCAACATTGTCATGTACACCTTCCGGCGTATATGTTAAAATAAAAGGCAAGTGAGCACCGGCTCACCCCAGGTATACAGGAGGGACGCATGAATCAGACACACTGCAAACCGACCTTTTTAAAGATCCCCGCCCAAAAGCGGGAGAAAATCCTCGCCGTCGCGACGCGCGAATTTTCCGAAAACGGATTTGAAAATACAAATATCAACCTGATCGCCAAGCGGGCCGGCGTGAGCGTCGGCTCCATCTATAAATATTTTGACACCAAACGGGAGCTTTTTTTAACCGTTGTGCAGGCGGGGATCCGCGAGCTTGAGCGGACGCTGGAAGGGGTGTATGAATCCGACAAGCCCATTCTCAGCAAGCTGGAATCCGTGATCCGCTCCATCCAGGAGACCTCGCGCGACAGTGCGCTGATCCGCCTCTACGGCGGGATCGCGGCACAGGAAAACGCCTCCCTCGCGCGGGAGATTGCCCATGAGATGGAGAGCGTCTCCGCGGGGATCTATACCCGGCTGATCCGTCAGGGACAGGAGCGCGGGGAGATCCGGGCGGATATCGACGCCGGCATGGCGGCCTTTGCGCTGGACAATATTTTTATGGCTCTGCAGTTTTCCTACGCATGCGAGTATTATGAGGAGCGCTTTCGCGTGTACGCGGGGGAGGACATCCTCGGGCGGGACGACTTTGTGGTAGACCAGATTGTCAGGTTCGTAAAATCTGCGCTGCAAAAGCAGGAGGAATAGATTTATGAAAGAAAAGCTGTATGTGATCGCCTATGATATCGGAACAACAGGGGTCAAGACCTGCCTGTTCGAGGTATCGGATACCATCAGGCTGGCGGCCGCCGAGATGCAGGGCTACCGGCTCTACGTTCTGGAGGACGGCGGGGCTGAGCAGGATCCGGACGAGTGGTGGGACGCCATCTGCCAGACGACCTCCCGCCTGATGGCGAAGAGTCCGGTCCCGGCCGATCGGATCTCCGGCATCTCGTTCTGCTCCCAGATGCAGGGCCTTGTCCTCGTCGACAAGGACGGAAATGCCGTGCGCCGCGCCATGAGCTACATGGACCAGCGCGCCAAGGAGGAGCTGAAAAAGGGGCTGGCCTATGGTCCGCAGATCGCCGGGGCCAACATTGTCAAGCTGCTCAAATCCCTCAAGGCCACCGGCGCCGTGGCGGCGAGCGTCAAGGACCCCGTCTGGAAGTACAACTGGGTCAAAAATCATGAGCCGGACGTCTTCGCAAAGGTGTATAAGTGGCTGGACGTCAAGGAGTACATCATCTGCCGCATGACGGGTGAATTCGTCATGACGGAGGACTCCGCCTTCGCCGCGCTGATGTATGATATCCACAAGCACTGCTGGAGCACCTCCGTGATGAAAATGCTCGGCGTCAATCCGGCGCATATGCCCCGCATCATCGCCTGCACCGACTGGGCAGGCGGGCTGACGGAAAAGGCCGCGGCGGAGCTCGGGCTCAAGCCGGGGACCTCGGTCTTCGGCGGCGGCGGCGACGCCTCGCTGATCGGCGTCGGCGCGGGCAGCGTCAATCTGGGCGACACGCACATCTACTGCGGCACCTCCGGCTGGGTCTCCACCGTGGTGGATAAGAGCATGGTGGATGCGAGCGCCATGATCGCCGCGACTGTCGGGGCAGTCCCCGGCTGCTATAACTACTTTGCCGAGCTGGAGACGGCGGGCAAATGCCTCGAGTGGGTGAAGGATCACCTCGCGCTTGACGAGATCGATATCTATCTGGAGAAGAAGAACGTCGCCGAATCCCAGGAGACGATCTATGAGAGCCTGTACGACTATATGTCCGAGGTCATCAACAGCATTCCGGCCGGCGCAGGCGGCGTGATCTTCACCCCCTGGCTGCACGGCAACCGCTGCCCGTTTGAGGATCCGAACGCCCGCGGCATGTTCTTCAACATCAGCCTGGAGACGGGCAAGACGGAGCTGATCCGCGCCGTGACGGAGGGCGTCGTCTACCACATGCGCTGGTTTATGGAGACGGAGGAGAAAAAGACGAGGACCTCCGATGTGATCCGCTTTGTCGGCGGCGGCGCGCTGTCCGACGTGACGTGCCAGATCCTGGCCGACTGTCTGGGCAAGACGGTCGAGACGGTCGAATCGCCGCAGAATGTCGGCGCGCTGGGTGCGGCCGTGCTTGTGGCGGTTTCAAACGGCGTGATCGATCGGGTGCAGGATGCGAAAAAGCTGATCCCCGCAGTCAAGACGTTCCGCCCCGATCCGTCCGTCAAGCCGGTGTATGATAAGAACTACAAGACCTTCTGCGCGCTGTACAAGGCCAACCGGGCAAACTTTGCCGCCATGAACGGCTGATTATGGAGACGATCCGTATTTTCACCCTCAACGTCTGGTCGGGGTTCCGGTATAACGGGCTGATCCGATTGGAGGAGTATGAGCCCGCTCCGATTCGTGAAAAACGTTTTGAAGGCCTCCTGCATGAGCTCGATCGGCTGCAGCCGGATCTTCTGGCGCTCGGGGAGCTCAACCCGCTTTTTTCGCGGGAACGGCAGATCAAAAACGCCACCGGATACGATTCCTTTGTCCACATGGGCGTCGCCGGCGTGCGGGTCGGGCGGGTCGGCTTTCCGCTGAACCTCCGCGAGGGGGACGGGATCTTCGCCCGTCCCTCGCTGCACGCCGAATGGATCGGCAGGGCGCACCTGGGTGGGAACGGCTATTGTGGAAATACGTTCTCTTTCCACTTTGACAACCTGACGCAGGCGCTTCTGATCCGCTTCTGCACACCGGGCGGGAAGGATTGCTACTTCTGCGGGACGCACTTTACCGCTGCGCCGGATGATGGACCGGAAAACCGGCGGCTGCTGGAGGGATATGCGGCACAGATGCACTGCGGCCGCCGGCAGATGTTCCGCGCCGGACGAAAGCTGAGCGACGGCGCATCCATGCGTATGACGGAATCAAGGCGGCTGCTGGAATTCCTGAACCGGAATGTCCCGGACGGCGCGCCGCTGATTGTGGCGGGCGACCTGAATGCCGAAACCGGATGGATGGAAATCCAGACTCTTCTCAAGGCGGGATTCACCGATCTCTCCCCCGCCTCACCCGACGGCAGAATGACATGGGATCCCCGCTTTAACCGGAACCTGAGCACCTTTTACGCGGAGGACGCGCAGCGGGAATACGCCTCGCCCTACAAAAAGCTGGAGGCGACGGACGAACTCACGCCGCGCAACATCGACCACATCCTGGTGCGCAACCTGCCGCCGCAGCCGGAGGGCTGCTGCACCGTCTGTGCCGACCAGCCGTATGAGGGGCTCAACCTCTCCGACCACTTCGGCCTGTTTGCGGAATTGAAGATTGAATAAAAGGATATAAAGAGCCGCCGCGTGCTGCATCCGCACGTGGCGGTTCTTTGATGTGTAAAACAATTAGACGGCTTCCTCTGGGGGGCACCCTCCGTAATGGAAGCTCCCGAAAACTGTCTATATTTAGTAAGCATCTGAAAAATTTTGCTTTTGGGATATGCTGCATAAAGAAGTTCTTTTGTTTGCCGAAAACACTTGCGAAAACATATAACCCACGATCACACTCTTCGAATTAAAAGCTGCTTAGTGGGTTTCTTTTGACAAAGGGAATTTTCGCACTATCCCTGTAGGGAACGCTGCCCCCAGCGTTCCGCAATACCGATTGACGGTTCGCACATGGCATGGAGAAGATGAAATTATAGTTTCTCTCAATACCAAGATTCGCTTTACACAAGGGATATTTATACGCAGATATTTATGCTTTGCGGGATTCCGGCTGACTGCCGGAATCTTTTTCTCCCCGCCAGTCTCTCTTTCGGAACGCCGAGGGCGGCGTTCCCTACCAAAGTGTGCACAGATCCCGGGCGGCATGTGTTCAGATCAGGATTTTATTTTTAAGAATCAATTCAGATTCAAGCGATAAAGCCTCGCACTTTTCCGCAATCCAAAGCTCGTTATAGTGTTAATAGTCGGTCGAGTTCCTTTGATAATGCTTTTTTCATTTTGTCAAGCTCATCATCTGATGGTCTTGCTTCGGGTGAGTTCATTTTTTCTATCGGATACCACCATACGGGGCCGGCCTTTTGACCACACTCATAACCTGCAAGATCGCCATTATATCTTGGGAAGAGATGCCAGTGAAGATGCGAGTCCCCATTTCCGAGAAGTTCACAGTTCATTTTATTTGCGCCAAAAGCCCTATATACAGCTTCCGTTACAAGTGACATTTCTTCCAGAAATTTCAACTTATACTCTTTATCGAGATAGAACAGCTCCGTTTTATGCTGTTTGCATAAAAACAAAGTATATCCTTTGAAATGCTGAAAATCACCTATAACAACATAACCGGTTTCAAGTTCTTTGACAAAATAAGGATTGTCTCCTCTTTTTATCATTTCAATTCTATCACAGATTAGGCACATAAATAAAGTCCTCCATTTCTTCAAAATACAGCGATATATAAATACTACCATATTACATACAAAAAAGATATAAGGAAGACTACTTCTTTATGTAGCCTCTCCCTTGGGGAGCCGTTTGTTTTCGCAGAATCTCGCCCCAAGGGGAAGGCTTTTCTCTACCGCGCGGCCATTTCCCTTTAAAAGGGGGTTTTCTCGAGTGTAAGTCTTTAATTTATCTGAAATTTCGCCCAGCCTTTTGATGACCGGCGATTATTCCACTTGAATCTGGCAGGCAGCCATGCTCCGCAGGGCGTTCGCATGGCTCTCCGGCGTCACACCGGCGCACGCGGATGCGAGCACGTGAATCTCTGCCTCCGGCAGGAACGCCTTGAGCCCCAGCGCATTGGAGATCACGCAGATATCCGTACATACGCCGCAGAGCTCCAAAAGCTCATACCCGCGCCTTGCGGCATACGCAAACAGTTCCCGGGAGCCGAAAGTTGGCTTTTCAAACTGGACCGCATCCGGCGGCAGGCAGGCCGCCACCTCCGGGCAGAGCGCCCAGCCCGGCGTCCCCTGCAGGCAGTGCGGCACGGGCAGATTCCTCCCCTCCGCCGTGGACAGATAACCGTCTGTGTGGGTATCCATTGTGTAAAGGATATCCGCCTTTTCCGCCACGGCCTGCCGGATACAGTCACACACCGCCGGAACAATCCGCACCGCTTCGGGCGTTCCGAGCGCCCCGGTAACAAAATCCACCTGCATATCCACAACGATCAGACATTTTTTCACAGCCATGCGCCTCCTTTGGGAATATTTTACTACAAAATTTTCGGCAGTACCACCCCATACCGGTCCGCACGCCGAATCATCGTCTCGGATATAAATCATTTTTCCTTCTGTTCGCAGGACAAAATGTCTGTAAAATGATGGATTTTAAAGATTTTTAATTTTTTGTATTGCTAAAAATATGAAAGTATGTATAATATCAGGTGAAGCCGCGATAAACCTGCGCGTTTACGCGCCCTTCCCCAATTTTGAAACACGGAGATGCTCTGCTTGAATCGAACGAATACCGGTGATCCGGAGGATAATCCCAAACGGCTTTTCAGATCCCATTTTACGGCGCCGCGGAAGGTGTCACTCAGTTTTTTAGGGGTGATTCTGGCGGGGGCGCTCCTGCTGGCGCTGCCCATCTCCTCCCACGGGGAGGGGATCGGCGGACTGAACGCCCTCTTTCTTGCCACCAGCGCCACCTGCGTCACGGGCCTGACGCCTGTGGTGGTCGCGGAGGATCTGACGCTGTTCGGCCAGATTGTCATGCTCCTGCTGATCCAGGTCGGCGGCATCGGCTTTATCACGCTGATGGCGGTCATGCTCTTAAAGATCCGCAGCCGCCTCTCCCTGAAGGATAAAATCACCATGCGGGAGATGCTCAACTGGAGCAACATGGCCGATCTGAAAACAGTGCTGATCCGCATACTCAAATATGTGTTTTCCTTTGAGCTGATCGGCACGGTATTGATGGCGCCCGTCTTCATCCACGCGAGCGGCTTCTGGCGCGGTCTGTTTGATTCGCTGTTCATCTCCGTCTCCGCGTTCTGCAACGCCGGATTTGATCCGATCGGCCCGGCGAGCCTGATCCCCTATCAGTCGAGCGTAGTCGTCAATGTGGTTGTCATGGCGCTGATCTTTTTCGGCGGGATCGGCTACGCGGTCTGGATGGATGTGACGCATCTGGTTGCCCATCTGATCCGCCGGCTGAAAAACCGGGAGATCTCCCACCGCATCTCACACCTGCTCAATACGCACACCAAGCTCGTCCTTGTGACGAACTTTTTCCTGCTGTTTGTACCGGCAGTTTCCATCTTCGTCTTCGAGTACACGAATGAGGCCACCATCGCCCCCCTGGATCCCGGGGACAAGGTGCTGGCCTCGGCGTTCCAGTCCGTCACCCTTCGTACCGCCGGATATGCCACCGTGGACATGGCAGCCATCCGCCAGCCCACGGCTTTTCTGATGATTCTGACCATGTTTGTGGGCGGATCGCCCGGAGGCACGGCCGGCGGTATTAAGACGACCACCTTCGCCACCCTGCTGCTCACGGCGGTCAGCGGCCTGTTCGGCAAAGAAAACGTGACGGTGTTCAAACGAGTGATCCCGCGCGAGACGGTGCGCCGCTCCCTGACGATCTTCTGTGCCAATATCAGCGTTCTGATCATCGGGATCGGCCTGTTGTGTATTACGGAGAGCATGCCGTTTTTAAATCTCGCGTATGAGGCGGCGTCCGCGCTTGCGACGGTGGGGCTCACAATGGGCGTCACACCGTCGCTCACCGCAGCGGGAAAGCTGATCGTCATCTGCCTGATGTATATCGGCAGGGTCGGTATGGTCACGCTGCTGATCTCCGCCACCACGCGTAAAATGAGCAGCGCGCTCGCGCCGCATGTCAACTATCCCAAGGGAAATATCATTGTCGGTTAAAACGGAGGCAACAGATTATGAAAGCAAGAGAACGTCAGTATGCGGTTCTGGGGCTGGGGGTATTCGGCTCTTCCGTCGCAAAATCGTTGAGTCACTTCGGCTGTGAGGTCCTGGCGATCGATAAGGATATCAAGTGCGTGGACCGCATCGCACCGTATACCACCCAGGCCATTCAGGCGGACATCACGGAGATCGATCAGCTCCGCGAGTGCGGCGTGGGCGACTGCGACGTGGCGATCGTGGGCATCGGCTCCCATCTGGAGGAGAGCGTGATGGCGATCATCAATTTAAAGGAGATGAAAATCCCCTATATCATCGCCAAGGCGAAGAACCGGCGCTATATGCAGATCTTCCTCAAGCTGGGTGCGGATAAGGTGATCCGGCCCGAGAAGGAGGCCGGCGAGCGGATCGCCAAGAGCCTGCTGGGCAAGAATATCGTTTCCACCTTTGAGATCGACGGGGACTACAACGTGGTGGAAATTCTGGCGCCGGAGCGCTGGACCGGACATACGCTGCGCGAGCTGGATATCCGGGCCAAGTTTGGGATCAACGTGCTGGGCGTGCGCGAGTGGGGCCGCGATAAGATCACCGTCCCCCCCGATGCGGATTACGCCATTACACACGGCGATCAGCTGCTGCTGGTGACGGACGCCGCCTCGTTCAATAAGCTGATCGAGATGGGGATTGTCAACTGACGCAAATCCCCCCTCCTATCCGGTGACGCACTCGCTTTTGGGCGTAGTCTATCCGGAAGGGCCATGTTTTATATTAAATCTGTCAATATGAAGAGCGGCGGTCCGGATGATCCGGACCGCCGCTCTGGTCGTTTTATTATTCGATTGGGATGCTGTGCTCATGCGGCAGCTTCTTTTGCTCGGTTTTCGGAACGGAAACGCGAAGAATGCCGTCTTCAAACTTTGCTTTGACGTCGGAGGTCTTCACTCCTTCACCAACGTAAAAGCTCCGGCTGCATTGCCCCGCGTAACGCTCGCGGCGGATATAGCGGCCCTTCTTATCTTTCTGGTCCTTATCCAGCCCTTTCGCTGCGCTGATGGTCAGATAACCATCCTCGATCACGGCCTGAACCTCATCCTTTTTGAACCCCGGCAGATCAACATCCAGTTCATAGGAGTTTTCCGTCTCGCGGACATCTGTCTTCATCAGGTTCTTTGCGTGCTTTCCATACAGCGGGTTGTGGCGCCCAAAGGAAGGCATCATTTCAAAGGGGTCTTCAAACATCTCGTCAAACAGATTCTCACCAAAAATGCTCGGTAACATAACTCATTCCTCCATTCACATACTCGTAGCTTGTGGGGAGCAATCCTCGCAGGGCGAGCGGCTGTTACCATTTTGGATTTTTGCTTACCGAAGCTTGCGGGCGCCATTCCGGATCTGATCCCGGTGGCCTCTCTCAATCTTCAACTACCATTATAATCAGATTTTTAGCACTGTCAATAGGAGAGTGCCAGTATTTACACATTGTTCATTATAAGGCAACATTTGCAATACAAAATTTGGGTTCAGTAAAGCGAAAGATAAAGATCGCTCGATATCGTCAAGTTTTGTAAACTATTATTCCTCTGCTTTTGGATACGGGGTGAAAATAAAAAAGCCGAGCCGCTTTGCGGCTCGGCAGATGAGCATATTGTTTAGAACGGGATGAATTTATTTGTTCAGCGCCTCAGCAACCGCGACCGCGCAGGCAACCGTCGCGCCGACCATGGGGTTGTTGCCCATGCCGATCAGGCCCATCATCTCGACGTGCGCCGGGACGGAGGAGGAGCCGGCGAACTGGGCGTCGCCGTGCATGCGGCCCATGGAGTCGGTCAGGCCGTAGGAAGCCGGACCGGCGGCCATGTTGTCCGGGTGCAGCGTACGGCCCGTGCCGCCGCCGGAGGCCACGGAGAAGTATTTGACACCGTTCTCGTTGGCCCACTTTTTGTAGGTACCGGCAACCAGGTGCTGGAAGCGGGTCGGGTTGGTGGAGTTGCCGGTGATGGAGACATCGACGCCCTCCGCCTTCATGATGGCCACGCCCTCGCGGACATCGTTCGCGCCGTAGCACTTGACCTTGGACTTCTCGCCATCGGAGTAGGCGATCGTCTCAACGACGTTCAGCGTATCGCTGAAGAAGTCATACTCCGTCTTCACATACGTAAAGCCGTTGATGCGGGAGATGATCATCGCCGCGTCCTTGCCAAGTCCGTTGAGGATGACGCGCAGCGGCTCCTTGCGGACCTTGTTGGCCGTCTTCGCGATACCGATCGCGCCCTCCGCAGCGGCGAAGGATTCGTGCCCGGCCAGGAAGGCGAAGCACTTTGTATCGTCGTGCAGCAGCATGGCGCCCAGATTGCCGTGGCCCAGGCCGACCTGACGCTGTTCGGCGACAGAACCCGGTACACAGAAAGCCTGCAGGCCCTTACCGATGGTTGCGGCGGCCTCGGAGGCGTTGGCGGTCTTGGTCTTCAGGGCGATCGCAACGCCCAGCGTGTAGGCCCACACCGCGTTTTCAAAGGCGATCATCTGTACGCCCTTGACAATGGACTCCACATCGATCCCGTGCTCCAGGCAGAGGGCGCGGGCATCTTCAAGAGAGGCAATGCCGTACTCAGCAAGGCATTTCTCGATCTTGGGCATCCGTCTTTCCTTGCCCTCGAAAATTACATCGTTTGCCATAGATTGAAATCCTCCTTGCTCTTATTCTTCACGCGGGTCAATATATTTGACCGCTCCGTCAGCCTCGGTGAAACGGCCATAGTGGCCCTTGTTGGCCTCATAGGCCTCATTCGGGCTCTTGCCGCGGCGGATGTCCTCAAGCATCTTGCCCAGGCGGACAAACTCATAACCGATGACCTGATCGTCCTTGTCGAGCGCCATACGGGTGACATAGCCCTCGGCCATCTCCATATAGCGCACGCCCTTGGCCTTCGTACCGAACATGGTGCCCACCTGCGAGCGCAGGCCCTTGCCCAGATCCTCCAGCGCGGCGCCGATCGCAAGGCCGTCCTCGGAGAAGGCGGACTGGCTGCGGCCGTACACGATCTGCAGGAACAGCTCGCGCATGGCGACGTTGATCGCATCGCACACAAGGTCGGTGTTCAGGCACTCCAGGAGCGTCTTGCCCGGAAGGATCTCCGCAGCCATGGCGGCAGAGTGCGTCATCCCGGAGCAGCCGATCGTCTCCACGAGCGCTTCCTCCACGATACCGTTTTTGATGTTCAGGGACAGCTTGCACGTACCCTGCTGCGGCGCACACCAGCCCACACCGTGTGTAAAGCCGGAGATATCCTTGATCTCATACGCCTTTACCCATTTGCCCTCTTCTGGAATCGGAGCCGGGCCGTGATGCGGTCCTTTTTTGACCGTACACATCTTCTCCACTTCTGCGGAATAGTTCATAAGATTTCTCCTTTCGGTCTTTTTCTCGCATGACCTTAATCATTATATAATTTTTGCTTTTCAGTTTCAATAGTCAGTTTTCACGAGAAAGGGGCAGAATAACGTGAAAATCCCCGCCAAGTTGATTTTTTCGGCGCATCCGCACCGGCATATGCCGCGCACAGAAAAGCACGCCCTCCCGTTTGGGGAGAGCGTGCCTGCTCTGTCACAATAGAACTTACTTGAGCTCAACCTTTGCGCCGGCCTCTTCCAGCTTCGCCTTCGCAGCCTCGGCGTCCTCCTTGGAGATGCCCTCCTTGACAGCCTTCGGCGCGCCGTCGACGAGCGCCTTCGCATCGACAAGGCCCAGGCCCGTGATCTCACGGACAGCCTTGATAACCTTGACCTTCTCCGCGCCGACCTCGGCAAGGACAACGTCAAACTCCGTCTTCTCCTCAGCGGCCGGAGCGGCAGCGCCGGCAGCCGGAGCAGCGGCAACCGCAACCGGAGCGGCAGCGGAAACGCCGAACTCCTCCTCAAGCGCCTTCACAAGGTCGGAGAGCTCCAGAACGGTAAGGGCCTTTACGTCTTCAATCAGCTTTGTAACTTTCTCAGATGCCATGATATTTTACCTCCACTTTTTCTTGAAATAAAAGTTTTAATATGTGCGGCCTCGGCCGCTCGAATGCGGAAATCCTTCCGCCGGGAACAGACAACAGACGATTACTGCTGCTTCTCCGCAATCGCGTTGAGCGCGCGGACCAGACCCGTGATGTTCGCATTGAGGACATACACAAGGCCGGTGATCGGGGCATTCAGGCCGCCCAAAGCCTTGGCGACGAGGACCTCGCGCGGCGGCAGCTCGGCAAGCTCCTTAACGCCCGCCTCATCGATGACCTTCCCATCGATAAAGCCCGCCTTCACGGAGATCTTTTTGCCCTCCACTGCCGTTTTGCTGATGATGCGCGCAGCGGCAACATAGTCCCCCTCGCTCAGCGCGATGGAGGTCGTGCCGTTGAGATAGCCCTCCAGTCCGGCGATACCGGCCTTTTCGGCCGCCATCCCAAGCAGGGTGTTCTTCACGACGGTGTACTCCACCCCGGCCTCACGCAGCTCCTTGCGCAGCTTTGTATCCTCCTCCACGGAGATCCCCTTGTAATCGACAAGGACGCCCGCGCAGGAGTTTTTCATCTTCTCACTGAGTGCCTCTACCTGCTGCTTTTTCTTTTCCAGAATTGCATTGCTCGGCATAGTTCAGATTCACCTCCCGGTAAACAACGTGTTATGGAACAGGCGGCCGCATCTCGGCGGCGCCTCTGACCGCTGTCACTTCCCTGGGGCAAAAAAACCGCCCCTCCCTAAAGCGGGAAAGGCGGAAAATCATCCTGAAAATCCATTTCGCTTCCCCTCGGCAGGTAGGTCAAACCGTTACGCACTGGGCACCTGCTGTCTTTAGGTCATCGACAACATGGGATATGATACCATATCCCATGGCGAATGTCAAGTTTTTTCTCAGGCCTCCGCGCCCTCGACGGTGGAGACGCGGTTCGGGTTGATCTTGATGCCGGGGCCCATCGTCAGCGCAACGGCGCAGGAGCGGATATACTGGCCCTTGGTGGCGGCGGGCTTTGCCTTTACAATGGCGTCCAGCAGCGCCTTAAAGTTCTCGCCGAGCTTCTGTGCGCCGAAGGAAACCTTGCCGATCGGGCAGTGGATGATGTTCGTCTTGTCCAGACGATACTCGATCTTACCGGCCTTGGCCTCCGTAACGGCTTTCGCCACATCGGGGGTGACCGTACCGGCCTTGGGGCTGGGCATCAGGCCGCGCGGGCCGAGCACCTTACCGAGGCGACCCACCAGACCCATCATGTTCGGCGCGGCGACCGCCACGTCAAAATCGAGGAAGCCCTCGTTCTGGATCCGGGCGACAAGCTCCTCCGCCCCGACGATGTCGGCGCCGGCCTCTTCAGCGGCCTTAGCCATATCGCCCTTGGCGAAAACAGCCACGCGCACCTTGCGGCCCGTGCCGTTGGGCAGCACGACCGCGCCGCGGACCTGCTGATCCGCATGGCGGGAATCGACGCCCAGGCGCACATGGACCTCTACGGTCTCGTCAAACTTGGCGGTGGCCGTCTTCACGGCCAGATCCAGCGCCTCAGCCGGATCATATAATTTGGACCTGTCTACCAGCTTTGCGCTGTCGACATATTTTTTACCATGTTTCATAGCTATTTACCTCCCATTAAGTGGTAACCGGATTGTTCCTCCCACGCAGGGAAATCAGTCGGCAACCGTAATACCCATGCTGCGGGCTGTGCCCTCGATCATGCTCATGGCGGCCTCGATGCTCGCCGCGTTCAGATCAGGCATCTTCTGCTCGGCAATCTTGCGGACCTGCTCCTTTGTGACCGTGGCCACCTTCGTCTTGTTCGGCGTACCGGAAGCCGTCTCGATCCCACAGGCCTTCTTGAGCAGAACTGCCGCGGGCGGCGTCTTGGTTACGAACGTAAAGGAGCGGTCTGCATATACGGTGATGACGACCGGGATAGTGAGACCTGCATCGTTCTTCGTGCGCTCATTGAATTCCTTTGTGAATGCCATGATGTTAACGCCGTGCTGGCCGAGCGCGGGGCCAACGGGCGGTGCCGGGGTTGCTTTTCCGGCGGGAATCTGTAACTTGATAAATCCTACAACCTTCTGAGCCATTGTGTGCTGCACCTCCATAATATGTGGTAACTGGCGGGGCGTCGTGCGCCCCTCCCACGCGCGTGCACCAAACGGCGCACGCCGTAAAACCAAGCGGCTGCTCGCCGCGTTTTACCGTGAGTCTGCTGCGGCGGAGTTCAGTTCTCTTCCTTCTCCACCTGATCGAGTTCAAATTCGACGGGTGTCTCCCTGCCGAACATAGAAATGGTGACGCGGACATAGTTCTTCTCCGTATCGACCTCGTCCACCGTGCCGGTAAAGCCCTCAAACGGGCCGTCCGTCACCGTGACGGTATCGCCTGCGGCGTAGTCCACCTCCACGGAGTGCTTCTCCACCCCGAGGCTTGCGACCTCCTTCTCCGTCAGCGGCACGGGCTTGCTCCCCGGGCCGACAAAGCCGGTCACACCGCGCGTGTTGCGGATCAGATACCAGGTCTCGTCCGTCATTTCGAGGTCGTCGTTGACGGCGAGCTTCACCAGCACATAGCTGGGGAAGATTTTGCGTTCGACCTCCGTCTTTTTATTGTCCTTGATCTCCGTGACCGTCTCGGTCGGGATCTTGACGTCAAGGATCAGATCGTGCATATTGCGGTTTTCCACAACCTTTTCAATATCCGAGGCGACCTTGTTCTCATACCCGGAATAGGTGTGGACCACAAACCATCTGGCGTTTTCAGACATCTGACAGCCCCCTATCAGTCGATCACAAAGCCGTCGAGCAGATTCATCGCGCCGGCCGCAGCCGTGCTGCCTTCCGCCGCAGCGGTATCGCCCTCGGATTCCTGCGTATCGCCCTGGGTCTCGGCCTCAGTCTCCGCCTGTGTCTGCTCCTCCGTGGCGCCCTCATCCACGCTCTGCTCCGTCTGGAGCTTCGGGGAGGCGGATACGGAATAGACCAGCAGCTTCTCGATCCCGAAGTCAAACAGCCATACAAAAATGCCGATGAACACGATCACGGCGAGCACGACGCCCGTGTTCTTGAGCACCGTCTTGCCGTCCGCCCAGATGATCTTCTTCCCCTCGGAGAAAAAGCCCTTGACAAACCGCTTGATCGCCCTGCCCATGCGGACAAAGATATTCGGCTTTTTTTCGGCTGCGGCGGTCTTGGCCTTTTTGGCCTGCGCGCCCTTTTCCTCGGGCAGAGAGACATTCGCGCCGTCAGGCTTCTTTCCGGAAGCCTTTTTCTTGTTGTTCGCCATAATCTCCCTCCGTCCGATTACTTCGTCTCTTTGTGGAGAGTGTGCTTCTTGCAGAACCTGCAATACTTGTTCATTTCCAGCCTGTCGGGATCGTTCTTCTTGTTCTTCATCGTGTTGTAGTTGCGCTGCTTGCACTCCTGGCAAGCCAATGTGACTCTGACTCTCATTTCGGCACCTCCGCTTAACATTGGATTAAATTTTGGCCTCCCTCTCCTAAAAACGAGGGCACAAAAAAAGAACCCTCCGAGAGGTACTAACACTATACCACACCCGGGGCAAGCCGTCAAGTGTTTCCCGAAAATTTTCCCATTCAGCCCGCGGGCAGCTCCATCCTCGCCATTTTCAGGCGGCGGAGAGCACCGGGATTCGTCATTTTACACGATATTTTTTCCTTTATTTTTACCCCCTGTTCTGATATAATGTTTAAAGTAACAGATCATTTCAGGTCTGGATCGGACCTGCTACGGAGGAAAGACAGAGATGAGAGAAATTTCCCTTGGCGGCGAGTGGCGCTTCAGCGAATACGGGCGCGATGAATTCCAGCGCGCCTCAGTCCCCGGGTGCAACTATCTGGACCTGATGGCGCTGGGCAAGCTGAAAGATCCCTTTGTGGGCATGAATGAGAAGGAGACCCTCTGGGTCGCGGAGAAGGACTGGGAATACCGGACCGATTTTGTGGTGACGGAGGATCTGATGCGCGAGGACGTCGCCCTGCTCACCTGCGGCTGTTTGGATACCCTGTGCGACCTTTATATAAATGAAACCAAGGTCGGCAGCAGCCAAAACTGCTTTATCCCCTACTGTCAGGATGTCAAATCCGCGCTTCGGGAGGGATCGAATACGATCCGCATCGTATTCTTCTCCCCGCTGCGCTATATTCGCGAAAAACAGAAGGCCGATAAAATGCCGCGCAACAACAACGGCATGTCCGGCATCCCCCACATCCGCAAGACGCAGTGCCACTTCGGCTGGGACTGGGGTCCCATCATCCCGGTCAGCGGCATCGCCGGGAAAATTTCCATTCGCTTTTATTCCTCTTACCGGCTGAAGGACGTCCGCATCCGCCAGGACCACCACGACGGCGTTGTGGACCTTTCGGTGGAGCCGGCAGTGGAGGCGCTTCCCAGCGGCGGCGAATACCGCCTGAAGACCAAGCTGATCTCCCCCTCCGGCGAGGTGCTCGCCGTGCAGGAGAGCCCGGACGGCTCCGCCGCCCGTTTCACCGTACAGGACCCGGAGCTCTGGTGGACGAACGATCTCTCCGCCCGTAAAACGCAGCCGCTCTATACGGTGGAGGTCACGCTCAAGCAGAACGGCGCGCCGCTCGACTCCGTCTCCAAAAAAATCGGCCTGCGTACCATCCGTCTCGATCGGTCCGACGACGAGCACGGCCAGAATTTCAAGTTTGTCCTCAACGGCGTGGACCTTTTCGCCAAGGGCGCCAACTACATCCCGCCCGACTCCATGATCACCCGCTTTACGGCGGCGGACCGCGAAAAGCTCATCCGCAGCTGCGCGCAGGCCAATATGAACATCATCCGCATCTGGGGCGGCGGCAATTACGAGACCGACGAATTCTATGATTTCTGCGACCAGTACGGCATTCTCGTGTGGCAGGACTTCATGTTTGCCTGTCAGCCGTATCCTTTTTACAATGAGGAGTTTCTGGACAACGTCCGGCAGGAGATCGCCGTCACGGTCCGCCGACTGCGCCATCACGCCTGCATGGCGCTCTGGTGCGGCAACAACGAACTGGAGACGATGTCCATCGCCTGGCGCACGTATAAACGGCTGATGGACTGGACGGAGAAGTTCTTCTACCACATCCTGCCGGAGATCGTTGCGGAAAACGACGGGCAGACATCCTTCATCGCCGGCTCGCCGATCGGCAGGGAATACATGAAGGGCTTTTCCTCCCACGACGACGGTGACACGCACCTGTGGGCCGTGTGGCACGGCCTGCAGCCGCTCACCTATTACCGCAACAGCTACACGCGCTTCTGCAGCGAGTTTGGGCTCGAATCCATGCCCTGCCGCAGGGCGGTGGACTACTTTGCCGGGGACAACAGCCGTGATCTCTCCCTGACGAGCAAGGTCTTCAACGCCCACCAGAAGAGCCCGAGCGGCAACACAAAAATGCTCTTCTACATGGCGGAAAAATACCGCCTGCCCCGCCGGTTTGACGACATGCTCTATCTGTCGCAGCTCATCCAGGCGGAGGGCGTGCGGGACGCGGTGGAGCACTGGCGGCGCAACCGCGGCCGCTGCAACGGCGCAATCTACTGGCAGCTCAACGACTGCTGGCCCGTCAACTCGTGGGCCGGGATGGACTATCTGGGCGATTACAAGGCCCTGCACTATGCGGCCCGCCGGTTCAACGAGCCCGTAACCGTGAGCGTGGAGGACGGTAAAAAACAGATCCGCCTGTTTGTCGTCAATGACCGGATCGACAAATTCTCCGGCACGCTCAAATACAAGGTTATCGAATTCGGCGGCAAGGTTCTCAAGAAGGCCGAGCAGGATATCTCCGTCCCCGGCGCGTCCAGCGAGTGCGCCGCTGATCTGAACGTCCGGGAGCTCCTCACGGGGACCAACCGGAGGCGCGCCTTCCTGTATGCGGAGCTGCTCCGCGATGGCGTCGTAATCTCCTCGCGCGTGACGCTTTTCGGGCCGGAAAAAAAGCTTCAGCTGCCCAGGTGCAGCTACGGCGTCTCCGCATCGCTGGAGGACGGCGTGGCGCACGTGACGGTAAAATCCGACCTCTTTGCCCGGAGCGTATTCCTGTACAGCCCCCATGCCAGCGGCAACTTCAGCGATAACTTCCTGGACATCCTGCCCGGCGGCAGCATCACGGTATCGGTCCCGGTCCGGGAGGGGACTTCGCCGGCGGAATTCCGGGACAGTCTGACGGTCAAGTCCGTCTCCGACGTCACGGATGTGCGCTCCGCCCTTGCAGGCGCGTTCACCCGAATGCGCATCCTGCTCACGCCGATCAACTTTGGCAACTGGATCTATTATAAAGCCCTGTAATTTTTCCGGACCACGTCATTCAGAACAGAAAACCGAGAGGAGAATACCAAATGCAGAAGTACACAAAAGAGGAAATTCTCAAAATTGCAGAGAAGCAGGACGTCAAATTTGTCCGACTGCAGTTTACCGATATCCACGGCCAGCCGAAGAATGTGGCCATCACGGTCCGCCAGCTGGAGAAGGCTCTCAATAACGAGTGCATGTTTGACGGCTCCTCTATTGAGGGATTTGTCCGCATCGAGGAGTCCGACATGTACCTGCGCCCCGATTACAACACCTTCGTCATCTTCCCGTGGAGTGAGAGCGGCGCGCGCACGGCGCGCCTGATCTGCGATGTGTACAATCCCGACGGCACGCCGTTTGAGGGCGATCCCCGCTATGTGCTCAAAAAGGAAATCGAGCACGCGGCTCGGCTGGGCTACACATTTAACGTGGGCCCGGAGTGCGAGTTCTACCTGTTCCACATCGATGAGGACGGCAATCCCACCACCATCACCAACGACAAGGGCGGCTATTTCGACCTGGCCCCCATCGACCGGGGCGAGGCCTGCCGCCGCGACATCTGCCTGACGCTTGAGAAGATGGGGTTTGAGATCGAGGCCTCCCACCACGAGGTGGCCGCCGGCCAGCACGAGATCGGCTTCAAGTACGACGAGGTGCTCGCCGCCGCGGACAACACGATCACCTTCCGCTTTGTGGTTAAAACGATCGCCCTGCGCCACAACCTGCACGCCACCTTTATGCCCAAGCCGATCTTCGGCGCGAGCGGCTCCGGCATGCACACCAACATGTCCCTGTTTAAAAACGGCAAGAACGCCTTTTATGACGAATCCGACGAGCTCGGCCTGAGCCAGGATGCGTACCACTTCATCGCCGGCCTCATCGACCATGTCAAGAGCATGTCCATCATCACCAATCCGCTTGTCAACTCCTACAAGCGGCTGGTCCCCGGCTATGAGGCGCCCGTATATATCGCGTGGTCCGCGCACAACCGCAGCCCGCTGATCCGCGTCCCCGCCTCCCGCGGCGCCGCCACGCGGCTGGAGCTGCGCAACGCCGATCCGGCCTGCAACCCCTATCTGGAGATGGCCGTGTGTCTGGCCGCCGGCCTGGACGGCATCGAGCGCGGCCTGACCCCGCCGCCCGCAATCGACTCCAATATCTACGCCATGACGCGCAGGGATCTGGAGAACACCAATATCGAGACGCTGCCCGCCAGCCTGCAGGAGGCCATCCGCGCCTTTAAGGGCGACCCCTTCATGATGCGGACGCTGGGCGATCACGTGTACAAAAAATACCTGCACGCCAAGCAGCACGAGTGGGACGAGTACCGCATGCGCGTCTCTCAGTGGGAGCTTGACAGCTATCTGAAGAAGTATTGATGCGGACGGAGGATTATAACCATGAATTATAAGGAAGAATTCATCACCTTTATGGTGGAGTCCGGTGTGCTGACCTTTGGCGACTTTATCACCAAGAGCGGGCGCAAGACCCCCTATTTTATCAATACCGGCAACTACAGGACGGCGCGCCAGATCGCCAAGCTGGGCGACTACTACGCCGCCTGCATCAAAGAGAATATGATCGGCAATGTCGACGCGCTCTACGGCCCCGCGTATAAGGGCATCCCGCTCGTTGTCACGGCGGCGGCCTCCCTCTATCGGGATTATCAGATTGACATTCCCTATGCGTTCAACCGCAAGGAGGCAAAGGACCACGGCGAGGGCGGCAGCCTGATCGGCTATAAGCCGCAGCCGGGCGACCGGATCGGCATCGTGGAGGATGTCATCACGGCCGGAAAATCGGTCCGTGAGAGCATTGAAACGCTCCGTACGCTGGATGTGGAGGTCACCTCCCTGATCGTCTCCGTGGACCGCATGGAGCGCGGCGAAGGCAACCTCAGCGCCATCCAGGAGATCAAGGCGGAATTCGGCATCACCACCTATCCGATCGTCACCATCCGGGAGATCGTCGCCTTCCTGCACAACCGCGAGATCGGCGGCAAAATCGTGGTGGACGACGCCATGAAGCAGCGGATCGAAGACCACCTGGCCGAATACGGCGTCTGATTTGAGGAGGATTTTCCTATGGCGATTGAACCGGTTCGCGAATATCTGTCCCAATACGGCCTGGCGGACCGCATTCGGGAATTTGACGTGTCCAGCGCCACGGTGGAGCTGGCCGCCCAGGCGCTCGGCTGTGCGCCGGAACGCATCGCAAAAACGCTCTCCTTTCTTGTGGACGGCGCAGCCGTGCTGATCGTCGCCGCCGGGGACGCCCGCGTGGACAACGCCAAGTTTAAAGCCCAGTTCCACACCAAGGCGAAGATGATCCCGCGTGAGGAAGTCCCCTCCCTGATCGGCCACGCCGTGGGCGGCGTGTGCCCCTTTGCCGTAAAGGAGGGCGTGGCCGTCTATCTGGACGCCTCCCTGCGGCGGTTTCACACTGTATTTCCCGCCTGCGGCAGCAGCAACAGCGCCATTGAGCTCACGCTTGACGAACTCGAGCGCGCCTCCGGTGCACAGGGCTGGATCGACGTGTGCAAGGACTGGAACACAGCGCCGTAACCGCCCCGCCGTGAGATGCCGGCACATAGACCAAACACCAAAAGTGCAAACACACCAAAGCGCGCCCTGACGGGGAGTTTTCTGCCCCTTCAAGGCGCGCCTTTTAAATCTGTGCTTTTGTTTCATCGCTCAGAATCATTCTTCCGGAAGATAGCGCCGTTTCTCCCGACAGCCTTACAGCGCCTGATCTCATGCCGGTGAAGCCGAACGCCCCCGATCCTCCGAAGGTACTCGGTATTGCAAAGTCCCCTCCTGCTCGCAGGAGGGGACTCGCCATATACGGGATCGATCCCAATTATTTGTACTTCGGGCGCGGGGTATAGGAGGTGTGCAGCACCTTGTGCGCAACCTCGCTGCCCGGCTTCTCAAAGAATTCCTTATAGACCATCTTGATGGCCGGGCTCTCATGCGACTTGCGGATGGGCAGATTCTTATCCGCCTCATACAGCGCCGCCGCACGGCGGCCCGTCAGGTCGATAAAGTTGCGCACCACCGCATGCTGGATCGGCTGGCCGCCGCCGTTGACGCAGCCGCCCGGGCAGCCCATGATCTCGATAAACTGGTAGTCGCACTCGCCGCTGCGGACCTTTTCCATGATCTTGTGCGCATTGGCGATGCCGCTGGCCACGGCGACCTTGATATCCATGCCGCCGATGTTATAGGTGGCCTCCTTGACGCCGCTCAGGCCGCGGACCTCCTGATAATCCACGTGGTCCAGATCCTGTCCGGTGATCATATCTGCAGCCGTACGCAGGGCAGCCTCCATGACGCCGCCCGTGGTGCCGAAGATCACGCCCGCACCGGTCGCCTCGCCGAGCGGATTGTCAAACTCCTCGTCCGGCAGCTTCTTGAAGTAGATCCCGGCGCTGTTGATCATGCGGCCGAGCTCGCGGGTCGTCAGGGCGATATCCACATCCGGATAGCCCGAGGCCGCCTCGTGATCGCGCTTGGTCTCAAACTTTTTGGCTGTGCAGGGCATGATGCCCACGACGACGATATTCTTGGGATCAATCCCCATCTTCTGCGCGTACCAGGTCTTGATGGTGGCGCCGAACATCTGCTGCGGGGACTTGCAGGTGGACAGGTTCGGGATGCACTCCGGATAGTAGTGCTCACAGTATTTGACCCAGCCCGGGGAGCAGGAGGTGATCATCGGCAGCGTGCCGCCCTTCTGGATGCGCTCAACGAGCTCGTTGGCCTCTTCCATAATGGTGAGATCGGCCGCGAAGTCGGTATCAAACACCTTGTCAAAGCCTAGGCGGCGCAGCGCGGCCACCATCTTGCCCTGCACATTGGTGCCGATGTGCATCCCAAAGCACTCGCCCAGCGTCACGCGGATGGAGGGCGCCGTCTGCACGATGACGAATTTATCGGGATCGTTGATCGCCTCAAGCACCTTGTCGGTGTCGTCCTTCTCATAGATCGCACCGGTCGGGCAGTTGACGATGCACTGGCCGCAGGAGACGCAGGAGACATCCGCCAGATCCTTATCAAAGGCGGAGCTGATGTGCGTATCAAAGCCGCGGGCATTCGCGCCGATAACGGAGACCTCCTGCATCTGGCAGGCGGCCACGCAGCGGCGGCAGAGGATGCACTTGTTGTTGTCGCGGATCATATGGGCGGCCGAGTCGTCAAAATCATAGTGCGGATTCTCACCGTCATAGCGGCCCTCATCGTCCACGCCGAACTCCTTGCAGAGCTTCTGCAGCTCGCAGTTGCCGCTGCGGATGCAGGAGAGGCACTTGCGGTCATGCGTGGAGAGGATCAGCTCCAGGGTGATCTTGCGCGATTTACGCACCTTTTCCGTATTGGTGAAGATCTCCATCCCGTCATTGACCGGGAACACGCACGCGGACACCAGGCCGCGCATCCCCTTGACCTCCACCATGCAGATGCGGCAGGCGCCGATCTCGTTGATCTTTTTCAGGTAGCAGAGGGTCGGGATCTCGATGCCGGCGTAACGCGCGGCCTCCAGAATGGAAATCCCGTTGGGCACACTCAGGGGCATGCCGTTGATTTTAATATTTGCCATTGCCATAGCAGGCACGCTCCTTTCTTACCGTTTACTGATTGCTTTAATCTTCTTGCACTTGTCCATGCAGGCGCCGCACTTGATGCACTTATTGTGGTCGATCACGTGCGGGGTCTTGATCTGGCCGGAGATCGCACCCGTCGGACAAGCCCTCGCGCACAGGCCGCAGCCGATGCACTTGTCGGGATCAATATAGTAATTCAGGAGCGCCTTGCACACGCCGGCAGGGCAGCGCTTCTCTTTAATATGGGCGACGTATTCATCGCGGAAGAAGCGCAGGGTGGCGAGCACCGGGTTGGGGGCCGTCTTACCCAGACCGCACAGGGAGTTCTCCTGAATATAATGCGCCAGCTCCTCGAGCTTATCAAGATCCTCCATAGTGGCCTTGCCCTCGGTGATCTTATTGAGGATCTCGAGCATGCGCTTGGTGCCGATCCGGCACGGGGAGCACTTGCCGCAGGACTCATCGACCGTAAAGTTCAGGAAGAACTTGGCGATGTCGACCATGCAGCTGTCCTCATCCATGACGATCAGTCCGCCGGAGCCCATCATACAGCCGATGGAGGTCAGGTTGTCGTAATCGATCTGCTCGTCGAGCAGGGAGGCCGGGATACAGCCGCCGGAGGGACCGCCCGCCTGTGCCGCCTTGAACTTTTTACCGTTCGGGCAGCCGCCGCCGATATCCTCCACGATCTCGCGCAGGGTGGTGCCCATGGGGATCTCCACCAGGCCGGTATTCTTGATCTTTCCGCCCAGGGCGAACACCTTGGTCCCCTTGGAGCGCTCGGTCCCATAGGAGGCAAACCAGTCCGCGCCCTTGAGGATGATCTGCGGGATGTTGGCAAAGGTCTCCACGTTGTTCTCCGTGGTGGGCTTGCCGAACAGCCCCTTGACCGCCGGGTACGGGGGCCGCGGGCGCGGCTCGCCGCGGTT
Organism: uncultured Oscillospiraceae bacterium; assembly: GCA_949293315.1. GTDB lineage: Bacteria > Bacillota > Clostridia > Oscillospirales > Acutalibacteraceae > Onthovicinus. Next base: position 8,636 of record CASFCH010000027.1, on the reverse strand, counting down.
GCCCTCGATGGAGGTCATCAGCGCGGTCTCCTCGCCGCAGACGAAGGCGCCGGCGCCCAGCCGGATGTGCAGGTCAAAGCAGAAGTCCGTGCCAAAGATATTTTTGCCCAGCAGGCCATATTCCTTGGCCTGCTTGATGGCGATCTGCAGGCGCTGGACGGCGATCGGGTACTCCGCGCGGACGTAGACATACCCCTCCGTGGCGCCGATGGCGTAGCCGCAGATCTCCATGGCCTCAATGATGCAGTGGGGGTCGCCCTCCAGAATGGAGCGGTCCATGAACGCGCCGGGGTCGCCCTCGTCCGCATTGCACACGACGTATTTCTGGTCGGCCTCATTCGCAGCGCCCAGGCTCCACTTTTTGCCCGTGGGGAATCCGCCGCCGCCGCGGCCGCGCAGGCCGGACTTGGTGACAATGTCGATCACCTGCTGCGGGGTGTATTCGGTCAGGCACTTGGCCAGCGCCTGATAGCCGTCGAACGCGATGTACTCATCGATCTGTTCGGGATCGATCACGCCGCAGTTGCGCAGCGCAACGCGCTCCTGCTTGCTGTAAAAGGACGTCTCATTGAGCGTCTTGATATGGTCTCCGTTTTCATCGTGCTTGGCGTCCTCACACAGCAGGCGCTTGACGATGCGCCCCTTGAGCAGGTGCTCCTCCACGATCTCGGGCACGTCCTCCACCTTGACCTCACTGTAGAAGCAGCCCTCCGGATACACCACCATGATCGGGCCGAGGGCGCACAGGCCAAAGCATCCGGTGCGCACGACCTTCACTTCATTCTCCAGTCCCTTGTCCCGGAGCTCTTTCTCAAGCTCCGCAATGATTTCGCCGCTGTTTGAGGAGGTACAGCCGGTACCGCCGCAAACGAGCACATGGGAACGATACATATATTTTTCCTCCTCGCTTATTTGGTCGCAGCGCCGACGGTATACTCTTTGACGGGCACGCCGTTTACGAGGTGGTCGACTACTACTTTTCTCGCCTTCTCCTCATTCATGAGGACGTATGTAACCTTTTCCTTCCCGGGCTCAAAGACCTCGACGATCGGTTCAAACTGGCACATGCCGATGCACCCCGTCTGGGAGACGGTCACATTCTGCAGATGTCGCTTCTCGATCTCATCGACAAAAGCGTTCATCACCGGGCGCGCGCCGGCCGCAATCCCGCACGTCGCCATGCCGACGACTACGCGCGTAAAGCCGGACTGATCCTCGCGCACCGTCATCTTCTCGAGCGTCTTATTCTTGATCGCCATCAGTTCTTCAATCGTTTTCAAAATTCAGCGCACCTCCGCCTATCATTTCTGTCTGTTCCCGAATATAATCCCGGATCCAATTCAAAACATCCGGTTCACTCAGCGGCACACCCTGCATCAGCTCGCGCAGCCGGCGCGTATCGAGCACAAAGGATCCGCCGCACGCCGTGTGGGTATATACAAAGTCCACGCCGCTGTTGGCGCCGATGAGCACGCACATCGTGGACGCCATGTCCCCAAGGGGGGCGCAGTCAATGCTGTCCGTGTGGAACACGGCCGTCACACACGTGCCCGCTCCCTTTTGGGATTCGATCCGCACTTCGCCGCCCGTCTGCTCCGCCGCCAGCCGGTAGAGGGGGATCCCCATGCCGACCTTCCGCGTGGTCCGGGTGGTGTAAAACGGATCGCTCACCGACCGCAGCTGCTGCGCATCCATCCCGCATCCGTTATCGGCGATGCGGATCGTCATGACCCGATCCGCCGTCTCCGTGACCGTAATTTCGATCAGGGACGCCCCGGCGGAGACGGAGTTCTGCACAATGTCGAGCACGTTGAGCGATAACTCACGCATGGATCATACCTCAGCCAGATATTTGTCTAGGATCGTGTCCACGTCGTCCACCGTCACCTTGCCGTACACCTCGCCGTTGACCATCAGAACGGGCGCAAGCCCGCAGGCGCCAACGCAGCGGCACGCCGTGACGGAAAAGGCCGCATCCTGCGTGCACTCCTCCGGCTCAATGCCGAGCCTTTCACACACGCGGTCGAGCACCTCCTGCGCGCCCTTGACGTAGCAGGCCGTGCCGAGGCAGACGGAGATATCGTACTTCCCCTTGGGGGAGAGGGCGAACTGCGCGTAGAACGTGGATACGCCGTACACCTTTTCCAGCGGGACGCCCATCCCGTCCGCGATCATGACCTGCACCTCAAACGGCAGATAGCCGTAGATGCGCTGCGCCTCCTGCATGACATGCATCAGCAGGCTCTTGTCATGCTTGCTCTCCTCAATGACGCCCTTGAGCTCCTGCTCCTGTTCCCGGGTGCCCTTGAAGGGGATTTTGCTGATTTTTTTGAGCATATATTTTTCCTCCCTGTATAAACGGTGCAAATGCCCGAATATTTCATAATTATAGCAGAAACCGGTGTGAAAATCCACGCGATTTACGCGCTTTTTACGGTTTTCCTAAAAACTTCAACTGTTTTTTGTCAGACTGTGCACAATGGTTTCCCATTTGAGACACTTTAACTCCATTTCTCCCCCGGCACACCCGATCTGTTCCAGATAATGCGCATCCGAGCTGCGCATTATCTGCAATCCCGCGAGCGCCGGATAGCGGTCCAGGTACGCCTGCTCATCCGCATCGCGCGTCATCTCGGCCGCCGTAAACCCCCATCCTTCGGAAAAATTGCCAAGTGCGGAGATCACACTGTACGAGTCCCGATCGATGTGGGCCGGATAGCAGACGCCGCCATAGGCGGCCACGAGCCCATGGACCTCCTCCACGCTGATCTCCGCCGCCGTGAGCAGCAGCTTATCATACAGGCCCGTGACGCGGTCTTCGCCGTCCATGATCCGCTGCTCGCCGAAAATCTCCGGCCGGTTCGGGATATCGGGGATGCGCTCCTCCACATAGCGGGAGAATTCCAGCGCCGCCTCCGTCTCCCCAAACAGGCAGACGATGTGCGCCTCTTCGCTGACACACAGCTCCATCCCCGGCAGCACCAGAATCCCGGCCTCCTCCCCGGCCTTGACGGCCGCCGGGCAGTTGAGGGCGGTGTTGTGATCGGTGAGAGCAATAGCGTCCAGCCCCATGACCTTGGCCATGTTCACCAGATTATACGGCGTCATGTCGTTGTCCCCGCACGGGGAAAGGCAGGAGTGCAGGTGAAAATCGTACCGGTATTTCATCCGATGATCCCGCTGACTGCCGCCGCACAGTCGTAGGTGCTGCGATCCGACGTATAGATCGTCACACCCTGCTGCTGCGCGCGGGCCAGCGCGGCCTCGTCGAGGGGCGCGCCCTCCGTAATCACCACACAGGCCAGATCGCGCAGGGAGGCCACCGCCACACAGTTGACATTCCCCATCACCGTCAGCCACACACTGCCCGCCGGCGCCTTGGCCATCACCCAGCTGAGCAGATCGCCGCAGTAGCAGCCGTTCGCTTCGCCTTCCCCTTCGCCGCACGCGCGTTTCCAGCCCAGCTTATCCGCCAGTTCACTTACCCTCATGCTTTTCCTCCTCCGCTTTCCGGAACGGAGCCGGTATGTATCCCTCGCGGCCCCGCGCCTCAAATTCCTCGCGCGCGGTGAACACACAGTCCTCGATCGTGGCCGCACCGCGCACGATATCCTCCGCCAGCGACCGGCAGGAGGGCGCCCCGCACACACCGCAGTCAAGCCCCGGCAGCCGTGCGTGAATCTCGTTGAGCCGGTTGAGCCGCTCCATGGCGTCGTTCAGATTATCGGCCAGGCGCATCACGTCATAGGCCTCCAGCTGCTTTTCCGCGTGCATCTGCGCGGGGATGCCGGCCTCCAGCCGGTTGCAGGAGACAGGCATGTACTGCCGCAGCTTCTGGAGCCTGGCCCGGGCCACGTACGGATTCTCCACCGTCAGCACGCCGCCCACGCATCCGCCGGAGCAGGCGTTGAGTTCAATAAAGTCCAGCTCGTTGAGCTTCTCGTCCTCCAGCTCCTCCAGGACATTGATCACGTTTTCGATCCCGTCGGCCGCCAGATAGCGGTCGCGCATCAGCGCCGCGGACTCCCCGCCGCTGCCGGCCCAGCTCACGCCGATGATCCCGGAATTTTTCAGCCGCTCCGGCGGGCGCTCGAGCTTCTCCATCTGCTTGAGCAGCACGGGATAGATCAGCTTGATCGGAATGGCGCCGTCCACGTTGGACTTTTCGCTGCGGATGGGCGCCTTGATCGCGGTGATCTTCGCCGGGCAGGGCGTGATAAAAAACACGCCGATCTCCTCCGGACTGAGCCCCGTCTCCCGCACGGCCTTCTCCCGCGCCAGACGCCCCGCCTCCTCCATGGGGGAGTGGAGGTCGAGCACATTCGGGATCAGCTTGGGGAACCGGATGCGGATCAACCGGCACACCGCCGGGCATGCGGAGGAGATCACCGGCTTTTTCAGTTTGCCGCTGTTCATCATTTCACGCGTCGCCGCGGAGACGAGCTCCGCCGCCGCGGAAACCTCAAACACATCGTCAAAGCCCATATTTTTGAGCCCGGAGAGGACATAGTCCGGATCATCCAGGTTATTGAACTGCCCATAGAGCGTGGGGGCCGGCAGTGCCACACGGTATTTGTAATTTAAAATAATATTAAAGGGATCGGCCTGTGCATACTTCGCGTGGTGCGGGCAGATGCGGATGCACTCGCCGCAGTCGATGCACAGCTCCGAGATAATGCTCGCCTTTCCGTTGCGGACGCGGATCGCCTGCGTGGGGCAGCGCTTGACGCAGTTGATGCAGCCCTCGCACTTCTCCTCATCCAGACGCACGGAATGAAAAAAAGCATCCACTCTTTCACCTTCCAACAGGTTTTTCTCTCCCCGGGATCTCTACGTACCGGGTCCGCCGGCCGGCGCTCACGGGGCGGCCGGCACATGAAATCCAAGCCGGATCGTCGTCCCGACGTCCACCTGGGTCTCAATCTCCATCTCATCGGCGTACTTCTTCATGTTCGGCAGGCCCATCCCCGCGCCAAAGCCCAGATTGCGCACGTTGTCCGGCGCGGTGGAGTACCCCTCCTTCATCGCCAGAGAGACGTCGGGGATCCCGGGGCCGTGATCGGTCAGCGTCACCGCCACATGCTGCGGTTCAATGACGATGTCCGCCTCCCCGCCGCCGGCGTGGATGACCATGTTGATTTCTCCCTCATACATGGCGATGGACACATTGCGCACCAGATCGGCGGGCATTCCCAGCTCCTTGAGCGTATTCTTCACCTTGCCGGAGGCCTCCCCCGCTCGGGTAAAATCGTCCCCCGGCACCTCGTAATGCAGATTGACACTGTTCATCTCAGCCCTGCCTCCCGCGCAGCCCCTTGCTGTACAGAATCCCGCAGGCCGTGAACATCTCACGCTGTGTGGTGAGCAGGGCGATCTCGTACTCGTCGGCGAGCCGGATCATGTCCTCGCTCGGCTTCTTCCCGCGCACCAGAACGATGCACTTCATATCCATCATGTCCGCCGTGCGGATCACCTGAGGGTTGACGAGCCCCGTCAGCAGCACCGCCTGATTTTTGACGTAGGCGAGCACATCGCTCATCATATCGCTCCCGCAGGCGCTGTGGACCTCGCGGTCTGCGTAGGCCTCCCCGCACGCGAACTCGGCGTCGAGCAGCTCTCGAATCTCGGAAACTTTCATCTTGACTCCTCCATCCGTCCTGTTGAGAAAATTTTAACAATCTTTACGCTGAATTAAATTGTTTTTTATGGAATCTATTATATAATAAATTCCCAAAAGGTACAACCACCAATTTTTTCTTTGGCCGGGACGCGGATCGCGCTTGTAGTCCGCCGGAGAACCGAGCGGCAATTCGTTAAAAATATGCACAATTTATCCTCTTATTTCCTGTTAAAACGCCGATTTTATGTTAATTTTTTAACAATTCGTTGACTTTACAACCCCCGCCGTCATATAATGGTCTTTGCTGCATGAACTTTCAGCGGGGAGGTTCCCCACGCAGCGATTCCGCCCTCTCCTGCCACGGGGAGGCACAACGATTTTTGGGAGGAAGAACGATTATGGCTCGTGTTTACAACTTTTCAGCAGGTCCGTCCATGCTGCCCGAAGAGGTCCTGAAGACCGCGGCGGCGGAGATGCTCGACTACCACGGCTGCGGCCAGTCGGTGATGGAGATGTCCCACCGCTCCAAGGAGTTTGACGATATCATCAAGTCGGCGGAGGCCCTCTTCCGTGAGCTGATGAACATCCCGGATAACTATAAAGTACTGTTCCTGCAGGGCGGTGCGTCCACGCAGTTCTCGGCCATTCCGCTCAACCTGATGAACGGCAGCGGCAAAGCCGACTACGTCATCACCGGCCAGTGGGCCAACAAGGCCGCCAAGGAGGCCGCCCGCTACGGCGAGGTGAATGTGGTCGCCTCCTCCAAGGACAAAACCTTCTCCTACATCCCGAAGCTCGACAAGAGCACCTTTACCCCGGATGCGGACTATTTCTACATCTGCATGAACAACACCATCTACGGCACCAAGTACCACGAGCTGCCCGACACCGGGAACGTCCCGCTGGTGGCGGACGTCTCCTCCTGCTTCCTGTCCGAGCCGATGGATGTGACCAAATTTGGCGTGATCTATGGCGGCGCGCAGAAGAATATCGCCCCGGCCGGCCTGACGGTCGTCATCATCCGCGAGGATCTGATCGGCCACGCACGCGATATCACCCCCATCATGCTCGACTACAAGACGCAGGCGGATGCGGACTCCCTCTACAACACGCCGCCGTGCTACACCATTTACATCTGCAAGCTGGTGCTCGAGTGGATCAAATCCCTGGGCGGCCTGGAGGCCATGAAGGTACGCAACGAGGCCAAGGCCAAGGTGCTATATGACTTCCTGGACGAGAGCCAGATGTTCCACGGCACCGTCGTCAAGGAGGACCGCTCCCTGATGAACGTCCCGTTTGTCACCGGCAGCGATGAGCTCAACGCCAAGTTCATCAAGGAGGCCACAGCGGCCGGCTTTGTCAACCTGAAGGGCCACCGCACCGTGGGCGGTATGCGCGCCTCCATCTACAACGCCATGCCGATCGAGGGCGTGAAGGCGCTTGTCGAATTCATGAAGAAGTTTGAGGCTGAGAATAAGTAAAGAAGAGGGAGAACCGTTCCATGTATCAGATCAAAACACTCAATAAGATTTCCAAGGCCGGTCTGAACGCCTTTGACGCGGCCAAATACACCTGTGGGGACGACTTGGCCGCCCCTGACGCGATCATCGTCCGCTCCGCCTCCATGCATGAGATGGAGCTGGACGCCAACACCATCGCCGTCGCGCGCGCAGGCGCCGGCGTCAACAACATCCCGGTGGATAAGATGAGCGAGAACGGCGTGGCCGTATTCAATACCCCGGGCGCAAACGCCAACGCCGTCAAGGAGCTTGTGCTGTGCGCGATGCTCCTCTCCTCCCGCAAGATCGTCCCCGCCATCGACTGGTGCAAGACGCTCAAGGGGCAGGGCGATCAGGTCTCCAAACAGGTGGAAAAGGGCAAGTCCGCCTTTGCCGGCCCGGAGATCAAGGGCAAAAAGCTGGGCGTGATCGGTTTGGGCGCCATCGGCATCCTGGTGGCCAACGCCGCCGAGGCGCTGGGCATGGAGGTCTACGGCTACGATCCGTACCTCTCCGTGGATGCGGCGTGGTCCCTGTCCACCACGATCCACCACGCAGGCGACCTGAAGGAGATCTTCGAAAACTGCGACTATATCACCGTACATGTCCCGCTCACCGATGAGACACGCGGCCTCGTCCGCGCGGAGACCATCGCTACCATGAAGGACGGCGTGCGCATCCTGAACTTCGCGCGCGGCGATCTGGTCAACAGCGCCGATATTCTGGCCGCTCTGGCCGAGGGCAAGGTCGCGGCCTATGTGACCGACTTCCCGACGGATGAGATGCTGGGCGCGACGGGCGTGATCGCCATCCCGCACCTGGGCGCCTCCACCCCGGAGAGCGAGGACAACTGCGCGGCCATGGCCGCCAGAGAGCTGGCCGATTATCTGGAAAACGGCAATATCACCAACTCCGTCAACCTGCCGAACGTCTCCGCGGCCCGCACGGGCGCGTGCCGCATCTGCGTGATCCACCGCAACATCCCCACCATGCTCTCGCAGGTGACAGCGGCCATCACGGAGGCGGGCGTCAACATCGACAACCTCATCAACAAGTCCAAGAAGGACTATGCCTACACCATTGCCGACTGCGACGCGGCCGTGGGCAAGGAGACGGAGGACGCCATCGCCGCCATTGACGGCGTGATCAAAGTCCGCACGATCCACAATTAATGCCCGCTGATTTTACACAGGCCCGGCTGCACTGCCGCATCCGGGCCTCCCTTTTATCCCATTAAAATAAAGGTTCTGTTGCAAATTATAGAATACGGCGGGACCGTGCATCCGCGTGACAACTCCTGCTCCGCAGGCGGACATTTTCCCTTGAAGGGAAGCCAATGTTAATGTTAATGGTACTGACCTTTCAAGCCTTCCCCTCGAGGGGAAAATTTGCACAGGCATTTACAGCCTTCCCCTTGAGGGGAAGGGGGACCGCTTGCGGTGGATGAGGTGGATTCTGCGGGCTATGCAAGTTCCTGTAATCCGTTGGCTTTCCACCTCATCAGTCGCCTTACGGCG
>CASFCH010000026.1 GCA_949293315.1 uncultured Oscillospiraceae bacterium | reverse complement strand
GAGAAATCCGTTTGCCTTTTCGCTGATCCCGCGCGCGGTCATGATAATTGCGGCGATCCCCGGTACCACCGGCAGGAATAACAGGATCACGGCGATGATCCCCGCTGCCCGCTGGCTGATACTGGAAGGCAGGGAAAAGTGCATGCTGTAGAATACGCTGCCAAACACGGCGGTGAACAGCACCATGCCCCATGATGCCAATGCGCGTTTCCGGTCCACCTCCCGATCGCACAGAATAGAGCACAGCAGATAGAGAAGCATCATTGACCCGGACAGAAAGCTGAGTGCGGACAGCAGTTCATCCGGGAAGAAGTAGCTGCGTGCTCCGCCTGTGAGATAGTGTGCGAAAGCATCCGATAAAATCAGCACAAAAGCCAGTATATTGATTGCGATGGCTGTAATTCCCACGGCCATGAGCGGATAAAAGCGCCTTTTCATCATGTCCATCTCCTTTTGTTCAGATCATACCGACTTCTCTGGCGAATTTGTAGAGGACGCCGGAGGTGTTTACCATACTGTATGCCAACATGGCATAAGCAATAAGAGTCTGTCCAGCCACATTGTTTTTGTCAGTAACTGCATCAATACACGGTTTTGCGGTTGAGGCAATATTGTGGACGGAAGTTCCAATATAAGAGGAAACCCAGGTGTTATAAAAATTCGTATTATAATAATCGCTGCCTGCAATGTCCCATTCGTATTGCCCGTCCAGCAACATTCGGGAGGCAAATTCTTCAAATCCTGCATGGTTGTAAGGGTCTATTCCGGGAATGGATATTTTATTTGTAGCGTGGTGCGGGACACCCACATCTTGAACATAGTGGATGCAGTGCGCCAACGATTTAATGGAACTATTCCGATCACCAGATCTATAGCTGTTAACGGCTTGCTGATAATAAAATATTGCACTGTCACGGGCTGTAGTGGTACTACTTCCTCGCCAATTTGTTCCAGAGTCCGGATCATAAAAATGACAATCATATAAAACGCCTATATCCCATTTATCCGGCCAGGCGGATTCTATCGATAGGAGGGAAAGATCAGACAGCTGAAAACCAATATTTCCCCCGTTAAACAGCTCGTTTCTGGCTGCAAGATAGACAAGAAATCCGGCCGTCGTCAGCCCTTCGTGGCATTGCTTATCAGTGCTGTCACTGCCATAATCCGACTGCCACATGGGCTGGATGGAGGGCGCGTCGTCGTCTTCCTCCTCATCCCATCCCTGCTGCTCTGCGTACTCCTCATACGTGGTGGCGAAGCCGAGGGCGGAGAGATACTCGTCCAGCGCCTCCTTCTCGCCGTCCTGAAACAGCCGTGCCATTTTATTCAGCGTGGCGTCGGACTGCTCCTGAGAGAGTGCGGCGATCTGCTCATCCGTCATCTTAGCGAGCTCCTGCGCCGTGAGGGGATCCGCATCCCGTTCTGCCGTGAGGGCGAGCGGGCAGCAGGCGAGCAGGAGCACGGCGGACAAGACGCAGGCGGTCATCTTTTTGGCGCAGCGGCTGAGAAGAAAACGGGCGTTCGTTTCCCGAATCGGCTGTTTCATACGGATCATCCCTCCCTTTTTTAATATCTAAGCGAAATATACAATACATCTATTCTATTGTGCAATTATATTATATGAGATTCCTCTAATAGAATCCATTCGCAAAGTGTACAATGCTCAAAGATAAATGACCGGGGCGTGAACGACTGTTTCACCAAAGATTGAAAATTCATGAAAAAATTTGTCACATCAGAAAAATTGGGGAGCTTTTTTTGAGGGTGAAAAGAATAAAAATTTAGGTGTTTTATAATAGTTTTTTCGTTTAAAAAAAGAAAATTATAGTTGACTTGTATGATTGACTGTGTTAATATTTTATTCATAAAGTTTTTGCTCCGAAGCGCGCCGACCTCGGGTGTGCCGGAGCGCTTGAAAACGCGGAAAGGAAGAAAAGCTGAATGAAAAAGTCCGGTCCAAACAAATCAAAACGGCCCACCATCCGCGAACGGCTTGCCAACTAGATATCGACGCCCGCAGGTCCCGTCCGCCGCAAGCTGTCCACGGAGAATCAGGAGGAGATCCGCCACATCCTTTTAAGCCCCGTCTCCTGGTTCAAGGGCGTGGATACGCCCGAGGGCCACGTCACGCCGTGGGAGCTTGCAATATTCATGGTCTCCACCATGCTGACCACCGGGGGCGGCGGATTTTCCGGCCGGCTCGACTTTTTGTTCAAGGAATATTACCATATTTCGCCAAACAAGATGTCCGTCGCCGGCGTGATCTCCTCCCTTTGGGATGCGTTCAACGACCCCATACTCGGCTCGTGGATGGACCGTAAAAAAATGGGGCCCAAGCAATGGTGCTTTGTGATGCGCCTGGCCGCCGTGACGGGTCATACGCTGGTGCTTTTTAAAATGATCAATTTCGGCGGGAACATGACGGAGATGCAGCACCTTGTCACGCTGGTGGTGCTCAACTGTATTCAGGATATCATCGGCACACTGGATGCGGTGGCGGGCCAAAAGCTGCGCGCGGGCATCAGTCCCTACACCCAGCAACGCACGCGCACCCAGGTCTGGACCTCGATCGGTAATTCCCTGGGCTTTACCGTATCGGCGATTCCCAATGTGCTCATGGGCCTCCAGAATGTATTCGGCTGGAACGACTATCAGATCATCGTTGTGGGCACGGCGATCATGCTGCCGTTTAACATCTGCGGCTCCATGATGATCACTTTTATCCGGCAGCGCGTGGACTTTAAATACGCCGGAAAGCCCGCCAATTCTCTGCCCTACGATATGGATCAGGGCTTTACCGTGCCTGAGAAGGAAGAGGAGAAAAAAGAGGAGAAGCCGCAGCCGACGGAGGAGGAGATCAAGCAGCAAAAGGCCGAGGCGCGCGAGGCCAAGAAACGGTACTACAAGGCCATGGTGGAGCGTGACCAGATGCTTGCTGATATGACCCGCGAGGAGCGGCGTGCCTGGAAGAAGGAGGAGAAGGCAAAAAAGAAAGCCCAAAAGGCTGAGAAGAAAGCCGAAAAGGCAGAGCAAAAAGACTTCCGGAAGATGGTGGAAAACGGCGAGATCAAAATCGATCCCGAGACGGGCGAGCCGAAGCTCAGCGTAGGCCAGAGCTTCGCGGTCCTCAAATACAACAAATACTTCATTTGGAACACGGTCGCCAACTTTATCACGGTGTTTACGCCGTCCGTGGACTCCTCCCTGATCTACCGCTACTTGGTCCCAAAACTGAATGTGGGCGGCAAAGAGGTCACGGGCGAGATCTTCCTGACGCTGCGCGACTACGTTGTCGGCGTCCCGCTCTCGTTCACCAAGCCCTTCTCCCGCCAGTTTGTCAATCTGTGCGGCGGGCCGCTGCGCGTCCACAAGATCCACAGCGCCTGTCAGATCGTTGCGTCGTTTATCAAGTTTGTCATCGGTATCAACAAGTTCTGGAAGCTGGCGATTCAGATCCTCATCGACGCACTCTTGTACGTGATCCAGGATATGGACTCCGTCGCCGGAACGATGATGACGTATGAGATGCTCGATATGGTCGAGCTGAAGACCGGTTTCCGCACGGAGGGCGTCACCAACTCGATCAACGGTCTGTTTGCCAAGATCGTCACCAACAACATCGGCACGGTCACGGGCAACGCGTTCCTGCAGTGGACGGGGTACAAGGGTGGATACAAGGAGAGCGGCGAGGCGCTCCCGTCCCGTTTTGTCAAATATATGTGGCCGATGTTTACACTCACGGGCGTGTTCGATAATGCGATCTTCCTGATCGCGCGCTCTATGTATAAACATACACCGGAGGATGCGCGGCGGATCGAGAATGAGCTGATCGAAATGCGTAAACACACTGCGGGCGGTCCGGACGCGCCAAAGGAAGGGGAGCGTGTCCCGGTTCACGCAAATAAAGAGTGATTCAAAAAGAGCGGTTGTTACAGCAAAGCCGCCGGGCGGGGAAATCCCTGCCCGGCGGCTCTTGTAATCTATTCTATTTTGGGGTTATGCCTGTTCCAGCAGCTTCTCCACGGCGGCCAGCTTGGTGCACAGGGCGAGCAGCTTTGTCGCCGTCTCCAGCTCGTGCACCGGCGGGAGCGTGGGGGCGATGCGGATGTTCGTATCGTCGGGGTCCTTGCCGTAGGGGAAGGAGGCGCCCGCCCCCGTCAGCGTGACGCCGGCCTGCTTGCACAGGGCGACCACGCGCCTGGCGCAGCCGGGCATCACGTTAAAGCTGATGAAGTAACCGCCGTTAGGCATTTTCCAGTCCGCGATGCCGAGGCCGCTGAGCTCGTCTGTCAGGATCTGGTTGACGGCTGCGAACTTCGGGCGGATGAGGGCGGCGTGTTTTTGCATGTGGGCCTTGATGCCGTCCAGATTCTTAAAGTAACGCACATGGCGCAGCTCGTTGAGCTTGTCGTGGCCGATCGTTTGGAAGCTCATGCGGTGGAGGATTGCCTGCACGTTGTTCTCCGACGCCGCGATCGCGGACACGCCCGCGCCCGGGAACGTGATCTTGGAGGTGGAGGCGAACATCACCGGCCGGTCCGGGCAGCCCGCCTTGACGCACGCATCATAGAGGTTCAGCAGTTCATCCGGCGTTTCGCTGATCTCGTGCACGCAGTAGGCGTTATCCCACAGGATGCGGAAATCCTCCGCCGCGGGCTTCATGGCGGCCAGACGGCGTACCACCTCGTCGGAGTAGGTGACCCCGCCGGGGTTGGAGTACTTGGGCACGCAGTAGATGCCCTTCACCAGCGGATCGGCGATCAGCCGCTCCACCAGGTCCATGTCGGGGCCGTTATCGTCCATGGGGATGTTGATCATCTCGATCCCAAAGTACTCGAGCACCGCGAAGTGGCGGTCATAACCCGGCACCGGGCAGAGGAATTTGACCTTCCCCTGACGGATCCACGGCTCATGCTGCGCATCGACCCCGTGCGTCATGCACTGGGAGACATAGTCAAACATCAGGTTCAGGCTGGAATTCCCGCCCACAATGATATTCTGGGGCTCCACCTCGAACAGCTCCGCGAACAGCCTGCGGCACTCGGGGATCCCGGCCGGAACCCCGTAGTTGCGGCAGTCCATGCCGTTCTCGTCCGTGCAGTCGGAATCTTCGTTTAATACATTGAGCAGGTCCATGCTCAGGTCCAGCTGGTCTTTGCCGGGTTTGCCGCGGGACATATCCAGCTTTAAATTTTTGGCGCGATAGGCCTCGTATTCCGCCGTCAGCCGTGCCTTTTCCTGCATAAGCTCCTGTGCGGAAAGACTTTTGAGTTCTGCTGCCATGATTGAAATCCCCTCTCTGCATTCAAAAAAGTGCGTAAAAACCTTAAATATCATACTATATCCGGCTTGAATTTGCAATTAATTTTAAAAATTCCTGCATTTTTACCATGAAAGGCGTCTGTGCGGCGGTCAGAATCGGGCAATCGCACAACGGAGACATCATTTTTCATACTATAATACCGGAAAACCGGATGCGGTTCATCTTGACAAAAGCGCCCGCGGATGGGATAATTAGATGATATGCAAATCCACACATTTGAGGAGGAACACGCCATGGCCAAGGAGCTTGCCAAGCAGTATGATCCCGCCGAGGTCGAGGATCGAATTTATCAGTCCTGGCTGGATGGGAAATACTTCCACGCCAAACTGGATCCAGATAAAAAACCGTATACCATCGTCATCCCGCCCCCCAACATCACGGGCCAGCTGCACATGGGCCACGCGCTCGACGAGACGCTTCAGGATATCCTGATCCGCTTCCGCCGCATGCAGGGCTATGATACCCTTTGGCTGCCGGGCACGGACCACGCCTCCATCGCCACGGAGGCCAAGATCGTGGAGGCCATGAAAAAGGAGGGCCTGACCAAGGAGGATATCGGCCGGGACAAGTTCCTCGAGCGCGCCTGGGCGTGGAAGGAGCAGTACGGCGGGCGCATCGTCAGCCAGCTGAAAAAGCTCGGCTCCTCCTGCGACTGGGACCGCGAGCGCTTTACGCTGGACGAGGGCTGTTCCCGCGCGGTGCGTGAGGTGTTCGTCCGCCTGTACGAGAAGGGGCTCATCTACCGCGGCGAGCGCATTATCAACTGGTGCCCGCACTGCCGCACCTCGATCTCCGACGCGGAGGTCGAGTACACCGAAAAAGACGGCTCCTTCTGGCACATCCGCTATCCGTTTGCGGATGGCAGCGGCTATGTGGAGTTGGCCACCACCCGTCCCGAGACGATGATCGGCGATACGGCCGTGGCCGTCCACCCGGAGGATCCGCGGTATAAGGATCTGGTGGGTAAGATGCTCATCCTTCCGCTCGTCGGGCGCGAGATCCCGCTGATCGCCGACGAGTATGTCGAGCGCGACTTCGGTACCGGCGTGGTCAAGATCACCCCGGCGCACGACCCGAACGACTTTGAGGTCGGCCTGCGCCATGATCTGCCGGTCATCAACGTCATGACCGACGACGGCCACATGACGGATGACTGCGGCAAGTATGCCGGCATGGACATTTACGAGTGCCGCAAGGAGATCGTGAAGGATCTGGAGGAGGGCGGCTACCTCATTAAGGTGGAGCCCATGAAGCACAACGTCGGCTCCTGCTATCGCTGCCACACGGTCGTTGAGCCGCGCGTCTCCAAGCAGTGGTTTGTAAAGATGGAGCCGCTGGCCAAGCCGGCCGTCGAGGTGGTGCGCAACAAGGAGATCCGGCTGATCCCCGAGCGCATGGAAAAGGTCTACTATAACTGGATGGAGAATATCAAGGACTGGTGTATCTCCCGTCAGCTGTGGTGGGGCCACCGCATCCCGGCGTGGTACTGCGACGACTGCGGCGAGACCGTCGTCGCCAAGGAGGCGCCGGCCGCCTGCCCGAAGTGCGGCAGTACACACCTGCATCAGGACGAGGACACGCTCGATACCTGGTTCTCCTCCGCACTGTGGCCGTTCTCCACGCTCGGCTGGCCGGAGGAGACGCCCGAACTGAAGCACTATTATCCCACCAGCACGCTCGTTACCGGGTATGACATCATCTTCTTCTGGGTGGCGCGCATGATCTTCTCCGCGCTTGAGTACACGGGGAAAGCGCCGTTCAACACGGTGCTCTTCCACGGACTGGTGCGCGACGCGCAGGGGCGCAAGATGTCCAAGTCCCTGGGCAACGGGATCGACCCGCTGGAGATTATCGACCAGTACGGCGCGGATGCGCTGCGCTTTGCGCTCTCCACGGGCAACAGCCCCGGCAACGACATGCGCTTCTCCACGGAGAAGGTGGAGTCCAGCCGGAACTTTGCCAATAAGATCTGGAACGCGGCACGCTTCGTCCTCATGAATCTGCCGGAGGACGAGCCGGCCCCGCACCTGCCCGACGCCCTTGAGACGGAGGATAAGTGGGTGCTCTCCAAGTACAACACGCTCGTCAAATCCGTCACGGAGAACCTCGACCGCTTTGAACTCGGCATCGCCGTGCAGAAGCTCTACGACTTCATCTGGGACATCCTGTGCGACTGGTATATCGAGCTCGTCAAGGTGCGCCTGCGCGAGGCGGGCGGGACGGCCGCCAACGCGCGCGCGGTGCTCGTCTACGTCATGAGCAACACGCTCAAGCTCCTGCACCCGTTTATGCCTTTTATCACGGAGGAGATCTGGCAGACCCTCCCGCACGAGGGCGCGTCCATCATGATTTCCGCGTGGCCGGTGTACGATCCGGCGCTCGATTTCTCCGCGGATGAGGCGGAGATGGAGCGCGTGATGGAGGCCATCCGCGCCATCCGCAACCGCCGGGCGCAGATGAACGTGCCGCCGTCCAAAAAGGCAAAGGTGATCGTGGAGACGGCCTATCAGGATACGTTTGCAAACGGCGCCAAATATCTCGAGCGCCTGGCCTTTGCCTCTGAGGTGGAGGTCTGTGCACAGGCGCAGGCCCCCGCGGGCGCGGTGTCCATCGACACGGCGGACGCCAAGATCTTCATCCCGCTCGACCAGTTGGTCGATCTGAAAGCCGAACTCGCCCGCCTGAATAAGGAGCGCGACGCGGCGGTCAAGCAGGCGGAGAATATCAAGGCCAAGCTCGCCAATGAGAACTTTGTCAGCCGCGCGCCGGAACACGTCGTCCAGACGCAGCGTGATAACCTGGCCCGCCTGAACGATCAGATCGCCAAGCTCGACGAGAGCATCGCGGCGATCCGGTAAGGAACGGTTATCTATGGATTACAGTCAGGCGCTTGCCTATGTTCACTCGCGCCTCCGGTTTGGGATCCGTCCCGGGCTGGAGCGCATGGCTGACCTGATGGCGCGGCTCGGGAACCCGCAGGACCGCGTCCCCGCGGTGCATATCGCCG
Organism: uncultured Oscillospiraceae bacterium; assembly: GCA_949293315.1. Lineage (GTDB taxonomy): Bacteria > Bacillota > Clostridia > Oscillospirales > Acutalibacteraceae > Onthovicinus. The sequence goes on along the minus strand of CASFCH010000026.1, from coordinate 3,819 downwards.
GGACGAACGGCAAGGGCTCCACCAGCACCATGATCAGCAATATTTTAGTGGAGGCCGGGTACCGCACCGGCCTCTTTACCTCCCCCTATGTGTGCGACTTTATGGAGCGGATCCAGTTCGGCGGTACGCCGGGGGATCATGCGCTCTTTGCGCAGGTGATGACGCGCCTTTCGGAGCTCGCCGCGCAGATGGACGATCCGCCCACGGAATTTGAGATGGTCACCGCCGCCGCATTCGAGATGTACCGGCGGCTCGGGTGCGACGCCGCAGTGATTGAGACGGGTCTGGGCGGCCTGCTCGACTGTACCAACCTGCTCCGGTCGCCGCGCGTGTGCGTGCTCACCTCCATCTCCATGGATCACATGGATATCCTCGGCGATACGATCGAGCAGATCGCAGCGCAGAAGTGCGGGATCATGAAGCCGGGTGCCCCGGTGGTCGTCTCCGGCGGTCAGGATCCCCGTGCCATGGCGGTGATCGAGCGCTCCGGCCGCGCCAAAGGGTGCCCGCTGCTGCTCCCGCCCGAACAGCCGGAGGTGCTCGAGAGCGGTCTCTTCGGCAGCACGTTCCGCTTCGCGGGGGAGACCTACCATACCGCCATGATGGGCCGCCATCAGGTGACCAACGCCGTCAGCGCCATCCTCACCGCGCAGGAGCTGCAAAGTCAGGGGTTTGCGATCCGACCGGAGCACATCGTGCGCGGAATTGAACGCACCGTCTTGCCCGCGCGCATTCAGGTGATCCGGCGCGATCCGCTCCTCCTGCTCGACGGCGCGCACAACGAGGACGGCGTCCGCCGCCTGACCGATGCGCTGCGGGAGAATTTGCCCGGTCAAAAACTGGTCTTCGTCACGGGGATGATGGCCGATAAGGAGTATGAGAAGGCGATGGCGCTGATCGCCGGGCTCGCCGCCCACCTCGTCGCCTGCACGCCGGACAACCCGCGCGCCCTCCCGGCGGAGGAACTGGCCGCGTGCGCACGCCGCCACGGCATAGACGCTTCGGCTGCCGCGGATCCGATCGCCGCCTGCCGTGTGGGAATGCGCCTTGCGCGGGAGAAGGGGCTGCCGATGATCGTCAACGGCTCGCTCTATCTGGCGGGGGATGTCTATTCGTTTTTAAAGTCCGTGGAGTGATCCTCCGCGGATTTTTGCTTTTTTTATTGCAGGTATAATAGTTGGTTCAATAATAAATTTTGACAAAATCGCGCCATCGGAATTCGGTGGTGCGATTTTTCTGCCCCTGGAAAGAAATAATTTTATAATTGGTGATTTAAATTAAACTATTTGTCAACAGAATATTGAATTTTTCGAAAATAATGATATAATTTTCATATATAAGGATTTAATTCACATTTTTGTAAAATTATTCCGTGGGATTTCCCGCTTTTAAATCTGCGGGTTCCAAATATAGAGGGGGCAGTATTGTGAAAACTACACAAATCGTGATCTTCCTCAACGGGGGGGGGGGGCGATACCCGTTCCCTCTGAGCAATCTGCACAAACGGATTGAGGGGCGAGAGGACAGATAGCTTCTCCGTGGTTTTTGCGGTATGGATCACGGGGAATCCGCTCCATGCCGCAAAAATAAAAAAGGAGAAACGAACATGCAAAAGACAAAAACGAAGAAGGCGTTGCTCGCAAGCCTGCTCTCCATGCTGGTGTGCCTGACGATGCTCATCGGCTCCACGTTCGCGTGGTTTACGGATAGTGTAACGAGCGGAAACAACCGGATCCAGGCGGGCAATCTCAAAATTGACCTGTTGATGGACAAGCAGGACGGAAAGGGATATGTCAGCATTGCGGACGGCGAGGGCGATATCTTCGATGAAGCCGAAATTGCCCAGAACAGCAGCGCAACCCTGTGGGAGCCGGGCAAGACCCAGATCGTTTACCTCGGCGTACAGAATCAGGGCAGCCTTGCGCTCAAGTACAACATTCTTCTGGATGTCACCGACAACGGGCTGGTGGGCGCGCTGGAATATGCAGTGTTGGACGGCGCGCAGGCGGATGCCCTCACCGATGTGACGGACTGGGAGGCTTTGAAGGCTGCGGCAGGCGCACAACAGACCGGAGACATTAAGGCCGGCAGAACCACCGCTGCGCCCAATGGCCGCCTGGATGAAATCGTAAACGGCATTGCAAACGAGACCGATTACTTCGCACTGGCGGTACATATGAAGGAAGATGCTGGCAACGAGTATCAGGGCAAAGATATCACCATCGACGTGACGGTGATTGCTACGCAAGCAACTGCTGAAAGCGACAGCTTTGACGATCAGTATGATGCAAATGCAGAGTATGCGGATATCTATGTCTCCAGCGAGGCAGAGTTTACACAGGCCCTTGCGGATGCCGAGGACGGCGATATCATCGCGCTGAATCCGGGGACGGAGATTGCAGGCCATGTGGTAATTGATAAAGATGTCACGATTATCGGCGGCGAATTTACGTTCGATGCGAATGATAAAGAGCCTGGCAATGAAGCCAATCATGCCATTGTCATCGAGGCGAACCGTGACGTCACCCTCAAGGACTGCACGCTGAACTATAAAGACAATGGTATTTATATGAAGGCCGGCGACGGCAATATCGTCATTGAAGGGTGCACTTTTGGAAACGGCAACCGTGCCATGTGGATCAACGGCGGCAACACCGGCAGCATCACGATCCGCAACAACACCATTATCGATAACTTCAATCTGGAAGGCTATCTTAATACGCCTGTACGAAATGTCACGATTGAAAATAACACTTTTAATAACAGCTTGGGTACTTGTTCTGTCTCTGTAAGCAGTTCGCTGGAGAATGTAGTTTTTAAGAATAACACTTACAATCAGTCTGATTTAGGTTCTCTAAGCCAGTCTTTGGTAAAAGTTTATTACTACGACGGGGCGAACTATTCAGACGTAGTATTTGAAGACAACTCTCCTGAAGGAATCAGCGGGCAAATGGTCATCTTTAATGATGATAACGCCAAACAAGGTTGGGACGCTGCCGTGACAAGCGGCGGTATTCAGGGTGTTACCAGCGATTATCAGCAAGCTTAATTGGTTTTTTCCCTTGGGGCCTCTCCCTCTCCGGAGGGAGGGGCGATCCAAGGGCATGAGCGTGTGGTTCGTGCCTTTGGATCGTCGAAAATGGCGGGAAAAATACGTGAAAGGGGAGCAGTTATGAAATTTGCACAAATGCCTTTCCTTAAAACGGGGGGGGGGGCGTTAACAGCCCTCGATTAGCATATTTCACAAAAAATCAGCGAGGGAAAGACAGAGAGACAGTCTGACACGCTCCGAATTTTGGCGGCATTTTTCGGGGTGCGTCCGGCATCCCCAAAACGCCGACAAAATGAAAAGGAGAAACAAACATGTCACAGAGCAAACATACCAAAAAGGCGCTGCTGGCAAGCGCGCTGTCGGTCGTGGTGTGCCTGGCGATGCTGATCGGCTCCACCTTTGCGTGGTTTACCGATTCCGTCACCAGCGGCACCAACAAGATCGTGGCAGGGAACCTCGATGTGGAGCTGTACCAGGTAAAATATCAGGAGGATGGCACATCGACGGAAACAAAGGTCACGGATGAGACGGTACTTTTCGACGAGAACACCCAGTGGGAGCCCGGCCATGCGGAGGTCGTCTATCTGAAAGTTGCCAACGAGGGATCTCTGGCATTGAACTACAAATTTTCGATCAACGCCATTGATCACGCACTTGGTAAAAATGCGGACGGCGATCCGATCACCCTCTCCGAATACCTGAAATTTGCCGTGGTCGATGTGACGGGGCCGTATGAAAACCGTGAGGCTGCTATTGCGGCTGCGGAT
>CASFCH010000025.1 GCA_949293315.1 uncultured Oscillospiraceae bacterium | reverse complement strand
GGCAATCGCGGCGCGATCGCCTTTTATCGCAAAATGGGGTTCACACCGCTGTACCGCATGCCCGGCGCGGTGGCAATGGGGATCAGGCTGTGATTTTCCCCTGTTTGACAGACTGTTTCACACGTTCTCCTGCTGTCCCCGTGCGGTTCCCGCTATATTCCCTATCACAGATCACACCGAATCCTCCGGTATAATGTTGTTGATGTATAAAGAAATTCGCCCCTGCAAAGCACTTGCAGGAGCGAATTTTTTTATTCCTTTGTCAGCTTGTGGAAAACCTTTTTCCCCTTGCGGATTATGGCCTGCCCATCCTTAAAGTCCGCATCCGTCAGCTTTTTGAAGGCATCCGTCACCTTTTCGTCATTGACGGAGACGCCGCCCTGCTCGACGAGCCTGCGCGCCTCGCCTTTGGATTTGGCAAGGCCGGCCTTGACCATTGCGTCGAGAAGGCCGATCGCTCCATCCGTGAAATCCGCGGACGTCAAGGCCGTCGTCGGCATGTGCTCCGAAGCGGTCCCGGCCGTAAAGATCGCCTTGGCGGCGGCCTGCGCCTTTTCCGCTTCCTCCTGCCCGTGGATCAGGCTGGTCACCTCGTAGGCGAGCTTTTCCTTGGCCTGGTTGATCGCGCTCCCCTCGAGCTTGGCGTACTCATTGATCTCCTCCACCGGGATAAAGGTGAGCATCTTCATGCAGTTGATGACATCGGCATCATCCACATTGCGCCAGTACTGGTAGAATTCATAGGGACTCGTCTTGTCCGGATCCAGCCATACGGCGCCATTCTCCGTCTTGCCCATTTTTTTGCCGTCGCTCTTGAGCAGGAGCTTAAAGGTCATGCCGTAGGCGTCCTTGCCGTCCGCGCGGCGGATCAGCTCCACGCCGCCGATAATATTGCTCCACTGGTCGTCGCCGCCCATCTCCAGCTTACAGCCGTACTTGCGGTTGAGGACCAGGAAATCATAGCTCTGCATCAGCATGTAATTCAGTTCAAAGAAGGAGAGCCCGCGCTCGAGCCGCTGCTTGTAGCACTCGGCCGCCAGCATGCGATTGACGGAAAAATGCACGCCGATCTCACGCAGGAAGTCGATATAGTTCAGATTCAGCAGCCAATCCGCGTTATCGACCATGATGGCCTTCCCATCGCTGAAATCGACCAGACGGGACATCTGCCTGCGGAAGCATTCGACATTGTGATTGATCGTCTCGCGCGTCATCATTTTGCGCATGTCCGATTTTCCGGACGGATCGCCGATCATCCCCGTGCCGCCGCCAAAGAGGGCGATCGGCACATGGCCGGCACGCTGCAGGTGCGCCATGACCATAATCTGGACAAAGTGGCCGACATGCAGGCTGTCCGCCGTGGGATCAAAGCCGATGTAAAACTTGACCTTTTCCTCCTCCAGCATTTTGCGGACCTTTTCCTCGTCCGTGACCTGCGCGATCAGGCCGCGCGCCGTCAGTTCATCATAGACACTCATTGTACATACCCCTTTCAGATTTTTTTAATTTCGGGGGACAAAAAACGCCCCCTGCCTGTGCAGAGGGCGGAAAAACCGCGGTACCACCTCTATTCACCGCACTCTCGCAAGTACGGCCTTAAAGGGTACAAATTCATACCCCGGCCCTGTAACGGGAGGAACCCGGCACAGCCTACTGGACCGATCGCGTTCAGCCGTGCAGCTCAAGGATGTATTTCGCCCGGGTGCTCGTACCGCTTTCCACCGGCCAGCGGCTCTCTGTGACTAAAACCCGCGCTACTTTTTCCTGTCTCAGCCGATATGGGCATTATAATATCAAAAATCTTCTTTGTCAAGGGCCCGTGCCGATTTTATCATTTCTCCGGCATTTTCCAGCTGGAGCGCCGTGATCTGGTCGCCGCCGGTAATACGTGCGAGCTCGTGCTTACGGCCTTCAAAATCAAGCGGATAGACATTGGTATACGTGCGCTGACCGTCGGACTGCTTTTCAATCAGCAGGTGCGCATCCCCCATTGCGGCGATGGGGGCCAGATGCGTCACGCAGATCACCTGATGCCCCCGGGCAACACGGCGCATCATCCGTCCGATCTTCTGAGCCGCTCTTCCGCTGACGCCGGTGTCGATCTCATCGAAAATCAGCGTGGGAACATCGTCCTGTGCGGAGAGGACATTCTTGAGCGCAAGCATGATCCGGGACAGCTCGCCGCCCGAGGCGATCCGGGACAGCGGGCGCGGCGGCTCGCCGGGGTTGGCGGAGATGTAAAACTCCATCGTCT
>CASFCH010000024.1 GCA_949293315.1 uncultured Oscillospiraceae bacterium | reverse complement strand
TAATACGGTCCGGGTGCAGGTGCGCGCCGCCTCGCTGGCCTCCTATGAACGTCAGGGGAAAGTGGCCGCCCCAACCAGTTCTTCGGATGAGATTTTCCGCCGTGCCTATGCGCTTGTGTGCGGGAGCCGCCCGCCGGAGCGGATCCGCAGCCTTGGCGTTACGGCGTGTGCGCTCGAACCGGCCGGCGCCGTACAGCTCTCATTTTTGCCGGAGGTGGCCGCCGCGCAGCGGCGGGAGGGGCTGGAGAATGTCATCGACAGCCTGCGCGGAAAGTATGGTGAAAACATCATTCGACGCGGGATCATGTTGACGGATCCCGAGCTGGGGGAGGTGCATCTGCACAGGGACCACCCCTTTGGGGCACGGGAGGAGATCTGAGTTTGAAATGATTTTCCCTCAAAAAGAAAAACTCCCCGCAGGGAGTTCAGTGTGCGTCCGGGATTTCCTCATCGCTGTCGATCCACTGGTGTGCATGCCGGACGAGAACCTTTTGAAAAACGGAGCACTCGCTGTAGCGCGTATCCATAAAGCTGTAAAGGTTAAGCGCTTTGCATATGTATCCGATCCTTTTTTCCAGCACCGTGCTGCTCGCGGGAAATCGCCGGCTGAAATAGGTCAGATTCTGCCGGACCGTCAGGCGCGCCTCGGGCAGTTCAATCAGCCCGGCGTCGGGATTGGCGGACCGGCGCAGAAGCGCCAGCGGATGTGTTGCCGTAGGGGTGGGTGAAATTGCAGTGTTTTCCATGCGTACCGTCCTTATCTGTGAAGATTTGCACCGCTATTATATGACAGCGCGGCCGGGAGATATGACGGATTTTGGAACAGAAAAAAATTACGGCAGATTTCCCTGTGCAGGGGCGCATTTCCCAGCGCGATGGGATTATTGCGCGCGCAGTTTTTTCAGGATCGGTGCGTCCGCTGGACAAAAAGTATAATTTTCGATCTCCTCCGGTGTGATCCACACCATCCCGCAGTGCTCCAGCAGGCAGGGGCGCCCCTTTATAATCTGGGCGTCATACAGCGTCAGGTGTACGGTGATATCGGGATATGTGTGCGTCACCTGAAAGAATGGCTCCCCGACGCATACCGTGATCCCGAGCTCTTCCCGGCACTCCCGGATCAGCGCCTGCTGCGGCGTCTCGCCCGGCTCCACCTTGCCGCCCGGGAATTCCCACAGCAGGCCGCACGACTTTTCCGCCGGACGGCGGCAGATTAAAAAACGGTCCTGCGCGCGGATCAGCGCCGCTACCACTTCCGTCATTTTTATTCCCCCTGTATCGGTTTGATCTGCGCCCACTCCGCCTCGCGGAATCCGATGAGGACGTGTTCCCCGTCCACCAGAATCGGCCGGCGGACCAGCATCCCGTCCGAGGCCAGCAGGGCAAGCTGCTCGTCCTCGTCCATGTGGGGCAGGCGGTCCTTCAGCTGCATGGATTTGTAGCGCTGCCCGCTGGTGTTGAAGAAGCGCTTCAGCGGCAGGCCGCTCTTCACCTGCCACACCTTTAACTCATTCGCTGTGGGCGGCTGGTCGCGGATGTGGCGCGTCTCATACGTGATCCCGTTTGCGTCCAGCCATTTTTTTGCCCGCCGGCAGGTGGAACAGGGCGGATATTCGATCAAAAGCATGGTTGTCATCTCCGTTTTGCCGTGTTTTTATCTGGTTTTCGGGAGGATAGCCCCGTATGCAAAATATGTAAAGGTATACAGCTTTTCACTGATTTTCCGGAGGGAAAATGTCCGAATGCTGTTTTTTCCGCCAGAAGACGGCGTAGCTTGTGCCGGAACAGGCGAGCGTCTGCCCGTCGAAGGCTGCGTTTTGCAGCAGACACGCATACTGCCCGCCTTTCAGATATTTTTTCATTGAAATCTGCATCTTTTGCCTGCGCGGCAGGATGACGGCGACGAGCTCGTCCGCATCGCAGGACCGCCGGTAGATAAAGGGATTGCCGTCAAATCGCCGGCCTGTGCACAGCACCTTGAATTCCGCCGACGCCCGCAGGCAGCCGAGGGAGCGCTTCAGGGCGACCAACTCCCTGACGGTGTGATAGATCGAGTGCTCCTGTGCCATCTGTGCCGCCGCCGTATAGGGGGAATTGATCCCCTCCACGGGGAGGTACAGCTCCCCGTCCGCTGCGCTGAAGCCGTTGTTTTTCGTATTATCCCACTGCATGGGCGTGCGGGAGCCGGTGCGCTGATAGCCGCCGTCCTTACTCTTGAGCGGCTGGTAGCGCATGCCGATCTCATCGCCATAGTAGATCAGCGGCACGCCGGGGAGCGTCAGATAGATCGCCCACAGGACGCGGATCATATCATCGCTCCGCCCGCGGGAAAGGCGGATGATGTCGTGATTGTCCAGCTGAAGGATCTGGTACCCCTGCGTGCGGTTTATCGCTCGGACCGCCTGCCTGAACGCAATTAAAAAAATCCGGAACAGACTGCTTTTTTCACTGATGTAAGTATCCGCGTAGAGATGCTCGTCGTCACGGTCCTGCGCCCATTTTTTAAACAGGCCGAAGGGGACGTAAAAGTCCAGATCAAACCCGGCCCGTGCGACGGTCTGGCGCGGGTTGTTCCACTCCGCTAAAAAGACGGAATCCGGATAGCGGGCCTTGATTTCGCCCAAAATTTCCCGCCAGAAGCGGATGGTCCCCCGGTGGTGCGGATCATTTTTGACCATGGCGTGCGCCATGTCCACCCGGAACCCGGCGGCCCCCATCTCCAGCCAGAACTCGCACACGTCGATCAGGCGTTTCCGGTTCTCCAGAGCGGCGGGGGAATCCATAGCCATCTGCCAGGATTTTTCCGGCCGGCAGTAGCCATAGTTGAGCGCGGGCTGCGTGGCATAATAGTTGACCTTGAACATGTGCGGGCGCTCGGAAAGGCCGCACATGAACCGCCCCTCGCAGTGCTCTACATCCATATTGTCCGACCAGATGTAGGCGTCCGTAAATTCATTGCGCTCCTCTTTACAGGACTGCTGAAACCACGGATGCAGGTAGGAGGTATGCCCCATCACCAGATCCATCAGGATGCGGATCCCCTTGCTGCGCGCGGTGTCAAACAGCCGCTTGATATCCTCGTTTGTGCCAAAGCGCGGATCCACCCGGTAATAGTCCGTAATGTCATATCCGCCGTCCAGAAACGGGGAGCAATAACATGGATTGAGCCAGATCGCGTTACAGCCCAGCTCCGCGATATAGTCCAGCTTTTCGATAATTCCCGGGATATCCCCGATCCCATCCCCATTGGAATCATAAAAGCTGGTGGGATAAACCTCGTAGAATACGGCGGAATCAAGCCATTCCTGCTTCATGCGTGCGTCTCCTTTTACCGTTTGATGTTTACACGGATATGATACCACAATTTAACGGCGCGGTGCAGCCCTGAATTCAAAATTTTACCGGCGGGCGGCAGGCCGTGCGCCCAACCGGTTCTGAAGGGGCCGCCCGAAACGGAAATGGCCATGCTTTGTAATTGTTTTTAAAAAAATCTTATTTATCAGAATAAATTTGTTAATTTTTACTTACATTTTGCGCGCGTTTATGGTATGATAAAAGTAGAAATCCATCCCTGTTCAGGAGGCGAAGATTATGGAAAAAAATATCATCACGATCAGCCGGGAATTCGGCAGCGGCGGCAGGACGATCGGCCGCCTTACGGCACAGCGGCTGGGATATGATTTCTATGACGGCGAACTGGTCAAAAAGGTGGCCGCGGAGACCGGGTTCGATGAAAAATATATCGAGCAGGAGGGGGAGTATGCCCCGGTAAAAAGCTGGTTTGCCTACGCCTTCGCCGCGCGCGGACTGGATGCCGCAACAGGCGGCATGTCCAACGACGACTACCTCTGGGCCACGCAGTACAAGGTGATCCGCGAAATAGCCGAAAAGGGGAACTGCGTCATCGTGGGCCGGTGCGCAGACTTTATCCTCAAAGACTATGAGAACTGCCTGAACGTCTATATCCACGCGGATATGGAGGCCCGTGCGGAGCGTATTGTCCAGAAATACGGCGAACGGCCCGACAGCCCCCGTAAGCGGCTGGAGGAGAAGGACAAAAAGCGCAAGCTGCACTACAGGCGGTATACGGGGCAGGAATGGGGCGTTTCCCAGAACTACCACCTGTGCCTCAACAGCAGCGCGCTGGGCATTGGGCGGTGTGTGGACATGATCATTCAGGCGCACGCGGACTGTCCGGATGAGATCGACTGGGAGGCCTGACGCGGTGGAGCGCTTCGGATGGCTGGATGCCTTTTTGCTGGCGTTTCCCGGGGCGGAGCGCGATTTTAAGGCGGAGTGGCAGTGGATGCGCTATCAGGTGGGCGGGCGACTGTTTGCCGCGCTGCTGCATCCGGGGATGCAGTATGATCCCATCTACGCGGGCAGGGATCTACTCACCCTCAAATGCGATCCCATGGAGGCGGAATTCCTGCGGGCGCAGCATCCGGAGATTCTCCCCGGCTTTTACACCGACAAGCGCTGCTGGATTTCCGTCGATCTGAACGGAGGGCTGCCAAACGAGCTGATCTGGCAGCTGTGTGCGCAGTCCTATCGACTGGTGTTTGAAAAGCTGACAAAGAGGCGGCGGGAGGAGATTTTACAGAGCGCCGGCGATTTGCAGCACCCCGCACAGTAAAGGAACAGGCGTCCGCTCTCCGGAGAGCGGACGCCTGTTGGCTTGGCTGCTATTTGGTGTATTTTTTGTCAAAATAGCCGATGTACGCCACCTTTTCAGACAGCGGATGGCCCGGGAAGAGATGCCGGAAGGCATCCACAAAGTAGTCGTCCGTCATGCTCGCGATAAAGTCCGCCACGATGTCGTTTGGATCGTGGAGATCGAGCCGGACGATCCGCGGCCTGGCACCGCGCTCGCGGTAAAAGTTCCCGACCACGGAGCCGTTCAGGTAGTGCTGATAGATCAGGGAATCATAGCAGTTGGATTGCAATTCGTCCAGAAAACGCTCATACATCATCCCCATCATGGGCCGGATGATCTCATAATACGGTTTGACGACCTCCGGGCACTGATAAATTTTTTCACCGTTTTCCCGGAGGATGGCGGTGATGCCCTGAAAAACGTCGTCGCTCATGGAGAGATACGGCTGCCCGATGCTGTTTGCCACCAGATCGGTGACGATGGCGGTGATGATGTCTGCATTTTTATCTCCGAACGGATTGCTTTCATAGTGGACGCCCAACTTGACCTTGGAAGCATCCTGACGGTCTTTGCCCAGGTAGGCGATCATATCGCTGATCCGGACCACACATCCCTCCAGGGTGCTCGGGCGCAGCGTTTTGACATACCCTTCCTCGGTATAACACCTTTCAACCATTACATGATACTCGTCAAAGGAGCGCACGGTCGCGGGCTCGTATTTTGCAAAGGCCTTTTCTCCGCAGTGGCATAAAATCCCGTCCAGCGTTTGCAGGGTCAAATTACAGTTGGTGATTTCTTGCAAAACCCTGACACTGTGCACGTTGTGATTAAAAAACCGGCCCGTATGTTCATGGTAAAACTCGTTTAAAAATTCCTCGCCCTTGTGGCCAAAGGGCGTGTGGCCGACGTCGTGCCCGATCGCAATGGCCTCTATCAGGTCCAGATTCAGCCGAAGCGCCCGCCCGATGATCCGCGCAATCCGGGAGACGAGCTGTACATGCGTGGCGCGCCTCGTGATATCGTCGTTGTGATAGAAGGAGAAGACCTGCGTTTTATCATTCCCGCGGTTATACAGGGCGCTGTGTAAAATTTTATCGATATCAATTGAAAACTGCGTCCGAAGCACATCATTCGCGTATTTTGTGCTGTGATGTTCCCGAACGGCGTCGCCGTTTTTGCAGGCGTAAGGGGACATGATTTTTTCCGTATCCGCAATCACCGCGGATAACCACTTTGTCTCCCTTTCGGTCAGTTTTTGCATGATATCATCTCCTTGTGTAACATTATATCGTAAAGATGTGTAAAAAACAATATCCGGTCTTTTGGGAATAGGAAAAATTAAAGGGGATGAGATTGAGAAGGCTCCGCTCCCTGTCCGGCAGTCCCTTTCTGCACCGGTGGGGAGGACTTTATATCGGACAATTTTTGTGATGCGTTTTTCCGGAATAAAATATGACAGGGAATTGACTTTTTCCTTCCGCTTTGTTAAAATATGAAATGCTGTAACACGCGGAGCGTGCGTACAGATGGAGAGTTGTCCGAGTGGTCGAAGGTGCAGCACTCGAAATGCTGTAGACCGAAAGGTCTCCAGGGTTCGAATCCCTGACTCTCCGCCACGTCGCCGCAAGCTTCATATCGCTTGCGGCGACTTTTTTGTAAAAGTCACCGGCGCGCTCATTTCGCTGCGTCTCCTCTCCGAAAAAGGTCACGCTACGCCTTTGCTGCTCGCTTGTAAACGCGCTCGCAACGCTTCGGCTTGCTACCAACCTTTTTCGGGGATGCGAGGGTTCAACTCTCACCTCTGAAAAACAGATAATATCTTTTTCATGTGGCTTAAACATCTCGGAGCAGGTCCTGCCGGGACCTGCCCCAATTTTTTCGCCTGATTTCAATGCTTTTGGGAGGAATCCACTATGGGGAAAAAACAAGGGAGCAACCCCGCGGCCATCCGCGTGACTGTCACCGATGGCCAGGTTCGGGTGTTCTCCGCGGCCGAGTATGAGGTCCGCTTTTTGGGCGCTGATTTTCCGCAGGTCGTCGGGGACGATCTGACCGTCCGCCAGCCGCTCACCGATACCACGGTCCGTCTCTCCTTTACCGGTGCGCATCGGCAGACCGGGGAAAAGTTTGAAACCGACGTCCCGCTGGCTGTTCCCGGCCGTTTCGGCGCGCAGCAGGGGGCCAAGCCGCCCGTTGTCCCGGAGGTTGCGCAGTGGCACGCCGGAGAGGGGAAGCCCGTCCGCCTGGCGGAGCTCAAATCCGTCGCCTGCACGCCGGAGGCCCGCGATGCCGCCGCGCTTTTTGCGCAGGATCTGGCAGGCTATCTGGGCAGGGAGCTGCCCGTGACGGTATGCGCGGAACGTCCCGCAGGGGCGGTATGGTTCCAGCTGGACGACGTGCTCTCCCGTTTGGGAGCGGAGGGCTATACCGCGGCTGCGGACGGGGAGGGGATCTGCCTGTGCGCCCCGGCTGAAAACGGCCTGATCTGGGCCGGAAAAACGGCGCTCCAGCTTCTGGCACAGGGCGGTTTCCCCTGTGGGCAGATGGAGGACTACCCGCGCTATCCCGTGCGCGGCTATATGCTCGACGTGGGCCGGCGGCCCTGCTCGCTTGCGACGCTGCGGCGGATCGTGGCGTTTATGGCGTGGTTCAAGATGAACGATTTCCAGATCCATCTGAGCGATAACTATATCTGGCTGGAGGATTACGCCCAAAGGGGGGACGATTCCACCATGGAGGCGTACGAGGCCTTCCGGCTGGAGTCCTCCCTCGCCAATGAAAACGGCGAGACGCCGACTGCAAAGGACTACGCCTATTCCAGGGATGAATTCCGCGAGTTCATTGCATGGGCCAAAAAACGCGGCGTGCGGATCGTGCCGGAGATCGACGTGCCCGCGCATGCGCTGTCCTTTGCAAAGGTGTTCCCGGAGCATATGGTGCGGGATCGCACCTCCCCGCTGATGAAAAAGCGGCCGCTGACCGATCATCTGGATGTCAGCCGTCCGGAGACCGTGGACTTTATCAAACGCATTTTTGACGACTATACCCGGGGGGAGGATCCCGTATTTCCGCCGGACGTCACCGTCCACATCGGCGCGGATGAATTCCTCAGTGATTACGGGGCCTACCGCCGCTTCCTCAATGAGATCATCCCGTACATTCGGCAGACAAACCCGGTGCGCCTGTGGGGCGGCCTGACCTGGATCAAGGATGAGCCGGCCACGCCGATCGTGCCCGAGGCCGTCGAACACGTGCAGATGAACCTTTGGTCCAAGGATTGGGCGGACGGGCGCGAGATGTACGAGATGGGGTATGATCTGATCAATACGATTGACCACTACCTGTATATGGTCCCGAACGGGAGCGGCAGACGCGGCAGCTATATGGACTACCTGAACAAAAAGAAGGTGTTCTGCGAATTTGAGCCGGGCCGCGTGCGCCTGAAGGAGGGCGGAAAATACGTGGATCTGCCCGCCGGGGAGAAGCGCGTGCTCGGCGCGGCGTTCGCTTTGTGGAACGACAATATCGACAGGCGCGCCTCCGGCCTGACGGAGGGGGACCTGTTCGACCGGTTTATGGACAGCGCCCCGCTGATGGCGGAAAAGACGTGGGGGAGCTGCACGGAGAGGCACAGCGCCGGCGCGGTGGACCGGGCGGCCCGCGCGGCGGCCGCGCCGCTGGAGCGGAAGACAGGGCTCTCCTTCACGCTGGACCCGGTACACTGCGAATGCTGCGGCGGCGCGCGGCCCGGTGATGCGCTCAAGCTCGCGGGCGGGAAGTCGTTTGTGCCAACCGGCCTGACCTGTGCGCCCGTGGGGGCGGAACTGGAGCTGGATATCCTGTTCCGCGAGGTCGGAAAAAATCAGATCCTGCTCGAGGCGGATGCGCCGTACGGGACCTATGATATTCGCCTGACGGAGAGCGGCAAGCTCGGCTTTACCCGTGAGGGATACACCTATGAGTTCGATTATATCCCCCCCGTGGGAAAGCAGCTGCACCTGCGCATCTGCACGCGTCCGCTCCGGACGGTGCTGCGGGTCGGCGCCTTTACACGCAAAAAGGCGGTGGGCAAATTTGTCCACAACGGCGTTGTCCGCCGCGCAGACATCAAAAATGCCACACTTGCCCTCCCGTGCGCGCGTATTGGCTCTGCGGAGAATGCCGTGAATGCGGAGATCTATCGCCTCGCCCTGCGCGGCTGATCCCGTGCAGAGAGATGTGCGGGACAGACACCAGGGTCTGCTGCAAAATAGAATACGCTGGGAACTTGTATCCGCGTGGCAGCTCTGCTCCGCAGGCGGGCACCCTTTGTCCGCTTTCGCGGACATTTCTCCTGACAGGGGAATCGCCCTCAAGGGGAAGCAAAAAAGGTGCGGCGCGAAAGTTTGTACAAACCTCGAAGGGAACGCCGCCGCGTCGCGATCAACTTTTTGCGGGGCTGAGGGGGAACAGAGGGCGCCGGCTGTCTACCGGAATCCCTCCAATCGCGCATCCGCGTGCAGGTATCCCTTGTGTAAAGAAAAAGGCTTGAATTTTAGGAAAATTTTCAATTTCATCTTTTTCAGGGGCATTCCGCGAACCTTTCATCTGTACAGCGGAACGCTGAGGGCAGCGTTCCCTACGGGTGCAGGGCGGTAGATTGAGCGTCTTTTGTTATGCCTGTGGGATAGGGAAGATCAAAAGAACAGGGCGGAAGTTTGTACCATTTAAACGCCTCCCCTGTGTAAGGGGAGGTGTCGAAGCCGGAGGCTGAGACGGAGGGGTTGTTACAGGAAAGAGGTCAGAGAAAAGACGATGGCTTTCATCCAACAATCCCCCAGTCACGCATCCGCGCGACAGCCCCCTTTACACAAGGGGGCCTTAAAGGTAAAGGGCGGAAGTCTGTACAAATCCCGTAGGGCCCGCCGCCGCGTCGTCGCGGACTGCATATCGCTTGGAATACCGTTCCGCGCTTATTCCGTCGCTCCTCCTTGCCGCAAAAAGTCCCGCTTGCTGCGTCTGTTCGCTTGCAAGCGCGCTCACGACGTCTCCGCGGCGCTACCAACTTTTTGCGGGGCTGAGGGGGAGCAGAGGGCGCCGGCTGTCTACCGGAATCCCTCCGGCCACACGTCCGCGCGATCGGTCGCGTTCCAAAATCAAAATACAATAGTGGCTTACACCCAAAACAGGCATCACAAAATAACGCGCCCCTCAAAAGAAGCGGCTTTGGCTTCCCTTGAGGGGCGGATTTTGTGCGTTGTTTTGGGGACAGGCTGTTTTGCAGCAGTCCGCGTTTTCTTTATGAATTATTCGGCCGTGGCGTTTTCCGCCGGGAAGTCGCCCAATTCCACGAAATATCCGTATGCGCCACCGGACAGCGCACGGATCTGGTCCGCGGTCATTGACCCGGATAAAAAGAGACTCCCATACGTCTCTGTGGACAGTTCCCCATCCGGCGGGACGATGGGAGCGTCGTTCAGCACTGCCTCAAGCCACTGTGCCCCGCCGCTTTGATTGATTCGGTCGGCCTCCGCACGGTACAGCGCCAGATCGTCCGCAGAGGAGAGCATCGGCCCATCGCCGTCATCCAGCGTGATCCGGACCACAAAAAGCGTCATGGGATCATAGGCGTAGTCCGCCATCGCCTCGCGCAGACCGATGGAGCAGGTGATTTCCCCTATCCGGGGCGATGCATAGCAGGCGGCTCCATTTCCGTAGTCCTTTTCCGTGATGATGTGATGGCAGATATCGTCCTGTATCAGGGGCGAATCGGTCTGGCCGGATGCGTCGTCCAAAGTTTCGGGATCATTGTTCCCGGACGGGACGGCTGCCGGATCACGCGGAAGAAGGCTTTCGGAGGCGGACGATAGCTCCGTCTGATCTACGGCCGGGACCTCCGTCCCCCGCGCGAGCGCGAATACGCCGATCCCCACGATCAAACAGCCCGCCGCCGAGGCGCCGATGGCCTGCACTTTTTTCCGCCGCTCGCGGTAATAGGCGTCCCGCCGGCGCAGCAGGGACGCGGTCATCTCCTCACATGTTTTCATCTGTTATACCTCCTTTTAATCCGATTCTTCCCTCTGGCGCGGACTCGCTTCTTCCGGCAGGGCCGCACGCAGCGCCTGACGCGCCCGATAGCAGAGGTTCTCCATCTGACGCCGGCTTTTACGAAGGATCCGCGCGGCCTCTTTCCGGTCAAATCCCTCGATATAGATCAGATAGAGCACATCCCGGTACTGCGGGCTGAGCTGGCTCAGCGCCTGATAGATCGCCTGCTCTCGCTCCCGGGCGAGGAGCGCCTCCTCCGGCGATTGAGACGGATCGGCGTGTGCGGCGTCGAGCGGATCCGTCCGCCTTTTGGCCTGCTTTTTCAAATAATCAAGCGCCTTATTCCGCGCGATGGCGAACAGCCAGGTCTCAAAAGCGCTCTGCCCCCGGTAGTGCGGCCGTTTGACAATGAGCGTGAAAAAGACGTCCTCGCACAGATCTTCCGACGTCGGAAAATCGTGGACATAGGTGTTGATGAACAGGATCAGCCGGTCCTTATAACAAGCGACAATCTCCGCCAGGCCCGCATCGTCTCCCGCCAGATAGCGGCGGTAGCTCTCGCCCCCTGCATCCATAGGTTCGCCCCCTCTCTGCTGAACCGGTTCTATCTGTTAGACGATCTCAAACTGCAAATCTCTCACCAAAAGGTTTCAAAATATAATTTTTGTACAGACCGCCGGATCAAAATGTGTGGTCTTTTGCGGATGAGGCGTTTTTGTCGACTTGTGCACGGCAGCGTTTTCTCTATTTTTGACAGCCCTTTACAGGCGGAACGCCGGGGGCGGCGTTCCCTACGAAAGTGTGTGCAGATTTTCGGGCGGCGTATGTTTAAATTTGAGTTTTGCGCAGAGGAATTTTTGAGGCATATGCTTCCTTTTTGTACCATCCCCGTAGGGAATGCTGCCCGCAGCGTTCCGGAAGCGGGGCCGGAGGGGAGAAAAAGGTTTTGGCTGTCAACCGGCAGCCATCCGGCTGCGCACTTGTGTATCGGTATCTCTTGCGTAAAAGGGGATATGGGCTTTGGGGGGGATTGACAATTTTGAACGTCAAAAAGGGGCCGACCTCATCGACCCCTTCTGTTTGAGATGCTTCCCGATAGATCTTTTACCGCCGTTTCTCGTTTACAAACACCCGGAAAAGCGGCAGGCATTTGGAGAAAAAGCCCATGTACGCCTTACAGTGGTCGCTGTCCTCCCGGTTGCGCTTGCAGCCCTGCGCCCGGCACATCCCGGAAAACTTACAGCTGCGGCACTTTTCCGGAATACGAAAGCTCTCCCGGATAAACGCGGCCGCTCTGTCGGAATTCGCCATATCCGCCAGGCTGTCCGTATGGATATTGCCGAGCCGCCACTCATCCAGGCAGTAAAAATCGCAGGGATAAATGGTGCCGTCCCCCTCAGCGACGAACTGGTGAGAACAGTGTCCGCACACGCCGCACTGCTCCGCCGGATCGCCCAAGTAGAGATGCACCCAGTTGTCAAACTGGCGGATGCTCACGTAATTACCACGCACGTAATCCTTGACATAGGCATTGAAAAGATTGACGAGGAAAAATTCATATTCACTGTCCGTCATATAAAGATTGCTCACGGAATCATCGCCGAACGGGCGCAGGCACGGGATGAACTGAAGATACCGGAAACCCTGCTTTTTGAAAAAGTCATAGATCCGGTTGATATTGCGCGCCGTGTACCCGGTGACTACCGTCAGGATGTTGAAGTCCACCTGATGGGCCTCCAGCGTGCGGGCGGCAGCAAGGATGCGCTCAAAGCTGTTTTCGCCGTCCGGCCCCACGCGGAATTTGTTCCCCGCCCGGTCGCCGTCCAGACTCAGACCGATGAGAAAATGATTCTGGCGGAAGAACTCCGCCCACGCGTCGTCTACCAACATGCCGTTGGTTTGCAGGCTGAAGAACACGGGGCTTTTTCCGGTGTTCTTCAACCGGACATATTCGACGAAATCGCGAAAATATTCCTTTCCCGCAATCAGGGGCTCGCCGCCCTGAAAGGCAAAGGCGATCTGCTCCCCGCCCGCAAACGCCAGCGCCTGATCGATCAGGCGGTGCGCCGTCTGCTGCGTCATGCATCCGGTGTTGGGCACATCACGGTGCTCCGCCACATCGTGATAAAAGCAGTATTTGCACCTCAGGTTGCACATTCCGGAGGCGGGCTTGATCATGATAGACAGCGGGGGCACTCAATCACCTTCCTAATATTACTCGACAATCCCGCGGCGGTTGGCCTTGAATTCCTGCATGACCTCGTCGATGCGGTTATCCATCCGCTCCGCAACGGTCGGATAGACGTTGGTCCGGTTGTAGCTCTCGCTCGTATCATCCGTGAGAATGTGCAGCCAGTTCTTCCGCTTTTTGTCAAAGAACGCCGGGTTGTCGTTCTGCATGCTCCTGAAATACTTAAAGGTGACATAGTCGTTATTCTTCAGGATCTCATAATCATAGTCCGCATATTCCTCGTTGGACAGCAGCTCGGCGGTGGGGACGGAGTACTGGATCGCCTTGATCTTTTCGCGTTTCATGTGCAGGATGGGATGGTCGATCGTGTGGATCGGCTCCCCTGTCTCAAAAATCGGCAGCATGGAGACGCCGTCAATCTGACGGTCCTGCGGGAGATAGTGCTCCTGACCGCCGTTACCGGTGATTCCACACAGATCAATGATGGTCGGGAACAGGTCTACCAGTGTAGCGGGCTCGTCGTAGGTGGATCCCGCGTCAAACAGCCCGCCGTTATTGCCCCAGCGGATCATGAACGGCACTTTCTGTCCGCCCTCGTAAGCCGTGTATTTTCCGCCGCGCAGCTCGTTGGTCGATCCCTGGAGCGCGGGCCCGTTGTCGCTCGTAAAGACAATGATCGTATCGTCCAGCTCGCCGAGCCGCTCAAGCGTGTCAAACAGCTGGCCCAGATAGTAGTCAAACTCCGTCACGCAGTCCGCATAGTCGCCCATGCCGGTCGCGCCCTTGAATTCATCTCCGACATAGACGGGGGCATGCGGCCACGGCGTCGTATAATAGGCAAAGAACGGCTGATCGGTATTCTCGACCGTATCGGTGATCCAGGCGTTGATCTCCTCATGGATCCACTTGCTGGCATTTTTCTGATCCTTGAGTTCATCCGTGCCGTGAACGATCTCATACTCCCCGTTCTCCTCCCGGACGTGGTAAAACGGCACCATGTCATTGACATGATGGCTGCCGTAGAAGTAATCAAACCCCTGATTGGTCGGCAGGTACTCACCATAGTCCCCCAGGTGCCACTTGCCGAAGCACCCCGTGGCATATCCGGCGCTGTGCAGGGCTTCGGCAATGGTAATCTCATCCCCGAGCATCCCGTCGGCATTGGCGCCCATCTCCACGGAGTTGAACTGCCGCGTGGCCGCGAACGGGGAAAATGTATTGACCGTGGGATAGATCACGTTATCTGCATAACCGCGATAGGGATAGCGGCCGGTCAGCGCGGCAAAACGCGCCGGAGAGCAGACGGAATAGCTGGAATAGAAGTTCGTAAACTGTGCGCCCTCATCGACAAGGCGGTCGATGTTGGGCGTATCGTAGATCGCGCCGTTGGCCGAAATATCCCCATAGCCGAGGTCGTCCATCAGAACGACAAGGACGTTCGGCGCATCGGCGTCCGTCTTGTTCGCATCGATATTGTCCAGATACTCGTCCTGCCCCTCCCACATGCGGACCGTGTTCGGCTTGGTGCGCAGGTTCATGGTGAAGACGAAGAATACCGTGGTACCCATCAGCACCACGCTGAACACACAGGCCAGTACGCGCTGCAATGTAATCTTTTTCACGATGAAACGCACGCACAGGATGACGGCCAACAGCGCGAGCGCCGATGGAAGCAGAATCAGCAGATTTCCGAGCAGGCGGGTGCCAAAGTTCCCCGCGCCGGTCAGCCAGGGGTGTTCCGCCGAGGAGAAACCGGCCAGCCCGGAGGTGAAGGCGCCAAAGCCGGCGTCCGCCCCCATGATAACTGCATAGGAGATGATCCCGAGAAAGGAGACCGCATAGCCAATGGCGGTAAATAAGTATAATCTCTTCTTAATCATCAGCCCCAGGAAAATAACTGCGGAGGCGATGCAGCAGTAGATGGTGCAGATCAGCGCCACCAGATTTAAACGTGCGGCCCATAGGGCGATAAACATTGCGATGCCCAATACGAGCATGATAATTGGGAAAACCTTTTTCTCCCGATCCAGTTCTATTCTCTGTTTCATCAGCTTCTCCTTATATAATAAATTATATAAATTTATTATACCATAAAAAACAAGATTGTTCAATCTGTACGTCTTTTCCCGTTCGGCGGGGAACGATGTTTTTTATCCCAAAAAAGGCTTGCATTCTGTCGCTGCCTGTGATATAATACCACCATTCGCTGAAACGCACACAGCGTTCTCACAGTCGGTGTTTATTACGATGAGGGTCCACCCGTTCCCATTCCGAACACGGTAGTTAAGCTCACTCGTGCCGAAGATACTTGGCGGGAAGCCGCCCGGGAAAATAGGTCGGCGCCGACATCTGAAGCAGTCATCCAATAGGGTGGCTGTTTTATTTTTTTGTCTGTTTTGCCGCGTCGCGTTTTTTGCATTCTGTATGGATTTTTGGGGGACTATTTTCCCCGGTTTGTGCGAATAATAAAATTGGTCTGTGTCGGCTGTTAGAAAGTTGACAACCGCATGTGGGTAGTCTAAAATAAAAAGGAGCAGGTTGGGCAGCCGCGGGCGCTTTTGCGTACGAGGAAAGTCCGAGCTTCACAGGGCGGGATAACGGCTAACGGCCGCCGAGGGTGACCTCAGGGAAAGTGCAACAGAGAGATACCGCCGGATTTTTCCGGTAAGGGTGGAAAGGCGAGGTAAGAGCTCACCGGCGCACAGGAGACTGTGCGGCCCTGCAAACCCTATCCGAAGCAACACCGACTGGAGACGTCGCCGGCCCGGCGCATTCTCCGACGGGTGGCTTGAGCCGTGCGGCAACGCACGGCCTAGACAGATGGCTGCCTTCAATGACAGAACTCGGCTTACAGACCTGTCTCGTTTTTTGGACCGCCTTTGGCGGCCCGTCAAAATTTCTCCGTGGAATGGAATTTTCTGTTGAAAAAACACGGATAATATTATATAATAAATCTAATCATGTCAATTAGATGGGCCGGCGGAAGATTCAACAAATTTTGCCGGAGTACCTGGGACAATGCTGAGGGGGGAACCGATTTTGGATAAACTTATGCTTCTTGCGGTCGGTGCGGCGGATTGGACGGTCATGCTGTCGATCATGGTGATTGTTTTTGCCGCGCTCATTATTTTTGTCATTATTTTCTGGCTGTTCGGCAAGGTGTTCGGCGGTAAGAAAAAGGGAGATAAAAAGCAGAAGGCGATTGTAACGGAGGTTCAGGCCGCGCCGAAGAAGGCGCCTGTTCCGGTAGCGCAGGCATCCGCCGGCACGGATGAGGAAATTGTCGCGGCGATCACGGCGGCAATCATGGCGTTTACGGGTTCCGGGAACTTCACGATCCGGAAGATTGCGCGTGCGCAGCAGAGCGGCAGGCCCATCTGGGCGCAGGCCGGCATTGCGGAAAATACACGCCCGTTCTGACCGGGGGACAAGTTTTCAAAGGAGAGTGACAGGCGTTGTTTGCAGAGTTCATTGCGGCGCTGACTAAAATTTTATCCGAGTCCGGAATCGCGGCATTTTTTGATGACCGCGGCTATCTGAATCTGATCATGATCGGCGTATCCTTTGTGCTGCTCTATCTGGGCATCAAAAAGGGATTTGAGCCGCTGCTGATGATCCCAATCGCGTTCGGAATGCTTCTGGCCAATCTGCCGCTTGCAAACCTGGGGGTGCAGTACAATGATATCCCCGGATTTGTCGAGGTCCTGATGAGCGGGCAGGCCGGCCTGATTGATATCCTCTATTTTGGCGTCAAGGCGGGGATCTATCCGCCGCTGATCTTCATGGGAATCGGCGCCATGACGGATTTCAGCCCGCTGATCGCGAACCCCAAGAGCTTTCTGCTTGGCGCTGCGGCGCAGCTCGGTATTGCCGTCACATTTATCGGCGCAAGGGCGCTTGGATTTGATCAGCAGGCAGCCGGTTCCATCGCCATCATCGGCGGCGCGGACGGCCCGACTTCCATCCTTGTCACGTCAAAGCTCAAGCCGGAGCTGTTGGGCGCGATCGCGGTGGCCGCCTATTCCTACATGGCGCTTGTCCCGATCATCCAGCCCCCGATCATGAAGCTCCTGACCACCAAAAAAGAGCGTTCCGTGGTGATGGAGACGCTGCGCCCGGTCTCCAAGACGGAGCGTGTGCTCTTCCCGATTTTTGTCACCGTCGTGGTGACGCTGCTGCTGCCCGACGCGGGCGTTCTGGTCGGCATGCTGATGTTCGGCAACCTGCTGCGTGAGAGCGGCGCGACGGAGCGCCTGTCCAAAACGGCGCAGAATGAGCTGATGAATATCATCACGATCTTCCTGGGCCTGTCCGTCGGCGCTACGACGAACGCGCAGAACTTCCTCAACTGGAATTCCGTTAAGATTATTATTTTGGGCCTCTTTGCTTTCTGTGTCGGAACGGCTGGCGGCGTCCTGTTCGGCAAGCTGATGTATATCTTTACACGCGGCAAGGTCAATCCGCTGATCGGTTCCGCGGGTGTCTCCGCCGTCCCGATGGCGGCGCGCGTCTCCCAGAAGGTCGGCCAGCAGGCCAATCCCGGCAACTTCCTGCTGATGCACGCGATGGGCCCGAATGTGTCCGGCGTGATCGGATCGGCGATCGCCGCGGGCGTTCTGCTGTCCATGATCCCGCACTGATCGGAAAAGTAAAAAGGTTGATTCAGGCGTAAAGCGCGGCAGCGTGCTTTACGCCTTCTTTTCACAGAGGAGGGAGAGATGATGGTCAACGGCCATTTCGGCGACAGACACGGGAATATGATGTGTATTCCGCTTCGGCGGGCCGGTGCCGCACCCGGTGCGGAAAAAGAAATATACCCGCGCACCCCGCAGCAGGTCCCCAAACCGGTTGTGTCCGGCGGAAATGCCGGCCTTGGGGGTGACAGACAAAGGGATCGGATCTACGGCCGGCTCTGTCTGAATGCGCTCTATCTCTGTTATATGTGTGCGCTCGATCCGGTACAGACGCAGGATGTACGACGGGCGCTGGAGACTGCGGGCGCTCGGCTGGGAGCCGCTGCGCAGAAATACCTGGACTGCGCGCAGGCAAGGGCGATTGCGTTTGAGCGGTCACACATTCGCCGTGGGCAGGTGCATACGGGGACGGCGTTGATTGTTGACAAGGAAAATCCCTTTACAGACGATCCCTCTCACGCGTACAGCGAGGAGGAGCTGGATGCACCGGAAGAAAACCGCGATTGCATGCGCGTATTTTATCCGGGGATCCGGTTCCGGGGGATCGGGGCCCGTCTTTTTCGGCCGTTGGAAGGGATATTTACGGGCAACCCCTACGGCGATATGGATCTTGTTCCGGCACGGGCGGACGCAGCTCTCCTGCGCAGGTATCGGTGCCTGATTCTGGCGGATCCGGCTGCGGCGGATGCGGACTTTTCGCGGCGAATGCTGACCTGTGTGCGGGAGGGCGGTACGCTCCTGCTTGTATGGCCCGGCCTGCGGATGCCGGCACCCCCTGCACCGGCATCTGAACGGAATGAAATTGTATTGCATGATGTGATCCGGGCATTGGCGGAAATCGAGCCCGCTGATTTGTCAGGGGAGGACCCACGCCTGCATACCGAAAGAGGCGCTGAACATACACGGTATATCGTGCGTAATCTGGGAAAGGGACGGGTGATTCTGGCCGATTCAAAGAAATTCCCGTTTGAGGGAGCGGCAGGGAAGCTGTGTCGTTCCGCGGTACGGCGTCTTGCCCGAGAGAACCTAAAATATGAGGCGGCGTTTGGCTGGGTCTCTGCGGGAAAGCACGTCTATACGGCCGCCTATGACGCGCCGGATCGCCGGACGTTTTATATGATCGACATTCGTCCGAACCCCGGGCGGTCGGGCAACGTGCGGGCGACACTTCACATGGGGGAGGCGCGGTGCGGCTTCCCGGTGAGCAGCGGTGTGATGAATGTGCTTACGCTCTTCCCGGGGCTCGGAGTGCTCACTGCGGATGATACGACGGATATTCTCTCCTGGGACGGCCGAACGCTGTCTGTCCGTGGAACAGGCGAAGCAAAGCTGGTCTTTTTTCAGTGGGCGGACGGGGAAATAGAAATTGAGGAGCGGCGGCTGGCGCTCATAGGCGATGTGTCAATCGAACTTTGATCCGGCTTCTTCTCCCTGCTTTGGGGACGGAAAGGTACACACAATTCGTTGGACCGCCGCCGAGCAGATACGGGCGGTTTGCCGGGAGAGGTGAGCCGGCTGAAAAATTCTGAAAAATTTTGTTCCGGGGTGTTGACAGGCATCCTCGTTTTTGATATAATTTTAAACGTTGCAGCGCCCATAACTGCAGCAGATATGCGAGAGTGGCGGAATTGGCAGACGCGCACGTTTGAGGGGCGTGTGGTACTCCCGTACGGGTTCAAGTCCCGTCTCTCGCACCATGTTTTGGGCGGGTTTCACCCGAGACCCGCCCAAAACAAAAGCGGATCAGACGATTTGTCCCGCCTCGGTGTTTTCGTTCCCACCGTGTAAAAATAAAAAGAACAGCCGAATATGCGGATATGGCGGAATTGGCAGACGCGCTAGATTCAGGTTCTAGTGGGGGCAACTCCATGCAGGTTCAACTCCTGTTATCCGCACCAAATTGCCGTGGACGATGATCGTCTGCGGCAATTTTTTTACCCAAAAGTCAGTGTTTATGCACGTGACGTAATCGAACTTTCGAATATTCAATTTTTTCGTACTAACTACAAATAAAAGTTGCGGGATGATTCGCAATCGAATAGGAGTGCGAACCGCCAGTGAACAGGGTACTTCTTGGAGGTTCGCACCTTTAAAAGCACGGATTTCGCAAATGAATATGCGGAAAAACAAGCATTTCTCTGCGAATTGGTTGCTTTTTTCTGCAGTTTGGGCGTATAATGAAGCTGTCGCAAAGATGTATTTGTGCATGTTTGCTGTCGCTCCCCGCAGGGGAGCGTGGATTGAAATATACGCCGCCACGTTCACTTCATATGAGGGAGGCGTCGCTCCCCGCAGGGGAGCGTGGATTGAAATATAATCCAACCACAAATAAACAAACAGCGCACAGTCGCTCCCCGCAGGGGAGCGTGGATTGAAATCCGCAATCAACAAAAAGTTGGCATCGGTTAACGGTCGCTCCCCGCAGGGGAGCGTGGATTGAAATATTATCGATTGCAGTTTGAAGTTTTTGATCCTCGTCGCTCCCCGCAGGGGAGCGTGGATTGAAATGGCTAAATTACAATGAATATATCCTAGTAGAATGTCGCTCCCCGCAGGGGAGCGTGGATTGAAATTGGAATTGCAGGATGTGTATGATATTTATCCGCGTCGCTCCCCGCAGGGGAGCGTGGATTGAAATTGCCGGGTCCGCCGCATCTGTAATTGCGATGGCCGGGTCGCTCCCCGCAGGGGAGCGTGGATTGAAATCGCCGGCACATGGGATGGTTACATTGACGGCATGAGTCGCTCCCCGCAGGGGAGCGTGGATTGAAATAATGTGACACTCGGATGAGTTGCACAATGGACAGTCGCTCCCCGCAGGGGAGCGTGGATTGAAATCACGTCCATGACGAGGTTGTGATCGACGCTGACCGTCGCTCCCCGCAGGGGAGCGTGGATTGAAATTGCTGGTCTATGGTGCATCAGTGAGCAAAAAGCGTGTCGCTCCCCGCAGGGGAGCGTGGATTGAAATTGTACGTCACGCCGAAGATCAATACCATGATCAAAGTCGCTCCCCGCAGGGGAGCGTGGATTGAAATATTCGAGCAGCAGCTCCGTCAGCAGTATAAGCGTGAGGTCGCTCCCCGCAGGGGAGCGTGGATTGAAATCTGCGTGTAGTTTGGACTGGAAAGCCCCTCCCAG
>CASFCH010000023.1 GCA_949293315.1 uncultured Oscillospiraceae bacterium | reverse complement strand
CGCCTGATCCGCCGCGCTGTCCGAGTTGGCGATCACATGCATACGCAATACGCTCTCGCTGATCACCTCGCAGCTGCGGGCAAACGATGTCATACTGAACGCCGCGGCAACTACAAACGCACAGAGAACGGAAATCTCCAGCGCCTTCACCCGATTTTTATGTCTCATAAAAAACCGACCTTTCTCCTGTATGTTGACTGGAGTTTGGCCGGTTTTTAAAGCGCTTATTCAGTTTTTTGTAAAATACATCCATATTTTTCCGGACCACAGAGGAAGACATCATCTACGATGGTGCGCAGCTGAGCGGCTGCCTTTTCGGCGCGCGCCGTATCGTCAAAAATGCCGAACACCGTCGGCCCGCTCCCGCTCATGCAGGAGCCGATCGCCCCGCAGCCGCGCAGGATGGACTTGATCTCCACACGGCGAGGGGTGTCGATCAGCTGTTCAAAGGAGTTGCCGAGCTTCTGCGCGATCTGGTACAGATCCCCGCCCCGGATGGCGGCCATCATGGCCTCGCTGTCCTGCCCGCGGCAGGAACCCAGCTCGTCGTACCGGGCGTAGGCCGCCGCGGTGGAGACCCCCTCCGCCGGCTTGGCGAGGACGATCGTGCAATCAGGCATATCCGCAAGCGGCGTGAGCACCTCCCCGATCCCCTGCGCCAGCATGGTCCCGCCCGCAACGCAAAACGGGACATCCGCGCCGACCGACGCTCCGATACGGCACAGATCACGCTCCCGCAGAGCCGTACCATAGAGGGCGTTCATCGCGTGCAGGACCGCCGCCGCATCCGCGCTCCCCCCGGCCAGACCGGCCTCGTGGGGGATCCGCTTTTCCAGGTGGATACGCACACCGTCATGGCGAATCCCGGTCTGTTCAAAAAAATGCTCCGCCGCCCGCCAGGCCGTATTCCGACTGTCGCACGGAATTCCCGGGCGGGAGCAGGTCAGTTCAATCGCACCGGTACCCGTGCGCTCCGCCGTCACCCGATCATACAGGCTGACGGACTGCATCACCATATACAGGGCGTGGTACCCGTTGGGCAGCCTCCCCTTGATATCCAGCAGCAGGTTGATCTTTGCCGCGGCATCCACAACTACGCGCATAGGGCCTCCTTATTTGATCTCACTTAAAAATTCACGGATGCGTGCCACCGCGATTTCCAGATTCTCCATGGAATTGCAGTACGATACGCGCGCAAATCCCTCGCCGCACTCGCCAAACGCAGTGCCCGGGATAATGGCCACATGCTTGCGCTGGATCAGCTGCTCACAGAATTCCTCCGAAGTCATGCCGCTGAGCTGAATCGACGGGAAGCAGTAAAACGCCCCGCGCGGCTCAAAACAGGTCATCCCGAGCTCATTGAACGCATCCACAATAAACCGCCTGCGCTTGTCGTAGGCATCGCGCATATATTCGATATCGGGATCACCGTTTTTCAGCGCCTCAATCGCGGCGTACTGCGCCGTAGTCGGCGCGCTCATGATCCCGTACTGGTGCAGCTTGGTCATCTCCTTGATGATGGGCAGCGGGGCGATCGCATAGCCGAGCCGCCAGCCCGTCATGGCATACGCCTTGGAAAAGCCGTTGACAATGATGGTGCGCTCCTTCATCCCCGGGAGAGACGCGATGGAGCAGTGCTCCCTGCCGCCGTAGGTGAGCGTTGAATAGATCTCATCACTGATGACAAGCAGATCATTTTCAATGATGATATCGACCAGCTTTTCATAATCCTCTTTTTCCATGATCCCGCCGGTCGGATTGTTCGGATAGGCCAGAACCAGCAGCTTGGACCGAGGCGTGACCTTACTCCTTAAAAGCTCCGGCGTCAGCTTGAACTCATCCTGCACCCGGGTGCGCAGCGCGACGGCATTCCCGCCGCGCATCGTCGTCAGCGGCGAATAACAGACAAAGCAGGGCTCGGGAATCAGCACCTCATCCCCCGGCTCCACCAGCACACGCAGGGCCAGATCCAGCGCCTCGGAGCCGCCGACCGTCACGAGCGTCTCATCCGAAGTTGCCGGAACATGGTAATGCGACTGATAATATTCCGCGATACAGGCGCGCAGCTCCGTGATCCCCTTGTTCGCCGTATATTTGGTGTGGCCCTGCCGGAGCGATTCGATGCCCACGTTCCGGATATGCTCCGGCGTTGTAAAATCCGGCTCCCCGATACTCAGGGAGACGACGTCCTCCATCTCCGCCGAGATGTCAAAAAACTTCCGAATCCCGGACGGCTTTACCCGCCGGATCGCCTGACACAGCTTGCTCTCATAATCCACCATCATTCTCGCCTCTCTCACTATATTACTCAATCGGAATCAGGACAGGGGCGCGGTCCTGGAAGATCGTCACGTGGTCAAAGCCGCACGCTTTGGCGATCTCCATCCCGCGTTCAATGCCCGCTCCGATATCGTTTGCACGGTGCGCATCGGACCCCACAGTGATATGCTCCCCGCCCAGCTCGCGGAAGCGCCGGACGATATCCGCATCCGGCAGCGTCCTGCCGATGGGCTGGCGCAGCCCGGAGGTGTTGATCTCCAGCGCCTTGCCGGATGCGGCCAGTTTCATCAAAATGGCGTCGATTTTTTTGGAAAACTGCGCCAGATCCACCTTCAATCCGTGCTCCCCGACCATATAGCGCAGCGGATAGGTCAGGTGAGCCAGTGTATCAAAATGGCCCCAGTCTACCAGATGCTCGATCTCATCGAAATATTCCGTCAGCAGCGGGACCACATCCTCCTGCGTGCACGGCAGCGTCCAGAAGTCCTCGCGGCCGCGCAGGTTATGGATGGATCCGATGACGATGTCATACCGGTACAGGCCCACGATCTTCTCGGCCAGCTCCGGCTCATAGGGCGCCTGCCCCAGCTCGATCCCCTCCAGAACCAGCAGGCGGCCGCTGTACACATTGCGGGCCTTGGCCACTTCAAAATACGCCTGAACCGTGGATTTATCATAGTTGTCCCGATAGTATGCGTCCACCTCGCAGTGATCGGTAAACGCCACGGCGCGCAGGCCGTGCATCTGCGCCTGCTCGCACATGTACATGGTGGAGTGGATCCCGTCCGGGGAATTGTCCGTGTGTGTGTGCATATCGACTTTTCTTAAAAATTCCATGCCGTCCCTCCATACCGGGAAAAAATTACAGATTATACATATTGTAGCACAATCCGGAAGAATATCAAAGAGCTTTCGGAAAAATCGCTATGTAAATTCTCCGCGATATGTGATACAATAGGAAGCGTCAATTTTATCCCTTTGGCGGATCAAGGAATCGGAGGTTCTTTTTTATGCGAAGCGTCATTACGGTAGTCGGCAGGGACGTCGTCGGAATTCTGGCGGCCGTCTCCGGGCTGTGTGCCGAACACAGGGTCAATGTGATCGAAGTCTCTCAGTCCATTCTTCAGGATATGTTCTGCATGATCATGCTCACGGATGTCAGCCGGTGTGATATTCCCTTCACACAGTTTGCCGAGGAGATGGAAAGCCTTGGCGAGCGGCATGATCCCCGCCTGAAGATCCACGTCATGCACGAGGATATCTTCAACTCCATGCACAGGATTTAACGGGACGGAGGCCTGAAAACAGCGATGATCAACACACATGACATTCTTGAGACGATCGAGATGATCGACAATGAAAATCTCGATATCCGCACCATTACGATGGGCATCTCCCTGCTCAGCTGCTGTGACGCGGATATTGACGCCTCCTGCCGGAAAATCTACGAGAAGATCACCGCCAGGGCGCGGGACCTTGTAAAGGTCGGCGAGGATATCGAGCGGGAGTACGGCATCCCGATCATCCATAAGCGCATCGCCGTGACGCCCATCAGCATGCTCTGCGCCGTCAGCGGCGGCGATCCGGTCAAGTATGCCCTGGCATTGGAAAAGGCCTCGCAGGCCGTGGGCGTCAACTTTATCGGCGGATATTCCGCGCTGGTGCACAAGGGTTTTTCCGCCGGGGACGAGGAGCTGATCCGCTCCATTCCGGAGGCGCTCGCCCGAACGGAGCACATCTGCTCCTCCGTCAATATCGGATCCACAAAGGCCGGGCTGAATATGGACGCCGTCGCCATGATGGGCCGCACTGTAAAGGCCGCCGCCGAGGCCACCAGAGACCGCGACTGCATCGGGTGCGCCAAGCTGGTGGTCTTCTGCAACGCGCCGGAGGATAATCCGTTTATGGCCGGGGCCTTTCACGGCGCCGGTGAGCCGGACTGCGTGATCAATGTGGGCGTCTCCGGGCCGGGCGTCGTCCGCTCCGCGCTGGCCAAGAATCCCACCGGTGATCTGAGCGAGGTGGCCGACATCATCAAAAAGACCGCCTTTAAGATCACCCGCGTCGGCCAACTGGTGGCCAGCGTGGCCGCACAGCGGCTGGGCGTGCCGTTTGGGATCGTGGACCTCTCCCTCGCCCCGACGCCGGCGGTCGGCGACTCCGTGGCGCACATTCTGGAGGAAATGGGGCTGGAAACATGCGGCGCCGCAGGTACGACGGCCGCCCTTGCCCTGCTCAACGACGCGGTCAAGAAGGGCGGCGTGATGGCCTCTTCCCACGTGGGCGGGCTCTCCGGCGCATTCATTCCCGTGACGGAGGACGCCGGCATGATCGACGCGGCGCGCAAAGGCGTGCTGAAAATCGAAAAGCTGGAGGCGATGACGGCAGTCTGTTCGGTGGGGCTCGATATGATCGTTGTCCCCGGCGATACGACGGCTGAGGTCATCTCCGCCGTGATTGCGGACGAGGCGGCAATCGGTATGGTCAATTCCAAGACGACAGCCGTCCGCCT
>CASFCH010000022.1 GCA_949293315.1 uncultured Oscillospiraceae bacterium | reverse complement strand
GCATCGACCCGGTTGCACCGGCCCTGTCCGTCGTTGACGATGAACCGAAAGAGGCGAAGGGCGTTCAGATCTCCGGTGTTGCCGTCATGCAGGATGACCGGATCTGCGGCTATCTGGATAGCAGTGAGGCGCTGATGATGCTGGTACTCGATGGAAATATCAAACAAAATGAGATCAATGTCCCGCTGGAAGGGATCGGAAATGTCGGGCTCTATTTTGTAAAGTGCGACTCAAAAAAGAATGTCGGGCTGCGGGATGGCAGCCCCTATGCCGATATCGCCGTCTCCCTGCGTTTTGATATCAATGAAATCCAGAATGCTCCGCAGGAGCTGACGCCGGAGGAGCTTGAAAAAATCCGGCAGGGCCTGGAGCTGTATTTTGAGCAGTCCTGTGACTGGCTGCTCGGGAAATTGACCCATGAAATGTGCAGTGACGTATTTGGCATCGGTCGGGAGATGATGATGCGGGAAACTGCTTATTTCAAGTCCGTATCGGACCGGTGGCGGGAGATCCTGCCCACCGTGGCAACGCATGTGGACGTAGAGGTCCAGCTGCGCAGAAGCGGACATGAGAGCGTGCAGATCAGCGCGTGAGAAAAGAGTATATGAGAAGAGCGGCGTGAACCTTCACGCCGCTCTTGCAGTTGCAGTCCAAATCACCGCTCGCTGAAGGCGGTGGCGATCCGCCGGATGCGGAAGTCCACAGCGGGCCGCTTTTGATTGTAGCGGTAAACGCTCATTACCAGCCCGATCGCCAGATAGACGCACACATTGGACGATCCGCCGGCGGAGAAGAAGGGGAGGGTGATTCCGATAACGGGCAGGACCCGCAGGCACATTCCGATATTCAGGATGGCCTGTGAGGCGATCATGCCGGCGGTACCCATACAGATCAGATAGCCGCTCATATCCTTGGAACGGCGCCCCACCAGGATGATTTTTACAATGATCAGCCCGAGCAAGAGCACCACGGCTGCCGCGCCGATGAAACCGAATTCCTCACCGGCCACGGTGAAGATCATATCATTCTGGCTCTCGGGGACCAGGTTGTTCTGGGTGTAATTCCCCTCCATAAAGCCCTTTCCAACCGTCTGACCCGATCCGATCGCGACGATCCCCTGATTTTGCTGGTAGGCTTCGTTGAGCGCATACTCTTCCGGGTGGATCAGGGCAAGGATACGCGCTTTCTGATGGTCGTCGATAATGATTCCGGTATACCACAGGATCGGGATCCCGATCAGAAGGCAGGAAAACGCCGCGGCAAAGTATGCCCAGTGCAGACCGGCCGCGAACATCATCACGCCAAAAATCAGCAGAAAGATCAGCGCGGAGCCGTCGTCTCCGGACTTCATCACCATCAGCACGGGAATGGCGCCGTGCAGGCAGAGCAGCAGCACGTTTTTAAACTTGTTGATCTCCTCCTTGACCAGATCCAGATGGACGGAAAAGGTGAGGATAAAGCCAACCTTGACAAGCTCGGAGGTCTGGAAGGAGATGGGGCCCAGATACAGCCAGGACCGGGCGTCCGGGCGCTCGGGGTTGAGTGCTCTGCCGAACAGCAGCGTAATCACCATCAGCAGGAAACAACCGATCGCCACCAGAATCCACAGCCTGCAGAGGATCTCATAATCAAATGAGGACACGATCATGCAGGCGATAATGCCCAGGCAAAAGGCGATCATCATCACCAGCGCATCGCGCGGGATGAGGCGCTCCCCACGGTCGGCGTAGGTTGCGCTGAAGACGAGCAGAATTCCCAGAACAGAGGCCGCCACCACGAACAGCAGCAGCCACTTGTCCGTCTCGCGGACATACTGCTTTACAGCGGGCCAGGTCGGTTTCGGAAGGCTGATTTTCTTTTTTTTGCTTGCGTTGCCCACGGTCCCTTTCAATGGTCCACACTCCCATGTACAGCGTTTATAAATAGGCCTTTTCTATCATTATAATCTTCCGGCGCGTACAATTCAAGCAAAAATATGCGACCGCCCCGACAGTGTGAAATTGTTTTGCATTTGTCGCGGCGCCGTGTTATAATCTCTGATGAAAGGCGGTGATCGGATGGCGGTCTATCAGACCCACAGCGAGGAGGAGACAATAGCGCTCGGGCAAGAAGTGGCCAAAGGTCTCTCCGGAGGCGGCGTTGTCGCCATGTTCGGCGGGCTTGGGATGGGGAAGACCGCCTTTGTGCGGGGGATGGCGCGCATACTTGCTCCGGAGGCGGCCGTCACCAGCCCGACCTTCGCGCTCGTAAACGAATACGGTGGGGATCCGCCGCTGTATCATTTCGATATGTACCGCGTGGGAAGCTGGGAAGATCTGTACGCCACCGGCTTTTTTGACTATCTGGAGCAGCGCAGCGTACTGGCTATTGAGTGGAGTGAAAATATCGAAAACGCCATTCCGCCCGGCAGCCTCCTTGTGACGTTTGAACGGCTGGGGGAGACGGCGCGCAGGATCACAATTACCCAAAAGACGGAAGATGAGGTTTTATGAATATTCTGGCAGTTGAAAGCTCGGCAGGGGCGGCGAGCGCCGCCGTCTGCTGTGACGGGAAAATTCTCAGTGAGGTATTTACCAATACGGCGCTCACGCACAGCCGCACGCTCATGCGCTGCGTGGATGCCGCGCTGAAGTGTGCGGAAATTCCGCTCCCGTCCATTCAGGCCTTTGCCGTATCTGTCGGGCCCGGTTCCTTTACGGGGGTGCGGATCGGATGCGCCGCTGTCAAGGGGCTCGCCGCGGCGAAAAATGATCCCTGCATCCCTGTGTCCACGCTGGAGGGGATCGCCTATGCGATGAACGGCGTTGACTGCGCAGCCTGCGCGGTGATGGATGCGCGCTGCGGTCAGGTGTATACGGCTACCTTTGACTGTTCCGACGGCTTTCGCAGGCTATGTCCCGATCAGGCAATTTCGATCGAAGAGCTGGGAGCGTTTTTGAAAAATGTCAAAAAAAATATATTTTTTGTAGGCGACGGCGCCGTGTTATGCTATAATAGGCTAAAGGATGATTTGCCGAGCGCCCGCCTGGCGCCTGAAAACCTCCGTTATCAGCGCGCGGGGAACGTCTCCCTGCTCGCGTATCAAAAATTTCTGAATGGTGAAACTGTTCCGGAGCAGGAGCTTGTCCCGGCCTATCTGCGTCTGGCACAGGCGCAGCGGGAGCTCAAGCGCCGGCAGGAACAGCAGAAAGGGGAACAGCAATGAAGAAAATCGCTCTGGGCGCCGACCACGGCGGCTATGAACTCAAATGCGCCATCATGGACCATCTGATCGCCGCCGGGTATGAGGTCAGGGATTACGGGACAAATTCCTGCGAATCCGTAGATTATGCGCCGATTGCCGCACAGGCGGCGCGCGGCGTCGTCTCCGGGGAGTGCGACCTCGGGATCCTGTGCTGCGGCACCGGGATCGGGATCTCCATGGCGGCCAATAAAGTAAAAGGTATCCGCGCAGCCTGCTGTTCCGATTATTTCAGCGCCAAGTATACACGGCTGCACAATGATGCAAACATCCTGTGCATGGGCGGCAGGGTAGTCGGCGTGGGGCTGGCGCTGGAGCTTGTGGACGTATTCCTGAATACGGAATTTGAAGGCGGACGCCATCAGCGCAGGGTCGATCAGATCACTGCGATCGAGGACGGGACGCTTTAAATCAAATACGGATATCAATAGAGAGGAAGTTTGACAATGGGTAATATCACAATCACCAACCACCCCCTTATCCAGCACAAGCTGACATTGCTGCGGGATAAGAATACCGGTTCCAAAGAGTTCCGCGAGCTGGTCGGGGAGATCGCCATGCTCATGTGCTATGAGGCCACCCGCGACCTGACGCTCAAGGAAGTGGAGATCGAGACGCCGGTCTCTGTCGTCAGGACCAAGGTCATCTCCGGTAAAAAGCTCGCCTTTGTCCCGATCCTGCGCGCGGGCCTCGGGATGGTGGACGGCGTGCTGGAGCTTGTTCCGTCTGCACGCGTGGGCCACATTGGTCTGTACCGCGATCCGCAGACGCTCGAGCCGGTGGAGTATTACTGCAAACTTCCATCCGATATCGAGGAGCGGGAGGTCATCGTTCTCGACCCCATGCTTGCCACAGGCGGCTCTGCGACGGACGCGATCACCATGATCAAGAAGCATCACCCCAAGTCTATTAAATTTATGGGGATCATCGCCGCGCCGGAGGGGCTGAATAAGCTGTCCAAAACGCATCCGGATGTGGACATCTTCTGTGCGGCGCTGGACGAAAAGCTCAATGACCACGGTTATATCGTCCCCGGTCTGGGCGATGCGGGAGACCGCATTTTTGGTACGAAGTAGTTTTTGGATCTGTGTGGGGGAGGCCTGTCGGCCTCCCTTTTTTGGATCCTCTCGGTTGCGTGTAAAAGGCCGGCAAGTTAACATGATTTTAACCAAAAACAGGGGGAGCCTTATAAAAAATGAGTGAAAAACTCATAATTGGATCTTGCATTTACTGATTTACTGTGATAAAATATCCTGTAGACAAGAGGTCGAAGTCATTCCATGAGAATGTGCGCACGCCCATAGATCCGCCGGAAAAGTTTGGACGGATGTATGGGGCCGTTTTGCATTACGGATGAATCTGTGTGACGGGAGGAAAGATATGGCAACACGAAGTTTTTCACTCAAGGGTTTCCTAAACAGCAAGATTATTAAAAATGACGTGGGCGAGGAGACCTATCTCACCTGGCGCGAGCTGCTCTCCTATGCGGTGGGCCGCGGCGCACAGGGTATGAACACGGGCATGACAAGCTCCAAGTACGTCAACTTTTTCCTGACGAATGTGCTGTTTAAAAAGCTGTCCGACCCCATGGGGACCGCGTCTGTGATCCGCCTTTTCTGCGGGATTTTTGATGCGATCAATGATCCGATCATGGGCGTGCTCGTGGACCGGACGCGCACCAAGGATGGTCAGATGCGTCCGTATATCAAGTGGGCGCCTATCTTTGTCTCCATTGTCATGATTCTGTTCTTTGTGGGCAGTGCGGATGCTCCGCCAGTGTTTAACATCATCTATACGACCATCCTGTTTGTCGGGCTGGACGTCACCTATACGGCGTTTGACATCCCGATGGGCGCGCTCGCGTTTTCCATCACGCCCAGCGGCATTGAACGAACAAAGCTATTCGGCATCAGCAATATCGTGCGCTCCGTTCTGGGCGCGCTGCCGCAGGTGTTCGTCGCCGGCGCAGCGCTTCTGCCGTACTTCAACGACCACACGCCGCAGGCCTATTTGACCTCCGCAATCGTTTCGGCGATCGGCATCGTGTTCCTGACGCGTTTTACATACCGGAACACCCGGGAGCGCGCTGAGCACAAGGAGGATGTCCCCTCTGTCAAGGAATGCTTCCGCCTGCTGTTCAAGAACAGGCCGCTGCTGATGCTCTTCCTTGCGAACATCTTTTTCCTGCTGTGCAAGGTGGCCGAGCAGGTCTCGTTCTATTTCGTGGCGGACCTGATGTTCGAACGCAAGTACAATGTATTTATCGATGTGATTAAATTCCCCGGTTTCCTGATTGCGGGCCTTGCGGTGCCGAAGATCGTCGAAAAGCTGGGGGAGCGCGCGGACTCCAGGCGCTTTTTCCAGATCTGCTGCGTGGGTGCGATCGCCATCAATGTCCTCTTTGCGGTTACGACCTATCACGGCCTGATGACAAAGGAACCTGATACGCCCGTCTCCCTGTTTACAGGAATTCTGGTTGTCCTCTTCACCGGACTGGCCACCATCCCGATGGAGTTTAAAAACTTGATGCAGAAGGAGATGGAGGCCGAGACGGTCGATTACATCGAGTGGAAAACCGGTACGCGTGTGGAGGGAATTATGCTCTCCATTATGAGCTTTACCGGCAAGATTGAAAACACCTTTGCCTCCTCGATCGGTCTGGCGATTTTAGGGCTGACCAATTATATTGCCCATGACGAGGGGTCGCAGGTGCAGAATATGGAAACGAACTGGGCGCTCTTCCTGATGACGACGATCGTTCCGGCGATCGGCTATCTGCTGATGCTGATCCCGATCCATTTCTATAACATCACCGGCAAGGGACATCGCAAAATGATGCAGGATATCATGGCTGCCCGCGCCAGACGCAGGGCGGAGGGGGAGAACGTCCCCGACTCCGTGGAGGCTGCGGCTACGGACGCCGCGCTGCAGGAGATGGAGGAGCAATCCGATCTTTCCGAACAGGGAAATGGCTCCGATCAAAAAGAATAAACATGACAGTGAAAGGGCCGGGAGAATCTCCCGGCCCTTTTGGCAAAGTGATTGCATTTACGTAGATGGGGGAATTTCTTAGAACCGGCCGTGTATGGCGGGCTTGGATTCCCTTTCACTTTTCGTTCTCTTCGACCCAATCCCTGTTGCGCGCTACGTTCACATCGTTCGGCATGGCAACGCCTGTTTTTTCCTGCCGGGAATCGGCCTGACTGATCGGCTGCGTGATGTAGGCCTTATTCAGTTCCGGGCTGCGCTTTTTCGATTTGCCTTTCAACCTGATCACTTCCTTCTCGCCATTATCATTCCCTGTATGAATTCGCACATACATGGGAATATTTTTAAGGAAGTGTGAATTCTGGGAGAAGGCGTTGACTATCAAATGCGCTGCGGATATAATGGATAATGACCGCTTGGCGGCAATCTTATGGAAAAGTGAGAGCGACTCATGGCTGAAGAGAAAATATTTTATCCGATCCGGAATATTGAGAATTTTAAAGACCTGTTGGCACAGAGCGCGCACCTGTTCGGCAGCCTGCCGGCCTATCGGCTGAAGGGGGCAGCCGGCGTCTACTACCCCGTGACCTATCAGGCGTTTCAGGAGGAGGTCAACGCACTGGGGACGGCGCTGCTCGGTCTGGGACTGCACGGGACGAAAATCGCCGTATCCGGGGAGAATTCCTATCAGTGGGAAACCTCTTATCTTGGAATTACCTGTGGAACAGGTGTAGTGGTTCCCATTGACCGGGAGCTCCCGGCGGAGGATTTTGTCACCATTCTTACGGTTTCGGATTGCCGCGCGGTCCTGTGTGATCGGAAGCGCCTGGACCGAATCCGTGAAATTTTGCCGCAGCTGCCGGCAAAGCCGCTGCTGATCTGTTTTGATCTTGAGGAGGATGAAGCGGATGGCGTGCTCTCCTACGCAAAGCTGCTTGAACACGGCCGGGAGCAGCTCCGGGAGGGGGATCGCTCCTTTCTGGATGCCGCAGTGGACGGCAAGGCGCTCGGCAGCCTGATTTTCACCTCCGGGACCACAGGGATGGCCAAGGGCGTCATGCTCAGTCAGTACAATATCTGTTCGGATCTGATGGCGCTCAGCGGCGTGGTCAAAATCAGGACAGACGATCAGGTGCTCTCCATTCTTCCGCTGCACCACACCTATGAGTCCTCGCTTGGGTTCCTCTTTGTCCTGTACTCCGGCGCCTGCATCTCCTTCTGCGAGGGGCTCAAATACCTCGCCAGAAATATGCAGGAGGTCCAGCCGACAATCTTTGTCACGGTGCCCTTAATGCTCGAGAAGCTGCACAAGCGTATCTTGAAGGCGGCGGGGGAGAAAAAGGGCGGCAAGGCCGTGCTCGGATTCGGTAAAATGCTTGCCAAAGCGTCCAGCGCCATCGGCGTGAATGTATCGGACAAGGTGTTTGCCGCGATCCATAAGACTTTTGGCGGGCGGCTGCGGCTGCTGATCACAGGCGCGGCCGCGATCGCGCCGAATATCGTTGACGACTTTAAGACCTTTGGGCTTGAAGTGTACCTTGGCTATGGCCTTACGGAGTGCTCTCCGCTGGTCATCGGCAATAATGACCGCCTCTCCCTTTCCGATTCGGTGGGCGTGCCGCTCCCGGGCGTGGAGGCGAAGATCGTCAATCCCGATTTTTCCGGAGTAGGGGAGATCTGTGTCCGCGGGCCGATGGTGATGATGGGGTATTACAATGCACCGGATCAGACGGCGGAGGTGATCGACGCAGAGGGATGGTTCCACACCGGAGATCTTGGGACGGTCGATGAGCAGGGGCACTACCGCATCACCGGTCGGATCAAGAATGTGATCGTCACCAAAAACGGGAAGAATATCTATCCGGAAGAGGTGGAGTATTACCTGAATAACGACCCCTTTATTGCGGAGTCGGTGGTGTCCGGCGAGGATGAAGAGGATGACCTGTTTGTCACCGCGAGCGTATTTCCAAATGTTGAGGCGATCAAGGAGAAGAAGAAAAAGCAGTCCCTGACCTCGGAGGAAATCGCCAAGGCGATCGGCGAGGTCATCAAAGAGGTCAATAAAAAGCTGCCCTCCTATAAAAATATCCGGCGGATCCATATCCGGGACACGGAGTTTGTCAAGACTACCACGCAGAAGATCAAGCGCTTTGCCGTGGAGACAAAGGAGGATCTGACCAAAATACTCGAGGAGAAGAAAAACGCCGCGCAGCACGAGAGGGATAAAAAGTAAGGTCCCACAGCACTTTACAGAATTCCGAGGACTTTTTTCACTGTTTGATGTTTGAAATTTTGCCCAGGTCCATTTCCCACCCAGCGCGTATTATTTTCATCCCCAATTTTAGGTGTGCAAATAGCGATCCACCTTGAAAAACGGCGATTTCGACCAGAAAACCCCCGGCTTCCGAGAAACTCGGAGGCCGGGGGTTTTTTGATAGGAGTCGGACGCCGGTGTCCGGCTGCCCGCCCTTAAAAGGATTCAGAAATCGATGGCTTTGATCGCTTCGACTGCGCTGTCCTTGTCGGACTCCGTCACCAGCAGAGAGATATCCACTTCCGAGGTAGTGACCATGCGGATGTCAGTTTCCACGGCGGCCAGCGCATTGAAAATTTTAGCACTGTAGCCCGGGCAGCCGCGCATTGCCTCGCTGAAAACGGAGATTTTGCAGTTCCCGCTGCTGACGCTGAACTTTAAATTGGGGTTCAGCTCGCGCACTTTGGCGGAGATCTCCAGGATCCGGCCGAAATCATCGCCGCTGACGGTAAAGGAGAGTGTGGAATTTTTGCCGTGCGGCGATTGAGAAATCATATCCACATCAATTCCGGCGTCCGCGATCCGGGAAAAAATCCGCCCGATCATGCCGATGTCGGCCGGGGATTCCAGCAGGGAGATCAGCGTGACATCTTCTACGACATTGACGGTGACGTTTTGATTCATGATACAGCCCCTCTTTCGTTTTACTTGCCCTCTACCAGATCCGCCATACAGTACAGGCCGGCCGGCTTTCCGTGCAGATAGATAGCGGCGTTGATCGATCCGGTGGCAAAAATCTCTTTGCTGCGCGCCGAATGGCTCAGCGTGATAAGTTCGTCATGCCCGGCAAAGAGGACCTGATGTTCTCCGACAATGGTCCCGCCGCGCACCGCATGAATGCCGATTTCATTCCGGTCGCGCTTGCAGCGCTTTGCGTGGCGGTCGTACTCATAGCGCATGGGATGATCAAATTCTTCGGCAATCCCATCCGCCAGCATCAGCGCGGTGCCGCTCGGGGCGTCCAGCTTCTGGTTGTGGTGCATCTCGACGATCTCGATATCAAACGAGGGGCCGAGGACACGCGCCGCCATCTTGGAGAGCTCCAGCAGCAGGTTGACGCCCAGAGACATGTTGGCGGAGAAAAAAATCGGAATGCGTTCGGCCGCCTGCTTCAGGGCGCCGATCTGTTCATCGCTCAAGCCCGTCGTCGCGATGACTGCCGGGATGGTATGATCACATGCATAGCCGAGCAGGGGAAGCACGGCGCTTGGGTTGGAAAAGTCGATGATGACATCGGCCTTGACGGTTACATCCTCCGGCGATTCAAAAACCGGAAACCCCGCCTCCTGCGCGGTATTTTTATCAATTCCGGCCACGATCCGGCAGTCGTCGCGTTCTGCAACGGCGGCGGTGATCACTCGGCCCATCTTGCCGTTGCAGCCGCTGAGGAGTATATCGATCATTGGAACGTCCTTCCTTTTAATTCATTTTAAAGGTCCCCGCAGGCGCCTTATTTTACAAGGCCGTGCTTTGCCAGAACGGCACGGAGCGCATCGCGCTTTTCCGCATTCATACGCGTCAGCGGCAGACGGCAGTTCCCCACCTTCATGCCCATCATATTCATGGCCTCTTTGACCGGGATCGGATTGACATCGGAGAAGAGGGCGTGGCAGATGTCGATATATTCCAGCTGCAGCATACGGCTCCGGTCCGGATCGCCGCTGAGATAGCTTGTGACCATCTCGTGCATCACGCGCGGCAAGATGTTGGACACCACGGAGATGACGCCCTTTGCCCCCAGCGAGAGGAATGCGGTCACCTGATCGTCGTTCCCGGAGTAGACGTCCAGCTTGTCGCCGCACAGTGCCATCGTGTCGGCCAGCGCGGAGATATTCCCGTTGGCCTCCTTGATCGCGCAGATGTTCTCATGCTCCGCAAGCGCGCGGTAGGTCTGCGGCTGAATGTTCAGGCCCGTCCTGCTGGGGACATTGTAGAGGATGATCGGCGTGTGGACATGATCCGCAATCGCCGAGTAGTGGGCGATCAGACCGTCCTGAGAGGTCTTGTTGTAATAGGGGGTGACGCTGAGCAGGCCGTCCACGCCAAGATTTTCCGCCTCCTGTGAGAGGTAGATGGCGTACTGTGTACTGTTGCTCCCCGTGCCGGCGATGACCGGTACGCGCCTGTCTACATGGTTGACGCAGAATTTGATGGCCGAGGTGTGCTCCTCGTGTGTCAGGCAGGCGTCCTCCCCGGTAGTACCGCACACGACGATGGCGTCTGTTCCGTTTTCAATCTGCTGATCGATGATGGCGGCAAAGGTGTCAAAATCGATATTTCCCTTTTCGTCAAACGGAGTGACGATCGCCACGGCCGCGCCGGTAAATAAAGTGTTTTTCATGGTGTTTCCTCCTTGAAAAAACTTGGAATTCAGTCGTTAGTCCAGATATCCCTCGGCCGCAAGAAGTTCGGCCATCAGCACCGCGCCGCCTGCAGCGCCGCGCAGCGTGTTGTGGGACAGGCAGACAAACTTGTAATCGTACTGCGTATCCTCACGCAGACGGCCGATGGAGATGGCCATCCCGCCCTCCAGATCGCGCTGGAGCTTTGTCTGCGGCAGATTTTCCTCCTCAAAGTAGTGCAGGAACTGCTTGGGGGCGCTGGGGAGCTGGAGCTCCTGGGCGCGGCCGGAAAAGTTCTTCCAAATATCGAGGATCTGCTCCTTGCTCGGCTTGTTTTCAAAGCGGACAAACACAGCGCCCATATGGCCGTTGGAGACCGGAACGCGCAGGCACTGCGCCGTAAAGGCGGGGGACTTGGCGGGAACGATCTGATCACCCTCAATTTTGCCCCAGATCTTCAGCGGCTCCTGCTCGGACTTCTCCTCCTCACCGCCGATGAACGGGATGACGTTATCGAGGATCTCCGGGAACGTCTCAAACGTCTTGCCCGCGCCGGAGATGGCCTGATACGTGCACACCAGCACTTCCCTGACCCCAAACTCGGACAGCGGGAACAGGGCGGGCACATAGCTCTGAAGCGAGCAGTTGGACTTGACGGCGATGAAGCCGCGCTTGGTGCCCAGACGCCTGCGCTGCGCGGGAATGATCCGGGCGTGCTCGGCGTTGAGCTCCGGGATGATCATCGGCACGTCCGGCGTGTGGCGGTTGGCGCTGTTGTTGGAGATGACCGGGCACTCGGCCTTGGCGTAGGCCTCCTCCAGTGCCTTGATCTCATCCTTTTTCATATCTACGGCGCAGAAGACAAAATCCACGCTCTTTGCGATTTCCTCAATATCCGCTGTGGCGTCCTTGACGATCATATCGGCCATTGAAGCGGGGATCGGCTTATCCATCGCCCATTTTGCACCGACGGCATCCTTATACTTCTTGCCGGCGGAACGCGGGCTGGCCGCGAGGACCTTGACGTGGAACCAGGGGTGGTTCTCCAGAATCGTGGCGAACCGCTGGCCAACCATACCCGTTGCGCCGACGATACCTACATTGAACTCTTTCATGCGTAGCACTCCTTAAAGATGAAAATATTCTATGACATTAAAAAAACCGGTTGCCAACCGGTCATCAATGCAATATAATAGAAGAAGTTTGGCACGGCCCGGACGGGCGTGTATCGTTCGATAGCTCTTCATCATAAAGCAATGATGACAGTTATGCAGTTATTCACATGCATCCCCAGAAAAAGCTCGCCGCGCTTTTCCTTCGGCATCATTTCCTTTCCAACGACCATCAAGCGATTTTGGCAATCTACTGCCGCCTACTCATAAATGACGCGCCTCTATCAATGACATATTTGACATTATAATACCATCTGAGGCCGGGTAAGTCAAATGTTTTTCAAAAAAATATGTTTGGAATTTGATAAAGTTTCTGGCAGCACAGCCTGAAAGAGGATTTTAGTATGAAAAAGAGCGATTTTTATTATGATTTACCAAAAGAACTGATTGCACAGACACCGGCGGAGCCCCGGGATGCGGCGCGGATGATGCTGCTGGACAGGCGGAGCGGCGCCTATCAGGACCGCGTCTTCCGGGATCTGGATGAATGTCTGAATCCGGGTGACCTGCTGGTCCTGAACGATACGAAGGTGCTGCCCGCCCGCATTTACGGCGTCAAGGAGGGGACGGGGGCGCATGTGGAATTCCTGCTCCTGACGCCGAAAGGGAATGATGTGTGGGAGGTCCTGGCGGGTCCGGGCAAGCGGGCAAAGCCGGGGAGCCGATTCGTCTTTGGAGACGGCCTGATGCGTGCGGAGATCCTCGACGTCGT
The DNA here is from genome assembly GCA_949293315.1 of uncultured Oscillospiraceae bacterium. Classification (GTDB taxonomy): domain Bacteria; phylum Bacillota; class Clostridia; order Oscillospirales; family Acutalibacteraceae; genus Onthovicinus. The sequence continues at coordinate 33,057 of CASFCH010000022.1, read as the reverse complement.
CGAGGGGGGCAATCGCCTTGCAAAATTATCCTATGACGGAAATTTTTATAATGTTCTGGAAAAGATCGGTGAAATGCCCCTTCCGCCGTATATTACGCAAAAGCTGGAGGATCAAAGCCAGTATCAGACGATTTACGCGCGGGAGAACGGTTCCGCTGCGGCGCCCACAGCGGGCCTCCACTTTACGGACGAGCTGTTTGAACGGCTGGAGCGAAAAGGCGTCCGCAGGGCCTTTGTCACGCTCCATGTGGGCCTCGGCACGTTCCGCCCCGTAAAGGAGGAAAATATTGAGGACCATCTGATGCACTCGGAGCATTATTATATGTCTGCGGATACGGCACATATGATCAACGAAACCAAAAAGGCCGGCGGCCGCGTGATTGCAGTCGGGACGACCAGCTGCCGGACCCTCGAATCGGTGGCCACGTTCAACGGGAAGATCGAGGAGGCGGAGGGGTGGACGGATATCTTCATCTATCCCGGATATGAATTTAAGTGCATGGACGGCCTGATCACCAATTTCCACCTGCCGGAGAGCACCCTGATCATGCTCGTCTCCGCGTTCTGCGGCTATGAACACACGATGAATGCCTATCGCCATGCGGTGGAGGAACGTTATCGCTTTTTCAGCTTTGGGGATGCCATGCTGATTCTCTGACGGGTGTTCACGCCGGTCGGTATGTTCCTAATTCTATCTGTGCCGGGATGTCCGGCAGAAATAAGAGGTCTTTATGTATCGTTTACTTTTAAAACGCGGCAGCGCCCGCCGCGGCGAATTTGAGACGCCGCACGGGACGGTCCAAACGCCTGCTTTCATGAATGTTGCCACCTGCGGCGCGATCAAGGGAGCTGTCTCCTCCTACGATCTGGCGGAACTGAAGTGTCAGGTTCAGCTGTGCAATACGTATCATCTGCATGTGCGCCCCGGGGACGAACTCATCCATGCGCTCGGGGGGCTGCACCGCTTCACCGGCTGGAGCGGGCCGATCCTCACCGACAGCGGCGGATTCCAGGTGTTCTCCCTGGCCAAGCTGCGCAATATCAAGGAGGAGGGGGTCTACTTCTCCTCCCACGTCGACGGACGGAAGATCTTCATGGGGCCGGAGGAGAGCATGCGCATCCAGTCCAACCTCGGCTCCACGATCGCCATGGCATTTGACGAGTGTGTGGAGAATCCGGCGGAATATGCCTATTCCCGTGCGTCCTGCGACCGCACCTATCGCTGGCTGGTGCGCTGTAAGCAGGAGATGGCGCGCCTGAAGGCATTGCCCGCTACAATCAATCCGCAGCAGATGCTCTTTGGCATCAATCAGGGCTGTACCTATGACGACCTGCGCGTGGAACATATGAAGCGGATCGCCGAGCTCGATCTGGACGGTTACGCGATCGGCGGATTGGCTGTCGGCGAGCCCAAAGAGGATATGTACCGGATCATTTCGGCTGTTGAGCCGTATATGCCCGCAGACAAGCCACGGTATCTCATGGGTGTGGGAACCCCGGGGAATATCATCGAGGGTGTCTGGCGCGGTGTGGATCTGTTCGACTGCGTGATGCCAAGCCGCAACGCCCGTCACGGCCATATTTTTACCTGGGACGGGATTATCAATCTGAATAATAAAAAGTACGAGAAGGATCTGCGGCCGCTCGATGAGTCGTGCAGCTGTCCGACATGCCGCCGCCACTCGCGCGCCTACATCCGCCATCTCTTCAAGAGTAAGGAGATGCTGGCTATGCGGCTGTGCGTGATGCATAACCTCTATTTTTACAACACGCTGCTGGAACGGATTCGTCAGGCGCTCGAGGAGGATCAATTCGAAGCGTTCCGAAAGCAGTATGTGGATTTACTCGACAGCAGGATCTGAGTGGGTAACAGCTCCTGTATGGGTAGGGGGTACGAGCCGATTTGTTCAAAAAAATGTGTGTTGCTCTTTTCTTGGCCGCAATCATCTGCGTCCCGCTCTGCTCCGTCCGCGCCGTTTCAAACGGGGAACTGGAGCTGGACGGGCAGATGGAGGAGTATGACATCTGGGATTTCAGCCACAATGTGGCCCTTTATGAAACCGGAATCCTGTCTGCGCCCGTCGCCGTTACGTATGCGGATCTGAAATATCTGATTGACGATAATCGAAAGACGCTCTATCTCTATATTCGTCTGATCGATGAAACACCGCCGTCCGATGGGGCGTGCGGCGTCTGTCTGTCGCTTGCAGACGGGAGTACGATCCGATTGGATGAAGATGTGCGCCCTTCTGCCCCCACGTGCGCACAGGTGTCCTATTATGCACTTGAACTGCGCGATACGGAAATGATCTTTGAAGCACAGATTGATTTTTATACGATAGCCGAGGCGAAAGAGGCCTTGGAAAGCCTGTCCGTCTCCGTATTTGACCGACGTGGGCGGGAGACGCAGGGGTATTGCTTTACGCCGGTATTTCCGGTGCAGCCCGGCGAGACGCAGAGCGTGCCGGCAGCCGCGGAAAGCACGGATCGAGACGAAAAAGAGACGGACTCTCGGCGCGAGAGTACGACAAAGAAGCCATCCACTACCAGAGATAAAAGCACCACTCGGAAAAGCGGAAAATCTTCCAGCCGCGATCCGGAGGATCCCGAAGAGGAGGAGACAGAAGAGGAAGCGCTGGATCATACGGTGTCGTATACGGTCGAGAGCCGGTCGGATTCGGATTACCGTGTGATGATTGTCGCTGTCGTCCTGCTCTTGGTCGCGCTGGCGGCGGCGGGGATTATTTCTCTGATCATCTCATTTGTGAAAAAACGGCGTGTATCTTCAAAAGTCCAGTCTGGACCGGAAGAGGAAAAGGGAACGGGAGAGGAACCAACGGCTCAGAAAACTCCTGATTCGGACCCCGATGACCGAAAAAATGAATGAGGGCGCAATCCCTCTGTATATTTTGTCTGCGCGTGCCGGGGCTATCCTTTGGGATGGCTCCGGATTTTTTTGTTTTTAGTCCACACAAAAACGTCTTTAAACGCCCGATTTAGTCTTTTTGTGTCCCCGCGTGGAAAACAAAAAACCGCGCTGTATCAACATTTTTGCGATACAGCACGGTTTTAAGTTGGTCCGAGTGGCGAGACTTGAACTCAATTAGAATGTTGAATCAGGTAGATTTTCGGCTTAACTGTCCCGTAGGTGTCCCGATTTACTTTTGCAGTAGTTGATTCAATTTGTCACCGGCAGATGTGATCATTTCCGGCTTCAAGGTCATGTAGACCTCATGGATCATCTTGATGTTTGCGTGCCCTACAAGCTGAACAGCGACTTCTTCCGGTACTTCTGCCATGCACAGCATACAAACATACTCATGCCGGAATTGATGTCCGCAAACGTCCGCAACCCAATCCGTTTGATGGTATGTATATGGTCTACCGTTGCGCGTTCGATGATATGTGCGGACGACAGGGTGGGCGAATCCGTGTTTGTGCCAGAACGCAGCCCATCTCCTGCTATACTGTGAGGCCGTCAGCGGTGTGGTCGTACCGCTGAGTATAAAAGTGTCAGGCGGAAGGTTGCGCAGCGGCATGAGCGCCTCGCGAAGCATGGAGAGCAGGGGAACAGCGCGAATGCCAGCTTCGGTTTTGGTAACGGTAATGTGCGGTTTGTTATTGATGTGTTCTACAGCCTTGTTGGTGTGAATTATTCCTTTTTTGAAATCAATGTCCTTTAGCTGTATGGCACACGCCTCGCCGCGCCTCTCTCCGGTGCACAGGTATACCACCGCTGGGAGGGCGTCGGGATCAAGATAGTGGTCTTTGACCACTTTTACCTGATCTTCGGTAGGCGGCAGCCGCTTCCCACGTTTCAGGCCGCGCGGCATTTTAGTGAGAGCTGCCGGGTTATAGTCACCGTGCCACTCAGGATCGTCAATCCATAACTGGAAGATTGCATTGATGACTGTCTTTTGGTTAGAAACAGTCGTGTGCGCCATACCGGAAACGGTGTCAAGGAACAGTGATATCATATATGGCTCAATCTCACGCATCCGCTTTCCGGAGAAATATTTTACTGCACGTTTTATCGCTGGTTTATAGGATTTCTGCGTGCCCGCTTTCATGTCATATACAATACGCTCGTATCGGTCGGCGACATCATCGAAGAGAGGGCCGAGGTCGCTCTCTTTTTGCTTGTTCTGGTCTTCAATGATAGCCTTGTCTCGCTTCTCCCATACTTTTTCGGGATCTTTAGCGCGGAAACGTCGGCGCTTTCCATTAATGACTTCCGATCGTTCCCACAGCCCATCCTCGCTGCGATAGCGCAGACCATCTGTATTTTTTCTCTTTGCCATACTGTACCTCCCTAAAAATGGGCGCAATTATAACCCGGACTTGATTTTGCGCCGGGCTTTTGGTACAATATGTTTGCAAGTATGCCCATCGGCTCCGGCTGGTGGAACGCTCTCGGTGTTGGCGCACCGGGGGCGTTTTTTACTGTTTTTGGATTTCTTCTTTCATTTTTTGAGAAATCCGATATTGTTCTGCGTCCGCAGTCTCAATAAACTCAGCTGTTTTGTCATAGTTTTTGCGAACAACCTCTTTAATTTCTTCTAAGGTAACATTAAAGAATTCACGTCGTGTGTTTACCATATTCAGTTTTCTGCTTTCAAACGCTCTATGTAAAGCAGCTTCCAGTGCAGGCGCGTCATCAGAAAAGATCATAGCATGAACATCAAAGTTGAACGGGACAGAGGCGTCTCCAAGTTCATCAATTCGTTCCATTGGGTCTAAACGACGCGTCATTCCGATTTTATATACATTTTCTCCGAATGAGCCAATATTAGAAATGACATAGACATACCCAGCTTTTTGATTGGCCTGCCGATAATCAATATCCTTGAGTTTTTGTTCAATGTCATCAACATGAGATTGGATTTCATTTTCTTTCTCCAAAAGATCAGATTTTTCTGCTTCGGAGGCGGCGGCCAGTTGCGCGCGTATTTTAGCAAGAGCATTTAAATAATGCGTCTGTTCTTTTTCGGCCTTTTTACGCTCTTCCTCAATTTCTTTTTGAAGTTTGGCCTCTTCGCGCATTCGAGCTCTGATTTCTTTTTGCTCTTCCTTCTCATTCTGTTTCTTGATTTGATACTCTAATGCCAACTGCAATTCTTTTACTTTTAGGTCGTAATATTGTGGAGAAATGGCGATTGACATTAGTGCGCCTAATTTAGAAATGGATTGATATGATGCTGTGATTTTTTTTAAAGCAGATTCATAATTGTTGAATTTTACACGATCGACGGCGTCATCGCATTCACTATTAAAAGCACGCAGCAAGAGCTTTTGGGTATCGTGGACCATTTTTCTGCCAGAGGCAGCACTTCCATTAACGGTCCAATTCATATTGCCGGTAACAGCCGTTCCCGCTTTTATCATGGCCTTTTGTGCTGATCGTATTTGTGATAATCGATCCTTATATTTTTCGGATTTCGCAAAATGAAATACGGGTTCATATAACCCAAACTCTTGGAGTAAGAGCTGCTCATCCAACTGGATGACCTGTTGCTTCTTTTCCTGAACAGATTGGTAAAGAGAATTTAATTCAGAAGCAAATTTAGTAATTTCCTCTTTTAATTCAGAACGTTGTCTTTTAAGGTCTAATAATTCTTTTTTTATGGACATTGAATCCTTTTGCTCTGGAGAGAGTGCTTGCCGTAGTTCTGTCACTTGGCGTTGAACGCATTCATCGCACAATCCTTCGGCGTTGACTTTAAGAAATACGCCTTTTTTTCCGCAGTGTACACAGGTTGCCAAAATTGTCCACCTCCCGAAAAATAACTACTTACTGTTCGATTTCACGAATGAGGAGCCTCGGAACACCTATCACTTCGCATTCCTCCAAATCAACCCCTTGGATAGTTCTTGGGGGATATTCGGGGTTCAAAGGAATCAGTTTCATCCAGTCCTCGCCGGTCACAAATTCGACCTTTTTGAGCGTTGCGCATTCTCCGTCGTACCGGATCAGTCCGATATCTCCGCTGCGATCCAGCGTCGATTGCTTTAGGATAAGTACTTTGTCTCCGTCTAAGTACAGTGGATACATACTGTTCCCAGTAACAGTAAGCACCATATAATCAGACTTGGGGCGGCCGCGCAGATATTTAACAGGGATATCAATCGTGTCGCCGCTCCAATCTTCTTGGATGATATGTTCATATCCAGCGGCGACCTCACCGATAACAGGGAAAGTCACATAGTCCTCTGTGATCTCCGGTTCGGGGAATAGGGGGTTTTTTTCTTTTCCAAGAAGATAATCAACTGAAACGTCAAAATAACCTGCGATTTTTGTTAAATTTTCGGTTCTGAGCGTTTTAATACGCTCTTTTTTTAACTCTGTTAAATTTCCGCGACTGATCCCCAATTGATTGCACATCTTACCTACACTTATACCGTGATTTTGGCAGAGATCAGATATCCTGTTATACAATTCAGACATTTTTTAGTACCTCATTTTGTACACAAAGCAGAAAGCACTAATTTTTGTACAAAAACAATTGACAAGTACTAAATTAAGTACTAAAATTATATCGTGGCAAGTACAAAGAGTAGTGCTAAATGTAATTGACACCTATATGATAGTACAGCAATTTGTACTTGTCAATCCTATTTTTCATTGAAAGGAGGTTTTTCGGCAAAATGGCTGAATATACGCCGTTCGGCTTGGAGGTTAAGACAAAACTTTTGGGGCCTCCGGTGAGAACACAGGAGTGGCTGCGCGAAGAAGTCAGCCGGGAAACGGGATTGAAAGTAGATAGCGCATATCTCAGTAAAATCCTCACAGGGAAACGATCCCCGGAGAAAATCATCGCCAGCATCTGTAAGATTCTGGACATTAATTGATAAAAAAATCTGAGATTTGAAACCCCGCAGCGATAAGCGATGTAATAGCGGAAGCAATGGCGATTCCAAGTGAAACGGAATTCTGTCTTTTCAGGGATTTCTGCTCCTGAATCCGCTCTTCCTGTTCTTGTCTTAAAAGTTTTGAAACTTCTTGAAGCGTTTCTGATGTTTCGAGTAGAGAATTTTCAATTGCTTGATAACGTCGCTCTATTTCAACCGCTTGTGCTTCTGCGATTGCATTTGTTTTGTCTACAAATTTAGTTAATTCCGAATAATCAAAGTTCATCTTAATCACCCGTTGTATTATACCATAAGTGAAAATGATGAACAAGGAGGTGAAAAATTTTGCCACGAGAAAAAGAGCTCTACTATGACACACTCGAACGAATCCGTAAGCGCGCGGATGAGTTATACCCTGACAAACTGCTGTACTCGCAAAAAGAGGCAGCTCAGATCGTCGGTGTCAGCACAAAAACGCTGTACCGTCGCGGACTGAGCGAGATGATTACAACCGAGCAACTGGCAAGAGAGTTTGCATAGCGGGGGGGATGACAATGGAAACACTCAGAATCGCCCTTGAATCGCTGGCGGTGCTGGCGTTTTGCGTGGGATTGATGAATGAAAAAAAGATCATCCGGTGGGAGGATCGGATGATCGATAGGATAAGGAGAAAGAAGCGATGAATCAGAAAGAGCTCTCGATTGTACTGGAAAAGCACGGTAAATGGCTAAGGAACGAAGAGGGTGGGGAGCGCGCCAACCTGTGCGGTGCCAACCTGTGCGATGCCAACCTGTACGGTGCCAACCTGTGCGATGCCAACCTGTACGGTGCCAACCTGTGCGATGCCAACCTGTGCGATGCCAACCTGTACGGTGCCAACCTGCGCGATGCCAACCTGCGCGGTGCCAACCTGCGCGGTGCCGACCTGGACTACGCAAGCTGGCCTCTCTGGTGCGGCAGCCTACACGCTCGGATCGATGACCGGCAGGCTAAGCAGTTACTGTATCACGTGTTGAGTGCAGTATCTTACTCTGATAACTGCTCGGATGAGCTCAAGGCGGCACTGCTGACGGAGACCAATATCGCTGTTGCAAATCAATTTCATCGGGTTGATGAGTGCGGATTGCTGGAATTAGAGGAGGTGACAGATCAATGACCAAGTATTGCGTCGTGCAGGTGTCTATGATGGGGGGTAAACCAGATGTGACATTTTTCGCCTACTCTCTGGGAGCGTATGGTCTCCATCGCGTGTCTGATTGGGATGATCCCAATGTCCTGTGGTATGACACAGTAGATGAGGCCCAGGGACGCATCTGGCCCGGAAATGCGAACGAATGCGTTGTATCCCGGTGTTTTGAGGACCAATAAAGAAAGCGCCATGCCGGGCAGCCACCCAGACACGGCGCAGAAGAAATAACACACCAATATATTACCACTGATTGGGGGCAAAGTCAAATGAAAAACTTATCGGATATCAGCAGGACAGACCTTGAGCGGCGATATATTGATCTGGCAATACGCCTGCAGGACGCCTACGAGACGATCGAGTATTATCGCAACCGTGACGTCGCATGTATCTGTCAGGAGGCTGCTACAACGGAGGCCAATAATGGATAGGATCATCGCGGCACGGGTGTACGGCGTCCGGGAGCCGGAGGTGCCGGAGGAGCGCGTCAAGTGCGATCTGTGCGGCCTGCCGTATGTGCTGGACAGGTTGACAGAGTATCGCGGACGTCACCTGTGCACTGAGTGCCTGCCGATTGCCAAACGATATTTTAAGGAGGAGCCAATATGCTGAAAGATTTTAAAGCCCTGTCAGAGCTGGACATCAGTCAGTATGTCAGCCAGCGCGCCGCAAACAAGGAGCGCACAAAGATGCTCGACTACATATCATGGGCGGATATGCTGATCCTGCTGCACGAGCAGGGGGCCGAGCAGGTGCGTTACGGGAATCTGTATAACAATCAGGGCCACTCGGTGTTTTTGTCCCCGGTCAACAATGCCCCGGAGGTCCATGTGTTTGTCGAGATCGACGGTGCTCGCTATGAGCTGTCTTATCCGGTAATCCAGGGCGTGCAGGATATCTCGATGGATAATCTCACGCAGAACAAGATCCATAAGGCCACACAGCGCGCATTTGTCAAGTGCGTGTCCATCAATACCGGTCTGGGGATCAGACTGTGGCAGAAAGAAGAGCGTGAGGTGAACCAGCCGGAGGACGTCTCCATGTACGGCAGCCTGAAACGCGTCAAAGAAAAGTACAGCCGCGCTGTCAAAAGGCTCGGTAACGCGGACAGTGTCAATAAGGCGCTCGGCCTGACACGGAAGCAGGCAGAGAACATGTTTGTGTATGCGGACCGCTGCGCCAAGTCGGAGAAAATACTGGAAGGGTTGCTATGATAACGAATCAAGATCGCTCCAAGTGGTTCGGAGCATCCGATGCCGCTACTATCATGGGAAATTGGAATACCGCGTCATTCGGGCACTGGTGGCTCGTAAAACTCGGCGTAGTACACGACCATTTCGACAACATATACACGCGGACGGGGAACCTCATGGAAATCCCGATTATCCACGCCATAGAGGCAGCGGAGGGTCGGAAAATCAGGTTGGGTAAGCGCCCAGTCTATGTCCGCAAATATCGCCTCCGCGCCAACTATGACGGCCTGTGTGATACGGTGGTGGAGATCAAGACCACCAAAAAGATGTTTAAGGCAGTGCCCAAGGGGTATTGGCAGCAGTGCCAGGTGTTGATGTACGCGACTGGCCGGAGGAAAGCGGAGCTCTATGCCTACGAGCTGACGGGGTTTGACTATGATGCCCCATATTTCCCGGAGATTGACTTGAACCGTCTGAAACGGTTTGAGATCGAGTATGACAAAGGGTTTATTCAAAACGAATACCTTCCCCGCCTGAAAGTGCTCGCTAAAGCGTTACGACGCGGCCGGTTTCCCGACATAAAGGCGGTGGTGTGATGGAGTTCACCGGTGAAATCTCCTCGGTCAATATGGATGTGCTGACGAAGGAGACAACGATCACATTTACAGTCAATGACCGTCAGGCAGTGATAGACGGGTATGACGAGCTGAAAGACACCAAGCTCAGTATCACGGCAAAGAAATGGCGCAAAAAGCGCTCTCTGGACGCCAACGCATACTTTTGGGTGCTGGCGGGTAAATTGGCCGCCAAGCTGGGGACAACGACCACAGAGGTGTACAGGCAGTACATCCGGGAGATCGGTGACAATTTTGAGATCCTGCCAATGCGTAACGATGCCGTAGAGACATTCCGCCGAGCATGGCAGCTCCACGGACTGGGATGGATCTGTGACAGCCTTGGAGACAGCAAACTTCCGGGGTATACCAATTTGTGCTGCTACTACGGATCATCCACTTACAACACTAAGCAGATGTCACAACTGATCGACCTGATTGTGCAGGACTGTAAGGATCAGGGCATTGAGACGATGACCCCGAATGAGATCGAAATTATGAAAGCGAGGTGGCAGGATGCAGAGCATCATCCAAACGGATCCTGACCGGTGCTTCCTGTGCGGGCTCCCTGCCAACGGGGATCCGCTGGACTGGCACCATTGCTTTGGCGGAGCCAACCGTCAAAAGAGTGAACGGTACGGCCTGAAGGTCCTGCTGCATCACAACCGGTGTCACATCTTTGGCCGCCGTGCTGTCCACCAGGACCACGCATCCATGCTGTACGTGCAGCGGATCGCCCAGCGTGCCGCCATGGATGCGTACAAGTGGACGACGGATGACTTTATCCGTCTGTTTGGCAAAAATTACATATAGGAGGCAAATCATGATCAACAATGTTGTACTGATGGGACGCCTGACGGCGGCCCCAGAGCTTAAAACCACTCCGAACGGGACAAGCGTCACATCCTTTTCCGTTGCGGTGGAGCGCAACTACGCCCCCAAGGGGCAGGAGAGGCAGACGGATTTTATCAATGTGGTCGCATGGCGCCAGACGGCCGAATTTGTCACCCGCTATTTCCACAAGGGTTCCATGATCGCCGTTGAGGGCTCGATCCAGACCCGGAAATATCAGGACAAGAACGGCAACAACCGCGTGGCCGTTGAAGTCGTAGCCAATCAGGTGAGCTTCTGCGGCTCGAAGGCGGAGAGCGGCACCCGGAATCAGGAGACATCTAATCCGCTGGACGTGGACACAAATGATGATTTTGAGGACCTGCCGGATGACGATGATCTCCCTTTTTAACGGAGGCGGAATATGGCGCGAGAATACTTTTGTGCCTATCATAGTGCGCTTGAAGCGATGGAAGGACTTAGCGACGCCGAGCGTGGGAGGCTGTTCACGGCTTTGCTCATTTACAGCAAAACGGGCGCAGCCCCGCAGCTCTCGGGAAACGAACGCTTTGTATTCCCCGGTATGAGATCGCAAATAGATAGGGACCAAGAACGGTATAGGGCCTTTTTCGAAAAACAGTCACAAAATGGCCGAAAAGGCGGCAGACCATCAAAACCCACAGAAACCCAGAAAACCCAAGCCTTTTCAGAAAAACCCAAAAAAACCAAAGAAAAGGAGAAGGCAAAGGAAAAGGAGAATAATAACCCCCTTACCCCCTTGGAGGGGGAAATTCAGAATTTTATCGAGTACCGAAAAAAGATCCGTGCCCCGATGACAGAACACGCCGTTGACCTGATGCGGAAAAAACTGCGCAGTTTATCAGCGGATGAGCAGGAGCAGATAGAAATCCTGCGGCAATCGCAGCTGAATGGCTGGAAGGGCGTGTTCCCTTTGCGGGATAAGCGGACATCGGATAACAGCATATGGGACAGGAGGTTAGGCGAATGATCGTAGAGGAAAATGACCAGGCGGAGCTTGCCGTAATCGGAGGGATTTTGAAGGATCCGGACAATACGCTTGTACAGGTGATGGTAGAGCTGAGGCCGGAAGATTTCCAAAATGCGCTTACACGGGAATTGTACGAGGCCTGTGTGCGTGTGTACCGTAAGGGAAATGTCATTGATCCGTTGGTGGTGCTTAACGAGGCACACATGGACCGCGATACCTGCAAGAAAGTGTGCTTGGAGGCGGATGCGGCGGCAGTTACGCTGGCGAATTATGCGGAATATATCCGCCTCGTAAAAGATACATCCACACTGATCCGTGCGGAGCGGCAGGCCAATGAACTGTTGGAGAGCGTGTACAGCCTGGATATTGGTGCAAGCCGGGAGAGGGCGGCGGACGTACTGCGGACGCTTACAGAGCAAAACGAGATCGAGGCTGTCACGGCAGAGGAGGGGTATCTCAACTTTTATGCGGAGATGCAGCAACCGAAGGAATACATCAAGACCGGATTTGCCCGTCTGGATGGGTATACATACATCAGCCGGGGGGATTATGTGGTAATCGGTGGGCGGCCCTCCGCAGGAAAGACGGCGCTGACGCTCCAAATCGCGCTGAACATGGCGCGTACGTACAACGTTGTGTACTTCTCCCTGGAGACGAAGCCGGACAAACTGTACCACCGCCTGCTGGCCTGTTATGCAGGATTGAGCCTGACAGCGATCAAACAGCAGAGCATGACCGCAGCTGATTGGCATCGGTTGGCGGATGAATCGGACTTTTGCAAGTTAAAATTGCAGGTGATTTCTGCGGCGGGATGGACAGTGGATCAGATCCAGGCAACGGCGATGGCGCGCGGGGCAGAGGTCGTGTTCATTGATTACCTCGGTCTTGTCAAAGGCCGCGGGAAAGACTTGTACGAACGGGTGACGAACATCAGCATGGATCTGCACACGATGGCACAGCGGCAGAATATAGCGGTGGCCGCCCTCTCGCAGCTCTCCCGGCAGGGGAAAGAAAAGGCGGATGTGACAAGCCTGCGTGATTCCGGCCAGATCGAGCAGGACGCGGATGTAATTCTGTTGCTGGATAATCTGGACGAGGACCGTCGCAAGCTGGCAGTTGCCAAAAACAAGGAGGGCCGACTGGGATCTATTGATCTGCACTTTGACGGGGATCATCAGCGGTTTTCCGAAATTACGAACATTGATCCGCCGCCTGTGTGCAGGAGGAATCGATAATGGTGAGCTTTACGGTACCGGGGGAACCGGTCGGAAAGGGACGCCCGAAGTTTACACGTGCAGGACACGCTTACACGCCGGAGAAGACACGCTATTATGAGCAGGTGGTGCAGATGGCCGCCCGGCCCAAAATACAGCGCCCGTTTGACGGGGCAGTGCAGATTGAAATCTGCGCGAATTATGCGATCCCGAAAAAGACGGGAAAAACCGCCCGTCTCAAGATGATCGAGAGAATCATGCGCCCGTTGAAAAAGCCGGATGCAGATAACATTGCAAAGATCATCCTGGACGCACTTAACGGGATCGCCTATCACGACGATAAACAGGTGGTTGAGATGCATGTCGCCAAATTTTACAACGATACGCCGGGAGTGATCGTGTTTGTCGATGAAATACGATGAGCCCAAGCGGACCAGTGACGACACGTACACGCTGATTGATAACCCGTACGGCTATCAGGTCAATGTCAACAGTCACAGGCCGATCCTGCGGTCCAGGGGATCGATCAACGACCTGTACAGGCGTTACAAGGCGGCGCACAATATCCCGGCGTGGTGCCCGTTGAGCGACGGCGAGCGGATAGAGTTTGAGCGGTACGTGATACCGATCATAAGTCAAGTGAGGACAGGTGGGACATATGCGCCCTTTCCTCCTCAGTGCAGACGGTAGAGCACGCGGCTGTTAACCGAAGGAGGCAGACATGAAAAAAATACGATTGAACAAGAAGCCAGTCCCTGTAATGTTGCAAAAAAAGATAGATGGTAGTCTGGCGTATGTCTGTCCGTATTGCGACAGAGAGTTTCCGGCAAAATTACCGCCCAAAAGATGTGACCGGTGTGGACAAAGATTTGAAGAGGCGAAAGAAAAATGACCAAATGCGTGTGTGACATCTGCCGAAAGAACGAGGCCAGCGAGCATCTCAAAATCAAAAAACTGACCCCAACTCTGACCGAGTGCGGGATATTTGAAAAGTGGCAACGCATCGACATATGCCAAGGGTGCTACAACAAACTAATCAAGGGATTGGAGGAGGAGAAATCATGACAGACCTTGAACGCTGCGCCATGCTGGGAGACCGGGAAGCGCAGGAGGAGTGCACGAGACAGGGGATATTACTGCCGTGCCCGTTTTGCGGCGAAAAGCCGTTTGTTAAGACGCAGGAATTGGATGGTTACACCATCAAAACGATATCTTGCTGCATTACCGTGGAAAAACTTGTAACGCCGCTGGTGGACTGGGCGCTCAAAGCCTGGAACACCCGCGTAGCGCCGCCAATCAGACGGTGCGATACGTGTAAGTGGGCCGGCGAAAATATCGAGCATCCCAGCGATCCGCATATATTTTGCGATCAGTTTGAGCGCATACTGCTCAAAGACGATTTTTGCAGTTTATACGAACCAGAGGAGGGCAACCATGGACAATAACGACATCATCAGCAGGAGCGCGGCGATCGCAAAATTCCAAGGCCAAAAAGCAAAATCTAAAACCATTTTGGACGCTTGTCTTTTTGACGTGGTTATAAGCATGATTTCTGACGTCCCCGCCGTCGATCCGGAGGAGCTGAAAGGGCGGTGCAGGACATGCCGGTATAGTTTGCCGATTTCAGAGGATCGCAATTATCCGCATATATTTTGTGACCAGCATGATGTCTATATGACACAAGATGATTTTTGCAGCCGTTATGAGGCGAGAGGAGAATAGCTATGACAAGAAAAGAAATATTGGAGAAGGCAATTGATACATACGGGATGCACGCGCAGGTGGATATGTGCCTGGAGGAGATGGCGGAGCTGTCTAAGGCACTGCTCAAGATGCGCCGGCCAGGCGGTAATATTGCGGATAAGCTCGACAATATCCGCGAGGAGATCGTCGATGTGCAGATCATGATCGATCAGATGAAGATGATCTACGGCGAGGAACTTATCGAAAAAATCGACCGGTTGAAGATCGACCGGTTGAAGATCGACCGGCTGGAAGATCGGCTTGCTGAGCTGAGAGATCATGACAGGGCGAGATAACTGGTTTGAGGATTTTGTCTCCCGCTGTATCGCCGAGAGGATAGACCCGGACGGGCTGCTGCTGGCGGCTGGGTACGATGATCGCGAGATCCGGGCGTACAAGCGCGGCAGGGAGGTAAGTCCTACGGATCGGGTGCTGATGGAGAGCGCGTTGCTGGATTGGGGGACAGAGCCAGACCCGGAGGAGGATGAGGATGACGACCCGGAGGAGACGGCAGAGGACCCCGCCCCTGATCCTCCGGATCCTCCATTGATCTGCGACGGGGACAAGATACGCTGTCCATACTTAACGTACACGGGCCGCAAGGGGTATTGCATGATGCCGAGATGTATGTATACGATTATCAGAGAGGGGGATGCCAATGACCAAGCACGAGCTGATGCAGGTCAGGAGCCTGCGGGATGAGCAGAGAGAGCTCAAACGGCAGCGCGATGAGCTGTTGGAGGAACTGCTTGACGTCACGCCGCCCGATCACGTAAGGGGATCATATCCTGAGTATCCTTACACGATGCACACGGTGACGATCCCCGGCGCGACGCATTTTCGCACGGACCCGGAGGCGGCGCCGTTGCGGGACGCTCTGGACGCGCTGGACCGTAAGATCACGCGATACGGCCTACAGCTTGTGCGCGTTTATGGGCAAGTGTTGGACTGGATCATGACGATTGACGACAGCAGGACGCGCAGGATCTTTGAGCTGCGGTATCTGGGGGGCAAGAGCTGGCAGCAGATCGCCAATGCGTTCCAAAATGAGATAACGCAGGAGGGGATCAGGAAGATTCATAACCGCTTTCTCAAAAATATTTGAAAAAATTTTAGGTTTGTCCGTTTTGTCCCACCTTTTACATGTTAAAATTTAAAATGAGGAAAGTGTAAGAGAGTTCTTCCCGGGGGCTCATGATCAATCCGCTTACTCTTTATCCTCCACAGAGAGCCGTACAAAGTACCCCGCCCACGATTCGGGCAACGGAGAAACGTGCGCGCAAAGAATCCCCGCCAGTTTTGTTGATTTCTGGCGGGGGTTTTTGTCACAATTTGTCCCCATGTTGGTTATCTCTTAAAAGGGGGTACTCCGCCGTGGGAAAAGATAAAAAATTTGATGAAGAGGATTATGTATTGAGGAAATGGACTTTTGAGCAAATGTTTCAGCCGTATGCCGAAGAAGCACTCAAAAGAGAAAGATTCTTCGCTGAAAAAGAATTGCGGGAGTTAAAGATTGATTCAAGTGGAAGTGAGTATTCCATATTTGTTTCGTTTGTGGCGTTGATTGTATCCATAGTTGCTCAAATGGAAAAAGATGCTTTAGATTGGATGATGCTTCTTCTCGCCATGACGGCAGTTTTTCTGAATGTGTTGTTCGAGTTAAAAAAGAAGAAACAGTACCGGGAAAAAAGTCCGGAAATATACTTGAAAATCCAAGTCATAGACGAGATTCTTGAAAAGAGACAGGCGCCGTGAAAGCGGCGCTTTTCATTTTGCAAAAAAGAGGTGGTGACATGAGTTGAAAAAGCCAGGACGTCCCCCGGCATACAAAACGCCAGAGGAGATGCAGGAAAAGATCGACGCATATTTTGCACGCTGTGCCGGTGAGATGCTGCGGGATGATGACGGACAGCCGATATATGACAAGTGGGGACAGCCGGTAATGATCAATGTACGGCCTCCCACGGTGACGGGCTTGGCGCTTGCGTTGGGGTTTACGACCCGGCAGGCGCTGCTTAATTATCAGGCCAAGCCGCGGTTTGTAGACACGATCACGCGCGCGAAGTCGCGGTGCGAGGAATACGCCGAATCGAGGCTCTACGACCGTGATGGTTCGCGGGGCGCAATGTTCAGCCTGACGAACAATTTCAGAGGCTGGAGCAATAACCCGCAGACGCATGAGGACAGCAACGCACTCAAGAATGCCAAGAAACTGCTGGAGGATACAGACGATGTCATTGACTGAGAAGCAAAAAGAATACCTTAGGCACTGTAACCACCGGTGGAACGTCAAGATTGGTGCTACTGGATCAGGAAAGTCATTTGTGGATATGGCTGTGACGATTCCCAAGCGGATTATCAAATCCAAAGGCGAAGGTTTGATTGTGCTGCTGGGGAATACCAAGGGCACACTGGAAAGAAACATTTTGGACCCTATGCGCGAGCTGTGGGGGCCTGACTTGGTGGGCAATATCGGCAGCGATAACACCGTCCGTTTGTTCGGGAAAAAGGTGTATGCACTCGGCGCAGATAATAAAAAGCACATGGCAAGGATTCAAGGCGCGACGTTCGAGTATGTCTATGGTGATGAGGTAACTACGTGGAGCGAAGAAGTTTTCCAGATGCTTAAATCCCGCTTACGTTGTCGCCACTCTCACTTTGACGGCACGTGTAACCCTGACAGCCCCCTCCATTGGTTCAAGACCTTTCTGGACAGTGACGCAGACATCTACCAGCAGAAATACGTGATCGATGACGGCGTGCTCCCGGATGATGTTGTGACGGCTCTCAAAATGGAGTATGCCGGCACAGTGTATTATGACCGGTACATCCTCGGTAACTGGGCAATTGCCAACGGCCTTGTCTATCCGTTCTTTGCCGCTGATCCTGATCGGTATATCTATTCGGGCCAGACGGACGGGATGATGGGCAGCTTTTACGTGTCAATCGACTACGGCACGCATAACCCGTGCAGTATGGGATTGTGGTGTGTAGGACATGACCGGGCAATCCGCATCAAAGAAAGTTACTATAACAGCCGAAAGGAGCTCAGGCAGCGCACGGACGAGGAGCACTACGCTGAGTTGGAGCGACTGACTGAGGGGCGATATATCCGGTACGTGGTGGTTGATCCGTCTGCCGCTTCCTTTATTGAGACGATTCGGCGGCACGGTAAATATCAGGTCGTCGCCGCGGATAACGACGTACTTGACGGGATCAGGACAACGGCGTCCCTGCTCAATGCGGGGAAAGTGCTGATCGGTTCCTCCTGCAAGGCATCCATCGACGAGTTCCGGGCGTATTGCTGGGACGATAAGGCTAAAGAGGACAAGGTGGTCAAAGAGAACGACCACGCAATGGATGACATCCGGTATTTTGTATATACAATTCTGGCCCGTGAATACCGCTGGGCCGATTGGAAGGGGGTGCGGTAATGTTTGAGAAAATGCTCCAATGGATCAAATCGACGATCCTGAAGCTGATGGGTCAGGAAAACACAAGCCTGACGATCTCTCCACGGATGGAAAATATGATTGCCCTCTGGGCGAAGATGTACGAGGGGATCGGAAGCGGTGGTTCTTTGCGGCTGCCCGCTTCTATCGCCTCAGAATTCGCCCGGTTGGTCGTGGTGGAGTCGGAGATCAATTTGACCGGTGGTGCAAGAGCGGATTGGATCAGGGGACAGTTTGAACCATTCCAAGGCCGGATGCGGGAATACGTCGAGTACGCCTGTGCGCTCGGCGGCGCGGTTTTTAAGCCGTATGTCAGCGGTGGAGGGATTGTGATTGATGTCGTGCAGGCGGACTGCTTCTTTCCCACTGCCTTTGATACATCCGGGCGGCTGACCGGCGCAATTTTTACCGATCAGATCACCCGCAGCGGAAAGATTTATACCCGTGTGGAACGGCATGAATTTATACAGGACAAGGAAACCATCCAGAACAAGGCCTTCCAATCCAACAGCATTGCGGCTCTGGGTGGGGAAATACCATTGACTGCTGTTCCAGAGTGGGCAGATATCGCTCCTGAGGCCGAGATCTCTGGAATTGACCGCCCGCTCTTTGCATATTTCAAAATCCCGTTGGCGAACAACAAGGACCGGCATTCGCCGCTGGGCGTGTCGGTGTTTGCGAACGCAGTTGACGCCATTCGGGATGCGGATGAACAGTATGGCCGCCTGATGTGGGAATACGACGGCGGGCAGATGGCGATTGATGTCGCCGCCAGTGCGGTCCGCACGAATCAGGACGGTTCGGTCAATATGGATCGGAGGGAGCAACGGCTCTACCGCCGGACGCTGGAACAATCCAAAATCGGCGGAACGGATTTTTATCACGCCTTCACCCCGACGCTGCGGGACGGCTCCTATATCTCTGGCCTGGATTCAATCCTGAAAAAGATTGAGTTCCAGTGCTCGTTGGCCTATGGGACTATCTCCGACCCCTCCACAGTCGAAAAGACAGCCACGGAGCTGAAGATCAGCAAGCAGCGGAGCTATTCGGCAGTGTCGGACATCCAAAGAGCTTTACAAAATGCCCTGGATGACCTGATCTACGCCATGGACAAGCTGGCTACGCTCTATCAGCTTGCGCCGGCTGGGACATATGAGATCGCATATAACTGGCATGACGGCGTCCTACAAGATGAGGAGGCACAGCGCCAACAGGACAAGGACGACGCGCTGAATGGATTTGTGCCCAAGTGGAGATATAACAAAGACTGGCGCGGCATGAGCGAGGAGGAGGCCCGCGCGGCTGTGACAGAGGCACAGATGGAGAGTTCCTCCGGGCCGTCTCTGATGTTTGACGATACCGGGTCTCAGGGGGGGGATAATGTGACGACCGAAACAGGAAAATCGCTCAACGGTGTACAGACACAGGCACTGATAAACGTCATGGGACAGTACGCTTCTGGTGCGATAACGCTGGGGCAGGGCGTGAATATCATCTCAACCGCAATCGGCATATCCAAGGCGCAAGCGCGTGAGTTGATTGAGGGGGCTATGTAATGCTCTCACCAGAATATCTCGAACACCTTCCGGATACGGTTGTTCAGCTCTTTCAGGATGTCGAGGACAGCATTTTGAAAGATATGGCGCGTCGGATCTCCAAAATGGACGGCCTGACGGACACGGCATCCTATCAGGCATGGCGGCTCGAGCAGACGCAGCTGATCCGTAAGGAGATCGTCGCCCGGCTGGCCAATATGACCGGCAGGACACAGGCGGAAATCCGTAAGCTCTTGCAGGAGGCGGGGACGGAGGCGCTGCTCTCCGACGACGCGATCTATGCGGCCGCCGGTCTCTCGCCGGGCTCCATCAACGATAATCCCGCTCTGCTCAATCTACTCAATGCAGGATACCAGCAGACGGCCGGGACATTTACCAATATCACCGCCACAACGGCCAACACGGCCACGCAGCAGTTTGAGCGCGCACTGGATCGTGCTTGGCTGCAAGTGTCATCCGGTGCATTTGATTATCAGACTGTCCTCCGCCGCACGGTGGACGCGCTGGCCAAGGAGGGGATCAAGGCGATCCTGTATCCTTCCGGGCACAGCGACACCCTGGAGGTCGCCACACGGCGCGCCCTATTGACAGGTGTCAACCAGACGGCGGCTAAGCTCCAGATCGCCCGGATGGATGAGATGGAGTGCGATCTCGTTGAGGTGACAGCTCACTCCGGCGCGCGTCCATCCCACGCAGCGTGGCAGGGCAAGATCTACAGCCGGTCGGGCAAGTCGTCCAAATACCCGCCATTTAGTGCGACAGGGTACGGCACGGGCGCAGGGTTGTGCGGCTGGAATTGCCGGCATAATTTTTACCCGTTTTTCGAGGGCCTATCTCGACCCAACTACACGGGTGCCGATCTTGACCGAATGAACCGCAAGGAAATCACCTACAACGGCAAGACTATGACGCGCTACGAGGCGTCACAGTACCAGCGATCACTCGAGCGCAATATCCGGGCATACAAGCGGCAGTATCTCGCAGAGGAGGCCGCAGGGGTGGACACCACTCGCACCAGTGTCAAGCTCGCCCAGTGGCGCGCAAAGCAGAAGGACTTCCTCGATAAGACCGGCCTGCGTGAGGACAATATCCGCCACCGCGTGGCCGGGTTCGGGCACAGTCAGGCGAGCAGGGCGGCGGCGCAGGCGAAAAAAGCTAATAAACTGGCGGCAGAAAATCAGTATCGAAAAGCACACAATACAGGTGCATATGCTGTTCTCGAGGAAAGAATGAGCCTAAAGCATGTGAGAGGCCTGGTAAAAGATATGGATATCAATTTGGATGGCACCAAAATTAAAATCATTCGGGATAAAACCTTGATTGGAGATTCGCGTTGGATGGGATATACTTATCCTGACGGAAGTGTTATTCAGCTGTATCCGGCTGCATTTTCAAGCCGTGAAGAATTGATAAAGACGTTAGGGCATGAATTTACGCACTTGAAACAAGTACGTGAAAGTGGTACAATACAATCGGTAGAAGAGCTTACGAGAAGGGAGCGAGAGGCATATGATTCCGAACAGCACTGGTGGGATGAATACCGGCGTAAAACTGGATTTAGCAAGTGATCTGACCGAATGGATTCCGCTTCTCGAACGCTATTTCGATGACAGCGCTGCTTTAATTGAATGCCCCTCTTGCCACGAAGCTGCATTAAATATAATAACGCGTTGTGGTGTGGATCGCATCGGTTTTGCGCTACTCACGTGCCCTCATTGTGGGAAAAGCGCAAATTTTTCAAGAGTAAAATTCCCGGAAGGATTAGATATCCCTCAATTTTAAACCACTTCGATTCAAAATCGGGGTGGTTTTTTCGCGGGTTCGAGGAGACATGAGAATGAAAAATAAGATTAAAATCAATTTAGAACCGCTGGGTGATCTCAAGGTGAAGGATATATACATATCCGCCGAAGGGGTGATGACCGTTCGAGGTACCTTGAAAGCAGATATCGATGTCGATGTAAAGTACGTCATTGATATCGACAAGGATAGCGAATATTTCACGATGGAATAATCCTAATAGCTCAAAGGGCTGCCGTTTGGCGGTCCTTTTTGTTATACAAAAATTTGCCCCGGGACGGCGTAAAACTCGACCAGCCAGGTGGATGCGACCCACGTAAAAAAGCGTAGGACAGAAAGGTACACCATGAAACGAGAAGATTTGAAATCCATGAATCTGCCGGACGATCAGGTGGATAAAATTATCCAGATGCACGGCGCGGACGTCGAAAAGCAGAAGCAGACGATCGCCACACTGACGGCGGCACGGGACGACCTCCAGCAGCGTCTGAACGATGCCAACAAAAAGTTGGAGGGATATGATCCCGAGTGGAAGAGCAAGGCGGCGCAGGCCCAGACAGACGCCGACAACAAAATCCAGGCGCTTGAGCGCGAATATGCCCTCAAGGAACAGGCTGCCGGGCTCAAGTTTTCCAGCGAGAGCGCAAAAAAGGCGTTTTTGGCTGATCTGGCCGCCAAGGAACTACCCGTTCAGGACGGCAAAGTAATGGGGTTTGATGATTATGTCAAGGCGTACAAAGCGAACGACCCCGGCGCGTTTTTGAGCGAGCAGACCCCGCCACGCTTCTCCGGTAAGGCAGAGGGCACACCGGCTGGCGGTACTGCAAAAGACCAGGCGAACGCAGCGCTTCGGGCGGCGTTCGGAAATTCAAACTAAAATTCAGGAGGTAATTCTATATGCCGGTAAATGCAACACTTCTACAGCAGGCGGAGGCGCTGATCCATGAGCAGGTGGTCAATTCCATCATGCAGGACACGCCGAAGCAGTCCATCGTCATGCAGCTGGGACGCAGGCTCCCGAACATGACGAGCAATCAAACACGCGTCCCGGTACTCTCCATGCTCCCCATGGCGTACTGGGTCAATGGGGAGACGGGATTCAAGCAGACGACCAATCAGGCGTGGGACAACGTCTATTTGACGGCGGGCGAGCTCGCTGTCATCGTCCCCATCCCGGAGGCGGTAGTGAGCGATTCGAGCTTTGACATCATCGGCGAGATCACCCCGCGCATCAATGAGGCCATCGGCGCAAAGGTGGACAGCGCGATCGCCTTTGGCAACGGCCGCCCGGTCGAGTGGCAGAACGACCTTGTCACGCTCGCGAGGCAGGCCGGGAACAACGTCTCCGGCGGTATCACCTATGATACCCTGATGGGTGAAAACGGGCTCCTGTCAAAGGTGGAACAGTCGGGATATACCGTCAACGGCGTCATGGCGGCGATGACCGCACGCGGCGCACTGCGCGGTATCAAGGATGATGCTGGGCGTCCTATCTTTGCCACGGATATGCAGGGCGCTACCCGGTACGGGCTGGACGGCGCGCCCATGTACTTCCCGGAAAACGGCAGTTTTGACCCGTCCGTCGCGCAGATGATCGCGGGTAACTGGAGCCAGCTCGTCTACTCTATCCGCCAGGACGTCACCACCAAGATCCTGACTGAGGGCGTGATTCAGGACCCGGAGACTCAGCAGATCGTCTACAACCTCGCCCAGCAGGATATGATTGCGCTGCGCGTCGTGTTCCGCATGGGCTGGGCGCTGCCAAATCCGGCCACACGCCTGAATCCTGACCGCGCGAATGTCCCGTTTGCGTATATTGAGGCAGGTACACCCGTGACAACCTACACAGCTACGTTTACCGTACAGGATCACGAATCCGCCAACGTGGAGGGAGCGCGTGTGAATGTCAACGGAGCGATCAAGAAGACGAACGCCTCCGGTCAGGCGGTGTTTGATCTGCGCCCCGGTACTTATCCTTATACGGTTAAGAAGTCCGGTAAGCGCACGATGAGCGGCGAGCTTGTTGTCACCAGCAAGGCGGAGACGGTGTCCGTGCAGTTCCCGGAATAAGGAGGGGATCGTATGCAGATCATTGATGCGCTGAAAGCGCTCCACCAGAAGATCGCGTCCAAAGCGGCGGCCTCTGGTAGTATTGCGGGGGTCATCGACGAGTTGGCGCAGAATTGGCCCGCCTCTTCGGGCAGCACCGTGACGATTGACGCCAGCCTGTCCAAAACAGGCCAGGCTGCGGACGCTAAAGCGGTTGGAGATGCACTCGCGGGTAAGGTCGCCAACACGGCGGCGGCCACCACTGCAGCACTGGGCCTGGTCAAACAGGCTGCCAGCGTCGCGGCTGCCGCAGGCGATACGCCGACCAAGGCAGAGTTTGACGGCCTGATCACCGCCCTCAAAAACGCGGGGATCATGGCCAATCAGTAGGTGATGCGTGATGTATTGTACCTATGACCAGTATATCAGCCTTGGGGGCTCCATGACGGATGCAGAGTATGCCGTCTGGGGCCCTCGGGCCTCTCGGATGATTGACCGGCTGACATTTGGCCGCGTTAAACACCACAAGCTGCCAGATGAGGTCATGGACGCCATTGCTGACGCCTGCGCACAGATCGCCGATCTGATGCAGGCGCAGGATCGGGGGCGCCGGAAAAGCTGTGCAGGGGCCCTCGCCAGTGTTAACACGGACGGCTACAGTGAGAGTTATGTCTCCGCCTCAGACGCAGCGCAGAGCGTCAAGACAGCGGCAGGGGCGATCCTTGCCGATGCGCTGGGCGATGATTCGTGTAATCTCTTGTATCAGGGGGTGGGCGGATGCTGTTAGCGGATGAACCGATTACAATCTACCACAAAACCTATAATCCAGAAGCACGGATGGACGACTGGAAGCCGTATCACTATGTGGGAAGCTGGTTTGAAAAAAGGGCGGCATCGCCCGGGAGTAACGGGCTGAATGCTGCCGATACGTTGGTTGTCCGAATCCCGGCCGATAATGTACGGGGGGAGATTATGGCACGTCCCGGTGATATTATCATCCGTGGAAAAGTGTCCGTTCCGATTACAGGCCCCGCCCAGCTTGATCCGTACAAGCGTTTTGCGATCATGGCGGTACGGGACAACCGGCGCGGCGCGCCTGCCTTGCAGCACTGGAAGATTGAGGGGACATAACACGTGAAACGGCAGGAATTGACCGTCAAGACCCCGCGTGGGTGTATTATGCGCACCAAGGCAGAGAACGGAGAGATGACGGCAAAATTTGAGTGGAACCCGGGATTCGGCCCTGGGATGACAACCAGCCTGAACGCCGCACAGAACTTCATCGACAGCGAGGTTTTACGCCTCAGTTCGCCGTATGTGCCGTTCCAAACCGGGACGCTGCACGACAGTGGGATCCTGGGGACTGTTATCGGGAGCGGCTGGGTCATCTGGTCTGCGCCCTACGCGGCGCCGCAATATTATAACACTGCGGATTCCCGCTCCTACGATGCACAGCGCGGTGCTCACTGGTTCGAGCGCATGAAAGCGGATCACGGCTCACAGATCATCGCGGGTGCAAAGAAGATAGGAGGCAACAGATGACAACGATCATGCAAGCCCTGAGGGATTATTTTTTGACCTGCCCGCTGATGGACGGTAGCCGGATCAATATCGACTATCTGCCGGAACGGGGCGTGGAGTATTCGATCGATACCACCCCTGCAACAGAGGTTATCAAGCGGTATGTGAATGGGGACACCCAACGGCAGTACCTGTTTGTGATCCGCAGCGTGAACGATTACGGGCCGGATACTTTGCAGAATCTTGCAAACAGCGGATTTTATGAGCAGCTCTCGGAGTGGCTGGAGAACAATTCGGATCATGGCGTTTTTCCAGTTCTTCCCGAGGGGAAAACGCCCCTCAAAATCGAGGCGCAAACAACAGGCTATTTATTCACAACTTCTCCCCAGGCGGGGAAATATCAAATACAGTGCCGACTTGTCTACCGGCAGAAAGGATGATTGAACATGGCAGATACAGGTGTACGCAAAAGAAAAATGGAGGCCGACTATATCAATGTTGGCACGGACACAGAGGAGTATGCACTCTGCGGTACGGGCTTTACAGCGCTGAACGAATCGCCGTCTGCAACAACCTCCAGCAAGCGCTATATCAACATGGACAGCGCCCGCCAGAGTGTTACAGGCTACGAGTGGAGCGCTGCCTTCGAGGCCGACCAGATCAGGAGCGAAAAGGCGCTTGAATTTATTCTGGATATTGCCAAAAGGTTGAAGACCGGCGGTGATGCCGAGACGGATTATATCCAGGCCGATCTTGACGAACCTGTCGCAGAGAAACAGAACACATTCCACGCACGGAAGCGCACTGTGGCGATCGCCGTCTCCGAGATGCCGGATAATGACGGCGAGATGGGCGTCAACGGTGATTTCCTGGGCGTATCCGATCCGGTCGAGGGCGAATTCAACACGCAGACAAAGACTTTCACGGAGGCGGGCGCAGCTGCGTTGATGAAGGCCTCGGCTAAAGTACAGGCGAAATAAGGGAGGAATGATTTATGGCCAGGATTAAGATTCTCAACTGGGAGGGCGAGCTGAATATCTTTGAACCCAAGACAGCGCGCCGCGTGTCAGAGGCGATCAAAGCGGTTGATGCAAAAATGGAGGAGATCAGCAACGAGGAATCCTCCCTTGATTGGGGAGAGATCGTTGAGCGCACATGCAAGGCTGTCCTCTCCTGTTTCAACGATATTTTTGGCACGGATCGCGCCATTTTCGGGGATGAGTGCGACATGCTAACCTGCATGGACGCTATGGCTCAGCTGCGAGGCTTTATGAACGAAAATCAGGTTCAGGTGGTCAATGACAAAATCCGTCAGTACCTTCCGAACCGGCAGATCCGCAGGGCGGCGAAGAAATGAACCTGTTAACGGATGCGTTGCCGGATGAAGTGGGAATCGGCGGGCGGTTTTACCCGATTGATACGGACTTTACCACCGGCATCAAGTTTGAACTGCTGGCATCCGATGAGGAGATCCCGGAGAACGAAAAGGCCGGTCTGGCCGTAAATCTGTATTTTCCCGACCCGCCGGAGGACATCCGCGAGGCCTTGACGGCCATCCGCTGGTTTTACTCCGGCGGGTCGGAATCCCGCCGCGATACGAAAAAGGGCGGGCTCGTCAGTGCAAAGCGCATCTATGATTTTAACTACGACGCCGCCTATATCTACGCCGCTTTCCGTTCGGACTATGGGATTGACCTGACGCGTGAACGCCTGCACTGGTGGGTGTTCCGCGCGCTGTTCTCCGCCCTCAAGGAGGATAATATGATCTGTAAGATCATGAGCTACCGTGCGGCAGACCTCTCCAAGCTCAAGGGCGAGGAGCTGAAGTTCTACCGGAAAAAGCAAAAAGAATTTGCCATCCCTGCCCCTAAGTCCGAGCGCGACAAACTCTCCGCCATCGATGAGGCGCTACTCAACGGTGGAGATGTGTCGAAAGTGCTTGAAACAATCAATGGTGTGTGATATGATGTTTATATCAGTCACGGGTTAGGGGGAAGAGTGATGGCGAAAAAGGTTTTAGGATGGATCAGTTGCGGGATTAGTGTTTTTATTGTTTTGCTATTTATGATGTCGGGGCTAATGGCTCCCGGAGAAGACTACAAGGTTTTTCTGCTGATACTTGGTTTGTGTGTCCCATTTATTGTTACTGGTTTTATTGGATGCCTCTTGGTTGACAAACATAAAATTGCCTCTGGTATTCTCATGATAGTGTCTATTCCCGGAATCTGTTTTCTTGGTTTTATGACAATTGCTGGTGGTTTGAGCGGATTTGCGATCTTAACAATGCCATTAAGCATTATCAATTCTGTTATGTATCTTGTTTCTGGGGTAATGGTTTTAGCGACAAAAAAGTAATAATGGGGGAAGAGTGATGGCGAAAAAGATCTTGAGCGCTGTGCTGGTGCTGGTTCTTTGTCTGGGAGTGCTTGCAGGGTGCGCGGCTGGTTCTTCCGAATATGTGATAATAGACGAGATTACTACGGATAAGGCTGATAGTTTTCCCAAATCAATGCAAATATTGGTTGATAGTCTAAGCGCAAGTTGTGAAGAGAACAACATTCCGCTCTCGATTGGAATTCCCGAAAAAACGAAGAACGTGGTAGGAGAAGGATATGTAATACCTATTCGCTCAACGGAAAATCCGGACTCGGAATGTAAATTAAATTTTTTGGATTCAGAAGATTTATCTCCAGATATGTCCTTCTCTATACCAGATGACAGTTCTCTTGTGCGCAATTTTATCGCTGCGTTAATTGTTGCATATAATGGGAAAGATATAAAAGCAGCGCAAGCTCAAACACAAGAGTTTGTAAACACAGTAAAAGTAGGAGAATATAGCAAAATAATCGAATGCGGTAATTACTTGGTGTTTATTGAGTATCCGAACAATTCTCATAGCCCTCGACTTTTTATGCAGGATAAGAATTCGATATGGGAGGATATAGACAAGTCTCAATATCAACCAGTGTCTTACAGTGCATATCAGTCTCCAGCGATGAATACGGGTACTAAAGTCGTTCTTTTGGGTAAAATAATTTCTTTTGAACGTGAAGCTCCTGGAGTTGCGGCATTTGCTAATATCGAGCTGATGGGAGAAGATGGAAATCAATACAAATTAGTGTATAGTTTTACTTATTCACCAATCATGTTTAATCCGGGCGATGATATTACCGCCTACGGAAGTTTATCAGAATTAGAAGGCGATCCGTGTATTCGCGTTGATATGATTGAGGTGAATTGAGTTTAGCACCCTCCGGGGTGCTTTTTCGATGTAAAAATTTAAAAATCCTAATGGCACCCGCCTGAAGGTGGGTGCTTTTTTGATACTCATTTTTAGAAAAAGGAGGGCTTTGTTTGGCTGCAGATGGAACCATACGCATTGATACCCGATTGGACGGCAGCGGGGTGAAAAAGGGCGTCAGCAGTATCACAAATAGCATTAAAGGGATTGCCAGTGCACTCGGTGTTGTCAAACTGGTGTCTGCAGCGGTCGGTACGCTGTCATCTTCCCTGCAATCCGCCTTTAACCGCAGCGATACGATGGAACAGTTTGACCGCACCATGTCCGCCATGACCGGAGATGCTCAGGCGGCAGATCGGGCGCTGGAGGAGCTGAAAGCGACCACCAAGGGGACGGCCTACGGGCTTGACGTGGCGGCTAAGGCCACGCAGAATTTTGTTACGCGCGGGATGGATATGAGCAAGGCGACGGAGCAGGTGGCGACCTGGGCCGATGCAGTCGCATTTTACGGCAAGGGCACAAACGAGCAGTTCGAAAACGTGACAGACGCCCTTGCCAAGATGCGCACGAAGGGCACGGTAGAGATGGATCAGCTCGACCGCCTGTTCGACGCCGGAATTGATGCGGTCGGGATGTATGCCAAAGTGACAGGGCAATCCTCCGCCGATGTACAGGACGCGCTTTCTCATGGAGAAATTAGTGCCAATCAGTTTATCGACACCGTCACAAATGCCATGGCAACCGGAGCGGGTGGCGTCCAGAAGATTGCCGGTGCGGCTAAAGAAGCGGGCGCATCCTGGCAGGGGACTATGGACAATATGAAGGCCGCCGTCACACGCGGGATGCTCGGGATTATCGACGCCATCGATAACGGACTGCAATCCATCAATCTGCCCACCCTGCGGGAGATGATCGCTGGGATCGGCACTATGGCTGAGGAAGCACTCGGGAAAGCGGCGTCCGCGATCGGGACAATCATCCAGGATATTGGACCGTCGATCATGCCAGTCATCGATGTTTTTAAAGAGGCGTTTCAGGGAATCACACCCGCCGTCAAGGAGGTGGCGGATGCAGTCTATGGATTTATTAAGGATATTGTCCAGTCCCTGCAAAGCGGCGGACTAAAAAAGGCTGTTCAGACAGTCGGATCGTTGTTCACCGATCTTTCCCAGATACTTTCAAAGATTGCAAAGGCCGTTTTACCGGTCGTTGCGGACGCGGTAGATTTTTTGGGCGAAAACCTGGATAAGCTGATCCCGCTGGTGGCGTCTGCTGTTGCCGGATTTAAGGGATGGCAGATCGCTAAAAAGGTGTCCACGTATATTAAATCAATGACTAAGGCAATCGACGCAGCAGCCAAGGCCGAAACAATCTATGTTGCACTGTCAACCAAGTCTGCCGCTGCTGCAACAGCGGAGGCGGCCAGTAATGCGACAAAGACGGCGTCGCTTACTTTACAAGAGCTGGCATATGGTACATTAACAGGTAAGATCGGCCTTGCAACTGCTGCGCAAGCCCTGTGGAATACTGTTATTAGTGCAAATCCAATCGGAGCAGCTATCACGGCAGTGACTGTGTTAGCCGGGGCAATCGGGACACTGATTGTCTGCTTGGATAACAGCGTCACCAGCACCAAGAATCTGACCGACACATTTGAGACCATGGGCGAGGGAGCAAGTAACTTTATCGAGGGGATCGATACTGCAAAATCGCATCTGTCCGACTTTGATGATACGCTCTTCGCCTCCTCGGAGGAACAGCAGAGGCTACAGGATAACATGCAG
This sequence comes from uncultured Oscillospiraceae bacterium, assembly GCA_949293315.1. GTDB lineage: Bacteria > Bacillota > Clostridia > Oscillospirales > Acutalibacteraceae > Onthovicinus. Next base: position 3,015 of record CASFCH010000022.1, on the reverse strand, counting down.
GAGGTTCAGGACGGGATCACGTCGATTTGTCGCGCAGCTACTGAAGAACGCCGTGATTATACCGCCGAGGAGATCCAGCAACTGGATGAGTATTTTGAAAAGCTGAACGAGCTGCAGGAACAAGAGCTTGAAATACAGATGGCGAAATCGCAGGCCATCCAACAGCAAGCGCTTACACAAGCGCAAACTTTCGAAGGATCTGTATCTGAGTATGAAAGAATAGCTCAGGAATGGATTAAAACAGCTCAGGAGCAACGGGACGCACAATTAGCACTTATCGAAGAGCAGACAACCAATGAACTTGTCTTGCTCAATCAGCGGTACGGTGAACAGGCTAATATGCAAAATGAAGCCTATGCCAATGAGTACAATGCGTTAATGCAGCACAAGCAGGAACAGATTGACGCTACCACAGCATCCTTATCGGAAATTACGGCTGCCTATGCCAATGGCTACGCAGAACGTTCAGAGTTGGGGGATCTGTATTCCCGCCAGGTTGGGAAAAATAACGCATCTTTGGAAAGCGAGACACAGCGGCACAATGATAAATTAGAAGAAATCAGAAATCTAAATTTGATGAGTGAGCAACAGCGCAACCAAATGGAGATTGATGAAAATATACAGCATGAAAAAAATATGACAAAAATTTGGGGCGAACTCACCGATGGCATGAGCGAAGAGCAAAAGGAGCAGTTGGGCGTGCTTCTTGGTATGTCTGCTCAAACGGAGTTGTATGGTGGCAAACTGGAAGATTCAACACAGTCTACGGTGAATGCTATCGTTGCGGCGTTTGATTCAATGCCGAAAGAAACGAAAGAGGCCATGAAAAATGCGATGCAGCCGCTGTTTGATGAAATGGAAGAGGCAGAACCGGGTCTCTTGGAAAAAGCGGCCAATATTGCAAACGGTATCATCAATAAGTTTAGGGATATTCTTAAGATCAGATCTCCCTCCCGTGTCATGCGCAAACTGTCTAAATATACCTGGCAGGGCTTTGAGCTTGAGACAGACAAGGCGGAACCACGATTGATCGATCAAGCGAAGGCGCTTGCCCTGGGAATCATTAAGGGGTTCGAACTCCCGCAGGCTTCTTTGCCGTTCCATATCGACACAACAGGGCTGGACGTCCACAGCATTGCCGCCTACCTGGAAGATACGGTCCGGCAGGGGAGGGCGTCCATGTCGTCCGCAATTATGGCCCGGGCGGAGCAGCAGATCATCAACCAGCTGGACACGTCGGCTATTGCACGCGCGTGCCGGGAGGGATGCGAGGCCGCCGATGTGACCGTGGAGGGCGAGCTCCGGGCGGAATTTTCCGCGGACGGACGCCAGCTTGGCGAAGTTGTCACCCCGTACGTCAACAGAAACATGGGGTTGCAGCGCCGCGCACTCTTGAGAGGAGGGAAAGCGTGAACGAGATCGGGATCACAATCGGAGAAAAACACACGTCCCGCGACTGGGGGCTGATGTGGGCAACAGTCTCTATCCCCATGCCCAACGCCCGGACGAAAACTGTTGAGGTACCGGGGATGAACGGCGTGCTCGATCTGACGGAGGCGATCAACGGCACGGTGTGTTATGCAAATCGGAGTATCACTTTAACTTTTACTGCGAATTGCGATATGGAGGCGTGGCACGTGCTGTATGCTCGGATCGCGTCCTACTGCCACGGAAAGCGGATGAAGGTCACTCTGGATACCGACCCCGCTTATTACTATGAGGGGCGCATCACTGTACAATCGACTAAAGATAACAACGTATACGGTGATCTTACTATTACCGTTGATGCAGATCCATATAAATGCGAAATTACCAGCAGCGCCGAAGACTGGCTTTGGGATGCCTTTAGTTTTGAGACTGGAGTAATACGTGAGTATATGAACCTGTCATCTCCGTGTACAATTAATGTGATCGGCACAGCGGAGCCGGTCGTGCCGGTGATTACCTGTTCCGCCGCCCTATCCCTTGAATTCGGCGGTAATACCTATACACTGAAACAGGGAGAAAACGAGAATCCTAATATTGTCATCCGGCCGGGCGAGAACGAGATGAAGTTTACGGGGGCAGGGACCTTTGCAATCGATTTTAGGGGGTGTTCGTTATAGCCTATCAAGTATTATTGGATGGGATCAGAATCCATGATCTCTCCCTGCACAGAGAATTAATATCGCCTGTCGTCGAGCTGTCGGACAATTCGCCCGGCAGCTTTAAGTTTGATATCCCACCAGATAATCCGGGATATGGAAAAATCAAGAAACTCACGTCGGTGGTACAGGTCCTAAAGGATGGAGAGGAGATATTCTGCGGCCGTGTATTGGATGAGGAATCTGACTTCTACGGCATTAAATCAGTTACCTGCGAGGGCGAGCTTGCCTATCTGCTGGATAGCATCCAGCGCCCTGGAGAGTATCACAACATGACACCGCGCGCCTTTTTGGAAACACTGCTCAACAATCACAACAGCCAGGTGGAGGATCAAAAGAAAATCTACTGCGGCAATGTGACTGTTACAGATCCGAATGACAGCATATACCGGTATACAAACTGGGAGACGACGCTCGACGATATCAACGATAAACTGGTTGACCGTCTGGGCGGACACTTGGTACTGCGGAAAGAGAATGGCAAAAAGTATCTTGACTATTATGCCTCCTATGACGACTTCCGGCCGCAGAACACGCAGAAGATCGAATTTGGGAAAAATCTACTCGACTTCTCACAGACGCTTTCCGCCGCGGATGTGGCAACCGCGATCATCCCTTTGGGGGCGCGCCAGGAAAAAGAAGAGGACGACCCCGAGGCATTGGAACGGTATCTGACAATCGAGAGTGTCAACGATGGCAAGGATTATGTCTATGACGAGGAGGCGGTGAATCAATTCGGCTGGGTGTACCGGACGGTGAAATTTGACGATGTTACTGTCGCGGCGAATCTGAAAACCAAAGGCGAGCAGTATCTCCACGAGACACAATTCGAACAGTTGACGTTGTCCATTAAGGCAATCGACCTGAATCT
>CASFCH010000021.1 GCA_949293315.1 uncultured Oscillospiraceae bacterium | reverse complement strand
AGCTTGGCCGGGCGCACGCCCGTGAGCATTCCCCAGCGGGGATGATATCCGCTCACCGTGCAGAGGACCTCAAAAAGAAGGGCCATCATCCGGTACTCGCGCTCGTGCTTTTCCGCATCGGCGGGGACGCAGTCCTCCCGCTCCACACTGCCGGAGCGGACGGTGTATACCTGCTGACCGCCGTCTTCCCGCGCACAGGTCCACACATCGCGCCCGGCGCAGGGGCCGTCCTGCGTACACTTTTCGATGGTCTCCTCCGGATAGAAGAGGCGGCACAGATTTTCCGCCTCAAAGTGAAACGGATGATCGATGATATATAATTTCATGACAGCTTCCTCATATAGCGGTTGCGCACGCGTTCCTCGGACAGCGTGGTCTCCCGGTTGTGGCCGGGGTAGACGGTGCAGTCGCCCTCCAGCGCGGCCAGACGGCGCAGCGATCCGAGCATTTCCTCCATGCTCCCACCCGGGAAATCCGTCCGCCCGCACGTGTGGCAGAACAGCGTATCCCCGGAGAAGATCACATCCCCGCAGCGATAGCAGACGCCGCCGCGCGTATGTCCGGGCGTGTGCATCACCTGAAGCGTGAGCGATCCGAGGGCAATCTCGTCCCCCTCGCGCACCAGAATGTCGGCCGGAACATATTCCTGAACGCCGGGGCACTCCTGATCCGCCAGGCTCTCCCGCTCGTCCTCCAGACAGGGGGCGTCCAGCTCATGGATCACGATCTGTGCCCCCGTCATCCGCCGCACCTCCGGCACGCCGAGAATGTGGTCGAAGTGGCCGTGCGTGAGCAGAATATACGGGACCGCGCCCGCGGGGAGCGTACGCAGGAAATCCCGCAGCTCCTCCGTCATCGCGCCGGGATCGACGATCGCCGTCAGGCCGCTCTCCTCGTCCGTGAGGGCGTAACAGTTTTCGCCGATCATTCCCATGACAAAACGTCTGATTTTCAAAACAGTCTCACCTTTTCCATTGATCTGTATCGAGCAGGATCGTGACCGGTCCGTCGTTGGTCAGGGACACCTGCATATCCGCGCCGAACACACCGGACTCCACCTGCGCAATGCCGAGATTTTTTAATTCCGCCCGATACTTTCCGTACAGAGCCTCCGCCTCCCCCGGCGGCGCCACCGGGGTAAAGGAGGGGCGGTTCCCACGGCGCGTGTCGGCGCAGAGGGTAAACTGCGAGACGGCCAGAATGCCGCCCCCGATATCCAGGACGCTGCGGTTCATCTTGCCGTCCGCGTCCTCAAAGATCCGCAGGGCGGCCGTCTTACGCGCGAGCAGCCCGGCCTCTGCGGCTCCGTCGCCCTGCATAACGCCCAGCAGGACGAGCAGACCAGAGCCGATCCGCCCGACGATCTCCCCATCGACGGCCACCTGCGCCGCGCTCACGCGCTGAATCAGTGCACGCACTTTTTACACCCCCGTCCGCTCGATCCGCTCCACGCCGCGGACGGCGCGCAGCTTATCCATCACGCTCTTCAGGTGCTCCGCGCCGTTGACAGTGATCGTGATCGTGATCGCGCACAGCCCGTTTTTCAGCTCGCGCGTGGACAGGCTGTGGATCATGACGCGCATCTCCGCCAGCTTGCCGGAGACATCCGCAAGCAGCCCCACGCGGTCTACGCAGATAATCGCCAGCGTGGACTTGAACTGGGCGCCTGCCGCCCCCTCCCAGTGCGCGGCGATCCAGCGCTCCGGCTCCGCAGCCAGCGGGATGGATTTGGGCACATTCGGGCAGTCCCGCTTGTGGATGGAGACGCCGTGCCCGCGCGTGATAAATCCGATGATATCGTCGCCCGGCAGCGGATTGCAGCAGCGGGAGAGCTTGATCAGGCAGTTGTCGATCCCCTCCACCACCACGCCGCCGCCCGAGGCGGACTTGTGCGGCTTGCCCTCGGGGACAAATTGGATCTGCTGGGGCTCCTCGGACTTGATGAGCTTATAGTAATCCTCCTTGAAGCGGGGCATCAGCCGCTGGACGGAGATCCCGCCGTAGCCGATCGCGGCGTAAAAATCCTCCAGCGTGGAGCAGTGCTGGCGCTGTGCCTCGTCAAGCAGAAAGCGGTTGAGCGAATCCCCGGCCAGCCGGATGTTGTTCCGGCGGAACTCGCGCTCGATCTCCTCCATCCCCTCGCGGATGTTCTCGTCGCGCCGCTCCTTCTTGAACCAGGAGCGGATCTTGGTACGGGCCTCGCTCGTTTTGACGATCTTGAGCCAGTCGCGGCTGGGGCCCTTGCCCTGCTGGGAGGAGGTGAGCACCTCCACGATCTCGCCCGTCTTCACCTTGTAATCGAGGGGGACGATCCTTCCGTCCACCTTGGCGCCGACCATGCGGTTGCCGACGGCGGAGTGGATCGCATAGGCGAAGTCGATCACCGTGGCGCCGGAGGGCAGGTTGATCACATCCCCCTTGGGCGTGAAGACAAAGACCTCCTCCGGCACCAGATCGCTCTTGATCGTGCGGACGATGTCCTCCACATCCTCCGCGTCGCTCTGGCGCTCGAGGAGCTGCCGGATCCACGTCAGCCGCTCCTGGAACTTATCGTCCTTTCCGGAGACGCCCAGCTTATACTTCCAGTGGGCGGCGATGCCGTACTCGGCCGTATAGTGCATCTCCCAGGTGCGGATCTGCACCTCAAAGGGGATCCCCTCCTTGCCGATGACGGTCGTGTGCAGGGACTGGTACATATTGGGCTTGGGGGTGGAGATATAATCCTTAAACCGGCCGGGGATCGGCTTATACATATCGTGGATGATCCCCAGGCAGTTATAACAGTCGATCACCGTATCGACAATGATCCGCACGGCAAAGATATCGTAGATCTCATTAAAGTTATGATTCTGCATGTACATCTTCCGGTAGATGCCGTGCACGCTCTTGACGCGGCCCTCGATATGCGCACCCTTGACGGATTTCAAGATCCGGTCGGAGATCCGCTCCCGAATTTCCTGAAGGTACTCGCGGTTGGACTGCCCCATATCCTTCAGCGACTGCTCGATCTCCTGATAGCCGATCGGGTCCAGATAGCTGATCGCGCGGTCCTCCAGCTCCTCCTTGAGGGCGCGGATGCCGAGGCGGTGCGCGATGGGGGCGTAGATCTCCAGCGTCTCGAGCGCCGTATCGCGCTGCTTCTGCGGCTTTTTGTACTCGAGGGTGCGCATGTTGTGCAGGCGGTCGGCCAGCTTGATAATGATCACCCGGATATCCTGAGACATGGCCAGCAGCATCTTGCGGATATTCTCGGCCTGCACCTCCTCCTTGGTCGAGAGCGGCACCTTGCCGAGCTTGGTGACGCCGTCCACGATCACGGCGACCTCGTCGCCGAATTTCTGTTTGACCTCCTCGTAGGTGACGTCCGTATCCTCGATCACATCGTGCAGCAGCGCCGCCACGATCGACTCCTTATCCATCCCGAGCCGGGCGACGATCTGCGCGACGAGGATCGGATGGATGACATACGGCTGGCCGGAACAGCGCATCTGCCCCTCATGCGCCTTACGGGCAAAGCGGCAGGCGCGCGCGATAAAGTCCTGGTCCTCCTGCGGGAAATTTTCAATCGACTGCTTTAAAATCTCCCAGCACTCCTCCGGCGTTGCGTCCGGGGAATAGGCCTTTTTATTCAGCTCCATCCGGATCCTCCTCTCCTGCCGCTCCGATCGCCTGAAATACCGGCGAGCGGAACAGGTCCGATTTCTCTTTTTTATCCGAAAGGGAGATGCTCCCGCCGCCCTCGAGCACGACCCCCGACTCCGCCATGGCCTCCAGCGCCATCAGCACGGTGCCGGTGTTGATCCCCCGGTACTGCCTGGCACTGCAGATCCGGTAGGCGAGTTCCGCCGCGCCGCAGTGCCATTCCCCCGCCTTTTTCAGAAAGCCGAAGATCAGCACTGCCGCTTCCCGGCTCGCCGGCGCGTAGGCGGCATCCTCCCGGGAGAGCTGCTCGCCGCGCATGTACTTTTCATACAGACCGATCCCACGGCGCGCGTCGTCCTGCTGCTCATCGCAGTGGCGCATATCCCTGATATGGATATCGAGCCTCTCCACTCCATTATATGTACTTTTATCGAGGGTAAACGCCACATCGGCCAGATCGCCCTCCCGAAATTCGAAACTGTCCGCCTCCCGGTGGAAGAACATCGCCGTAAACGAAGAGCCGTCCCGGCTGAAGGTGATGCGCTGGTGGTTCCTGTTTTTGCCCAGCGCCGCGATCCGGTCGATGCGCACCTTCAGCATGCCGAAAACAGGCTGTGGGTTCCCGGTCCCAAACGGCTCAAGCACCCGGATGGCATCTACCACGGGGAGCTGTAAAAACGCCGGACGCAGACAGCAGTCGATCTCCAGCGCGGGAATGCCCGTCCCGCTGCGCGCCGCGTATTCGTTCAGGCGCCTGCGCAGCGCCCCGATCCGGTCCGCCCGCAGGCTGAACCCGCCGGCCCCCGCGTGGCCGCCGTACTGGTCGAGAAGGTCTGCGCTGTCACACAGCGCGTCATAGACGGAGAGCACCCCCGCCGAGCGGGCAGATCCCTTGGCGCTCTCCCCGTCAATACTCATGGCAAAGCAGGGCTTGCCGTACTCCTCGGCGAGCTTGGCCGCGACGATCCCGATGATCCCCTGATGCCACCCCTCCGCCGCCACGACGAGCACGCGGTCAAAAGCCGCCCGCCCCGCAAGCTGCGCCCGCGCCTCAAGGATCATCTTCCGCTGGAGCTCGGAGCGCTCGGCGTTTTCCCGATTGACGGCCGACGCGAGCTCGCGCGCCTGGTCGGGATCGTCGGCCATCAGGAGCTCAAACGCCTTTTGGGCCGATCCCATCCGCCCCGCGGCGTTGATCCGGGGCGCGACGCCAAACGCGATATCCGCCGCGCCGATCTCCCGGTCCCCCATCCCGGCGCACTCGAGCAGCGCCTGAACGCCGGGCCGCCGCACGCCGGCGTTGATCTGCGCCAGACCGCGGCGCACGATTGCGCGGTTCTCCCCTTTCAGCTCCATCACGTCGGCAATCGTGCCGATGGTGACAATATCCGCGTATTCGTCCAGCAGGTCTGCGCCGTCCGATCCCTCCAGGGCACAAATCAGCTTGAAGGCCACGCCCGCGCCGCACCATCCGCGGTAATCGCACGCATTATCCGGACGCATGGGATCGACCACGGCACACGCGTGCGGCAGCGTCTCCCCTGGAAGGTGATGGTCCGTAATGACGAGGTCCAGCCCGATCTGCGCCGCATAGGCGGCCTCCTCCACGGCGGCGATCCCGTTATCGACCGTGATGATCAGCCCGGCCCCCTGCGCCGCCACGGCGTCGATCGCCGGCTTGTGCAGGCCAAACCCCTCGGACTCACGCTCCGGAATATACACGCGCACCTGTGCGCCGATCATGCTCAGATAGGAGTACAGCAGCGTACTGGCCGTCACGCCGTCCGCATCATAGTCGCCGTAGACGACGATCTGCTCGCCCGCGTCCACTGCCCGCGTGATCCGTTCCACGGCACGATCCATATCACGCAGCGCGAATGGATCAATCAGCTCCGGCTCCCCGGAGAGGAAGGCGTCCGCCTCCTCCGGCGTGGTGATCCCACGGGCCACAAGGAGCAGCGCCGTCAGAGCGTCCAGGGAGCAGCGCTCGGAGAGCTCCGCCGCAAGCTCCTTGTCACATTTTCTGATTTTCCATTTTCTGCGCCCCAACGACAACACTCCCTTAGATAATAGTATATATTGTATCATCTGCGGCCCTGTTTATCAAGCGAGCATTTAAAAGTTCCTGAATGTCCGACGGCGCAAAAAAATAGCATCCGGAATGTATGACGGAGCAAAAACGGATCAAAATACAAATATTGCCAAAATCTTGTCCGAAGGTGTTGACAAGATCGGGAAAGCGCATTATAATAGGAGCAGAGAAAAACAGGAATAATTCCTGTTTTAGCGTGAAAGGAGAAATATAAAATGAAAGAATTAAAAGGCACCAAGACGGAAGCCAATCTGCAGGCCGCGTTTGCCGGCGAGTCCCAGGCCCGCAACAAGTACACCTACTTTGCCTCCAAGGCCAAGAAGGAGGGCTATGAGCAGATCGCCGCGCTCTTCCTGGAGACGGCCAACAACGAGAAGGAGCACGCTAAGATCTGGTTCAAGCTCCTCAACGGCGGTGAGATCGGCACCACGGCGGACAACCTGAAAGAGGCCGCCGCAGGCGAGAACTACGAGTGGACCGACATGTACAAGACCTTCGCCGAGGAGGCGCGCGAAGAGGGCTTTGACAAGATCGCTTTCCTGTTTGAGAAGGTTGGCGAGATCGAGAAGCACCACGAGGAGCGCTACCTTGCCCTGCTGAACAACGTGGAGAACGACCTCGTCTTCTCCAAGGACGGCGACGCGATCTGGCAGTGCGCCAACTGCGGCCACATCGTCATCGGCAAGAAGGCGCCGGAGATCTGCCCGGTCTGCTCCCATCCGAAGGCATATTTCCAGATTCAGGCGAAGAACTATTAATCCAAAACGGCAGACGTCTACAGAAGGAACCGGTTTGTACCGGTTCCTTTTTGTATATCAAAATGCAACTAGCGAGGGTCCACTGGGCTGACGGCCGGTATCATTCTGCTTCCGTTCGCCCCCTCTTCCGGAACGCCGGGGGCGGCGTTCCCTACGAGGAGTTTGTGCCTTACAGCCCCTTGCCGAGGGATTTTCACTTTCCACGGTCTTCTCACACGGGGGATGCTTTTTGCATTGTACAATTTTCCGCCCCGCACGCGTAGGGAACGCTGCCCTCAGCGTTCCGCGTACAGATTCACGGTCGGCAGAAATCCCTTGATGAATGATGAATCGAAGGAGCCAAGGCTTGCCTTTTAGGGAGATGACGCGAGCGCGAGGACCCGCCGGGCTGACAGCCGGCGCCATTCTGCTTCCGTCCCCCCTCTCTTTCGGAACGCCGGGGGCGGCGTTCCCTACGAGGAGTTTGTGCCTTACAGCCCCTTGCCGCAGGATTTTCACTTTCCACGGTCTTCTCACACGGGGGATGCTTTTTGCATTGTACAATTTTCCGCCCCGCACACGTAGGGAACGCTGCCCTCAGCGTTCCGCCGTACAGATCGGCGATCGGCTGTAAATCCTGTTAAACATGTCATCTGCCGCTTCCGAAAAACTTTTCGGCGTAGATATTGGCCCCTTCAACCCAACCACATCCCAGGTCGCCGCCCAAATCAAATAAGGGGTGAGCGGCAATGTGTTTTCCACTTTCAAATGGCAGCCGCCGCGAACAATCAAACCATCTTGAGCCATTCGTTTGGCATCAAAATACAGTCTGGCTCCGGTACGGTATTCGGCGTTCATCCAATCCAGCTCTATCATAAAACAAAAACAGGGGTGATGCGCCGCACCGCCCCTGTAAAAGCCTTCTATTTCAAATAGACACTTTTGCGCTGATTATTCAGCTTCCTCTTCCTTCATCTTCGCAAAGCACTCGCTGCAGTAGACCGGGCGGTCCTCACGCGGGCGGAAGGGAACCTTTGCCTCCCCGCCGCACCTTGCGCAGGTGGCGGTGAACATCTCACGGTCCGCACGGGCGGCGTTCTTGCGCGCGTCGCGGCAGGCCTTGCAGCGCTGCGGCTCGTTGACGAATCCCTTGGACTCGTAGAACTCCTGCTCACCGGCGGTGAACACAAATTCCTGGCCGCATTCCTTACAGATGAGAGTCTTGTCTTCGAACATGATTTTAACCTCGCTTGAAATAATATAGTATTTGCCCTTGGACGGGCTTGCACCGTCACCTTTGCTGAAATCAACGCTCTACTTTTAAGCTACGCGGGCATATTCAACTTTTCTGCGGTCCCTGCAGTTTACGCCGCACGCGCACGAGTGCGTTGTCCACTGTCTTGACGCTTACCTCGAGTTTCTGCGCGATTTCATGGTAACCGTACCCCGAGAGGTACAGGAGCACTACATTACGCTCAAGCCCCGAAAGTTTTTGATCGATAATCTCCTTGATCCGCCGAACTCCCTCGGCCGCGATCGCCGAATCCTCCGGCCCCGGAATGGGATCGGAGAGCTCCCGCGCACCGTCCGCCAGCGGAGCTTCCCCGCCCGGCGCCGTGCGCTTGCCGCGCGCCGCCGTACGCACTGCGGTACGCATGCTGTTGAGCATACAGGCATCGGCATATGTCGCAAAGCGGGCTCCTCCGCCCTCGCGATAGCTCTCCAGCGCGGAGAGGAAGCCGATCATCCCCTCCTGGACGAGATCGTCCGCCTCCAAACGGCCGCAGAGCATATGCGCCTGCGCTCTGGCAGCGGGGATAAACCGCTCGATCAGACGGTCGCGCGCCTCGCTGTCCCCGGACCGGACAAGGCGGAGAAGCTCATCATCACTGAGCCCTGAATAGGAACGGCACGACAATGGATTCACCCCGCTGAACTGTCCTGAAAATCCGAACACATTCATAATAAGCTAAAAAAAAGTATTTGTCAAGAAAATTTTTTTGTTAAAAATCGAGAAAATAGTGATTTTTCGGCGAATCCTGACGAATCGCTCCAATTCTATTCCAGGCTCAGGACCGTATCGGCCAGAAAGTCCCGCTCCTCCGGATCGTGCGTGACGAGCACGGCCGTCTTCCCGGCAAGCGCCGTACGCACCAGCGCCATCATGCGCAGCTTCATCTCCCGGTCCAGCCCCTGAAACGGCTCATCCATCAAAAAAACAGCTCCGTCATAGGCGAGCGCACGGGCGAGGGCCACACGCCGGCACATACCGCCGCTCAGCTGCGCGGGGAATTTTCCTGCGTCGTCCGCCAGCTCCACCTTTTCCAGCCAGAGCCGGGCGTCTGATCCCGGGGCGGCGACGGCAATATTCATCTGAGCCGTACAGAAAGGCAGCAGCCGGTCCTCCTGAAAAATCACGGACACACGCCGGTCCCCCACGCCGTCGACAGTCCCGCCGTCCGCCTGTTCCAGACCGGCCAGCAGGCGGAGGATCGTCGTCTTCCCCCGCCCGGAGGGGCCGAACAGGCAGCTGACCTTCCCCTCCGGAAAAGTCATTGAAACATCCCGGAGAACCGCCCGCCCGTCGAACGCCTTATATACGTGTTTCAGCTCCACGCAGCTCCCCCCCTCCGATGACACGGCGCATGACCGCCCTCATGGCCAGCCGCACCAGTTTTTCCAGAATCATGCTCAGGATGATAACGACCAGCGTCCAGAAAAACAGATCCGCCGTCTCGATATACCGTTTGGCGTCGTAGATATTGGTGCCGATCGCGAGCTTGGGCACGCTGAGCACCTCGGCGGCGATCCCCGCCTTCCACGCCATGCCCAGCCCCGTCATACAGGCGGTGGTAAAATACGGCGCCACGGACGGGACATAAATACGCCGGAACGTCTTTAGCCGGCCGAACCGGTACGTCCGCGCCATCTCCAGCAGCTGCACGTCCGTCCCCGCGATCCCCTCGCTCACATTTGCCCAGACGATCGGCAGCACAATGATGCCCGCCATCAGGGACGGCACCGCCCCCGCGCTGATCCACACCAGCGCCAGAATAATAAAGGAAGCCACCGGCGTGACGCGCAGGATGCTGATGATCGGATAGAGCAGGGAATAGAGAATTTTGGATGCCGAAGTGGCGACCGCGATCAAAACCCCCGCCGCCACCGCAATGAGGTATCCGATCAGAATACGGCACAGCGAAAGGCCCGCGGTGAGCCAGAACTCCGATGTGACAATCAGCTGGGCGCCGCGGGCGAGAACCGCCTGTGGGGAGGCGATCAGGATCTCCTGATTGACCAGATAATAGAGCCCCTCCCACACGGCGATCCAGAACGCCGCCACGAGGGCGGCGCTCCCGATCCTTTTCAGTTTTGAACCGCTGGACTTTTTACCTTGCATAGTAGAAGGCGTCATCAGGCATGGTTCCTCCGATCGACTTGGGATTCGCGTCAAAGAGGATCTGAAGATTCTGCTGCATGTTCTGCTTCATCTCCGCCCCCTCGATATAGGTGATGTTGCAGTCCGGGATGGCCTTCTTGGCGACCGCCGCCTTCGGGATGATCCCATAGGTCTCGCACAGCTGTGCGGCCGTATCGAGGTTTGCCTCGGCGGTGACATATTCCACAGACGCCTTGTATTCATCCAGGAACTTGTTGAACGCCGCCTTGTTCTGCTCCGCAAACTCCCTATTGACGATGATGCAGCCCATGGAGAGCTGGCCCTGCTTGCCGTTTTTCGCGTTCGTCTCATCCCAGACCTTGGTCAGATCCAGCGCGATGCGGACATTCTGCGCCTGGGTGAGCACGGTGGTGACGTTTGGCTGCGGCAGCAGGGCGATATCCGCCTCTCCGGCGACCATCATGGTGGCGAGGGTGGCGTGGTCGGCGACAAACTGAATATCCACATCCTTCTCCGGATCGATCCCGTTGGAGGTCAGGATATAGTCGAGCACATACTCCGGGGTCGCACCCTGCCCGGAGACATAGATCGTCTTCCCCTTCAGATCCGACACGGACTGGATGGAATCGCCGTTCTCCAGCAGGAACAGCGTTCCGAGCGTATTGATCGCGGCCACCTGGATCTTGCCGTTTGTCTTATTATAGAGTGATGCCGCAACATTGACCGGCACTGCGGCCACCTGAACAGGGTTGTCCACGTTAGAAACTGCCGCCACGACGTTGTCCGGAGAGTCGAACACCTGGAACGCATAGTCGTTCACCGTGCTCCCGGCCTCGGAATCGGACATCAGCTTGACCATGCCGATCCCGGTCGGGCCCTTGAGCGCGGCCACGGACATCTCAACGCCCTGAACGGCGGGGTCCGAGGTCTGGGCGTCGTCGGTGCCGGCATCCTCTACCGCGCACCCGAACAGCGACAGCGCCAGAGCGGCCGCCAATGCTCCCGATAACAATGCTTTACTTTTTTTCATCTTTCATGCACTCCTATACTTCAGGCGGTTCCCCGCCAGGATTTACACATACTGCTGCAATTTTTCACGCGAGAGGACGGTGATCAGCTTGCCGTCCCGCCGGATGGCTCCGGCCTGCTCGAGCTCCTCAAACGCCCGGTAGAGCGACGCGCGTCCAATATCGAGCGCAGAGGCCAGATGTGCGGCCGGGACGCCGGTCGTGTCGGCCTCCGACATTAAAAAGTACCCGGCCAGGCGCTGCACGGCCGATCCGCCGGTGAAGCTGTCGATCCGGCGATTGAGAAAATAGATCCGCTCGCTCAAATAGGTCAGATAGTTGACGGCGATCTCCGGGTAGGTGCGGATCAGCTTGTCCATGATCCGCTTGGGGATGATCAGCGCCGCCACCGGCGTGACCGCCTTGATCCCGGTGACATACCGCTCGCTGGACGCATACAGGGATACCGCGCCGAACACATCACCCTGAATCAGGCGGCTCATCACGATCAGATGGTCCGGCGTCCCCTTTTCCACCTGCGCAGTGCCGCTGATGAGGATGCCGAGCGCGCGGGGGTTGACCTCGCGGGAAAAAATATACGCGCCCTTTTGATACCGGCACACTTTACAGAGATTGAGATCCCCGAGCACCGCATCCCCATGTGTGTTTTTAAAAAGCGCGCTGGATAAAAGGATCTTTTTTTCCTGCTCATCAAGCATAGCCGCACCGCCGTTTTTGTATCATTTGGTACACTTTATTATACTCTTTCCTCCGACATCTGTCAATCCAAATAAAAAAGGAACTGTTGCAGAACAGTCTGTCCCAAAAATAATGCACAAAATCCGCCCCTCAAAAAGAAGACAAAGCTGCTTCTTTTTAAGGGGCGCGTTGTTTTGTTATGCCTGTACACTCCCTGTAGGCTTCCCCTAGAGGGTGATTCCCCTGACAGGGGAAATGTCGCGAAGCGGACAAAAGGGTCCCGCCTGAGGAGCAGGAGCTGTCGAACAGAGTGAGACTGATGAGGTGGAAGGCCAGCGGATTACCGAAACTCGGCACTACCCGCAGAATCCACCTCATCCACCGCAAGCGGTCCCCCTTCCCCTCAAGGGGAAGGCTTGAAGAGTCTGTACAAATAAACATTGCCAGGGGAAGACAGTT
>CASFCH010000020.1 GCA_949293315.1 uncultured Oscillospiraceae bacterium | reverse complement strand
TGCATACCGGGCGCTGACGAGCGTGTCATAAGCCTCCAGAATCAGTGCGAGCTCACGTGATTTATCCTGCAGCAGACCGGCGTCCAGCTCTCCGGAAACTGCACGCAGGCGCTCCGGCTTTACGCCGGCCTGACGGCAGCGCGCGGAGAGGGCGATCAGCTCCCGGATAAACTCGGGGGAATCGGCCGTTTTGGTATAGATATCCAGGCTGTCCGCCACCGCGTCCAACGCCCGGCTCATCAGGAGCGTGCGCTCCGCGTCGCCAACCGGATCGAGCCCTCCGCCGCCGTACACGCGGCGAAAGCTGTCCACCAGCCGGGTAAAGCTGAGCACCTCCACCCGCGCCATATCGCGCGGGCCGAGCAGGCGCAGGATCGCCCGCTCCGTCTCAAAGGAGAACTGCTCCGGCACCAGCAGGACGACGGCGGCTCCGGATCGCGCTAGCTCCGCCGCGGCGTTGAGCAGGTATTTTGTTTTTCCGCTTCCCGAACGGCCCAGGATCAACTGCATCATGGCGATTTCCTCATTTTACAAACATCGGCATTCTATTTCTTCCGCAGCTTTTGTACGGCTGCAAACACGGCGGCCCCCACGGCCCCGGCTCCAAGCACGGTCAGGCCGGCATCGCGCAGAATTTGCAGATGATGCCCGTAGGATAAATGACCCGTCAATGGATTGGTCAGGCGCTTGCCCACCAGATCGCTGAAATAGATGGAGCGCGTCTGATACGTACCCGGCCGGTTCTCGTTGAGCTCGATCACGCGTACGCCGCGCCCGGTTCCGTCCCCGTAGGAGCGCACGCCCGTGCTCTTGCAGTTGGTCAGGCGAATCCCCTCGTGCAGGACTTCAAAGTCATTGACGTGATCGTGCCCGAAAAAGGCGCCCAGAACATTGCAGCGCTTTATCGCCGCGAATTCCCCCGTGTTGTAGCACGGCGGGCACGGGCCCTCGCCCAGCTTGCCGCAGGCGCCCTCCGGCAGTTTATAATACCGATCGCGCCAGTTTTGCTCCTGCCCCCGGACGGCGCCCTTCTCCCCCTTTCGGGCCGGAATGAGCGCGTCATAGATCTCCGGAACGATGATATGCTGAAACAGAAGCCCGTCCGGCATCCGTCCGCCGTTGACCGCCCCAAGCTCCCTGGCGCGCCGCTCGAGCCACGCGATCTGCTCCGGTTCCGGCGCGGCATAGCCGTCCGGGATCCCCTGCGCCAGCCGCTCCTTGGAAATCCGGGAGCCGGAATCAATCATCCACAGCGCAAACCGGTCCGTATCATCTGCGCTGCCCTTTACAGTCACCACGTAATTTCCGCAGCCCGGAACGCCCGGCGCGCCCTGCAGGAGCAGGCACCCCGGATACTGCTGATAAATTTTGAGCTGTTCCTCATTGGAAACACCGCTCTCCCTGTCATGATTGCCGAACACCGGGGCAAATGAGATCCCACGGGCGGCAATGGGCGTGAGCACCGCGTGAAGCGCGCGGCGCACATGCGCCGGCGTCGCTCCTGGAAATGCGCCGTCCACCGTATCGCCCAAACAGACGACCAGATCGGGGGCCACCGCATCGAGCGATCGCTCGATCAGGGTGATCGTGTCCCGGAACGGGCGGTGTGTCTCATGAATATCCGTAAAAACAAGGATCGTGAATTTTCCATCCTCGCGAAAGCGAAGGGATTGCGTATCCGCCATGGCAGCCTCCTGTAAAGCATGATTGGATGAAGCACAAATTTCATCCGAATTCGATATCATTATATCTTATTTTCGCGCACTTTTCAAACAGAGAAGTTCCGGGCGGCATGCATCGTTTTTCAGGCAGGTGCGGCCCAGCGAAAAAGGCCGGCCGCCGGGCTATGGGGGGGAACCCTTGTAAAATCCGGCAATTTGTGCTATGCTATGGATGGTTTTTTTGACCTTTGTGAATAAAAAGAGGGGGAATACCATGTCATTTTTCAAGTCGCTTTGGAAAGCCATCCACGCGCGCGCCGCATCGTACGTCTTTTTTGTGCTTGCGGCCGTATCCTATGTCTTTTTGGACAGCGCGACCTGGGCTTACGGCTGGATCGCAGATCTGTATCCGCTGGGGGAAAATTTTGTCCCGGTGATGCAGATCGTCATCGCGGTCTGTGCCGCTGTGCTGCTGGTACATCTGCTCATTCTGGCCTTTACAAGCCGGGAGAAGCCCGTTAAAGGAATGCGCGTGCTGAATGTGTTTCATCTCATTTTCAGCGTACTGAGCATCGCGCTGTTCCTGTACACGCTGGTGCTCGTCTTTGGGCTGGACACCGGATTTTCCGCCGACAACTTCACCCGGGGCCTTCAGGCGATGACGCCCGACCTGCCGGTACTGTGCGTCACGGTGACGCTGCCGCTGGTGCTGGTATTCTGCGAGTCGCCCAAAAAGGCCGTCAAAGCCGTAATCGCCTGTGTAGTGGTGGCGGCGCTTGTTCTCACGCCGAGCATGGCCGGTGTGTTCGGCGGCGCGAAATGGGAGGGCGACAGTCTGCCCTCTCTGACGCTGCAGTCCCAAAACGTGATGGAGGGCGCGAGCATCGCCTTTGAGAGCCTGAAAAAGGGCGAGGAGCCCGATGCCGCCAACCTCCTGACCCAGGATGACAGCTGCTGGACGCCGCAGGACCCGAACCGCTCCCCGGCCGCAGGGCAGGAAGACGTCAACAACAGCTATGTGGAGATTCAGCTCGCCCAGGCGAGCACATTCAATACGGCCGTCATTGAGGAGGTCGGCAATCAGGCGCAGTATTTCCGCCTGCAGGCGATGGTGGACGGCGAATGGCAGACCGTCTATCAGAGTGAGAAGATCCAGACCATGCGCCTGTGCAGCTTTGACGCCGTGACAACGGACCGCGTGCGCCTGTCCATTGATAAATTCCGCAGCACGGACACACCGGTGAAGATCCGCTCGCTGCGGCTGTACAACGAGCCGGCCCGCACGGCGGAAAACTTTGAGGTGACGGCATATCAGCGCCTGGACGGCGACGTGCCGACGGAGATCCTCGCCAAGGGGGAGGCGTACGTCAACAACTACGCCCGCTTCTACGATGTGTACAGCACCGTGCTCGTCTTTGCGGCCGTACACTGGGATAACGACGGGCGGATGACCTTTGGCGAGGGCGGCGAGGAAAAGTTCGCACAGGAACTTGCAGCGCTCAAGGAGATCATCGCCCACCGTTCGAACAAGGACCACGCCGTTAAGATCATCGTCACTACGCTTGCCGACGGCACGTGGGACGAGACAGGTCTGGGCGTCAACGGCTACATGGCACAGTACTGGGAGTCCATCGCGGACCAGACCGTAGAATTTGTTCAGAAGTATGACATCGACGGCGTGGATATCGACTGGGAGTACCCGCAGACGCCGAGTGACTGGGCGGTATACGATCAATTTATCGCCCGGCTGGACGACGGTATGCACGCTGTGAATCCGGACGCCATCCTCTCCGCTGCGCTCTCCGCCGGGGCACTGGGTATGTCCAAGGAGACGCTCGACCGGTTCGATCAGATCCAATTCATGGCCTATGACGGCAGCGATGAGGACGGATACCAGAGCTCGCTCCAACAGGCGCAGGAGGGGCTTCAGGCCTTTGTCGATAACGGCGCGGATATCAGCAAGATCAACATCGGGATCGCCGCCTACGGCCGCCCGGTCAACGGCACCCCCTACTGGGCGACCTGGCGCGACCTGGACGAGGCCACCTACTGGAACAACAAATATTATAATGTCCATGACGCGGGCCAGGTCTACGAGGGGACGTTCTGCTCCCCCGCCCTCGCGGGCGATAAGACGGCGCTCGCCCTGTTCAGCGGCGCCGGCGGCGTCATGGTATTCCGTGTGGCCTGCGATAAGACGATGGACGATCCGAACAGCGTAACCCGCGGGATCGAAAACACGCTCCACCGCTATATTCAGAACTGGTAGGCCGGCCCTCCGGCCTGCACCTGCGGGGCGGATGATCACCCGTCCGCTCCCCTATCAATAAACGAGGAGGTTTTTTCATGGAAGTATGGCAGATCATCCTGATCGCGATCGCCTGCATCATCGGGCTGGCAATCGTCGTCACACTCATTAAAGCGGCGCTTTTTAAACCGAAAACCGGCGGCAAAGCAATTCCCCTGACGGAGGAGAAGGTAGATCCCAAACGGGCGGAACAGCATATTTCCCAGGCAATTCAGTTCAAGACCATCTCCAATCCGGATCCCTCCCTGGTGGACTGGAAGGAGTTTGAAAAATTCCACGACTTTCTCCGCAGGGAGTATCCGCTGATCCATGAAAAGCTCACGTGCGAGGAGGTCGGTCAGGCGAGTCTTGTCTACCGCTGGAAGGGGCGCGACAGCGCGCTGGAGCCGATGGCCATGCTCGCGCATCAGGACGTGGTCCCCGTGGCGGACGGCACGCTGGGCGACTGGAAGCACCCGCCCTTCGACGGCGTGAACGACGGGGAATTCATCTGGGGACGCGGCGCGATGGATATGAAAAATCATTTGATCTGCGTCCTCGAGGCCGTGGAGACGCTGCTGGGAGAGGGCTATGAGCCCGAGCGCGACGTCTATATCTGCCTGGGCCACAACGAGGAGATCGTCGCGACGCCGGATTCCGGCGCCATGCAGATCGCAAACAACTTTGAAAAGCGCGGCATCCGTCTGGACAGCGTGCTCGACGAGGGCGGCGCGATCCTCCCGGCCAAGGTCAACGGCATTATCGACAAATACCTGGCCGGTGTCGGCGTGGCGGAAAAGGGCGCCGCGGACTATAAGATCAGCATCAGCGCCAAGGGCGGGCACTCCTCCCAGCCGCCCAAGCACACGGCGCTCGGCGAGATCGCCAAGGTCACGCTGGATCTGGAAAACCACCAGTGCAAGCCGCGCATGCTGCCCATCACGCGCGATATGTTTGAGATCATCGGGCGCAACGTGAGCTATCCGGCGCGTCTGATCATGTGCAACTTCCGCTTCCTGACGCCGCTGATCAAAAAAGTGCTGATGAAAATTCCGGCGGCGGCGACCTTCATCCACTCCACCACCGCCGTCACCATGGCCGAGGGCAGCCCGCAGTGCAATGTGCTGCCGCAGAAGGCGAGCGTCACCGCGAACTTCCGCATCCTGCCCGGCGACTCCGTGCAGGGGATCAAAGAACATATCCAGTCCGTTGTCAAGAATAAAAATATCGAGATTGAATTCCTGAAGGGTAAGGAGCCCTCCAAGATCTCCCCACAGGATTCCCGCGCATTCAAGGCCATCAAGAGCCTGTGCGAGGCGTCGAATCCGGACAATATCGTGGCCCCGTTCCTCGTGATGGGCGGCACGGACTCCTATCACTATGAGAATGTGTGCGATAACATCTACCGCTTCTCCCCCTTCACGGTGGATCTGAGCCTGGTGATGTGCACGCACGGCACCAATGAGCGCCTGCCGGTGGCATCTATCCCGGAGGCCTTGAAATTCTTTAAGCGGTACATCCGCACCGTATCGGGAAAATAGGCACAGCAAGGGGATCTGTTGCAAAACAGCCTGTCCCAAAGATCCTGGGCAAAAGCCGCCCCTCAAGGGAAGCCAAAGTCGCTTCTTTTGAGGGGCGAGTTATTTTTTATGCCTGCACATTCCTTTTCGGCTCCCCCTTGAGGGCAATTCCCCTGTCAGGTGCAAAAGGTTTATGCATATATCTTTCCGGCTTCCCATTGAGGGCGATTCCCCTGCCATGGGAAATGTCCGCGCGGCGGACAAAAGGATGCCCTCCTGCGGAGCAGGAGTGAGACGGATGAGGTGGAAAAGCCAGCGGATTACAGAAACTCGGCATACCCCGCAGAATCCACCTCATCCACCGCAAGCGGTCCCCCTTCCCCTCAAGGGGAAGGCTTAAATAGTCTGTGTAAAAGAACATCGTATTCTATTTTGAAACCGGCCTTTTTTATGATCCCGCGCTTTTCCGATCGCCGCGGCGTTTGCTGATAAAATACCAGCCCACGCCGACGATATCCGCCAGCGCCCAGCCGATCGGGACCGACGCCCAGATTCCGGTGACGCCGATCGTATCCACAGCGGAGAGGACATACGCCAGCAGGACGCGCGTACCCAGCGAGAGTACCGTCAGCACGACGGACATCCCCGGCTTTGCAACTGCGCGGTAATAGCCGTACAGCAGGAACAGCAGGCCGATGCCAAAGTAAAATACGCCCTCCACGCGCAGGTACTGGACGCCGACATCCACGACTCCCGTCTCCTCCGCCTGCACGAAAATCCCCATCAGCTGCGGCGCAAACGCGCACACCAGCGCGCTGATAACCACGCAGAAGAGGAAAGAGGTGAGCACGGCGCTGCGCGTCCCCCTCCGGATCCGCTCCCGGTTGCCGGCCCCGTAATTGAGCGCAATAAAGGTGGAAAACGCGTTGCCAAAATCCTGTACCGGCATATAGGCAAACGAGTCGATCTTGACAGCCGCGGCAAAGCCCGCCATCACCGTGGCGCCGAAGCTGTTGACCAGCCCCTGCACCATCAGGATCCCGAAGTTCATCACCGACTGCTGGACGCAGGTCAAAAAAGAAAAATGCGAGAGCTCCTTGAGGATCCCGGAATCCCAGTGCATGAACTGCCGCTCAAAGCGCAGGGAGGGGAAACGGATCCATACATAGACAGCCAGCCCAACCCCCGAAAAAAACTGGGAAATCACCGTCGCAATAGCCGCACCGGCCACCCCCCACGGGATGACGAGCACCAGAAAAAGATCCAGCCCGATATTCATCACGGCCGATACCGCGAGGAAGATGAGCGGCACAGTCGAATTCCCGATCGACCGCAGCAGGCAGGCATAGTAATTGTACAGAAACGTGGCGGGCATTCCGATAAAGATAAAGAGCAGGTATTCGCGCATCAGCGGAGACACCTCCGCCGGAACATTCATCAGGCGAAGGATTGGATTCACCCCGGCGAAGACGGCCGCCTCCAGCGCCAGCGTCACGGCCAGGATCAGAGCGAAGGAGAGGAAGATCCCCCTCTTCATCCGCTGCGTATCTCCCTTTCCATAATAGATGGAAAAAAATGCGCCGCTGCCCATGCACAGCCCCAGGATGACCGAGGTCAAAAAGGTCATGAGCGTATAGGCGGAGCCGACCGCCGCCAGCGCCCCCTCCCCCAGATAGCGCCCGACAATCAGCGTATCCGCAATATTATAGAACTGCTGCATTAAATTCCCAAGCATGATCGGCCAGGCAAACAGAAGCAGCCCCTTTGTGATATTCCCGTGAAGCAGATCTCCCCGCATGATATCAATGGCACCTCGACGATCATTTAAATCCGTTCTCTCCCCCGCGCATGAGCCCCGTTGTCCTTTATATCCGCAGCAAAGCGATCACCACGGCGGAGATGACACACTGGATCAGGACCGCGCGGAAGATCACCTGCGTGTTGGACCAGTTCTTTTTCATGCGGAAGTGGTCGTGCAGCGGCGTGCGGATCTTCTGGAACACCCGAATCTTCAGGAAGCGGATCAGGCTGACCTTGACGATTCCGAGCAGGCCGTCGAGCAGGATCACAAAGCACAGCGGGATACACAGGAGCACATTCCCCGTCTTGGCGACCGCGATGCCGAGGAACAGCCCGATCGCTCGGGAGCCGGCATCGCCCATGAGCATGGTGCTCGGCTCACAGTTATACCACAGGTACGCGCCGATGACAAGGAGCATGATCAGCATCAAATGCTGGAATCCACTCTCGATCTCCACGATCCGGCCCACCAGTATCAGCGACAACAGCACCACAATGCTCAGGGAGCCGCAGTAGCCGTCGATCCCATCGGAACAGTTGGTGGCGTTGATCATCAGCCAGAAGAACACCGTCAGAATCAACGCAAACAGCCAGCGGGGGATCTCCAGCTGCCAGGAGGCGATTCCGACCGAGCAGAGCTCCGGGTTCAGCCAGACGAAAACGGCCGCCGCGGCCAGACAGAGGACCAAGTCGATCAGACCTTTTTTATACTCGCCCCACGGCTTTTTGGCGCGGTCGTCCAAAAAACCGGAGAGCATGCTCAGGAACACCAGTGCATAATAGGCCAGATATTCCGGACTGAACCGGATAAAGAGCAACGCCGTCAGGGCGAACACACTGATAAAAATAATGCCCGCGCCGCGCAGCTTCCCCTTGGAGAGCTTGCCGTTAAAGGCAAAATCGCGCCCGCCGTCATGCGGCAGCATCCCCTTAAAAATTTTCAGGCAGGCAATCGTCACGCCAAACGTCCACGCGATTAGCAGCGCATCAAAAATCCCCGCCGATACGCCAAAGCGTTCAAAAAGCCATTCGATCATGATACTTCCCCCATCTGCAGGCCACGCAGGCCCCATTACTTTCTATTGTGCGGCCGGCAGTGCAACAACCCCCTACAAGAAAAGCAGCTACGGCACGCCCTCCAAAAAAATATTTGGCGTCCGGCGCACGGCGTAAGGGATCCAAACGGAAACGGCGGCCTGTGGACGCGCCTCTCATTTGTGATACTTGGCGCCGCTGCGGATCATAAATGCACGGTACAGCTGCTCGAGCAGCATCACCCGCGCCAGCTGGTGCGGAAATGTCATCGGCGACATGGAAAAGCGGAAATCCGCCGCCTCCTTTACGGCCGCGCTCAAGCCGTGAGAACCGCCGATCACAAACGCCATCTCGCTCACGCCGTCCACCATCAGGCCGGACAGCTTTTCACTGAGCGCCATGGAGTCGAGCTGACGCCCCTCAATACAGAGCGCCACGGTAAAGGCGTTTGGTCCCCGGCGCGGGAGCTTTTGCAGAATCAGTTCCCCTTCCGCCGTGAGTGCGGCATCAATTTGCGCCGGATTCGGATTCTCCGGCAGGCGCGCAGGCGGGATCTCGATCACCTGCGGCGTACAGAACGCGCGCAGGCGCTTGAGATATTCGGCCCCCGCCTCATCCCAGTAGCGCTCCTTATTTTTCCCGATGCAGATGATCCGCAGATTCATAGTGTCCCCCTAAAAAATCAGAACGCGTTTTGCGTCGCACTCCGGCGCCACCTCAAGCATGAAATCCGTGTTTTCCCGGCCGCCGCAGGATTGCAGGGCCGCAAGGGTCTGCTCCCTCGCAAGCGCCGGGGTGTTGTTCTCCCGGCTCAGGTGGCCCAGGAAGAAACGCGTAGTCCCCGTTTTCATCAGTTCCGCAGCCGTGCGGGCACACACCTCGTTGGACAGGTGGCCGAATTTGGAAAGGATCCGCTGCTTGAGATAGAGCGGGTACGATCCGCTGCGCAGCATCCCATAATCATGGTTGGACTCGATGAGGACAAGGTCACAGCCGCTCACGGCCGCAAGAACTTCCGGCGTCATCTCCCCCAGATCCGTCACTACGGCCGCCCTGCGGGAGTCGGGCAGTTCAAATGTGTATCCGTATCCCTGCGCGCAGTCGTGGGAGATAGGGAACGGCGTAATACGCATCCCCGCTGCCTCAAAGGGGGCGCACGCAATCTCTTCCAGCTGGAAGGAGCCGTCCGCAATGCCGCTGCCGCGCAGCTTTTCCGCAGTCCCATGTGAGGTGAAAACGGGGATTCCCAAACGCCCTGCCGTGACCCGCAGGCCTCTGACGTGGTCGCTGTGCTCATGTGTCACTAAAATCGCCCGAATGGAATCGCGGTCAATTTCAAGGGCGTCCATCGCCTGTGTGAGGCGCCGTGTACTCACTCCGGCATCGACGAGCACGCCCCCGCCGGAGCCGCCTATGTAAATGCTGTTCCCCGAACTGGAGGAGAACAGCGGACAAAATCTGGACAAGTGTGCGCTCCTTTCAGCATCTCAATAAAAAAATCGGATGTTGGACTTGGCACTGCCACGCAGCGCAAACTCCGACATCCGATCTGCCCGTTCCTTATGCGCCGGCCACGATGGTGTGTTCCCCGACGCTCTCATCCTCGAACACAACGCGCCGGATATTCGCGCCCAGGGCCGTCAGCTTCTCGACAACGAGCTCATACCCGCGGTCGATATGGACGATGTCCTCAATCTGGGTTTCCCCCTGCGCCATCATTCCGGCGATCAGCATCGCCGCGCCCGCGCGCAGATCCGTCGCCCGGACGGGTGCGCCCTTGAGCATCTCCACGCCCTCAATCACCGCGATCTTCCCGTTGACCTGAATATCCGCCCCCATGCGGGAGAGCTGATCCACATAGCGGAACCGATTATCCCACACGCTCTCGGAAATAATACTGGTCCCCTTCGCGGTGGAGAGCAGCGCCGCCATCTGCGGCTGCATATCGGTCGGGAAACCGGGATGCGGCATGGTCTTCACGTTGCAGCTGGCTGCCCGCTCCGGCATACGGACACGGACCGCATCGTCAAACTCCTCGATCTGTGCCCCGCATTCGATCAGCTTGGCGGAGATGGATTCCAAATGCTTTGGGATAACATTTTTGATCAGCACATCGCCATGCGTGGCCGCGGCCGCAACCATATACGTCCCCGCCTCGATCTGATCCGGGATTACGGAATAGGTGCACCCGTGCAGTTCCTCCACGCCGCGGATCTTGATCACATCCGTCCCCGCGCCGCGCACATCCGCACCCATGGAGTTGAGAAAGTTTGCCAGATCGACGATGTGCGGCTCCTTGGCGGCGTTTTCGATAATCGTCAGCCCGCGGGCGCGCACGGCCGCCAGCATGATATTGATCGTGGCGCCGACGGAGACCACATCCAGATAGACGGAATTCCCCGTCAGGCGGTGGTCCTCCACGCGCGCATCGACCATGGCGTTCTCAATAGAGACAGCGGCGCCGAGCGCCTGGAAGCCTTTGATATGCTGATCGATCGGCCGAACGCCAAAATCACAGCCGCCCGGCATGGCCACCTTGGCCCGCCCAAAGCGCCCCAGCAACGCGCCGATCAGGTAGTAGGAGGCGCGCAGCTGCTTCGTCAGCTCGTGCGGCACGATAAAGGAGGCAATATGTGTGGAATCAATCTCTACGGTATGATCGTTGATCATCCTGATCTCCGCCCCCATCTGATAGAGGATGCGGATCATCATGCTGACGTCACTGATATTCGGGATATTTTCAATCCGGCAGACATCCTGCGCGAGGATGGCTGCCGGGATAATGGCAACAACGGCATTTTTTGCCCCGCTAATATTGACTTCGCCCTGCAGCGGATGGCCGCCTCTGATCACGAATTTCTCCAACGCGGTACACCCCTCGAAACATACTGAATATACTGATATCCTTGTTATTATACCACAACACCTTGGAAAAATAAACATGGTAATTAAAACAATCTCGCCATTTTTTCTTAGAAAAAATTATGCGCTTTTCCAAGACGTGTACAGGAGGTCCCGGCGCCCGGCTACCGCTCCCGTTCCGCCGGCTTTTTCGACCCCGGACGGCGCTGATACCACCCCTTCGCCGACCGCTGGCGGAGAAAGGCGTCCGCCCGGCGGAGGATGGACCGGTCATTTTCAAACTTCAGCGACCGGATCGCATCACCCAGGCGCATCCAGGCACAGTCATCGATCTCGGATTCCTGCGGGATGATCTTTGTGTCCCGGGTGGAGGCCAAAAAAATCGTCACCTGTTTTTCGACCCGGCCCTGAATGGTATAGGAAGAGCGGCAGGCGAACATCGGCAGCAGCTCGATATGGAGCCCCGTCTCCTCGAGCACCTCGCGCAGCGCCGTCTGCTGCTCCGTCTCCCCGTCCTCAATATGGCCCTTCGGGAACCCCCAGTGCTCGCTGCGCTTATTCTTGATCAGCAGATACTCGCGCCCCTGCGGCGTGTTGCGGAACACCACTGCCCCGCATGACGCCTCATAGAGACATTCGAGCGTAAATGCGGAATTCTTAAACGCAAAGGAGACATTTCGGCGAATATCGTTTATAATATACTTGCGTCCCTTGGGGGCGAGTACATAATAGCATCTTCGGGTGCCGGTACACCGGATCACGGCGATCACCCGGCCGTGGAACTCCCGGACCGGATGGCGCACGCCCATGATAAAGGCGCCGATCTCACGCGGGCCGGTATTTTTAATCAGGCCGTAATTGAGCTTGTACTGGATCCCCGACGCCTCGTCCACGAAGCCCATGGGGCGGGTCACACGGACCCCGGCAAACTTACCTAACATATTCCATCCGCCTTTCACTTTATATCATTATATACAAATTTACCGATCAGCACAAGGGAAAAGGGGAAATTCCATGAAAACACTGTACATCACCGATCTGGACGGTACACTGCTGGACAACGCCGGCCGCCTGCCCTCCTGCGTCCGCGAAGAGCTCAATGCGCTGATCGCGCAGGGTGTCCTTTTTTCCGCCGCGACGGCGCGCAGTCCCGTCTCCGCCATGCCCCTGCTTGCAGGGGTGGACCTCAGGCTTCCGCTGATCCTGCTCAACGGCGTGTTTTTGTATGATCCGGCCGCCGGGAAAGTGCTTTCCCACAGCGCGATCGAGCCCGAAAGCGCGCGGACGGCCGTGCGGATCTATCAGCAGTACGATAAGAACCCGTTCCTGTTTACTTTTGACGGGGAGCGTGTGCGCTATTACTATACCGAGCTGCGCACGCCGGAGCAGGAGGCGTTTTTCCGCGCGCGCAGCCGGATCCAGCCCGGCTGCTTTTACCGCCTGGATGCGTTGTCCGTGCCGAAGGGGCAGGATGCGGTCTACTTCACCCTGATGGACCGCTATGAGGACCTCAAGCCGCTCAAGGAGGAGCTGGAACGCCGATGTGCAGTACGCACCGCCTTCTATCATGACACCTACACACAATACTGGTATCTGGAGGTCTTTTCCGCCGGGGCGGGGAAGAAAAACGGCGCGCTTGCGCTCCGGGCGCTGACCGGTGCGGATCACGTGTGCGCCTTTGGCGATAATCTCAACGATCTCGGCCTGTTTGACGCCGCAGATATGCGCGTCGCCGTGGCCAACGCCGTGCCGGAGCTCAGGCAAAAGGCGGACTTCATCATCGGATCCAATCAGGAGGGCGGCGTGCCCCGCTTTATCCGGGACCAGCTCACACGGCGGTGATTCTTACAAATTTGTCATATTCCCCTTTATCCGCTTGATTTAGCCTTTTATTTCCGATATAATGAAAAATGATTACTGCCAAGGGAGTGTCTGTTATATCCAGATTATCCAGAGCATACATCCGCTCTTTTTTACTTTCCCCCGAGAGGAATGCACGGGATTTTTTTGCCTGTATCGGCGATCTGTACACCACGCCGGAGGTTCAGTCTCTCCGGCAGTATGAACAGCATCTGCAAATTAACCGGCTGGATCATATCCGGTCTGTGTCCTATATCAGTTACCTCGTGTGTAAAAAGCTGGGGCTGAATTATCGGGAGGCGGCGCGCGGCGCCATCCTGCACGATCTGTTTTATTACGATTGGCGGGATAAATACTCCCACCCCCGGCCCCACGGCTATCTGCACCCGGGTATCGCGCTGAAAAACGCGCAGGCGCTGTGCGGAGAAAGGCTGACCAAGCGGGAGGCCAACACCATCAAACGCCATATGTTCCCGCTCACCCCCGTCCCGCCACGGTATCCGGAGGGGCTTGTGGTCAGTCTGGCGGACAAATACTGCGCCAGCTGGGAGCTGTATCTGTCCCTGATTCCGGCCGGCAAGCGGATGCTCGCAGCGCTGCCCGGCCATTCCGATCCGGGGAAAGGACCGGCTTCCGCCACGGGGCCGGAGCGTGAAACGGTATGAATGTGACGCTTTACATCCTCTACTTTTTCTTTTACAGTGCCGTCGGCTGGCTGATGGAGTCCCTCGCCTGCTCCGGCGCACAGAAGCGCTGGATCAACCGTGGATTTCTCACCGGCCCGATGTGCCCCATTTACGGCACCGGAGCCGTGGCGCTGACCGTGCTTCTCACGCCGCTGCGCGCGCATCCCGTGCTCGTGTGCCTGCTGGGCATGGTGATCACGGACGTTGTGGAGCTGATTACCGGCATCCTGATGGAAAAGCTGTTCCACACGCGGTGGTGGGACTATTCAAACCGCAAATACAACTTTATGGGGCATATCTGCCTGCGCAACACGCTCTACTGGGGGATCGCCACGCTCGGATTCATGTATCTGGTCCATCCGGTGATCTCGCTGTTCCTGGGAAAAATCCCAATGACGGCCGTGCGCGTGATCGTCGCGATCATCCTGATCATCTTTGTCATCGATCTGATCGCCGCCTTCAAAAACGCGGCTGACCTGCGCAAAATTAAAGATACGCTCAAAAAGCTGTATGATAAATTTTCCGGCGCACAGGAGGAAAATCCCGACGAGGTAGATGAGGAAAAGCGCGAACTGCTCGATACGGCGGACACGCTCGAGGATATCCGCGAGGGCAACCGGTATAAAAAGCACAACCCCGCCCGGATTCTGCGGATGAACCCCCGGATCGACAACGAGTTCAAGCGGATCCTGCGCGATATCAAGCGCATCCTCTCCGATCAGGATGAACGGTACTGAAGACAACCGCTCTGGCACGCTCCAGAGCGGTATTTTTTAAATGTTACATAACAGAGGAAGTGTTTTTTATGAACCACATCGGCACCCATTCTCTGGACACGCCGCGCCTGCTGCTGCGGCGTTTTACCCCGGCGGACGCGCCCGCCATGTTCCGCAACTGGGCCGGGGATCCGCAGGTCACGGAGCACCTGATCTGGCAGGCATATGCGGATGAGAGCGGCGCGGCGGAATACCTGCGCACCGTCGCCGCACAGTATGAAAATCCGGACTATTACGAGTGGGCCATCGTTCTGCGGGAAATCGATGAACCGATTGGGTCTATCGGCTGTGTCCGTCTGCGGGCGGACATTGACGCCGTAGAGGTCGGGTACTGCATCGGACGCCGATGGTGGCGCCGGGGCATTGCGCCGGAGGCGCTGCACGCTGTGATCCGCTTTTTCTTTGAGGACGTGGCGGCCAACAGGATCGAAGCCAAGCACGATGTGCGCAACCCCGCCTCCGGCGCCGTGATGAAAAAGTGCGGCATGCAGTATGAGGGCACGCTGCGCCAGGGAGGGCGCTACAACGACGGGCTGTGCGATGCCGCGCTGTATGCGATCCTGCGGACAGATTTCAGATCTTCCGCCTCCCCCCGGCCATGATGGATTCTCAGGCAGGAAATCCTATTTTTTGAGAAGGAGGCACTCCGCTTGGACGCAGTCACCTTTACACCCAACGAGAACAGCCGGGAGCCGCTCTATCTGCAGGTGTACCGGCACCTGACCGAACGTATCCGCAGCGGGGAACTGCGGGACGGGGAACGCCTGCCCTCCAAGCGTGCGCTGGCCGCCTATCTGAAAATAAGTGTCAGCACCGTGGAGACGGCCTACGATATGCTCGTCACACAGGGGTATGTCTCGGCCCGGCCGCGCAGCGGCTACTATGTCAACGGAATCCAGGCGCTCGCCCCCGACCGCATCCATCCCAATACCGGAGCCGAGCGGGAAGAGAACGCCCCTCCCAGCTATCAATACGACTTTGGCACCGATGCGGTGGACGCCGCCGCCTTCCCCTACGCCACCTGGGCCAAAATCACACGCGAAGTACTCGGCGAGGGCGGCCAGCTCCTCGCCCGTGGAGACGTCCGCGGGGACGCGTGCCTGCGGACGGCGCTCGCCCGCTATCTGCTCGATTTTCGCGATGTGCGCTGCCGCCCGGATCAGATCGTGGTCGGGGCCGGGATGGAGTACCTGATGGGCCTGATCGCCGGGCTGTCCGAGGGGCCGGTGGCGCTGGAGGAGCCGGGCTATCCCGCCACGGCGCGCATTTTGAAAAACCTGGGTACCGATCTCCGCCCCATCCCCCTGGACGCCTGCGGAATCGAGGACCGCGCTCTGGACGCCTGCGGGGCATCGGCCGCCTACATCACACCGTCGCACCAATTCCCGACCGGGATCGTCATGCCGGTCGCACGGCGTCTGTCCCTGATCCGGTGGGCGTCCGAGAAACCGGATCGCTTTCTGATTGAGGACGACTATGACAGCGAATTCCGCTATTCCGGGCGTCCGGTGCCAAGCCTTCAGGGGATGGATCCCGGCGGAAAGGTGATTTACGTCGGCTCCTTTTCCCGGAGCATCGCCCCCTCCGTACGGATCGCCTATATGGTGCTGCCGGATATGCTGATGGAGCGTTTTTTGAAAAAATACGGGAGCTATTCCTCCACAGTCTCCCGCTTTGAACAGCACACGCTCAGCCGCTTCATCTCCCAGGGCCATTTTGCCCGCCATATCAACCGGGCGCGTCTGGTCTACCGCCGCCGGCGCGATGCGCTGATCCAGGCGCTGCACGCCATGGAGAACGGCCCCATCGCCATCCGGGGTGCAGATGCCGGCACGCACCTGATCGCCGGTCTGCCGCACGGGGCCTGCGCGCAGCGGGTGGCGGAGATCGCCTCCGCGCGCTCGGTGCGGGTGCTCCCGATGTCCGAATTCTATTGCGGCGAATGTCCACCCTCCGCGCACAGCCAACTGGTCCTGTATTTTGCCGGAATGGACGAGGAAACCATCCGTACCGGAATCGCTCTGCTCGACCGCGCGCTGAAAGACGCGATGGGATGAATGCTGGTATAAAGGCCCAAAAAATATCCCCCGGCCGGGATTCGTTCCGGCCGGGGGAATTTTCATTTCATCCAAGATCAATCAGCTGTTATAACTGCTGCGGTTGATTGCGGTCTGAATGGAGTCGTCGCACTTGTCGGCAACCTTTTCAACCTTCTGCGTATTCTGGTCCACTGTGGCGGCGCCTGTGATCTCTTCGATCACGGAATTGATCTCCTCAGATCCCTTGTTGGTCCGGATCTGCTGCTCATAGTGCGGCCTCTCATCCTTGGAGACAAAGTACATCACGTGCACGCCGTAACTGCTCTCCACCAGGCCCGTATCGCCGGCCTGACGGGCATCGTCAAAGCACCAGTCCTCAAAGGGGATCACCATCTGACCGCGGTAAATATCCTCATAGAGGCCGCCGTTGGAAGAGGAACCGCTGTCCTCGCTCTTGGCTGTGGCCAGTTCGGCAAAGGCGCTCTCCGTCTTCTCGCCGCTGTTAAATTCGTCGAGGATCGCCTGCGCCTCATCCCGAGTGGCCTGCTTGCTCGCATCGTCCGCGCCCTCCTCATAGTTGATCAGGATGTGGCGCACCGTGCGCGTGCCGTCCATATCGAGATAGCGCGGCTTGACCAGATAGACGGCGTACACGGCATTATCGCCGGTGATGACCGTCTTATCGCCCGCCTGACGCTCCGCGTCAAATACCCAGTCCGCCACGTCCGAACTCGTTCTGCTGGAGAGGTTCGATTTTGTGATGGAACGCATAAGCGTGGCGCTGTCATCCGCGTAGGTCTCCGCCTCGTCCTCAGAGGCAGTATCCTTCACGGCCTGAATATAACCGGCCTCATCCGCCGCGGCGATGATCTGGTTGGCCTTGCTCTCCGCCTCGCTCTTGGCCGTCTCGGCTGCGGACTCGTCGTCGGTGGAGGAAGTCGCCGTGGAGAAGGTGCGCACGCGCACGTTTACCACATCATAGCTGTCCTTGTTTTCGTCATAGGCAGTCTGGACCTCTTCCTCGGTCATCTTACTGCCGAGCTCCTCCGTCTTGGCATCCTGATACTTGGTGACAAGGGTGCTGCGTTCAAGCGCCTTGCGAAACACCTTTTCCCCCACGCCGCGGCCATAGACCGCGCGCAGATAGGCGTCCAGCGAGTAGTCGTTCTGCTCGGCGCTCTCACGGATCTGCTCGAGCTGGGAATCAATATCGGCCTGATCGGTCTCGTCGAGCGCGATCCCCTCCTCCGCCGCCTTCTGGCAGATGGAGATCTGCTGCTTCAGTTCCTCGACCGCCTGCTTGATAAAGTAGTCCTGCCACGTATTGGGCTGCCCGTCCTCCCGGGCCTCCAGCTCTTCCGAGCCGTTATACTCCTGCGCAGAGGGCGCCTTGGTCGTATCCAGGCCCGTGCCGGAGGAGAGGCCGTACTGGGAGAGATAGGAGTCCATCTGTACCCGATAGTTATAGGCGGACTTGTAATAATACATGAACTCCGCCTCGCTGACCTTTTCGCCGTTGACCGTCATGACAGTGTTCAGCTGCTGCGGGACGCCGAAGAAAAAGATCAGGCCGACCGCCACGAGCAGGGCTGCCACGATGACAATGACGATGCTGATAATACGGTTGCGCTTTTTGTTGACGGGGGGCAGCGCAACACTGACGCCCTTCTTCCCGGCGGAGGCGTTCGCCTTGGCAATGCGCTCCTTACGCTCCTTGCGATACTGCTCCGCAGCGGAAAGCTCATGGTCTTTTTTTGCCATATAACTCCATCCTTTACAACATGTACTCGGGACACGGCGCCTGGAATCGGAAAAGATCGGAACGCCCGTCCCGCAAAAACGTAACAGTCATATTTTAAACTATTTGACGCGAATTTACAAGACATTTCTGTGAAACTGCAGCCGGTTTTATGGAATTTTTTACAAAAATCCCCGCATTTTCCCCGCTGAAGCCGTCATTCCGGGCAAATCGACACTTCAAAGGGGCGCTCATCGCACGGAAGCGCAATCTCCAAAACGCCGCTCATCCGCTCTGAAAACGGGCAGGACGCCCCGTTCAGACGCACGCGGTAGGCAGCCCCCTCCGCCATCACAATCAGAAGCACGCCCCCCGCCGCACCATAGCAGCGGAACGTCCCGGTAAAAGCGCTGAAATCCGCAGCAAATTCGGCCCGCTCACAGAAGGTGTCAAACCCCGTGTTATACGTGCCGGGGCGGAAGTAGGCCGCAGCCCACAGGTTGACCGGCGCGGAGAGACCGCCAAAGTTGTGGAACCATCCCCCGCGTCCGGTGACAATGCTGAACATCTCAAAGGTGTAATAGGAGTACTCGACCTCCCGCTTCCACGCCTTCAGAGCCGTTTGCGCGATTTTCCAGGCGAAATCGCGCTCTCCGAGATCGAGCATCGTCTTCCACACAAACCACTGGTGGGAGAGCCAGACGTTGCCGTTCCAGTAGCCGTTTGTCACATAGTAGCCGGCTGTGCGGTCCACAGCGCTGATCCCCACGGAGGTGAACATCTCGTCCTCGCTTTTGAGATGGCTCAGAATGCGCTCCCGCTGGGCAGGCGTGACGGCGCCGGCAATCAGCGGATAGATGCCGTCCATCGTCTTATTGAGATTCTCCCCACCCTCCGTGCGGAACTGACGCACCGGATTGCCGTCTAAATCGTGGATGACGTAGGAGAAATAGCCGCTCTCCTCATCCCAGGAGTACTTTTGCAGGGCATCCGTGAGGCGGACGATATCGCCCTCATAGGTACGCACGTCCTCTTCCCGGCCGAGGTGCGCCGCGATAATCTTCAGCATTCGGGCGCAGCGGATCACCTGGGAGGTGGAAATCGCAGGGGCGCACAGGCGCTGGATCCCCTCCCGGTACATCGCCTTCTGCGGCGGGAGGTCGTCCATGCCGCTGCAGTTGTAAAAATAATCGAATGTGGTGGTCAGGCCGCTCCTGAATCTGGCCGTCGTCGAGCCGCGGATCTTCCCGGCCAGAAAATCATAGAACAGCTTGGCGCGGTCGTAATAACTGTAGAGCTCCGCCTTATCATTGGCGTGATTGAGCATTTCAAAGTACTGGTACAGGTGGACCGGCACCGGAGAACCGTGCAGCAGGAACGCATAGTCCTTATTTTCCGCATCACTCAGATACAGATCCAATATCGCATCCGCGATCTTTGGCTCAAACAGCGCCATGTCCAGCCCGATAAAGCCGGAATCCCACGTATAGAAGGAATCCCACCGCTTTCCCGGGGTGTGGTGGACCACATAATCCCCATGGCAGTAGAGCGGATAGACCACATTCTGGAACATGGCGGCGCGCAGCAGCTGATTGGAGAAGGCGTACCGCTCCCCCGCCTTTGTATAGCCGAGCGGCTCGAGCGATGATTGCGCCCGGCGGTAAATCTGTTCATACTCCTCCGTGGTTCTGTAATCACACGGGCCGCAGGAGATCACCGCATACTCCACATGGGAGGTGTGAGGCTCAATATAGAGGGTGTGCACCACCGTATTGTGGTAAAATCCATCATCGCTGTGCTTTTCGGAAAAGGAACCGGAGAACTGCTCCATCATGTCGCCGAAGCTCTCGTCCGGCTGTGTGATGCGGGAGGTCGGACTGTCCTCGAGCGCGCCGGTCGGGAAGTCGCGGAAGCGGGTGTCCGCATGAAAGGTACGCAGCACGAAGGGCTCCGCCACGCCGTCATAGCGATAGACCGCCCGCGCGCCGTCCGTACCGGCAGCGGCGTCCACCTGTGGAACATACGCATGCTTCTTCGTGGAAATCGTGATTTGATCCGCCTGCGCCTCCTCCACAACGGCGAGGAAATCCAGCTCAATCCCCCCTGCTCCGCGAGAGACGAGGGAGATCTGTTTTTCATTTTTCAGTATTTGTTCGGGGAGAATGAGTATTTTCAGCAAATCGCCTGTTGCGGGAAAGGCGACCGGCTCACCGTTCACCTCAAAAGAGGCGTCCCGATCCCCGGTTGTGCGGTAACGCACCGCGAGCACAGGGTGGGCGAAGGCCGACAGATCCGGCAGCTCATAGCG
>CASFCH010000019.1 GCA_949293315.1 uncultured Oscillospiraceae bacterium | reverse complement strand
TGAATGCATCGGGCGGCCTCGTTGTTCTGTTCGGGCTATTCAAAAAGTTGGAGCAGCTGATCGGGGGCGTCAACGATATGGTCGGCGCCCGCCCGTTCCAGCACTTCGCGCCCACGGAAGCCCCACGTCACGCCGACACTTGTCAGGCCGGCATTT
Source organism: uncultured Oscillospiraceae bacterium (assembly GCA_949293315.1). Classification (GTDB taxonomy): domain Bacteria; phylum Bacillota; class Clostridia; order Oscillospirales; family Acutalibacteraceae; genus Onthovicinus. The sequence continues at coordinate 36,880 of CASFCH010000019.1, read as the reverse complement.
TGGGCGGTCTGAATATCCACGTCGGAGTCCCCGATAAAGAGCGTGCGCTCCGGCTTGGATCCGAGCTCGCGCAGGGCGGCAAAGACGCTGTCTGGCGCGGGCTTTTTGCGCACGTCGGCGCGCTCTCCGATCGCCACGCGAATCCAATCGCCGTAGTACCGGCGGCACAGTCCCTTGACGGCGGCGTCAAATTTATTGGAGACGACGGCCGTTTTGATCCCGCGTTTTTTCAGGGCTGCGAGCAGCTCCGGGATTCCCGGATAGGGGGCCGTCTTACAGCACATGTTTTTTTCATAGTGCGCCTTGAATGCGGCCAGGCAGCTCTCATACGTCTCCCGGTCTGTTCCGGGCGGGACGGCGCGCTCAATCAGCAGGGGCACGCCGTTGCCGACAAAGCGGCGCACCTCGTCCCGCGTCCGGCGCGGAAATCCGAACCGGGTCAGGGTATCGTTCACGCTGTCCGTCAGATCGTCGAGCGTGTTTAACAGCGTGCCGTCCAGATCAAAGATTGCGGTGTCCAATTTCATGCGGGGTCACGACCTTTCCGCTCCCCATTGTACCACATCCGGCGATCCGGGACAAGATGGGCCTCGGAAGTCGAATATGGTCAAAAACGGGAAAGGCGTTCAAAGATCCGCCCCCACTATCAGATGGTTTTACGGCGCCTTTGGCGAGAGGCATGCGGCGTGCCGGCTCCGCAGCCGAATCCCGTCGGCAATGGCCCAGGCCAGCGAGCCGGCCAGCGCGGAGAGCCCCGCGGCCAGGAGGAGCCAGGCTGTCTCTCCCTGCAAATCGTTGAGGTGCCCGATCCCGGTATAGCGGCAGATAAACAGCCACACGCCGGCGTAAGTCGTCATCAGGTGGCCGCAGGCCCGCGTCGGACGGCCCAGATAAAAATCGTCCGCGCCGAGCATTCCGAGCGCAAAGGCCAGTGTGGCGGCTGTTTTATATTTGACGTTGCGCCTCCAGCGCGGCGGAGCGGGCGGTTCCGCCGCCGGGTAGATCCCGGTGAAATTGGCCAGAAAGAGCAGTATCAGGCCCGAGCAGATGGGGACCAGCTCCGTCAGCCCGTTTTGCCGGACGGCCGCGTGCGCCGTCACGGAGGCGATCAGCACGGCCGCCGCCGCGAATGCGGTGCATCCATAGCGCCGGCCGCGCCTGGCGTGATAGACGAAGAAGAGGATCAGCGCGCCGCCGTTGAGCAGGACAAACAGAACGGTTGCCATCAGGTGTACATACTGCTCCCATCCCCAGTCGTTGATCAGCACAACGGGAAACGCCGCAAACGGCGCTGCATGCAGGCAAGCCATTCCGACCCGGCCGCGGCAGCCGCTGCGGCGGTAGAGAGCGAGCAGGTTGATAAAAAAGGCCGACGCAGTCAGAATCCCCCAGATCACAAAGGCGGTCGGGTAATCGTATCCGATCCAGGAGAGCGTGCTGCTGCGGCCGAGGGGATTGCGGGTCCATCCGAGCAGGACGGTGTAGGCGAATGCGGCGATCAGCGTGAGCAGGCAGAGCGTTCTGTTCGGCGGCGCCGTGGCGGTTTCCCGCTGCTGCCTGTCCATATGTTCGTCCCCCTCTCTTGGACCTTCGTCATGGCTCCTATATCCAACTCCTATTGTAGCGGATTTTGAACTGAAATGGAAGGGCACATTTTTGAAATTTTTTGCCCGGCGTGCTGGGGGAAGAAACAAGCGGAAACCGTCCGCGGGGACGGGGGAGCGGGGGGCGGTGAAAAAGACGCAGGCTTTTGAGATTTTTTATTAAAAAACAGTTGAATTTTGCGTGCCGAAACCCTATAATTGATGATATGATTAAAATAGGAGCGGCGCGCGCCGGAGGAGGGCCTCCGCGCCTTTCCGGGGCTGAAAGGTCGTGATGGTAGGGTTGGGAAAAAAGCTGAGTTTATACGGCTTTAACAACCTCACAAAAACACTTAGCTTCAACATCTACGATGTATGCTATGCAAAGAGTGAGAGGGAGCAGCGGGATTATATCCGCTATATCAACGAACAATATAATTCCGAGCGGCTGAAGAACATCCTCTGTGACGTCACGGAGATGATCGGGGCGCACGTGCTCAACATCGCCATGCAGGACTACGAGCCGCAGGGCGCGAGCGCGACCATCCTGATCTCCGAGGGCGTGACGGGGGAGGAGGGCTCTGTCAGGCGTTCCGCCGGCGACGTGAGCGTCACGAACGGCCGGGACGTCGTGGCCCATCTGGATAAGAGCCACCTGACGGTGCACACCTATCCGGAGTACCATCCCGATACCTCTATTGCCACGTTCCGCGTGGATATCGACGTCGGCACCTGTGGGAAGATCACCCCGCTCAACGCCCTCAACTATCTGATCGGCAGCTTTGATTCCGATATCATGACCATCGACTACCGCGTGCGCGGCTTTACGCGCGACGTGGACGGGACAAAGCTCTTCATGGATCACGACATGACCTCCATTCAGGACTACATCGACGCGGAGACGCTCCACCGCTATGACGCGGCGGATATCAACCTGTATGAGGCCAACATTTTCCACACAAAGATGATGATCAAGGAGATCGTCCTCCAGAACTATCTCTTCAATGTGGACGCCTATGAGCTGCTCCCGCGCGAGCGGCTCGATATTACGGACAGTCTGCGCCGCGAGATGATCGAGATCTTCAGCGGGCGGAATGTGTTCTCCAAAAACAAAGAGTAACGGATGCCGGACAGGGGGCGGATACAATGGCACCACTCACCCAAAATGACGCACCGCTGTTCGAAGCGCTCAAACGCTACCGTTCCAACAGGATTGTCCCTTTTGACGTACCCGGCCACAAGCAGGGCCGCGGCAGCCCGGAGCTGACGGCTTTCCTCGGCAAGGACTGCCTGAGCGTGGACGTCAACTCCATGAAGCCGCTGGACAACCTCAGCCACCCCACCTCCGTCATTCTGCAGGCGGAGGAGCTGGCGGCGCAGGCGTTTGGGGCGGAGAACGCCTTTTTCATCGTCAACGGAACGACCGCCGCCGTGCAGGCCATGATCATGGCGACCTGCCGGTCCGGCGATAAGATCATCATGCCCCGCAATGTGCACATCAGCGCCATCAATGCGCTGATCCTCTGCGGGGCCATCCCCGTCTATGTCAACCCCGGCGTCAACCGGAAGCTCGGCATCTCGCTGGGGATGACGGTCAACGACGTGCGCATCGCCATCATGGCCAATCCCGACGCGCGCGCCGTGTTTGTCAATAACCCCACCTATTACGGCATCTGCTCGGAGCTCGAGGAGATCGTCAAGCTCGCCCACGCGCATGGGATGCGCGTGATTGTGGATGAGGCGCACGGGGCACACTTCTACTTTGGGGACAACCTGCCCAAATCCGCCATGGCCTGCGGGGCCGACATGGCGGCCGTGAGCATGCACAAGACGGGCGGTTCCCTGACGCAGAGCTCCATCCTGCTCACAGGCTGCGGGCTGAGCAAGGACTACGTCCGCCAGATCCTCAATCTGATGCAGACCACCAGCGCGTCGTATCTGCTGCTGGCGTCTCTGGACATCTCCCGGCGCAATCTGGCCCTGCGCGGGAAGGCGATCTTTAAAAAGGTGCAGGACCTTGTCGGCTACGCGCGGGAGGAGATCAACCGCATCGGCGGCTATTACGCCTACTCCCGGGAGCTGTGCAGCGACCCGGCCGTGTATGACTTTGATACGACGAAGCTCTCGATCTACGTGCGGGATATCGGCCTGGCGGGGATCGAGGTGTATGATATCCTGCGGGATGAGTATGATATACAGGTGGAGTTCGGCGATATCGGGAATATTCTGGCGATCGTCTCGGTCGGGGATACGCCGCTGAATGTGGAACGGCTGGTGACAGCCCTCACCCAGATCAAGCGCCGCTATTCGCGCGATCCGGCCGGCATGTTCGACCATGAGTACATTACCCCGCTGGTCCGTATGGCCCCGCGCAAGGCGTTTTACGCCGCCAAAAAGGGCGTGCGCGTGGCGGAGTGCGACGGGCGCGTGTGCGGGGAGTTTGTCATGTGCTATCCGCCGGGGATCCCGATCCTCGCGCCCGGGGAGCTCATCACCCGCGAGATCATCGACTATATCCTGTACGCCAAGGAGAAGGGCTGCCTGCTCACAGGCACGCGCGATATGACGCTGGAGACGATCCAGGTCGTGGAGGGAGTATAAATGGAGCTTTGGTATTCGGAGGAGCACACGCCGGACGTGAGCCTCTCCATCCGCATTGACCGGCAGGTCTACACGGGGGAGAGCGAGTATCAGAAGATCGATGTGTTCGACACCACGGAGTTCGGCCGAATGCTCACGCTCGACGGCGCGGTGATGCTCACCGAGAAGGATGAGTTCATCTACCACGAGATGATGGTGCATGTCCCCATGGCGGCCAATCCCGAAATCCGCCGCGTGCTGGTGATCGGCGCGGGCGACGGCGGCGTGGTGCGCGAGCTGGTCAAGTACCCCTATGTGGAAAAGATCGATCTGGTGGAGATCGACGAGCAGGTGGTCGACGTATGCCGGCAGTATTTTCCGGCGCTGACCATGGGCTTTGACGATCCGCGCGTCACGCTCCACTTTGAGGACGGCGTGCGCTATGTGCGGCGGTGCGAGGAGGAGTACGATCTGATCATCGTCGATTCCACCGACCCGTTCGGACCGGGCGAGGGGCTCTCCACCCGGGAGTTCTACGGCAGCTGCTACAATGCCATCCGGGATAGCGGGATCCTCGTCAACCAGCACGAGACCCCGTGCTACGGCAAGTATGCGGAGGTCGTCTTCCGCGAGCACCGCAAGATCTCCAAGACGTTCCCGGTCTCACGCGTCTATCAGGCGCACATTCCCACCTATCCGTCCGGGCACTGGCTGTTCGGCTTTGCGTCCGACGGGATCGAGCCGGTCAACGATCGGATCGAGGCGTGGAACGCACTCGAGATCCAGACCCGCTATTACAATACGGAGCTGCACCGCGGCTGCTTTGCGCTGCCCAGCTATGTCAGGGATATTCTGGAGGGCTGCTGATGGAAAAAAATATTGAGACCTTTATCGGCTGCGACTGCGAGTACGATGAAGCCAAAATCGTCCTCTTCGGCGCGCCGTATGATTCGACCACTTCGTTCCGCCCCGGCGCGCGCTTTGGATGCAAGGCGATCCGGAGCGAATCCTTTGGGCTGGAGACATACAGCCCCTATCAGGATGATGAGCTCACAGAGAAAAAGGTGTTTGACTCCGGCGATCTGGAGCTCGTGTTCGGCAACGCGCACACCGCACTCGGCCAGATCGAGGCGCGGGCCCGGACGATTTTAAACGACGGCAAGCTGCCCTTCATGGTGGGGGGCGAGCATCTGGTGACGCTCGGCGCGTTCCGCGCCGTACAGGAGAAGTACCCGGATGTCTCCATCATCCACTTTGACGCGCATGCGGACCTGCGCGCGGACTACCTCGGGGAGCGGATGTCCCACGCGAGCGTGCTGCGGCGCTGCCATGAGCTTGTGGGCGACGGGCGGATCTTCCAGTTTGGCATCCGTTCCGGCGACCGGGAGGAGTTCGTCTGGGGGAAGGATCATGTCCAGACCCGGATGTTTGACTTTGAGGGGCTCGATCAGGTTGTGGCGCAGTTGGGTGAAAAGCCAGTCTACTTTACACTTGATCTGGACGTGCTCGACCCGTCCGTGTTCCCCGGTACGGGGACGCCGGAGGCCGGCGGCGTGAGCTTTATGCAGCTATTAAACGCCTGCCTGAAGCTGCGGGGTCTGAACATCGTCGGGCTGGATGTCAACGAGCTGGCGCCCGCCTATGACATCAGCGGCGTTTCCACCGCCGTGGCGGGCAAGATCATCCGTGAATTGCTGATTATGCTCGGCTGAGAGCTTTTAGATTTATTGGAGGTGCGAACAGCATGGGGAAGGTTCTTTTGATTGGCGCCGGCGGTGTGGCCGGTGTGGCGGCGCACAAGTGCTGCCAGAATGACAGTGTGTTTGACGCGGTGTGCATCGCCTCGCGTACCAAGTCCAAGTGTGATGCGATCAAGGATGCCATCAAGGTCCATTTTCCGAACAGCCGGACGGAGGTCACAACGGCACAGGTGGACGCCGACGACGTGAAGCAGCTCGTCAAGCTCATCAACGACTATAAGCCGGATATCGTCCTGAATCTGGCGCTGCCGTATCAGGATCTGCCGATCATGGATGCGTGTCTGGAGACGGGCGTCCACTATGTGGACACCGCCAACTATGAGCCCAAGGACGTGGCCAAGTTTGAATACAAGTGGCAGTGGGCCTACCGCGAAAAGTTTGAGAAGGCCGGCATTACGGCGCTGCTCGGCAGCGGCTTTGATCCCGGCGTAACGGGCGTTTTCTCCGCCTATGCGCAAAAGCACCACTTTGACGAGATCAACTACCTGGATATTCTCGACTGCAACGCGGGCAGCAACGGTCTTCCCTTTGCCACCAACTTCAATCCGGAGATCAATATCCGTGAGGTCAGCGCCAAGGGCAGCTACTTTGAGAACGGGAAGTTCATCGAGACGGAGCCGATGTCCATCAAGCGCGTCTATAACTTCCCGGAGATCGGCCCCAGGGATATGTATCTCCTCCACCATGAGGAGATGGAGTCCCTCGCGCTCAACCTCAAGGGCATCAAGCGCATCCGCTTCTTCATGACGTTCTCCCAGAGCTATCTGGACCATCTCAACGCGCTGATCGACGTGGGCATGACCTCCATCGAGCCGATCAACTTTGAGGGCAAAGAGATTGTGCCGCTCCAGTTCCTCAAGGCGGTGCTGCCGGATCCGGCCTCCCTTGCCGCGCGGACAAAGGGCAAGACGAATATCGGCTGTATTTTCCGCGGCAAAAAGGACGGCCAGGACAAGAACTACTACCTCTACAATGTCTGCAACCACGAGGAGTGCTACAGGGAGGTCGGCGCGCAGGCCGTCTCCTATACCACGGGTGTCCCGGCCATGATCGGCACCTCCCTCGTGATGACGGGCGCCTGGCAGAGGCCCGGCGTCTATAACATCGAGGAATTTGATCCCGATCCGTTCATGGATGCGCTCAACAAGTTCGGCCTGCCGTGGCAGGAGAGCTTCAACCCGGAGCTTGTGGACTGATGAAGGATTACGCACAGATCGCGCGCGGTCTCCCGTCGCCGTGCTATCTGATCGATACGGATCTGCTTCGGAAAAATCTGGAGCTCCTGCGCAGTGTGGAGCAGCGGACGGGCTGTAAAATTCTCCTCGCGCAGAAGGCATTTTCCATGTATTCGCTCTATCCCATGATCCGGGAATATATCAGCGGCACCACCGCCAGCTCACTCTTTGAGGCGCGGCTCGGCCGGGAGGAGATGGGCGGCCAGACGCACATCTACGCCCCCGCCTACCGGCCGGATGAGTTCCCGCAGATCGCTCAGCTATGCGACCATATCGTGTTCAACTCTTTTGAGCAGCTTGAGCGCTTTTATCCGATGGTGCAGGCGAGTGCGCGCCGCCCGTCATGCGGCGTGCGCGTCAATCCCGAGTATTCGGAGATCGAGACGGCCCTCTACAACCCGTGTGCGCCGGGCTCGCGCATGGGGATCACGCTGGAGCACTTTGAAAAGGGCGACCTGAGCAAGATCAGCGGTATCCACTTCCACACCATGTGCGAGCAGGGGGCCGATACGCTTGAGCGTACGCTCGACGCCGTGGAGGAGAAGTTCGGCCAATATCTCGGGGCGCTCGAGTGGGTCAACTTCGGCGGCGGCCACCACATCACAAGGAAGGACTACGATGTGGAAAAGCTGATCGCCTGCATCGAGCGTATCCGGGACCGCTACGGCGTCCAGGTCTATCTGGAGCCGGGGGAGGGCGTGGTACTCAACACGGGGTTCCTGTGCTGTACGGTGCTCGACACCATGAAAAACGGTCTGGATATCGCACTGGTGGACACCTCCGCAGCGTGCCATATGCCGGACGTGCTGGAGATGCCCTACCGGCCGGAGATCATCGGGGCCGGCAAGCCGGGGGAAAAGATGTACACCTATCGCCTCGGCGCGCCGACGTGCCTGGCGGGCGATATCATCGGCGACTACTCCTTTGACCGCCCCCTTGTGCCGGGGGACCGCCTGATTTTCTGCGACATGGCGCTGTACACCATGGTCAAGAACAACACATTCAACGGCATCAACCTGCCTGCTATCGCCACATGCGGCGACGGAGGCGCCCAGGTGGTGCGCACCTTTGGGTACGAGGATTTCAAATCCCGCCTTTAAAGCGGATCTTCCGGTTTTCCCCGGCGCTGCCGGGGATTTATCTTTTGGAGGATCCAGGTATACCGAAAACGACAGGGAGGATGGAAAATGGACGATCGTCTCGAAAAGCAGATTGCATTCATTCTGGAAATCGACAAGGAGAAGAACATTTTCCGCCAGACGCACCTGTCCGGCCACGGGCGGAATGAGAACGACGCCGAGCACGCCTGGCACATGGCGATCATGGCCTACCTCCTGCGGGAGTACGCCAATGAGCCGGTGGATATCGGCCGGGTGATGCTCATGTGCCTGATCCACGACGTGGTGGAGATCGACGCGGGGGACACCTATGCCTACGACGCGGAGGCGCTGGCCACGCAGAAGGCGCGCGAGGATGCGGCCAAGGAGCGGATCTACGCCCTCCTGCCCGGCGATCAGGGGGCGGAGCTGCGGGCGGTCTTTGACGAGTTTGAGGAAAACAAGACGCCGGAGGCCCGCTTTGCCCATGCCATGGATAATTTGCAGCCGCTGCTGCTCAACGACAGCAACGGCGGCGCGGACTGGCGGGCGCATCAGGTGACGGCCGGGCAGGTGTATGGCCGTCAGAATAAGACCCGGCAGGGTTCTGAGCGGATATTCGAGCTGGCAGACGACCTGATCCGGAAGAATATCCGGCTGGGGAATATCCGGGAATAGCGCGCTTTGGAAAAATTTAGAAAAGCCGCCCGCCGAACTCAAAGCACGAGCTCGGCGGGCGGCCTTTTGATTTTATGGTGCGCACGGGAATTTAAGCGATCGGATACATCAGCGTATAGGTGGATTCTTCCCCTGTGAGAGCACTCCATTCCCTTGCGATTATGGTGTCTTTATATATGCCGATGTTCGTACCAAAGGAAAAGCGGTCTAAAGACGGCGGATCAAAATTTAAAGTTCCGTTTTCAATAAGTGCGAGCATATTTCCGGCTCCTGTACCGCCCTGTGCGAAAATATGGCCCTGACAAAGTTGAAATGGGGGACCATAATATTCAAAAGTGAAGGTATAGGTTTGCGCGATCTTTTCTTCATTTGTATTCAGGTTCATTCCGTACAAAGTGGTTGTACCATCTGTATAGGTCCACGAGTAAAGCGTGTTTTCCGACAATCCGGCCAGCTTCCGGTTTTCATACTGCTCGCTGATTACCTGATACTGTGAATTGTTCAGATCAATACAGATCAGGCGGCCTTCGCTCAGATAGAAGATTTTATTGTTGAATGCATATAACGCTCCATATTCAGATGGCGGACAGTCAATTTTGGCCTTTTCTCCGTCTGAAAAATGAATACGCCATAGTTGTTGGTTTGCGAGAACAAGAATAATATTTGATCCGGAAAAAGCAAAATTAACCGGCTGGGCATCGGTTTGATCGTCGAATTCCGAGGCGCTAAAAAGAGAAACCGGGTCTGAACCATCCAGATTACAGCGAATAAGCTGGTTCGATTCACGGTTGATATAAAAGAGTTGATTTGCATAAATCCCAAACGAACCGATCATGGTGTCCTGAACAAGGACGGTCTCTTTTTTGGAATCATAACTTGGCTTGGATATGAGGTCGTCTTTCCACTGTTTCGTGTTTTGATCAAAATAACTATTTGCATAGATAAAGACGTTTTCGTTATATGCAAAATTTGCGCCGTTATTGATATTATTTTGCTGTATGATTAAATCGGTGTTATTTAGGTTAGATAAGGCCAGCGCCTCCTCCTCGGTGAGGGTGGGGGCGGCCGATGCAATCCCGCTCTCCGCAATGGCGGACTCGTTCTGACGGATGATTTCCTGCCATCCGGTCCTGCTGTCAAACTCCCTGCTGCGCGCGGCGGCATAGAAGAGGTTGAGCACGGATTCGATCGTCTCGATCTGCGGGTCGTAGTAATCGCCCGGCACATCCGTGGTGACGGCGATCTGGTTGGCCGCCCGGAACGTCTCACGGCATGCCAGCAGGAAAAAGATCACGCCCAGCCGGTAGGCCTCCGTCTGCTCGCTGCTGTCATAGTTGTGGGGCAGTGCCCAATAGGCGCGACGGAGCGCATATTTGGCGCTGAAGTCGATCAGGATGGAATACTCCTGATTGCCGGTCAGATCATAGCCCAGCAGTTTGAAGGCAGTCGCCACGCCGGAGATAACCGCAGTGGAGGGGATCACCGCCTCCAGGATCGCGTCCCCGGCCTGCTGCTTCAGCTGGTCCACCAGGATCTGGCCGGCGGTGTTGACAAGGTTGAGCGTGACGTCGTTGGTATAGCGGCCCTTCAGGTTTCGGACGGCGCGCTCCAGCGGGGCGTTTTTCTCCCCTGTCCCGGCGGGGTCAAAGGCGCGCAGCATGTTCCGGTGATCCTCGCTCATGGCGCCCAGAGCCAGCAGATAGTCGAGATATCCCGTGCAGTCCGCCACGGTGGAGAGCACGGCGCCCCAGTCGCGGGTATCCAGATAGAGGAGTGCCGTGTCAAGGCCCGAATCCTTTGCCGGCTCTGCCGCCTTGTTGACGAGCGTCGTGATCTCGTTAAACTTGTTGGCATACGTGTTGATCTCGCGGTTCAGGTCCTGCGCGTCCGCAAAGCGCTGCTGCAGGTTGTCGGCGCCGGCGGCCTCTAAATAAGTACTGTTGTCTGTGACGCAGCGCTCAAGGAAGGACTCATACTCCTCCTGATTTCCGGACTGAAAGATAAAATCAATATTGGAAAGCTGAAGAAAGACACAGGAAGAAAAATAATTTTTGAGCGTAGAAAAGCGAAAGGCCGCCTCGCTTCCGCCGTACAGATCGTCGACGATAGAAGTGTAGTCATAGCCGGTGTACGCCTTGTCCGTTTCGATTTTGGAAAAGGCGTATTCGGCGTCGGCCATGCTGTAGCCGCTGTTGGCGATGGTGACGGTGGTCCCCTCGACCAGGACGCGCGCCTTGAGATAGCCGGCCATCTGGTCGAGCGGCAGGAAATATTCGCCCCCGAATTCAAAGACGTCGCGGAGCGTATAGCTGAACGGACACTCCGGATTCGGATACATCAGGACCGATTTTTCAGCAGCGTTCAGAACGACGCAGCCGTATTTGCTGCCGGGCTCCTGTCCCGCGCGCACGAACGCGGCGCTCGCATCGTCGTAATAGTAGAGCGTGTAGCGGCACAGGAAGTCCGGCGTGACGTACAGATCCTGCCCGTCCGTATAACAGACGTCGCCTGCGGTCTGCACGTTGCCGTCGCTGTCGATCGTCTCCACCGTGACGGACAGAAAGGCGCCGCCCTCCGTCGCACGGGCCGGCAGAATTCCCGCGATCAGTGCGCAGCACAGCAGTGCCGCCGTGCATTGAAAAAATTTCTTCATCCCTCTCCCTCCGTCATGGCCTGTGCCTGCTCGCGCATGAACGTCTCCATGGCGTCCGAGTAGGCATAGCCGTACATGGCGTCCGCAAACGCCTCGTTAAACCAGACATGGCGGCCCCCGGCGCTGTCCTCGATCACGGACACGGTCTGCTGCGTCGTTTTCAGGTCGGCGTCACGCACGAGCTCTGTCAGGATCTCATCCATCTCATCCGTTGTCGGCGTCCGGCCGCCGAGCGCGTCCTGAGCGCTTTCGAATGCGCCGCTGATATCCGGGGAAGTCACCGTCACGGTGACGACGGTATAGCCGTCCCCCTCGTTTTTTACATCTTCCACCGCAAAGGTCGCGCGCTCGTCAAAGGCCTGTAAAAACGCCGGATTTTCCTCCTGCTCCTGCAATGCGGCCTGGTTCCAGGCCTGCGAGATCAGGCTGTGCATTTCAGACCGGCGGCTCGTCCGGAATATCGAAGTGCCCAATAGAACTGCGGCGGCGATCAGAAGTACCGTGCCGGCAACCACGGCGATGATGAGGACTTTCTTCTTTCTTCGCTCCGAGCGGAGTTTTGTCTGCGGATGCATGAGCGTTCCTCTCTTTCTGATTGGTTTATACTGCGCCGGGCCGCCAGATCCCGCCGCCGGCCTGGAGCATGGACTCCAGCCGTGCGACATTCGCCTTGAGCGGGCCGCGGACGGCTGCGCCGACAAACCCGGTCAAGCCGATCTCTCCGACATATACGCCCGGGAGCAGGGAATATTTCATCCATGCCTCGATCAGGACTGTATCTGCCGTGCAGCTCACCTTGATGTACCGCGGAGCACAGAAGAATCCGTGTCCCTTTTTAAAGACATTTTCGCCCCCGAGCTGGATATATTCATATCCCTGTGAGAGCAGATATTGGTATGCCGGCTCAAAAAAGAGACTGGCCGGCGGAATGACGGAAAACAGGCTTCTGTACCGTGGCATGGAAAATTCTCCTTTTCATCATTCAAACGGCGTCGGTTTTATTCATACATGGGGGCAAACTGCAGGACGGCGTTGCTCTCATCCTTTTACGTCTGCGGGATATTTTTTTGGGCGATGAGGTTTGAAAGCATCCCGTAATCTCCCGTCCATATGGCGTCAACACCCCGGACAGAGGAGCCAGAACCGATAAATCTGATTTCGAGCTTTTGCACGCCGGTAACGGAAAATTGAATGTCCGTGGGCAGACTCTCTGCGCTGATTGTCGGGGAGGTGAATAATAGTTTTCCGTCGCCGTAGGCTTCAAAGTAGACCGAACCCGTTCGATGAAAGGTGGCGTTTTCCTTTGGAGAGAAAAAAGTACCGGTTACGGTGTCATAATTTCCGTTCAGCATATAGCTGACCGGGATGGGATCTGCATTTTCTGTATAGCAGACCGCGACGATGTTCGTATACTCTTCTTGGTTGACTGCTTTTGCCGAATCAAAGAGCTCGATCCCTGTGTCGCTTTGCAGAATGTTGTTTTGATCATACAGCGCATAGGGCAGATACAGCTTATACTCGTCCAGCTTGGCCTGATAGCCGCCGTCCGGGCAGATCTGGACGGCGGCCTCCATATTGCCTACAGCGCCTTCGGCATCCCCGCTTTTCAGGGCGTCGGCCGCCTTTTGGGCGTATTGATCGGCATAGCTCTTTCTCGTTTCATTCAGTTTGGTCTGCATCTGTTCGGAGAGTTCCGCGTTGTCCACGTCCAGCTCCTGATCCAGCAGCTCCAGCGCGCCGGCGAAGTCGCCGTCGGCGATGTGTTCGTCGGCCAGCGTGATCACGGCGCTGAGATAGGCGTCATAGGCCTCGTCCATCTTGGCCTCGGCATCGGAAAAGTTTTTGTCCGCCGCGATCACGTATCCAAAGGCCTCCGCCGCATCCTCGTAGTCGGAGGCGGAATCCCCCTGATCGAGGTAGTACAGGCCGATGTAATAGGAGATTTTGGAGTCGGCCAGATCGCAGAAGTCCTCCAGCGCCTGATCCAGCGGCTGATAGCCGATGCCGGAGATCCAGATCTGCCCCTCGTCGCTCAGGATGTCGCCCCAGGTGGACGGGATGTAGTCCTCGTACATATAGTCCTCGATGTCCCATTCGCCGGATGCGTTTGAAATATCATAGGAAAAGTCGCTGTTGAGCGTGTCGGCGGCGTCCTGTACAAAACCGACCATCGCCTTGCGGGCGTCGTCCGATTTTCCGTCGGAAATCAGTTCGTTATAGACGGATGAGATCGTGTACAGATCCCCGTCCTCAAGCGCCTTTGTCATTTTTCTCTGTCCGGAGCCGGCGCTCACCGCGATGACAACGGCGACAATCAAGACGAGTACCGCCACAGCGATCCCCGCCAGAACAATGATTTTTCTTTTTGAGAGACCTCCCGGAGTGGGGGAGGGGGCGGAGAACTGCTGTGCCGGGATCGGTTTTACCGGGGCGGCGTCGGGCAGGGGAGCAGGCTGTGGAATGGGCTGCTCCGGCGGTTGGACCCGCTCTCCGCACCGTGGACAGAATTGTTGGTTTTCTGATAACAGGGTTCCGCACGCTGGACAATACATGATGATTTTTCCTCCCTTTTGACGCATTTAAGAATTCCAGCAGTCGTCACACACTTCCATGCCGAAGAAGTGGTACGGCTCGCCGAAGAAGAAATCCCCGCAGTAGTCACATTTATGGATGTTGGAAAACAGAATGATTACAAAAATCAGCGCGATGATGCCGGCGCCGATCAGAAGCCACGTCCGCGGGCTGACGAGCTGCAGGGATGACAGTTGGGCTTTGGCGGTTTGGACGGTCTGGCTCTGTTGGAGATCGCTTTTCATACTCTGTATCAGGGTGGGGTTCGTGGCGCCTGTGTCCGATTCCGTCAGCCGCGCGCCGCATGCACCGCAGAAAGCGTCGTCTGCCTCAGCGGGGCGTCCGCATTGGGGGCAGACGCGCGCCTGCTCCTCCTCGTCCTCCACCTCGTGGCCGCAGAAGGGACAGTAGAGCATCTCCTGCCAAATTTCATTGCCGCAGTTTTTACAGGTCATCGTATTACTCCTTTCAAAAATCACGCATGTCTTCATCGGTTCGGGACGATGAAAGCTGCCCTTTATCCGGGGATCCCGGAAAAGACATGATCTGACAATTTAATTAAATCACATCGCTGCGGGATTATCTATACTCTGACAACGTACACCCGGTGTCCGCAGATAAAAAACTGCCCCGCTTTTAACCGAAAAAGCGGGGCAGTTGTGGGATTATATTTTACTTGGTGCAGGCATCAGATGACCGCCTGCTGATTGTCATATTCTCCGCCGGTGAGGAGCGTCTCGCAGGTGTCATAGAGCTTTTTGATCGTATCTTTCTCCGGGGCGACGCTGCGCAGAGCGCCCACGAAAGACATCACCAACCGATAAAAATCACTCTCCGGGGCGTGCGGTGTGAGGGTACCGTCAAAGAAGGCGAGGAACATTTTATCGACATAGTCGATGATCTTTTCATCCCTGTGACGCGTGATGAGTTCACGGTCCATTGCCTTTGCCTTGCCGGTCAGGCGCAGCTTTTTGTACAGCTTCCAGACCGTACCTTCCCGCAGGAACTTCAGGATCGGTTTAATGAGCGGGTAAAATCGGGCGATCTTTTGCCCGTTGAGCTGGAGCGCGGTGAGCTTTTCCGCAAAGTCCCTTTTGTCCGAGCTCTCCAGAACACGGTGAACGAGGGCGAGCGCATGCTCCCGCAGATAGGGGAGCGCCGGGATCGTCCGGCCGTTCCAGGTGAATTCCCGCAGGTGATCCACCTGATAGCGGAGCGTTCCATGGGGCTGTACGGTAACGTTGACGATCGGCGCAGGGTAGCCGACGAGCGAGCCGACGTTGACCTCCGTGATCCGATTCCCGGCCGGGGAGATGAAGTGATCCGTGCGCTGGATGTGGCTGTGGCCGACAAACATATACCGCAGGCCGGCGTCCGCCAGACGGGATGCGACCTCCTCGCGGTCGCCCACGCAGGTGCCGCCGCCCGTGAGCAGGGGGTTGACGTGCGCGATCAGCAGATGGTGCTCCATGCCGATCATCAGGCAGTTTTCCTCCCGGGCCTTTCGGATCTGCTCCTCGATCCACCGGAAGTGATCCTCCTTGAACCCGGCGCGGCCCTTGCCGTTCTGATCGTCATTGAGGGCGAGCAGCTTGACGTGCTCGTTCAGACGCACCACATAGGAGGAGGTGCCCAGGTGGGTGGTGAATTCCGCCTCCGCGGCGTCGGGGCCAAAGTCCCGGTAAAAGTCGCGCAGTTCACTGCTGGCCATGACCGGCACGTCGTGCGTGACCTGATCGCCCGAAAATCTGCGCGGATTTTCATCGCAGCACCAGTCGTGCGTCGCCGTGATGACGTAGACCGGCTTTTTTTGTTTGAGCGCATAGAGCTTTTCACGGAATTCCTCGTGGGAGACGCGCTCTCCGTCGTTGGTCAGATCTCCGGCGATCAGCACGGCCTGCGTATCCGAGGCGGCGATCTGTGCAAAGGCGGCGTCGATCAGCTCCGCCGTCTCCGCCAGGCATTTCTGGTCGGAGCCGGAGCGCAGCTCATACGCCTTGCCCGCAGTCCCGAGCGTTTTGGAAAAATAGTGCGTGTCGGCGACGACCGTGAATCGAAACGGTTCCATATCTGTTCCTCCATCCATATATCGTGTCCAACTCTATTATAAAGCAAATTTGGCAAAAAGGAAACGGGCTTTTCCGCCGTTTTATTGCGCCTGCGGGACGAGGTGTGGTACAATAGCATTGGGAAAGGAAGTGCTGATTCCATGCAGGCGACAATGAAGGCGCTGGTGTGCCGTACAGGCGGGAAAATTGAGCTGACGGACCGGCCCGTCCCAGAAATTCAGGCGCCGACGGACGCGGTCGTGCAGGTGACGCTGAGCACCATCTGTACGAGTGATCTGCATATCATCCACGGCGCCGTACCGCGCGCCGTGCCGGATACCGTGCTCGGGCACGAGTTTGTGGGCGTGGTCACGCAGGTCGGTGACGCGGTGCAAAATCTGCGCCCCGGGGACCGTGTGGCGGCCAACTGCGTCACCCACTGCGGGGAATGCTGGTTCTGCCGGCGCGGCTATGTCAATAACTGTGCGCACGGCGGGTGGGAGCTCGGGTGCCGGATCGACGGCTGCCAGGCGGAGTATGTGCGGGTGCCCTATGCGGCGACCTCCCTGAACAAAATCCCGGACGTTCTGAGCGACCGTGCCGCCCTGCTGACGGGGGATATCCTCTCGAGCGGATACTTCGGGGCCCGGCTGTGTGAGATCCACCCGGGCGATACGGTCGCCGTCATCGGCGCGGGGCCGGTGGGGCAGTGCGCCATGATGTGCGCCCGCCTGTTTGGAGCGGGTAAAGTGATTGCCCTTGACATTGATTCGGCGCGCCTCCGGATGGCGCTCGAGCACGGGGCTGCGGATGTCGGGATCGATCCGGAGCAGGAGGATGCCGCCGCAGCCGTCCTGCGGGAGACGGAGGGCCGCGGCGCGGACGGTGTGATCGAGGCCGCTGGAGGGGAAAATACGTTCCAGATGGCATGGCAGATCGCGCGGCCGAACGCCGTTGTTGCCCTTGTCGCCATGTACGAAAAGCCGCAATCGCTCCCCTTAGAGCGGATGTATGGCAAAAACCTGATTTTCAAGACAGGCGGCGTCGATTCTGCGTACTGTGACGAGCTGCTGGAGCATCTGGCATCCGGGCGGCTGGACACACAGTTCCTTTTGACCCACCAGGGGCCCCTCAATGACATCCTCGCCGGATACAGGACATTTGCGGACAAATCGAGCGGGTGTATGAAGTGGGTCGTCACCCCGTATGAGCGCTGAGAGAGAAAACGGACGCCGGGGAGTGACGGGAAATCATCGCTGAGGCGCCCCAAAATTCAGCGGCCCCCATGCAGCGGGTCCCACAGGTTTTCCCTGCGGGACCCGTTATCGCGTTAATTTTCCTCCAGCGCCTCCAGCGTATGGTCATGCAGGGTCTCCCGGCGGCTCTCATCCAGACGCAGCAGGTGTGCGTACAGGATATCCACCATTACGAGCACCGGAAACTGCGGGGAGATTGCCTTACCGGTCTCCAGATACTCCTTTACGGCAAAGAGCATGACCTCATCGCAGAAGTCGCGAAAAGCCTTTTCGTTATGAGAAGTCATCAGGATCACTGTGGCATGGCAGCGCTTGGCCGTGCGGAGAGACTCAATGACCTCCTCGGTTTTCCCGGTGACGGTGATTCCGATGACGGCGCAGTCCTCGTCGAGCAGGACGGAGTTCATCTTCATGATATGGCCGTCGGTAATCGCCTCGATATTGACGCCGATCCGCATAAAGCGAAGCTTCATCTCCATGCCGACAAGGCCGGAGCTGCCCTTCCCATAGACGTAGATCCGCTTTTTTTCGGAGAGAATGCGGACGATCCGCGCCACCTGTTCTTCATCAAGGAGGGAATAGCTCTTATTGAGCAGCTCCTGATAGTCGTTGAGCACCAGCTTGGCATGGTTGCTGGCGGGGGGGCGGTTGGCCGGGCCGCCGCTGCGCTCATAGCAGAAGAGAAATTCGCGGTAGCCCTTGTACCCGCACTTCTGTGCAAAGCGGGAGAGCGAAGCCTCGGAGACGTACAGCCGCCGTGCGACGCTCTTGGCGGAGAGATCTTTCCGTTCCTCGTTGTGGATGAAAAAGTCGGCGATCGTCCGCTCCAGCGGGGTGAAGCTCTGGTAGATGGCCTCAATATGGGGGATGATGTTTTTTTCGTACTCTTCCATTGGTAACGCTCCGTTATGACGAAGTATGACGTGCCTGAAAGTGATAAAACGCGCCGAGCATCCCGGCCTGATTCCGATTTTCCGCAAAGGCGAGGCGCGTGTGGCGCGCCACGGACGGGAGCAGCCAGCGGTCCAGACCGGCGCGCAGCCGGTCGGCGAGGTAGTCCCGCTCCACCATGATCCCGCCGCCGAGCACGACGACCTCCGGGTTGAGGACATAGCAGATGTTGGCGATACCCATCCCCAGTACATCGACCATCTCGTCGATCGCGCGGATGCAGTCCGGGTCCCCCGCACGCGCCTGATCGAATATGTATTTTCCGTCTGTCTCCTCCGGGGTGAGGCCCTTGCAGGACGCAACTTTCCGGGAGAGGACGCTCGCCGCGCCCAGATCCTGAAACGCCCCGCCGGGCAGGTGCATGTATCCCACCTCGCACCCGCTGCCGGAAAAACCGTGGAAAATTTTTCCATCGATCAGGATTGCCCCGCCGATCCCGGTGCCGACCGTCAGACAGACGGCGATCTTGCTCCCGCGGGCCGCGCCGGCGTGGTACTCCGCCAGACCGGCGCAGTTGACGTCGTTCTCCACCTCGCAGGGGAGGTGAAAGCGTTCCTCCAGCGCCTTTTTCCACTGCGTGCCGGTGTAGTCGGGGATCAGCGGGGCGGCATAGGTGATCGTCCCCTTGTCGCAGTCCACCATTCCGGCCGTGGAGATGCAGATGCCGGAGAGCGTGCGGCGCACACGCGCTTCATCAATGAGCTGTGTCACCTTCCGCACGATCCCCGGACCTCCGTGCTCCATGGCCTGTGTGGGGACGGAGGCGGTCTCCAGAAATTCGGCATTCTCGCCGATGATGCCATATTTGATGGAGGTGCCGCCGATATCAACGCAAATGTATTCCTTCATCCCTGTACTCCTTCCGCACAGCTGCCCTTATCCAATCCTGATTTTAAAGATCGCCTTTTTAATCTTTTCCGGCCCCTCCACCTGGATGGCGGTACGGTGCGCATCGCTTGGGTAACAGACCAGAAAGTCCCCCTGTGCCAGAATAACATGGCTGTTTGCCTCCCCTTCCAGCGGGAGAAAATCGTTTTGTTCCACGTATGCGAGCTGCTTCATGGCGTCGGTAAAATTGCCGTCCATCTGCTCCTTCCCCCGGAGCATCAGGTGCAGGTCCAGATATCTGCGGTGCGCTTCCCAGACGCGGTTCTCCGCCCGGGTCGTCTCATAGGAGCTGATATTGACATAGATCCGATCCCCGTCGATCGGGTAACGGCCGTCCTCCAGGGCGGCCAGATCGTGTGCGGCCGCGTATTCCAGGCAGGTGCGCACATCCTGCTCCAGATAGGGGAATTCCTTTAAGTTGCGAAGATTTCCGAATATCATTGCAAATTACCTCTTTTCCCGATAGATCGTTGTGCCAGGTGCGGGCTTCTCCCGGCGGCGCCTCCCCGTGCGCCAGAGCAGGCTCGCGGGGAGGCCGACCGCCACGGACACCGCCACGGAAATTAACGAATAGGACCAAATAGAGACCACCGCAGCCGGTACAAAGTATTTGATATAGATCATCACGCCGCTGGCCGCGATAAATCCTGCCGCCGCGCCGAAAGTGTTGGCCGTGCGGGTGAACGCGCCGAGGATAAAGGTGCCGAACAAAATGCCGAGCACCAGGCCCATGAAGCCGTTGAACCACTCATAGGCGGAGGTGATCTCCCCATTGGCGAGGATGACGGACACCACAATGGCAAAGATCCCCACGATCAGGGATACCCACCGGCCGATCCTTGTCTGGGACTCAAAGCTGAGCTCCTTTTTGGACAGGCGCGCCTGAATGTCGAGCGTCCAGCTGGAGGATACGGCGTTCAGACCCGTGGAGAGGGTGGACTGGGCAGCCGCATAGATGGCTGCCAGCAGCAGTCCGGTGATGCCCACCGGCAGTTCAAACGCGATCCAGGAGGCGAAGATCTGATCCTGCTGCGCCGCGGGAGGGAGCGCGTGCCCCTGTACCTGATAGAATACATAAAGCCCTGTTCCGATCAGGTAAAAGACCGTGGCGATAAAGATCGAGAGGGCGCCGTTGGCAAGCATCATTTTATTGAGCTTTTTGGTGTCCGTTGTAGTCGTGAAGCGCTGAACGATGTCCTGGCTGGAAACGTAGGAGCCCATCGTGTTGAATCCCGCCCCCACGATCAGCAGGAAGACGCTGCTGTGCAGGAGATTGGGGTCAAAGAGCGGCTCGTCCGCGGCCAGGAACTTCTGCTGTTCGGAAAGCGCCCGGAAGACGGCGGCAGGGCCCCCTTCCAGATTGGCAAACAGAAAAATCAGCGCAAAGGTCACACCGGCCAGCAGGACGGCCCCCTGGATAAAGTCCGTCCACAGCACGGATTTGAGCCCGCCGGTGTAAGAATAGATGATCGCGATAACGCCCATTACGACGATCAGGATATTGACGTTGATCGCCGTCAGCTTTGAGAGCACCATGCACGGCAGGTACATGATGATCGACATGCGCCCGATCTGGTAGACGATAAACATCACCGCCCCCAGTACGCGCAGCCCCTTGCTGCCAAAGCGCAGTTCCAGATAGTGGTAGGCGGTATCGATCTTCAGCCTGCTGTAAATGGGCAGAAAAAACCGGATCGTCAGCGGAATGGCCAGCAGCATCCCGAGCTGTGCAAACCATAAAAGCCAGGAGCCCGCGTAGGCGTTCCCCGCCAGGGAGAGAAAGGAGATCGGGCTGAGCAGCGTCGCAAAGATGGAGACGGAGGTCACCCACCAGGGGATGGTCCCGTCGCCCTTAAAATACTCCTTGCCCTTCATCTCCCGCTTGGAGAAGTGCAGGCCGGCAAACAGCACGGCAATCAGGTAAACAATCAGAATGATCAGATCGATCCAGGTGAATCCCCGCATGGGCAGCGTCTCCTTTTTAACGGATTATGTAGGAGACGCCGCGGGGACGTGCCGGCTCTGCTGAAAGGGAATTACATGTGCTTTTCTTTGGCGGCGCAGACCATGGCTGCGGCCTCCCGGGCAATGGCGATATCGTCCGCACGCAGATTTTCCAGCGGAGCGCGGACGCCGCCGATATCGAGTCCTGCGTTGATGCGCAGCATCTCCTTGGCCACGGCGTACATGTTGGCCCTGCCGGAGCACATTTTATAAATGATCTCATTGATATCATATTGCAGTGCGGCGGCCTTTTCGCGCGCGCCGGCGGCGATCAGCTCATTGAGCCGCAGGAACAGCTCCGGCATCACGGCATAGGTGCCTCCGATCCCGCCGTCCGCCCCGATGGCACGGCCCGCCACGAACTGCTCATCCGGTCCGTTGAACACGATGAAATCGCCCTTGGCGGCCATGCCGGCGGCCTTGAACATCTGGATATCCTGCGTGGGCATGGAGGAATTCTTGACGCCGACCACATTCGGGTTCTTCATCATCTCGGCAAACAGGCTCATCGTCAGCGCCGTCCCCGCGAGCTGCGGGATGTTGTAGATGATAAAGTCCGTATCCGGAGCGGCCTGACTGATCGCGTTCCAGTACGCGGCAATGGAGTACTCCGGCAGGCGGAAATAGATCGGCGGGATGGAGGCGATCGCGTCCACGCCCACGCTCTGGGCGTGGCGGGCGAGCTCGACGCTGTCGCGCGTATTGTTGCAGGCCACATGGTCGATCACGGTGAGCTTCCCCTTGGCGATGGCCATCACGTTTTCAATGATGATCTTGCGCTCTTCCACGCCCTGATAGATGCACTCGCCGGAGGATCCGTTGACATAGACGCCTTTGACGCCCTTGTCGATAAAATACTGCGTCAGGGCACGCACCCGTTCCGGGCTGACGTTCCCCTGATCGTCATAGCATGCGTAAAATGCGGGAATGATCCCCCTGTATTTTGCCAAATCTTTCATAGAGAATTCCTCCTCATCTCATAGCGGCATTCAGCCGATCTTTTCCATTTCCTGTGTGAAGGTCCGTGTGATGACCTGCGGGCGGGTGATGATGGACCCGACTACCACGCTGTAGCAGCCCAGCTCGATCACGCGGCGCGCCTTGGCGGGGGTGTTGATATTCCCCTCGGCGATGACGGGGTGATGTGCCTGCTCGAGAATGGCGCGGATGATGGCAAAGTCGTCTTTTTCAATCCGGTCCCCGCGGCTTTGATCGGTGTATCCGACCAGGGTGGTGCCGATAAAGTCAAACCCCAGCGCGTCGGCGTGCAGCGCCTCCTGAACGGTGGAGCAGTCCGCCATGAGGGGCTGGCCGGGATATTTCGCCCGGATATCCTGATAAAATTCATCGAGCGTCTTCCCGTCCGGGCGGACGGCCCCCGTCGCGTCGAGGGCGATAATCTCCGGCCGGACGGCCATCAGTTCGTCGATCTCTTTCATGGTGGGGGTGATATAGACGGTATTGCCCGGATAGTCGCGCTTAATGATCCCGATCACCGGGAGGTCCACATTTTTTTTGATCTCCGCAATGTCCTCACAGGTGTTTGCGCGGATCCCGCGCGCTCCGCCTTCGGCCGCCGCACGCGCCATTCTCCCCATAATAAAAGAGGAGTGGAGCGGCTCGTCCGGCAGCGCCTGGCAGGAGACAATCAGATGTCCCCGGATGGTATTTTCAAAGATATCCATGCTTGTTCTCCTTCTCATTATTTGTTGTACCAATGATAGTATATGCGCTCTTGAAATTTATTTCAAGATTTTTTGCTATTTCGCAAATAGATTCATGATCGGGTAAAAATAACTGCAGTTTTGTAGTGAAAGGGTGGCCTGTACATTCAAAAATCCCCCCTGGGATGAAAGTTCTTTCCGCAGGGGGATCGGAAAATCAGCGGCGCTTTAGGGCGATCGTCTGATTCTTGCGAAAGGCCGTGATCCGATGGCCGCGCCCGGGGAGATTTGAAAAAGTGAAATCCGTTCCCCGGACGGGAGCACCGTCCACTTCAAGCAGGATATCCCCAGGCCGCACGCCGTACCGCCGCAGCGGGGAAAAGAGGCCGACGCGCACCACGTACAGGCCGTCCGTACCAGGTGCACCAGTGTAAGATCGAATCTGTTCATCTACGGCGGAAAATTTTCCAAACCGGTTTCGGATCTGGCGGGGCCTGTCTGTGGTCTGAAGGGGGAGCTTGTCAAAATTGGGCTGAGGCGCACCGGGGCAGCCAAATTCTAAGGAAAAGGGAACGAATCCGGGGTAGCGGTCCAAACGCCCGAGCAGGCTTTGAGCTTCTGCGGTATCCCAGGCATTATTTCTCCCGCGCAAAAGTTTTTGTTTCCGGATTTTAGCCGAGGCGTTTAGGAAGATGTTTTCCTCCACCCGGGTGGTGCAGCCGCGGTTGAGCAGGATGGGACGCACCGGCACCGGATTACAGACGATATTCTGCGTGATGACGTCATCATTGCCGGCGAAGGTGGCGTGCAGGTCCAGCGGTGCGCCGATCAATACGTTGTTGCGCACGGTGCGGTAAAAGCCCTCCCGCAGTTTGATTCCCACGCCGAT
This sequence comes from uncultured Oscillospiraceae bacterium, assembly GCA_949293315.1. Lineage (GTDB taxonomy): Bacteria > Bacillota > Clostridia > Oscillospirales > Acutalibacteraceae > Onthovicinus. The sequence goes on along the minus strand of CASFCH010000019.1, from coordinate 13,023 downwards.
GCACAGGTTGTCCTCGATGGTGTAGTTGCTGGAGCCGTCGTCCAGATCGATCCCAAAGCCCCGGCTGCCCACGACGCGATTGTGGCGGAGCGTGTTGGGCTCGAGCATGTCGGCCAGCACATATGGCTTTTTTTGCAGGCCGAATTTTCCGGTGCGGTCGTCCGCGTCCCGCAATGTCCAGAAGCGGTCACGGCCCCAGCTGTTGAACGGGCCGTGGTCGCCCGTCTCCCGCACGCAGTCGAACAGATCGCAGTTGCTGACCGTGTGCCCACCAAAGGCGTTCTCGCAGATATTGATCGCTGCACGCGGCAGATGGTGCAGCGTGCAGCGATCGACTGTCACACGCAGTGCCAGGCTGATACACACCCCGGCGGACTGTTTATCCTCTGTGCCCAGATTATAAAAATGGCAGCCGGCAATATGGATATCACGCGGATAATGTTCGCTGGACGGCCCCGTCTGTTCGGGGGATTCCATCTGCGTGCGGTGACGGGATCCCTCCCAGGAGGAGGTGCAGTAGGTGCTGTCCGGATCGCCGAGGATCAGGATGCCGTTTGTCAGGCAGTCGCGAAAATCACAACTGTCAACCGAAATACCTTTACACTCACCGAAGATGCCAAGGGCATTGGAGCCGAGATTTTCAAATCGGCAGTCGGTCAGCCGGATATCGCTGCTGCCGGATATCGCGATGGTACTGGCGCGGTTGAAGGCCCAGTCGCTGCGCAGGTATCGTTCCCACGGCGATTTAAAGGTGCTGCGGTCCGTATCTGTAAAGTAAATCCCCTGTACGGTTATTTGCGTGTTCATACAGTCGTGGAGGGAGAGCAGACAGAGCCGGTCAGGGATCCCGATATCGTGCCTGCCGGGGGAGAGGGCCTCCTGTGAGACATAGAGGATGCCTTTCTTCCGGTCGTAGTACCATTCATCCGCATCGGTGAGCAGGGAGGGGAGATTTTCAATATAGACGCAGTCCTTTTTGAAGGCGCAGCCGCGGTTGTTGTTGCCGACCCATTCCAGCGCGGGCTCATCTCCGCGCCGCCCGGTGATCCGGTAATCGTTGGAGCCCCACTCGTGCTCGTGCAGGGCGTGCAGGTAGGCGCCGGCAAGGTCTTTTTCTTCCCGGATCCGGCGGCAGATATCGGCGTAGTCCGTGATCCCTCCGAGCGGTGCGGCGGGGTCATACTTGGGGTAACGGGCAAGGATTTTTATTTCCCCGTCGATGAACAGCCGCTCCGGACGCAGCCCCGTGCCGATGTTCGCCGCGAGGAGCCCGCTGCCGCAGGGCGCAAAATTGGCGCTGAATTCCCGGCATCCGGTAAAAACGGCCCCCTCAGGCGCGGACAAAAGGAGGGAGGGGCATTCAAGCCCCTCCAGGTGTAAGGTGCCGTAATAGACGCCTGACTGAATTTCCACGGCGGTCTCATCCGTCTGCCCGCTGATCCATGCACCGAGGTCATCGAGCGTGTGTAAGTCTCCGTTTGGAAACGTAATTTTTCCCATTGCGCTCCACTACTCCAAAACTACCGTCATCACGGACTGCGGGGGCAGCGTGACGGCGCTCTGTGCGCTGTAGGCGGTCTGTGCCGTCTGCTCCAGATCGTGTTCATCATCCGTCAGCCACGTGGTCATGGTCTGATAATCGCCGCCGGCGATGTTGAAGGAGACCTGACGCTCATTTTCCGCGGAGCTGTTGACCAGAATCATGGTCAGCTTGCCGTCGTGTTCAAAGGCGATGCTGTTGAGCTCGCCCTCATTCTGCATCTGGGTCCCCACGCGCACGGCGCCCTCCTTGACAAACTTGGTGAAGTTGCCGTACCCGTAGTAGCGCTTGGTCAGCGTATAGGTCTGAGGGATCGGGTCGTTCGGCTCCACATACAGCAGCCCATCGCGCCAGTCATAGCGGGAGACGGCCAGCCAGTATGTCCAGGAGATGGCGTCCAGAATTTTCAGGTCGCTGCAGATCGTATCCGCCATGATGACGGCGGAATCCATTCCGAGGTCGCGTCCGCCCGTCATCTCCGTCCACTCCGTGCAGCGGATCTTCAGATCGGGATAATTCTTCTTCAGCCATTTGGCGGTTTTCTCCTTATCGGCAAAGGAGCTGTTATAGGAGTGACCGCTCAGCGTGTGGAAGATCGGGCCAAGCGTCTCGTCCTCCGCGAGCGCCTTGAACCATTTTCTGAATTTGATGATCCCGCCGAACTGGCCGGATTCGAACATATCCAGCTCCACCTCATCGGTCATGCCGCGGTCGAGCATCTCCTGATAGAACACCTTGTACAGCGCGACCATCTCATCCGGCTCATAGTGGCAGCCCTCCTGGCCGCCCTGCCACGTCCACTGCGGCTCGTTGATCGGGGAGATCGCGATGACCGGGATCCCCTCGGCCCGGAAGTGCTCCACGGCATCCAGCGCGTAGTCGGCAAAGGCCTGATAATTTTCCGGCGCCAGATTGGTCACCTTTTTCCGCTGTTCCTCACTGTGCGGCATGCCGGTGATGGTCATGGTGTCCGGCGCGCTGTTGGAGAAGAAGAAGACCTTGTCCGCCCCCAGCTCGACGGCGCGGGTCATGCACCACACGGCGTTTGCGTCAAGCGAATAGTCGATGTTCCCGTTGTCGTCAATGAAGCTCTGCGCGCTGCGCCAACTGTCACTGAAGACGCCCGGTTTCTCCCCGGTGCCGGTACCGGCCCCCAGATTGTACCGGTAGATGTTCATGCCGAGGCCGTCCTCGGAGTAGAGGAGATCCATGATCTCCTCGCGCACCTGCTTGCCGGACGCGCCGATCTCTGTCCAGCCGCCGATCTCCTGAGACCACCAGGCGGAGCTCGCGCCAAAGCCCTCCATCGTCTGGTGCCGGTCGTTCAGATCCACGGTCAGGGTGGCGGGGCCGGTCTCCTCCCCCGTGCAGGCGGTCAGCGCCGTCGTCAGGAAGACGCCGGACAGGAGCAGGGCGCCGGCTTTTACAAATGGGTTCATATACTTTTCCTTCCTTTCTCATTTTTTATAATTTTCTGTGGAAAAAACGTCATGCAGGGCCTGTTCCTCATACTGGCTTGGCGTGACGCCCTTGTACTTTTTAAAGACCTTGATAAAGTAGCTCACATCGCTGAATCCGCAGTCGAGCGCGACCTCCGTGATGGTCTTGTCTGAACGCAGAAGCTGCCCGCAGGCCGTCTCGATCCGGTAATAGTTCAGGTATTCCATGGGTGAGCGCTGCGTCAGATCACAGAAGAATTTACAGAAGTAGTTCTTATTCATGCACACGCATCCCGCCAGATCGTCCAGTGTGATCTTCTCCGCATAGTGCTCCTCAATGAAGGCGAGGATCGTCTTATACTGAGTGATTTTTTTCTTCACCTGCAGGGAGATCCCCGCGCGATGGCGGCAGCGGCCGCTCTCGAGCATCAGGGCGAAAAATCGGCACAGGTCCCCCACGGCCAGCAGGCGGGCGGCGCCGCTTGTCTCCGTGCGCATCATCGCCTCAAAGGCTTCCCGCAGCGGGCGGGTGAACTTTTCCTCCCCCGCGGCCAGTCGTTCGGGCAGCAGCAGCTCGTTCATCTGAATGGCGCCAAGCTCCGGCGGGCAGATCGGCAGGTTCCGGGTGAAAAATTCCATGTGGAACACCATGCACTGATAGCGGCAGTCAAATGGGGTTCCCCCGTGCAGAAGGCCGCCGCCGATAAAGGCGTATTCCCCGGCCTCCAGGGGGAGGGGACGACCGTTGATGCTCAGTTCGAACCGCCCGGAGATCACGCGGATGATCTCGTATTCGCTGTGCCAGTGCAGGGGCATATTGTACTGCGGGTGCCGGGGCGTCACATCGTAAAAGGCAAAGGGGAAATCGACCGTACCATGGGCCTTCCGCTCAAAATAATCGCTGTACCGCATGGGCCACCTCCGGAAACACGCCTGAAAAATGAATAAATTACCAAAACGATTGTACCACGCCTTCCGGCAAAAGAAAAGAGTTTTTACTCAAATTAAGGGCAGATTGTGCCATTCTTTTTAAAAAATGATTATTTTACTATTAAAACTGACGATCAGACAAGAAAAATTTCCGCACAGCGGCTACAATGAAAGTGGAGACCTGTAAGGTTTGGGAATTAAACAGAAACGGGAGGAATTTACCATGGCAGAGAACAGATTGATCGGGGATTACCCGGTGATCGGCATCCGGCCGACGATCGACGGGCGGCGCGGTTACATGAAGGTGCGCGAGTCGCTCGAGGAGCAGACCATGAACATGGCGCGCGCCGCGGCCAAGCTGCTCGAGGAGAATATCCGCTATTCCAACGGCGAACCGGTCAAGGTGATCATCTCCGATACCACCATCGGCCGCGTGGCGGAGGCGGCGGCCTGCGCCGACCAGTTTAAAAAGGCCGGTGTGGACATCACCCTGACCGTAACCCCGTGCTGGTGCTACGGCGCGGAGACGATGGATATGGACCCCAAGACCATCAAGGCCGTCTGGGGCTTTAACGGTACGGAGCGCCCGGGCGCGGTGTATCTCGCGTCCGTCTTGGCCACCCATGCGCAAAAGGGCCTGCCCGCGTTCGGCATCTACGGCCACGACGTCTGCGAGGCGGACGATACCGAGATCCCGGCCGATGTACGGGAGAAGATCCTGCGTTTTGGCCGCGCGGCCGTAGCCGTCGCCACCATGCGCGGCAAGTCCTATCTTCAGATCGGCTCCATCTGCATGGGCATCGGCGGCTCCATCATCGATCCGGCGTTTATCGAGGAATACCTCGGCATGCGCGTGGAGTCCGTGGACGAGGTCGAGATCATCCGCCGCATGACGGAGGGCATCTACGATGAGGCGGAGTTCCAGAAGGCGCTCGCCTGGACCAGGGAAAAGTGCATCATCGGTTTTGACAAGAACCCGGAGTCCGTGCAGAAGAGTGCGGAGGAAAAGGAGAAGGACTGGGAGTTCGTCGTCAAGATGATGTGCATCGTCAAAGATCTGATGAACGGCAACAAGAACCTGCCGGAGGGCTGTGAGGAGGAGCGCGTGGGTCACAATGCCATCGCCGCGGGCTTCCAGGGCCAGCGCCAGTGGACGGACTTTTATCCGAACGCGGATTTTGCGGAGGCCATGCTGAACACCTCCTTTGACTGGAACGGCGCGCGCGAGCCGTATGTGCTCGCCACGGAGAACGACGTGCTCAACGGGCTGGGCATGCTGTTCATGAAGCTGCTCACCAACCGGGCGCAGATCTTCGCCGACGTGCGTACCTACTGGAGCCCGGAAGCCGTCAAGCGTGTCACCGGCTATGAACTCGAGGGAAAGGCCAAAGAGGCAGGCGGCTTCATCCATCTGATTAACTCCGGCGCAGCCTGCCTGGATGCAAACGGTAAGGCGGTCGATTCGGACGGGAACGCCGTGATGAAGGAGTGGTACAACGTCACGCAGGCCGATCAGGACGCCATCATGGCTGCCACCACGTGGAATGCGGCCGACCAGGGCTATTTCCGCGGCGGCGGATATTCCTCCCGCTTCCTGACGGAGGCCGAGATGCCTGTGACCATGATCCGCCTGAACCTGGTCAAGGGACTTGGCCCAATGCTCCAGATCGCCGAGGGTTGGACAGTCAAGCTGCCGGCCGAAGTCAGCGATAAGCTGTGGAAGCGCACCGACTACACCTGGCCCTGCACGTGGTTTGCGCCGCGCACTACCGGTAAGGGCGCTTTCAAGACGGCGTATGACGTGATGAACCACTGGGGCGCGAACCACGGCGCAATCAGCTACGGCCATATCGGTGCGGACCTGATCACGCTGTGCTCCATGCTGCGTATCCCGGTCGCCATGCACAACGTGCCGGAGGAGGAGATCTTCCGGCCGAGCGCGTGGAACGCCTTTGGTATGGACGCAGAGGGGGCCGACTACCGTGCGTGCGCCAATTACGGCCCCCTGTATAAATAACGGAGAATCACATGAATCAAAAAACGAGAAGCGTACTCGCCTTTGATTTTGGCGCTTCCAGCGGCCGGGCGATGCGCTGTACCTACGACGGGGAGAGGATCTCCATGCAGGAGATCCACCGTTTTTCCAACGATCCGGTGACGGTGCAGGGCACCATGTACTGGGATGTCCTGCGCCTGTATCACGAGATCAAGCAGGGACTCATCAAGTCCAAGGAATACGGCGGAGCGGAGAGCCTCGCCGTGGACACCTGGGGCGTGGATTTTTGCCTGATCGGCAAGGATGGCCGGATGCTGGAAAACCCGATTCATTACCGCGACGCCCGCACCGCCGGGATGCTCGAGCGGAGTAAAAAATATCTGGATCCCGATACGCTGTACGCGGTCACCGGGAACCAGATGATGGAGATCAACACCCTCTATCAGCTCCTCTCCCTCAAGGAGAACCGCCCGGAGCTGCTGGAGCGGGCAGATGCGGTGCTGCTGATGCCGGATCTGTTCCACTACCTGCTCAGCGGAAAGATGTGCGCGGAGCTCTCGATCGCGTCCACCACCCAGTTGATGGATGCGCGCACCCGGCAGTGGTCGCCGCAGGTGCTGGAATCTTTCGGCTTGAATCCGGCGCTGTTTCGCCCAATCGTCCCGACGGGGACGGTGATCGGCCCGGTGAGCTCTGATCTGCGCGTGGAGCTGGGGCTGCCGGAGATGCAGGTGATTGCCGCCGCAGGGCACGATACCCAGTGCGCACTCGCGGCTGTACCGGCACAGGAGCGAGACTTTGCCTTCCTGAGCTGCGGTACATGGTCCCTCTTTGGCACGGAGCTGGATGCGCCGCTGATTGACGAGGATTCCCGCCGCCTGGATATCACTAATGAATGCGGCTTTGCGGGTAGAACATCTTTTTTGAAAAACATCATCGGCCTGTGGCTGATCCAGGAGAGCCGCCGCCAGTGGATGCGCGAGAACAAGACCTATTCCTTTGGCGAGCTCGAGGAGATGGCGGCGCAGTGTCAGCCGTTTGCCTGCTTTATTGATCCGGATGATCCGGTCTTTACGCCGTCCGGCGATATCCCGGGGCGCATCCGGGAATACTGCCGCCGCACGGGGCAGCATGTCCCGCAGCGTGAGGGGGAGATCGTCCGCTGCATCAATGAGAGCCTCGCCTTCAAGTACCGCCATGCGCTGGAGGAGATCTCCGCCTGCACGGGCAAGCGGTATCCGGCGCTCTATATGATCGGCGGGGGCACCAAGAGTGAACAGCTATGTGCCTTTACAGCCAGTGCGTGCGGTTTCCCGGTTATTGCCGGACCGGCGGAGGCCACAGTACTGGGCAATGCCGCCATCCAGCTCTATGCGCTGGGCGCTGTCGGCGGGCCGGAGGAGATCCGGCGGGTGGTGCGGAGATCCGAGCCTGTAAAGGTATTCCCCCCTACACAGGTAGAGCGTTGGGAACGGGAATATGCACGCTTTCAGGAGGTGACAGGATGTTAAAGAACATACCGCCCATTCTGATCCCGGAGCTTTTAAAGGTGATGAGCGAGATGGGCCACGGGGACCAGATCGTGATCGGGGATGGAAATTTCCCGGCCGAGAGTATCGGCAGGGGGAAGCCCGTGATCCGTCTGGACAGCTGCGGCGTTCCGGAGCTGCTCGACGCCATGCTTCAATTTTTCCCGCTGGATCCGTACGTGGAACAGCCGGTCACGCTGATGGAGGTCGTTCCCGGAGACCCGGTGGAGACGCCCATCTGGGGGGAGTATCAGGCCACAGTGGCCAAGTACGATGACCGCGGCGCGAGTGCCGTGGGCCATTTGGAGCGCTTCGCCTTTTACGAGCAGGCCAAAAAGGCCTACGCTGTGATCGCCACCGGCGAAAAGGCGCTGTACGCGAATATCATTCTGCAAAAGGGAGTCATCTGATCCCGCAGCAAGTCAAAGGAGTTTGATATCATGAGTGAACAGTTGAGTTTTATGGAACTGCGCGAGCAGATCTGCGATGTGTGCCACAAGATGTGGCAGCTCGGCTGGGTTGCAGCCAACGACGGCAACGTCTCCGCCCGGCTGGAGGACGGCACCTTCCTCGCCACGCCCACGGGCATGAGCAAGAGCTTTATCACGCCGGACAAGCTCGTGCGTATCGACGCGGACGGGAACGTGCTTGAGGGCGCGCCCGGCCTGCGCCCCTCGTCGGAGATCAAGATGCACCTGCGCTGCTATCAGGAGCGCCCGGACGTGAATTCTGTCCTGCACGCCCATCCGCCGACCGCCACCGGCTATGCCGTGGCGCACAAGGCGCTCGATGAGTACTCGATGATCGAGACGGTCATCGCCATCGGCTCCGTACCGGTGACACCGTACGGTACGCCTTCCACCTACGAGGTGCCGGAGGCGATCGCCCCGTACCTCGGCGAGCACGACGTCGTGCTCCTGATGAACCACGGCGCGCTGGCCGTCGGATCGGACGTCATCACCGCCTATTACCGGATGGAGACGCTGGAGCTCTTTGCCAAAATCAGCCTGACGGCCCATCTCCTCGGCGGGGCCAAGGAGATCTCGCGCGAGAATATCGACCGGCTGATCTCCATGCGCGCCCAGTACGGCGTGACCGGGAAGCACCCCGGGTATAAAAAGTATAGCGGGGAATAACCGTTTGACAAAATACCGGAAAATCCGTCTGGCGCGTGGGGAAATCCGCGTGCCGGGCGGTTTTTTCTTTAAAAATGAGAACATCGACGTAAAAATCCTGTCATAATAGGTGAAGGGCCTTTCAAAAACAGAGAGGGGGGAGCGATCTTGGAGGATTCCCGGATCATTGAGCTGTACTGGGAGCGGAATGAGGCGGCGATTGTGGAGACGGACCGGAAGTACGGGGACTTTTGCCGCCGTATCGCCCGGAATATTCTGTCGGTGGCCGAGGATGCGGAGGAGTGCGTCAACGATGTGTACCATCGGGCTTGGAACGCGATCCCGCCGCAGCGCCCGGAACACCTGCGGGTGTGGCTGGGCAGGGTGACGCGCAATAACGCCGTCAACTTGTACCATAAGAACCGTGCGCAAAAGCGCTATGCCGGTATGGAACAGCTCCTTGACGAGCTGGCGGAGTGTATCCCGTCCGCCCAGTCGGTGGAGGGGGAGATCGAGGGGCGGGAGCTGACCGGTTTGATCAATGCGTGGCTATCCTCCCTCCCGCAGGACGACCGGATCCTGTTCCTGCGCCGCTATTGGAACGGCGAGGCGCTGAACGCGTTGGAAAAGGAATGCGGCGTCTCCCACGGGAGGATGGCCAAGCGGATGTACCGGCTCCGGCAGAACCTGAAGCAATCGTTGGAAAAGGAGGGCTATTCGCTATGAAAAATCACAAGAGTCAACAGCTGTTTGACAGCATGACCGATATCGACGCGCGCTTCATTGAGGAGGCGCAGACAAAACTCCACCGGAAAAAATCACGTCCATTTATAAAATGGGGCGCCTTGGCGGCCTGCCTGTGCCTGGTTGTGGGCGGTGCGCTGCTGTGGAACGGCCGCACGGTACCACCTGTTGAGAACGGAGGCCCGGTTACAGTTCCCGAAGGGGGCGTTGCGATTCCACCGCGGGAGATTGTGGCGCCGGACGGAACAAGTGAGACAATGATGGTCGCGTTCTTTATCTATCAGGGGCATTGTTATGAGCAGTACGGGTTTGTGGATATGGATGAAAGCCTTGTGGGCGAATACCTCGGCACGTCCACGGGGACGATCGACGAGTGGACGGATCGGGATAAGTACGTGGAGCTCTCCGGCAGCGTTCCGGGGGATTTCTACGCCGTGAACGGATACGACCCCGGCTTTATGCTCTGTATGAAAGTGGAGGACCAGCTTGAATTGTTTATCTGCAATAACGGCATCACGCTCCGCGACGGCTCCGATCTGTACGAGGATCGCCTGCATCTCGCGGAAAAATATCGCTCCGTGACGTATGAGAGTCAGGATTCCTGGTACAATTCCAAAGGGGAGCTTCGTCCGCTGGACAGTGCCGGGAATCAGGCTCTAACGGATTTTATCAACGCGCTGAACGTGGCGGAATTGATTCCAAGGCAGGAGGTTCCGTATGACAGGGATAAGGAGGCGGAGGCTGTCTCCGTTTTTGACTCGTGCCTCTATCACCTGTATTTCACAATGGAGGATGGCGTGACTGTCCATCTCCGCCTGATTGAGGGCGGGTATGTGTTCTTCGATGGAATATTAGATGTTGCCGCACAGATCCCGGCGGAGGCTTTTGAGCCCTTGATCCAGCAGCTGGATGCCCAGTAAAAATCTGTCAAAACATTTTTCCGCGCCCCCGGAGGCTTTCCGGGGGCAGTAATATTTTAAGGCAAAAGCCTTGTAAGCGGTGCAAAATGCAGATATAATAAGAGCGGAGTGAATTCTAAAATAGGTGAGGGGTATATTTTAATGGAACACCGCGCTTTTTTATTTGATACGGACCGCTATCATGCCGAGATCGAGCAGCTGCTTCTGGATGCGGGAAGCCGCGGCGATCAGGCGGCGATGGAAGCCTATATCGAGGAAAACCGGGCGCTGCTGAAATCCCCGTATACGGCGGACCCGCTTGCTGAAAACTGGCGCGATGAGTTGGAGAGCGGGGATGTGCAGGAGCTGGCGGACTTTATCCTGACCCTGTGCTATGACCCGGAGGGCGATATCGGCCTCGGAGAGGACTGGGAGACGCTCTGCGGCGCCATGGAGGAGCTGGACCTGAGCGGCGGCACGGAGTACTATTTTATCGGGGCGGAGATCCGCTCGGGGAATTTTGTGCTCGACCCCAGCGGCATGGGCCTCGGGATCATCGAGCCGGACGATGTGGAGCTCATTTATGACGAGCTCGACGGCGCTGCGCCCGAACTGCAGGAGAATGACGACGAGCTGCTCAGCGAGCTCTACCGCAGTCTGATGGAGGTCTATGAGACGGCCCGCGTCCACTCGAAGGGACTGCTGATGACGTTTTGATCCCGGCCTGTGATTGCCGGAGGAGCTTCCCACGTGGACGAATGAATATCGTACCCCGTCGATTGGCCGGAAGAGATACCGGCTGATCGGCGGGGGTTTGTTTTTGTATAAGGCGGCTGCCCGGCTCCCGCTCCACGGACCTTTCATCTGTACGGCGGAACGCTGAGGGCAGCGTTCCCTACGGGGATGGTGCAAAAAGGAAACGTGCGCCTCAAAAATTCCCTGTGTAAAGCCGGAGCTGATCACACACCGCCCAAAGTCCGTGCATACTTTCGTAGGGAACGCCGTTCCGACGGAACGTCATTCCGCGCGCATTCCGTCGCTCCTCCTTACCGCAAAAGTTCCGCTCGCTGCGTCTGTTCGCTTGCAAGCGCGCTCACGACGCCTCCGCAGCGCTACCAACTTTTTGCGGAGCGCACGGAAAAAGTCTGTACAATCCACGTAGGGAACGCCGCCCCCGGCGTTCCGAGAGGGAGGCTGACAGGTAGAAAAAGTCCTCGGGTAGCACCCGAACCCCTCCGGCAACGCATTTGTATGCCGGTATCCCTTGTGTAAAGGAAAAGATTTGGATTTGGAGAGGATTTTCAATTTCATCTTCTTTAGAGTCATTCCGCGAACCTTTCATCTGTACAGCGGAACGCTGGGGGCAACGTTCCCTACGGGTACGGGGCGGGAGATTGAGCGTTTTTTCATACGTCCGTGAAAGTGAAAATCCGAAAAACACAGGGCGGAAGTTTGTACAATACAATCGCCCCTGCGCCGGTTCTCTTGGAGAAAAAATATTCGTTTTATAATATTTTGATAAAAAAATATTGATTTTGTGACAAAAACGGTTGACTTTTTGTCTTGTGGCCATTATAATAAAGATCGTAATAGCCGCAGTGGGGTGCGGCTAAGAAAAATGTGCAAACTCGAAACGTTTCGAGTTTGCAAAAAAGTTAAGGAAGGATTGTGAAAGTATGATGAAAAAAAGCAAAAAGCTCCTCAGCCTGGGCCTGGCCACGGCGATGGCGTTCTCCGTAGGCGCATCTGCGTTTGCGGCGTCTGCGGCGGAGAATGAGCCCGCCTATGCGCCGACATACAACGACCGCGTGACGGAGGAGAAGGTTGGAGAGCTCGTTACCATGGCGGACGGCCTGCTTGAAAGCGCTGTCTGGGCGAATTATGGATCCACGGTTATCAACTCGCTTCTGGGCGTATTCCCGGGGCTGGGCGGTGAATTCGCAACTGCCGAGTTTTATCAGAAGATTGATGCGGAGCTTTTCGCGGATTTGACCGGAGAAGTTACGGCGGAATCTCTGGCTGCCTATCTGGCGGAGCACCCGATTGCAGCGGCCTCTTCCACAGAGGTGGTCGCCAATCTGGAAAAGGTGCTTCCTGCGGCGCTGGAGGGCCTGTTGAATATGACGGTTGTGGAGATTATGCCCGGATTCGGCATTACAGTCGCAACCCTGATGCAGACGCTGACCCCTCTGTGCGAGACAATGTTTGCCAGCATTGACGAGTTGGCAGATATTTTGGGAGCGGATGTCGGTGAAGAGGACATCACTGCAATTCTGACCGCAATGAACAATGTCTTGTCCAACGCCGGCGTTTCACCGGAGGAATCGGCGGCTGCGATTGCGCAGGCCTCTGAGAAACTGAGCGCCTATGTCATGGGCATCGTTGATCTGCTCGCGCCCAACACGGTGGATCAGGTTCTGAATCTGGTTAAGACATACAGTGACAATCAGGGCGCTGTCATGACTTGTGTCAATACAATTTTGACAGAGTTGTCCTCGGTTATCAATAATATTGCCGATCTGGTTGAAGGCTTTGGTGTAGAGCTTGACCTCAGTGCGGTTCAGAATACAGTGGCGTCAATCGCAGCAACTGTTTCCGCCAATACGGTGAAGGCGGCGGACGAAAGTATCACGGGCTTTAACTTTGACGCGCTTGTCAATCAGCTGCTGACGGACAACGGCATTAACACGTTTGTGGCGGTTGTCGCCGACGGCGAGGAGAGCACAGCCATGCTGAAGCTGAGCTCGATCAATGAGCTGATCGCCTCCATCGCGGATGAGGGCGTGGACAGCAGCGCGGACGTGCTGATGGTCGCGTACAACTATCTGTAT
>CASFCH010000018.1 GCA_949293315.1 uncultured Oscillospiraceae bacterium | reverse complement strand
ATGGGCGGATGAAAAAATCGCCGCCGGAAAAACTGCTTCCAAAGGAGTATGAATCAGATGATGAAAACGCTGCTTGTCTATTATTCCATCCGGGACGATGTACGGGCGCTGTGTGAAAAATCCCGCCGCGAAGGGGAAATCGACGTCGTTGAGCTGCGTGAAAAATATGACCGCGGCGTCCTGTCCGCCTGTACGGCAGGGGCGATTGCCGCTGCTGCCGGGGAGGGCTCCGTCATTGATGAGCTCGACGTGGATATTGACGCCTATGACACCGTGATCATCGCGACGCCCGCGTGGGCCTTCAGTCCGGCGCCTGCCGTCAACGCCTTCCTGCACAGCGTCAATCTCAGCGGGAAAGAGGTCATCGGCATGATCTTTGGAGCCGCTGCAGGGGCCCATGCCGCCGATATCCTGCGCAAACGGATCCAACTGGCGGGCGGCCATTGCAGCAGCGTGGTAAACGTCAACGCCAAGCAGCTGAAAAGGAAGGAGTCCGACGTGATCTCCTACGCCCAGCAGCGCGATCTGCTGCCGACGATGGCTTGATCTTTCCCCAAGCAATCAAATCAGTAAAAGGATCCCCCTGTCCGGGGAATCCATTTCACCGGGAGGCATGAAAAGCACAAAGCACAGATCCGTACAGCCCCGTAGGGAACGCTGCCCTCAGCGTTCGGATGGCGGGAGCCGGATCCTCCCCCCTTCACCGGTGAGGCACTTTTTGTAATCAATACCGGACAGTGTTCTAATCTGTCTATCTGAACAGCACGCAAGGGGCGCAGTCTCAAGAACAGAGACTGCGCCCCCTTTTCATATTTCTTCCCGTTCGTCGTCGGGTGACGCCCGCCCTACCGGGATCTCCATCCCCAGCGCAAAGGCGTACAGGATGCACGCCCGAACGGGCAGTCCCTTACACTGCTCCATCGCCCTGCGGTAAATGTTCATCTGGCCGCTGTAGTGCTCCAGAAGCGTCCGGGCGTCGCGCACCCGATCCGTCTTGTAATCGACGATGACGAGGCCGCCGTCCTCCTCAAAGGCGCAGTCCACGATCCCCTGGAGGAAGATGGGCTCGCGCGCCATCTCCCCGGCCGGCAGGTCATAGTACTCCCCGGCCGGTACCTCAATGGCAAATTTCTCCTCCCGGTACACACGGGGCGAACGCCTGATCCGCTCATAGAGCGCGCTCGTGAAAAAGCGGCCGATCTGATCGTAGTCGACGGCCTGTGCCTGCACCGGTGCGAGGAAGCCCTCCCGCACCAGCCGCTCCCCCTCCGCCCGCGCATTCTCCGCCGCGCGGGCATAGTCGGCAAACTGCATATATTCGTGCGTGGCCGTACCGCGCTGGGCCGGGGTCAGTCCGCGGCTGTTCATGAAGGAGGGCCGGGCACTGGCAAAAAAGGCGCTGTCAATCACGCTCTCCTCCCCGTGGGAAGCCGCCCGTTTGGCGGCGACCTCCGACAGCGGAAGATACGGATAGACATACTCCGCGCGTTCCCGGACCTCCTTGAGAAATGCCTTCCGGTCAAAATCCGGATCTGACGGCATTTGATCCTCCTCCGCCTCCGTCCCGGCCTCCGGCGCCTTGACGGACAGGAAGCGGACCGGGGAATCCGCAGTCCCTGTCGGGACGGAAAAGGGAACGCCGTCGCGCAGCAGGCGTGCATCCGGGTGGGAGAGAAGTGCCGCCAGCAGCCAGTCGCTGAATTTCCCGCTCGCGGTGACAAATGCGGGATCCACAACGCCGTCCGGCCCGATCAACGCGGCACAGCGCGCAGCCTCCGCCTCCGGCCGGGGCAGCTCGGAGACCAGGATCAATTTCTCCCGTGCGCGCGTCATCGCCACATAGAGCAGGCGCAGCCCCTCGCTGATCCCCTCGGTCCGCACGAGTTCCCCGGCAACCGCCTTGGCCACGGTGTCGAACTTGCGCAGGCGCTTGAGATCGATCATCTTCAGCCCGGCCCCATATTGGGCGTGGAGCACGACGTTCCCCTGTGCGGAGCGATTGTTCATCCTGTACTCGCATCCGGCCAGGATACAGACGGGGTATTCCAGCCCCTTGCTCTTATGGATGCTCATCAGCGTCACGGCCTCATTCTCACGCCCGGACGCCTTCAGACGCAGGCCGCCCCCCTCGATCACGGATCCGATGTACCGCACAAAGCCGCCGATCCCCGTATCCTGGCGGAAGGCGCGCGCGCAGTCGAGCAGCACGTTCAGATGATCTGCCGCATCCGGCTTTCCGGCGGATGCAATCGTGGGATAATCCGTCCGGTCATACAGCCGCTCGACCAACTCGCCCGGGGTGAGGACCGCGGCCAGATCGCGCATCTCCTCCAGCTCCTGCAGAAAAGCACGGCAGTGCGCATCCCCGCGCCGCGCTGCCGCGCATACCGCGCCATACAGGCTTCCCTCCCTGCAGGCGGAACGGATCAGAGCCAGCTCATCGGGCGTAAAGCCGAAAATCGGAGAAAAGAGCACCGCCAGCAGAGGGATGTCCTGGATCGGATTGTCAATCACCCGCAGCAGGGAGAGGACGACCTTGCTCTCCGGCTGATCTAAAACATCCGCATCCCCGCCGGCGCACAGCGGGATCCCCTCCTTTTCAAAGGCGCGGGCATACGCCTCCACATGCGCGCTGTAATAGCGCAGGAGGATGCAGATATCCCCATAGCGGACCGGACAGCGGACCATTCCCGTTTCCGTCTTTCGGCTGACGGGGGTACGGGAGGCGACCATCTCCTTCACCATGCGGGCAACGCAGGCCGGGGACTGCCCCTTTTCCGCCACGATGGCAAAAGAGACATCCGGCCCCTCGGATTCCTCCTCATAGGGCGCGCTGCAGACCAGTGCCTCCTCCGGACCGTAGTCAAGCTCCCCGGCCCGCGGCGACATTACCCGGGAAAAGACGTAATTGACCGCATCCGTCACGCCGCGGCGGGAGCGAAAATTGCGGCCGAGCGTGATACATGCGGGGTAGTGCTCCCCGTCATACGGCGTCATGGCGGCGCGGCGGCGGAGGAAGATACGCGGCATGGACTGGCGGAAGCCGTAGATGCTCTGTTTGACGTCCCCGACAAAAAAGAGGTTCTTCTCCCCGTCCGACACGGCGCGGAAGAGCAGCTCCTGCGCCTCATTGACATCCTGATATTCGTCCACCATGATCTCACGGTATCGGCCCGCGATCTGTTCGGCATAGGCCGTGCGGACCACCTGTCCGTCCTTCCGCTCGACCAGCAGGCGGAGCGCCAGATGCATGATATCGCTGAAATCATACTGGTTCTGACGCGCCTTCAGTTCTCCATAGAGCGCCTCAAAGCGCCGCACGGTGTCAAACAGCAGCTCCAAAATCGGGCGGAGCGTCTGAAAGTCCTCCCGCGTCTCCGCTTCCGTCGCGCAAAGGAGGCCCTTGACAGCGGAGCCGAAAATATTTTTTTTCACAAACTCGCGCCGCGCCTTGACAAGCTCCGCCGCATCCCGGCACTCCGATTTTGCCGTGCGCAGCGTGCCGTACTTGTAGCCGGAGACCAGCGTATACGCGCCGTCCCAGTCCCGGTTCCGTATGAGGCGCAGGAAATCCCGCGCATATTCGAGTTCGCTTTCAATGGCCGGCATCGCCCCCTGCATGAGGGCGTCGTCCGCGCCGTCGATCAGATCCCTGCAGGACTTCAGGATCCGTTCGGCGTCCTCCCCGTTTTGTTCAAGCAGCTCAAAGGCCAGTGCCCCCCACCGATTCCCGGCGAGCCCCCCCGCCATATCATAGGAGGACAGCGCATCGTCAAGCCACTCCTCCGGGAACGGATAGGCCATAATAAAATCATCAATGCGGATGATCGTCTCCTCCAGCTGGAGATCGAGCCGTCCGCTGCCAAACAGCTCCCGCAGTTCCGGAAGACCGGGGGGATTGCGGGCGTAGAGTTCCTCAAGGGCCTGCATGCACGCCGCCCGCTTGAGCTGCGCCGCGTCCGCGTCGTCGAGCGTGCTGAAATCAGCCGGAACCCCCAGCGCATGGAAATTTTCCCGCACCAGCGAAGCGCAAAAGCTGTCGATCGTCCCGATGGAGGCCTGATCGATCAGCACCTGCTGGCGCGCCAGCCGGCGATTTGAAGGGTCCTTTGCGGACCGGCGGGCCAATTCCGCTGCGATTCGCTCCCGCATCTCCCCGGCGGCCAGACGTGTAAAGGTGACGATCAGCATCTCGTTGATATCGCAGGGCGACTGCTCGTCACAGATGCGGTCCACCACGCGTTCGACGAGGACCGCCGTCTTTCCCGACCCGGCGGCCGCGCTGACGAGGACGGTCCCGCCCCGCGCTTCAATCGCATTTTTCTGTTCCGGCGTCCACTGCGGCATGTCCGTCCCCTCCTTTTTCCAGTTCCTTCAGGCACTTTTCGTGATCCAATTCCTCAAGCACCCGCTTGCGTGTCCCGTCGTCGCGGCAGATGTCGCGGTAATCGCAGTATTCACAGATCTTATCATGCGTGCGGCTGTAGGCCGGATAGGCGGGAATCCGGCCCCGGCGCAGTCCCTCGCCCATCCGGCGCAGCAGGACGTCGATGCGGTCGGAGAGCGCGCGGAACTGTGCGGAGGAGATCACGCTGCCGAACGTCTTTTCCGACGCGTCTACCCCGGCGGGAATGAAACGGCCCGCACCGTCATGCTCCATCGCGAGGATCACCCGCGCGTCGTCAAGCACCATACCGCTCATCCGGTAGGCCCTGTCCGCCTTTTCAAGCACCTCGCGGTCTGTGGCGTGGCGCCCGAGGTTCCTGTCCGGCCCGCGTGAGGAGAGATAGAGCACGCCCGCCGGGACGATCCCTCCGCCATAGCGGCGTGCGCCGCCGTGCGCAATGCACATCAGATAGAGCACCATCTGAATATTCAGGCCCTGCATCACGTCGCTCAGGCGGAACTCCTTGGCGCCGGATTTGTAATCGATCACGCGCAGCAGCGTATCCCCGCCGCTGCGGCAGATATCCACGCGGTCCACCTTCCCCTGGATCCGCAGGGATGAGCCGTCGCCGAGCGCAACGGTGTAGGGATCGATATCGCCCGCCTCCCCGATCTCCAGCTCAAAATCCGCCGGTACAAAGGAACACTCCTCAAACTCCTGGGCGATCCGTTCGATCAGGCTGTACACCGTGCGGATCAGGGTGGAAAAGGCATAGCGGTCCCGCGCCGTCATGGCGGACTCGCCGCCCATGAATTCCTCCCGGTACTGGTACAGATATTTTTCTACCAGCGCGAGCCGCTCATCCGGCCCCAGTGCGGCCAGCCCGCCCGCGCCGAGCTCCCGGATCATTTGCTCCAGCACATAGTGAACCGCCGTTCCGCTGCGCAGCGCGTCAAGCTGCGCGGATGTGCGCGGCCTGGCGCCGAGCCCGTACCGGCAGTAATATTGGAATGGGCACTGATAATACGCCTCCACCCGGGAGGCGGAGAGCAGCATGTTTTTCCCGAACAGCTTTTCCGCCGCATGCGGATCCTTCAGCGCCGCCTCCTCGTGCGCGGCGCTGCGCCGGATGGCCTCCACGCTGCCGGAAAATTTCGGCTCCAGGTATGACTCCAGCGCGTCGTGTACAGAGGCATTCCCCGCAAAGGACTCCGCGTACACGGCCAGCGCGGACCGGCCGCTCTCGATCCGCTCCAGAGCGTCCTCCGCGCCCTGCACCTTTCGGATACAGCCCGGCGTCAGGCGCAGGCACTCATCCACCAAAATGGACGGGGAGAGCCCCTCCCCTTTCGCATCCGCCTGCGCCCAGGTGAGATAGAGCCGCTCGCGTGCGGCACTGGCCGCACAGTAGGCGGTGAATCGCTCTTCAAGCGCCCGGTCCTCGCACACGCCGCCAAGCTCGATGCCCCGCTCCTGCAGAATTCGGTACTCCGGATCTGTGAACAGGCCGCCCTCCGCCGCCGGTGCGGGAAACACGCCCTCGTTCGCCCCCAGCAGAAACACGGCGCGCGGGGAATCCAGTCGCGCGCGGTCGGCGGCTGCGATCGTGATGTTGTCAAGCCCCTGCGGGATATTCCCGAGCGTCTGGAGCGAGGCTACGATCTCAAACAGAGCCAGAAACTTTTTGACATCGATCCGCTCCCCCTCGTACACGGTACCGAACGCGCCCAGCAGATCCATCAGGATCTCCCACACGCGCTCCTGTTCCTGAGCGAGTTCGATCTCACCGCGCCCCTCAAAGGTGCGTGCGAGCTGCAGCAGGTTCTCCGCCGCGCCGACCTGCTGCAGCAGATCGTATAGGGCGGCGGCGATCGTCCGTCCGTCCGTCCCCTCCCGCACACGGGCGGAAAAGGATAGCAGCGGCCCCACCAGCGACGTGCGCGTCTGCTCAATCTGCCGGAGCAGCGCCGTATCCGCATCCGTAAAAACCGTCTCCAGCCCGCGGGGGTGTCGGGTAAAGGGCTGCTTCCACTGGGCATAGCGGATGTTCCACATCACAGCGTAATTTTCAAGTGTGGAGAGATCGTCGCGTCCAATACCGCAGAGGCCGGACTTGGCATACCGAAGCAGGGCATCCGTATCAAAACCGCCCGCTGCAATTTTCAGTGCGCAGCGCACGAATACCATCAGCGGCTGATTTGCAACGGGGCTGCGCCGGTCCTCAAACAGCGGTACGCCATAGCGATCCAGCGCCCCCATCAGCGGCCGCATATACGCCTCCTCATCCCGCATGACGACGGCGATCTCCCGGCAGCGGTACCCCTCCTCGCGCAGCAGACGCTTGATTTCACGCGCGGCAAAATCACACTCGCCGGCGCGATTGTACGCCCGATAAAGCAGAATATGGTCGGCGGGGCCGTCAAATGGGGCTGCGTCGGGTTCAAAAAAGCCCTCTT
>CASFCH010000017.1 GCA_949293315.1 uncultured Oscillospiraceae bacterium | reverse complement strand
GAGGATTTTCAATTTTATCTTTTTCACGGTCATTCCACGAACCGTCCATCTGTGCGGCGGAACGCTGAGGGCAGCGTTCCCTACGGGGATGGTGCAAAAGGAAGCATGCGCCTCGAAAATCCCCTGTGCAAAAGCCGGATCTGATCACACGCCGCCCGAAATCTGTGCATACTTTCGTAGGGAACGCCGCCCCCGGCGTTCCGAAAGAGAGGCTGACGGGGAACAGAAGGCGATGGCCGTCACCCGGAATCCCTCCGGCCACGCATCCACGTGACCGGGCGCGCCGCAAAACGAAAATGGAATAGCGGCTTGCACCCGAGACAGGCATTACTGAACAGCGCGCCCCTCAAAAGAAGCGGCTTCGGCTTCCCTTGAGGGGCGGATTTTGCGCACGATCTATGGACAGGCTGTGTTGCAACAGTCCCTTCAAAAAAATATGGGTACAGATTCAGGCGTGTGCAGCGTTCTTGAAGTTAGCAGACTGATCACAGATCCTTCCGGGTATAGATCCGCAGGGAGAGAAGATAGGACCCGATCAGCAGAACGATGCTCAGAGCGATTGCTCCGGCGGGAACTGCGGCGGGCATCCCGTCCCACTGCTCATCCAGCGCCATGGCGCCGCCCGCCATCGCGCCGAAGAGGATCCCGGCAAAGATCGTGGAGAGCAGCTGGCCCTTTTCCGGGCCGACCTTATACAGGATCGGGATCGTGAAGGATGGGATGATCAGGGAGAGGAAGGCCATCATGATCAGCATCAGCAGGTCCGGCCGCGCGCGCTCCGGGGTAAAGAGGCCCATGCCCAGCAGGATCACGGCCGTCAGCACGGCTACCACCGCCAGCGGGATCAGGATGAACACGTACTTTTCAAGCACCTGGATCTTCCGCGTCAGCGGCAGGCCGCCGGCGTATGTCCCCCAGCGGCAGCCGGCCTCCTGATTGAAGACAGACACGCTCTGGATGGAGGCAAAGGCGAACGCCATGAGCAGGAACATAAAGTTTCCGCTGATCCCCACGGCGATGAATACGAGCAGGATGACGGAGAACATGACGATGGTCCCCTTCATCACGTAAAGATCTTTTAAGAGCAGTGACTTCATTTTTCTTCCCCCTTTGTCAGATAGAGCATGATGTCGTCCAGCGATGCGCGCTCCGTCACAGCGTTCGGGAGCATTTGGCGCGCCGTGCGGCGGTCGCGCACCAGGGCGGAGGTACCGAACGCATTGGAACTCCGCGCAATGACGATGGAGCTGTCGAGCTTTTCCAGATCGGCGCGGGAGCACTTGACGATCCCGTAATCGCTCTGGAAGTCATCGATACTCAGGGACAGGCGGATTTTACCCCGATCAATAAAGGCGATATAGTCCGCCGTCTTTTCCAGATCGCTCGTGATGTGGGAGGAGAGGATGATGCCGCGTTCCCCCTCCATCAAATATTCGCGCAGCAGGTCGAGGATCTCGCTGCGCACCACGGGGTCGAGCCCGGAGGTCGCCTCGTCGAGGATCAGCAGGTCCGGCGTGTGGGCCAGCGCGCAGGCGAGCATCAGCTTCATCTTCATGCCCTTGGAGAACTCCTTGATCTTCTGATCCCGCGGGATCGCGAATCGGCGCAGCAGTTCCCCGTACCATTCGGCGTTCCACTGCGGAAAGAGGGGGGAGAGAAATTTTTCGACCTGCCCCGCGCCCAGCGTGGGCGGCAGGGCGCATTCGTCCGGTACAAATCCGATCCGCTGCTTGATCTGCTGCTCGTCCCTCCGGTGATCCATCCCGAAGATGGAGATGCGCCCGCCGTCCAGATTGATCATGTTCAGGATCGCCTTGATCGTCGTCGTCTTTCCGGAACCGTTGCGCCCGATCAGGCCGAGGACCGTCCCCGCCGGCAGCGCCAGATCGAGCGGCCCCAGGACAAAAGATTTGTACTTTTTTTCAATACCATTGACCTCTAACAGGTTCATCTGAGTTCCTCCTCACACAGCAGGCGCAGCATCTCCATCAGCTCATCCCGGCTGATGCCGCACGCACCCGCGGCCTTGACGGCCTCGCTCAGCGTATCCTCCACGCGTTTGAGCTGCTCCTCCCGGATGAGCTCCGTATTCCGCTGCGCCACAAAGCAGCCCTTGCCCGCAACGGTGTAAAGGAATCCGTCGCGTTCCAGCTCCTCGTAGGCGCGCTTGGTGGTGATGACGCTGATCTTCAGTTCTTTGGCCAGCAGCCGGATCGACGGGAGGGCGTCCCCGCCCGCGAGCTCGCCGCTGATGATTTTGGATTTGATCTGCTGGGCGATCTGCTCATAGATCGGGCAGTCGCTCGTGTTGCTGATGAATAGTTCCATGGAATCCCTCGCAAGCTGTACATATGTTACATACACAGTATATACACATATACACGGTTTGTCAATAGCCTTTTAAAAAAATGTGCTGATTTTTACAAAAAGGCGGTTTGGCGGACATTTTTACGGACACGTGAAAAAAATGTTGATTTTTTTCCGGCGATGTGGTATCATTCATATGTTGTATGCTCTATTGCAGTGAAAGAGGTGACTAACGATGAAACAGGGGATCCATCCCGAATATAAGCCGACTAAGGTTGTCTGTGCTTGCGGCGAGGTCATTGAGACCGCTTCCACCAAAGACGGCATGCGCGTTGACGTTTGCTCAAAGTGCCACCCGTTCTTCACCGGCAAACAGAAGCTCGTCGATACCGGCGGACGCGTTGACCGCTTCAACAAGCGCTTCAACCGCGAGAATAAAGAAGGCAAATAATGACGGACGGCGGCCGGTGCACAGCGCATCGCCCGCCGTTCTTTTTCCGGAGGCATGCCATGAAAAAAACAAACGCCATGCGGATGCTCGACCGCGCAAAAATCCCCTATGAGGTGCGCGAGTACGAGGTGGATGAGAGCGACCTCTCCGGCGAGCATGTGGCGGCCCAGCTGGGGGAAGATTTTGACCGTGTATTTAAAACGCTCGTCCTCAAGGGGGAGCGGACGGGCTATATTGTCTGCTGCATCCCGGTGGATCGCGAGCTCGACCTGAAAAAGGCGGCCAAGGCGGCGGGGGATAAGCGCGCGGAGCTGCTGCCGCTGAAAGAACTGCTGCCGGTGACCGGGTACATCCGCGGCGGCTGTTCGCCTGTTGGGATGAAAAAACACTTCCCGACCTTTATTCACTCGAGCGCGCTGGCGCAGCCTCGCATTGCTGTGAGCGCGGGCGTGCGCGGGGCACAGGTTATCCTCACTCCGCAGGATCTGCAATCGGCCGTACGGGCGCAGTTTGCGGATCTGGTCCACAGCGAGTGAGCGCGGAGGAGGAAGGAATGGATTCCTATCGGACGATCCGGTGCGAGGCGCACGACGAGTTCACGGAAAAGCGCTCGCGCTTTATCGGCCACGCCTTCCCCGTGCAGACGGTGGCGGAGGCGGAGGCCGCGATTAAAAAGGTCCGCTCCCGGTACTGGGATGCGCGCCACAACGTGTACGCGTTCAGCCTGCTGGCCGGTAACGCCGTCCGTAGCAGCGACGATGGCGAGCCGCAGGGGACGGCCGGCGCGCCGGTGCGGGATGTGCTGCTCGGGATGGGCGTGAAGGACTGCTGTGTCGTTGTCACGCGCTATTTCGGCGGGATCCTGCTCGGGGCGGGCGGCCTGGTGCGCGCCTACACGCAGGCGGCGCAGCTGGCGCTGGAAAAGGCAGGCGTCAAAACCATGGCGCTCGGCACTGCCCTGCGCATTGTGTGCGACTATTCCTCCTATGCCGGGATCAAGGCGCTGATCTGCTCGTGCGGCGGCGTGATCGGGGAGGAGCTGTTTACCGATCAGGCGGAGATCCGTTTTTGTCTAGAAAAGTCGGAAGTGGGCAGTTTTTCTGCCCGGCTGACGGAACTGACGAACGGAAAGATTGCCGCAGAGCCGACCGGGGAAAAATTTTTTGAAATTTAAAAAAAATTTGCAGGTGTACACGGAGTTTTGTCGTATATAAAGGTAGAACGCCCGAACAGAGACGGGAGGGATGACGATGGAACAGCAGAGTATCCGCCGGCGGACGGAGGAGATCGAGCATCAGATTTTGTCCCCGTATGCCGCCTATGCCGATCAGAGCCGGGGGCGGGCCCGGCCGGAACCCCCTTGCGCCATGCGCACGGACTACCAGCGGGACCGGGACCGGGTCATCCACTGCAATGCGTTCCGCCGCCTCAAGCACAAGACGCAGGTGTTCCTCTCCCCGGAGGGGGATCACTACCGCACGCGCCTGACGCATACGCTGGAGGTGGCACAGATTGCCCGTACGATCGCCCGCGGCCTGCGCCTGAACGAGGACCTGACAGAGGCGATCGCCCTCGCGCACGATCTGGGGCACACGCCCTTCGGCCATGCGGGGGAGCGCGCGCTCAACGCGGTTTACCCCCAGGGGTTTGAGCACTTCAGGCAGAGCCTGCGCGTGGTGGACAAGCTCGAGAAGGATGGGCGCGGCCTCAACCTGACATGGGAGGTGCGCAACGGGATCGTCTGCCATACCCGTGGGAAGGAGGCGGACACGCTCGAGGGGCGGATCGTCCGCTATGCCGACAAGATCGCGTACATCAACCACGATATCGACGATTCCATCCGTGCGGGCGTCATGTGTGAGGCGGATATCCCCGCCGCATTGCGGGATCAGCTCGGCAGGAGCAAATCCGCTCGGATCAACACGCTCGTCGTCTCCCTGATCGAGAACAGCGGGGAGCAGATCCGCATGGCGCAGGCGGACTATGAGGCGTTTGAGGAACTGCACGCCTTTATGTATCAGAAGGTGTACTTAAACCCGGAGTGCAAGCACGAGGAGGGCAAGGCGGAGCAGCTGGTGCAGATGCTGTATGAGCACTTCTGCCGCCATCCCGAGCAGATGCCCTCCCCGTATGACAAGATCTGCGAGCAGGAGGGGGAGCCCCGCGCGGCGTGCGATTATATCGCCGGTATGTCCGACTTTTACGCGATGCGGATCTTCCGCAAGCTCTATATCCCGGAGGTCTGGGAGGGCGGCGGCCAGTAATCACAGGAGGTGAGGATCATGCCCGTAGGTGAAAATTTTATTCAGGAGCTGAAGATGCGCCTGGATATCGAGAGCGTGATCTCCCCCTATGTCAAGCTGCGCCGCAATGGGCGGACCCTCAAGGGCCTGTGCCCGTTCCACAATGAAAAGACGCCGTCCTTTACTGTCTATCCGGACACGCAGTCGTATTACTGCTTCGGCTGCGGCGCCGGCGGGGATATCATCTCCTTTGCCCGGGCGATCAATAATCTCGATTATATGGAGGCCGTCAGGCTGCTCGCCCAGCAGGCCGGGCTCGACCTGCCCGAGGACGGGTACGACGATACGCTCGGCCGGAAACGCCGCCGGATGTATGAGGCCAACCGCGAGGCGGCGCGCTTTTTTCACAAGACGCTCTATTCCCCGCAGGGGGCCGTGGCGCTCGCGTATCTCAAAAAGCGCGGCCTCACGCGTGAGACGATCACGCGGTTCGGCCTGGGGTGCGCGCCGGACAGCTGGGACGCCCTGCTCACCCACATGCGGCAGAAAGGCTTTTCCCCGCAGGAGCTGTATGAGGCCGATCTGGTCAAAAAGAGCGATCGCGGCGGCCGCACGCACTATTATGACAACTTCCGCAACCGGTTTATCACCCCGATCATTGACCTGCGCGGCAACGTGATCGGATTCGGTGGACGGGTGCTCGACGACTCCAAGCCCAAGTACGTCAACACATCGGATACGCTGGTCTACTCCAAGCGGCACGCCGTGTTCGCGCTCAATTTTGCCAAGGATCACTGTGCGCAGTCCCTGATCCTGTGCGAGGGATACATGGATGTGATCGCGCTGCATCAGGCGGGATTCACCAACGCCGCCGCCTGCCTCGGCACCGCGCTGACAGAGGAGCAGGTCAAGCTGATCTCCCGCTACACGGAGGAGGTCGCCCTCTGCTACGACAACGACGAGGCCGGGCAAAAGGCCGCCCAGCGCGCGATCGCCATGTTCGGCAAATCCACTGTGAAGGTGCGGGTGATCCGTCTCAGCGGCGGGAAGGACCCGGACGAGATCATTAAAAATCACGGCAAGGAGCGCTTCCGGGCGCTGTATCAGGGCGCCTCTAACGAAATTGAGTACAAGCTCCTGCGGGAGCGGGACCGGTACGACGTACAGACGGCGGACGGGCGCCGGGGCTTCCTCGAGGCGGCGGCCGGTCTGCTGGCCACGCTCGACCCGATCGAACGCGATATCTATGCGGGCCGTCTGGCGGATGAGACCGGCACCGGGAAAGATGCGATCCTGGAGCGGGTCAGGCAGCTCGCCCGCACGGTGAAACGGCGGGAGCGCGCGGAGATGGAGCGGACGGCGGAGCGCCGGCTGCTCGAGTCCGGGAACAGCAAGGTCAACCCGCAGCGCAGTCAGAATCCGGGGGCGGCGCGCGCGGAGGAGCTGCTGATCGCCACGCTGGCCGCCAATCCGGAGGTCTATCCGTATGTGCGCGAGCGCATCGCGCCGGAGTCGTTTGCCACACCGTTTGGCGCGCGTGTGTTTGCCACCGTGTGCGGCCGTCTGGCCGCGGGCGGCGAGGCGGATCTGTCCGCCTTTGCGCAGGGGTATTCGGAAGAGGAGATCAGCGAGGTGGCGCGCATCGTCAATCTGGCGCAGCGCGGAGCGGACCCCCGCAAGGTGTGTGAGGACTGTATAAATACGCTTCTCGCTGAAAAAGATAAAAAAAAGGCGGTGGATGCCGCGGCCCTCAGCGATGAGGAGTGGTACCGCCTGTTTCGCAGCCCGTAGAAATCATCGCATGATTTTACGAATATACATACTCAGATTTGATTTGGTTGGGAGAATTGTATGGACAACAAAGTGACGCCCGAAAAGAGAAACGCCGCGCTGAAAAACCTGATCGACAAGGGCAAGCAGTACGGCAAGCTGAGCACGAATGAGATCGACGCCATGATCGCGGAGGTCGATTTCGACATTGAGGAGCTCGACGCGCTCTATGACACCTTTGACAGCCAGAACATCGAGATTGTGGATGATTTCGGTGATCTGTCGCTGGACCCGATGGTGTTCGAGGAGGAGGATCACGCCAAGAGCCAGGAGGGGCTGGATCTGGGCGTGGATCCCAAGAGCGTGGCGATGGACGACCCGGTCAAGGTCTATTTGAAGGAGATCGGCCGTGTGCCGCTGCTCACGCCGGAGGAGGAGATCGACCTCGCAATCCGCATTTCGGATAACGATCCGGCGGCCAAAAAGCGGCTGGCGGAGGCCAACCTGCGCCTGGTCGTCAGCATCGCCAAGCGGTATGTCGGCCGCGGGATGCAGTTCCTCGATCTGATTCAGGAGGGGAACCTCGGCCTGATCAAGGCGGTCGATAAGTTCGACTACACCAAGGGCTTTAAGTTCTCCACCTACGCCACGTGGTGGATTCGCCAGGCCATTACCCGCGCGATCGCGGACCAGGCACGGACGATCCGTATCCCTGTCCACATGGTGGAGACGATCAATAAGGTCAAGAAGACCAACAGCCAGCTCCTGCACAAAAACGGGCGCGACCCGACTGCGGAGGAGATCTCCAAGGAGCTCCAGATGCCCGTGGACAAGGTGCGGGAGATCATGCGTGTGGCGCAGGAGCCCGTCTCCCTCGAGACGCCGATCGGCGAGGAGGAGGACAGCCATCTGGGCGACTTTATCCCCGATGACGACGCGCTCGCCCCGCAGGATGCCGCCTCCATGCTCCTGCTCAAGGAGCAGCTCGCCGAGGTGCTCAAGACGCTCACCCCGCGTGAGGAAAAGGTGCTCTCCCTGCGCTTCGGCCTGGAGGACGGCCATCCCCGCACGCTCGAGGAGGTCGGCAAGGAGTTCAACGTCACCCGTGAGCGCATCCGCCAGATCGAGGCCAAGGCGCTGCGCAAGCTGCGCCACCCGAGCCGCAGCAAGAAGCTCAAGGACTTCCTGGATTGATCCCGGGGATTCCCGAAAATAATAATCAGAGAGGGGAATGGACATGAAAAAACTGAAAAGAGTCCTCGCCGCGGCGCTGAGCGTTGCTCTCGCCGCAGGCATCGCGGCGTTCTCCGGCTGTTCCAGCCCGGAGCCGTCGGAAATAGAGACGTACTCGGTCGAAGGTGACACGCTTCGGGTCGGCATCATCAGCGATCTGCAGCTCGAGCCGGAGGGCGGGTCGGATACATATGACAACTCCTATCGGAAGGCGCTCGAATTCCTGAAGTCTCAGGACGTCGATATGATGATCAACGCGGGCGACTACACGGACACCAACACGCAGGAGGCTGCGGACAATGTTGCGCGCATCCTCAATGAGGTGTATCCGGAGTCCGAGCGGCCGATCTCCCTCTCCATCATGGGCAATCACGACTACTGGCTGCCCTACTTTGTGGACTGCTGGGAGATTCCCTTTACGGGCAAGATGCAGCGCCGCGCCATGGAGGCGGTGGGCGAGAGCTCCCCCTGGACGCATAAGGTGGTCAACGGCTATCACTTCATCGGATTCAGCCCCACGAGCGGCGATATGGATGACGCCGCCTATACCGATAAAATCGGCTGGGCGGAGGAGCAGATCAAGCTCGCCGTGGCGGACGATCCCCAGAAGCCCGTCTTTGTCATCACCCATGCGCCGCCGAGCGGGACGGTCAACAGCGGCCTGGATACGGGGGAGGATTCCAACGCTCTGAACGAGCTGTTCGGCAAGTATCCGCAGGTGGTCTCCATCTCAGGACACACCCATGCGCCGCTGATGGACGACCGGTCCATTTGGCAGGGGGCGTATACGGCCGTCAACACGCAGAGCCTCTCCTATATCAGCGTGCGGCAAAGCGCAGGGGAGGATCCGGACAGTGCCATCGAACAGAACCCCATGTGCATGATCCTGGAGATCAGCGCGGATAAGCTGGTATTTCAGCGCTACAGCGTACTCACCGGGGAACAGCAGGGCGACGCCTGGGAGATCCCGCTGCCCATTCAGGACCATCTCGATCTCTATACGGACGCGCGTGCGGAGCAGTCCGCGGCGCCGGTGTTCCCGGAAAATGCCGCCGTCTCGGCGGAGTTCCAAACGTATGACGATGAGACCGGGGCGGAGCTGGTCCTTCGGTTCCCGTCCGCGCAGCATGAACGGTATGTGTACGGCTATCGGCTCTCGATGAAGAATGAAGCCGGCGAGGATGTCCGCTTCACTGTGGGGGAGAGCGAATACGGCACGCCGGTCACCGCCGACTCCGTGGCGTATGTGTCCGACTTCTATCTCGGGTTTGACCGGATGGCTCCGGAAACTGTCCTGCGTCTGGGCGCGTATACGGCCGATATCGGGGACGGCACCTACACCGTCACGGTCAAGGCGTTTGACACCTGGGAGCATGAGAGTGTGCCGCTGCGCTTCACCATGACGGTGAATGGTCAAAATGTAACAACGTCTCCGGGCGTTCATGGATGATTCCCGAAAACCCTTGATACTGCGCCGTGCGCGCGCTGAATTTCAAAAAAATCCCCGCGGGAGAAGTTTTTCCCCTGCGGGGATTTTTTTGCCGGAAAGGCACTTGACACTTGCGCACAAATGCGATATAATAACAAACTGCTATTATTATGGAAAAGTGTGGGGTAGTCTGCCCTTTTGGGCGGTAAATTCCACCAACTTTTCGGATGATAATGTCGGTTTTTTTGATGTTTTAGTTGGATGACGCCTGCCCCCGACGTCAGCGGGGGCCGAATCCGCGGCCAGCGGGAAAAAATTTTGACGGAGTGATGAAGCCTATGGTGAATGTGAAACCCGTAAAGCTCGGCCAGACCGAGCGCATGAGCTTCGGCAAAATCAATGAGGTTATGGAGATGCCAAACCTCATTGAGGTGCAGAAGAATTCCTACCGGTGGTTTATCGAGAAAGGGCTCAAGGAGGTCCTGCGCGATATGGCGCAGATCACCGACTTCAGCGGCAATCTGGCCCTCGATTTTCTGGATTACCGGATGGATGAGCAGCCGAAATACACCATCACGCAGTGCAAGGAGCGCGACGCCACCTACGCTGCGCCGCTGCGCGTGCGCGCACGCCTGATCAATAAGGAGACAGGGGAGATCAAGGAGTCCGAGGTCTACATGGGCGACTTCCCGCTGATGACCGAGAGCGGGACCTTTGTCATCAACGGCGCGGAGCGCGCCATCGTCTCCCAGCTCGTCCGTTCCCCGGGCGTCTACTACGGTATGACGCGCGACAAGACGGGCAAACGTCTTTTCACCACAACCGTCATCCCCAACCGCGGCGCATGGCTCGAATATGAGACGGATCAGAACGATCTGTTCTACGTCCGCATTGATAAAAACAGAAAGATCTTCATCACCACCTTTATCCGCGCGCTCGGCCTGAGCAGCGACGCGGAGATCTGCGATTTCTTCGGCAGTGACGAGCGCATTCTCGCCACGATTGAGAAGGACCCCACCAAGAATAAGGAGGAGGCGCTGCTCGAGGTCTACCGCAAGCTGCGCCCCGGCGAGCCGCCGACGCTGGAGACGGCGCAGGCCCATCTGGACGGCCTGTTCTTTGACCCGCACCGGTACGACCTCTCCCGCGTGGGACGCTATAAATATAATAAGAAGCTGGGTATTTCCGCGCGGCTGGCCGGCAATAAGCTGATGCAGCCGATCGTGGACCCGGCCACCGGCGAAGTGCTGGCAGAGGCCGGCGAGGTCCTCACGCGTGAAAAGGCACATGACATCGAGCAGCACGGGATCACCCAGGCCTATCTGGATGTGGAGGGCATCGAGGTCAAGGTGATCGGCAACGGCATGGTCGATATCGCCCCGTTTGTCGATCTGACCAAGGAGGAGCTTGAAAACTGCTGCATCAATGAGAAGGTCAAGTACACCGTCCTCATGGAGGTGCTCGAGAAGTGCGGCGAGAATAAGGATATGCTCAAGGAGGAGCTGCTCGCCCGCTGTGACGACCTGATCCCCAAGCACATCACGATCGACGATATCTTTGCCACGATCAACTATCTGGACTGCCTGGGCCATGACGTCGGCACCACCGACGATATCGACCATCTGGGCAACCGCCGTATCCGCTCCGTGGGCGAGCTGCTGCAGAACCAGTTCCGCATCGGCTTCAGCCGGATGGAGCGCACGGTACGCGAGCGCCTCTCCCTCCAGCAGGAGACGGATAAGATCACCCCGCAGTCCCTGATCAATATCCGCCCGGTTGTGGCGGCGATCAAGGAGTTCTTCGGCTCCTCGCCGCTGTCCCAGTTCATGGATCAGAACAACCCGCTCGCGGAGCTGACGCACAAGCGCCGCCTGTCCGCGCTCGGTCCCGGCGGCCTGTCGCGTGACCGCGCCGGATTCGAGGTCCGCGACGTTCACTACAGCCACTACGGCCGCATGTGCCCGATCGAGACGCCCGAAGGTCCGAACATCGGCCTGATCTCCTATCTGGCCACCTTCGCCCGCATCAACGAGTACGGCTTTATCGAGGCGCCGTTCCGCCGCGTGGATAAGGCCACGGGCGTGGTGCTCGACGAGGTGGATTACATGACCGCGGATGTGGAGGACGACTACATCGTCGCGCAGGGCAACGAGCCGCTCGATGAGCAGGGCCATTTCCTCAACAGCAAGGTCCACGCCCGCCACCGCGACACGTTCCTGGAGATCGAGCCGGACCGCGTAGACTATATGGACGTCTCCCCGCGGATGGTCGTCTCCGTGGCGACGAGCATGATCCCGTTCCTGGAGAACGACGACGCAAACCGCGCCCTGATGGGCTCGAACATGCAGCGCCAGGCCGTTCCGCTGCTCAAGACGGAGCAGCCGATCGTCGGCACCGGTATGGAGTACAAGGCGGCAGTCGACTCCGGCGTCGTGGTGCTGGCAAAGCACGCCGGCACGGTGACCCATCTGGACGCCAAGCACATTCAGGTCACGGCGGACGGCACCGGCGAGATCGACGAGTACGAGATGCTCAAGTTCATGCGCTCCAACCAGGGCACCTGCATCAACCAGCGCCCCATCGTCTCCCTGGGCGACCATGTGGAGGAGGGGCAGGTTATCGCGGATGGCCCGGCGACATCCAACGGTGAGATCAGCCTGGGCAAAAATGCCCTGATCGGCTTTATGACATGGGAGGGCTACAACTACGAGGACGCCGTCCTGCTCAATGAGAAGGTTGTGCGGGACGATGTGTTCACCTCCATCCATATCGAGGAGTACGAGGTGGAGGCCCGCGATACGAAGCTCGGGCCGGAGGATATCACCCGCGATATCCCGAACGTCTCCGAGGACGCGCTCAAGGATCTGGACGAGACCGGCGTGATCCGCGTCGGTGCAGAGGTCCACTCCGGCGACATCCTGGTCGGGAAGGTCACGCCCAAGGGCGAGACGGAACTGACCGCGGAGGAGCGCCTGCTGCGCGCGATCTTCGGTGAAAAGGCGCGCGAGGTGCGCGATACCTCCATGCGCGTCCCGCACGGCGAGTACGGTATCGTTGTAAAGGTAGAGGTCTTTACCCGGGCCAACAGCGATGAGATGAGCCCCGGCGTCAATAAGGTCGTCCGCTGCTACATCGCCCAGAAGCGCAAGATCTCCGTGGGCGATAAGATGGCCGGCCGCCACGGCAACAAGGGCGTCGTCTCCCGCATTCTGCCGCAGGAGGATATGCCGTTCCTGCCGGACGGCACGCCGCTGGACATCGTGCTCAACCCCCTGGGCGTCCCGTCCCGAATGAATATTGGACAGGTTCTGGAGGTCCACATGGGCTGGGCGGCCAAGAACCTCGGCTGGAAGATCATGACCCCCGTCTTTGACGGCGCGCACGAGTCCGATATCCGCGACGCCTTCCGGGAGGCGGGCCTGCGGGAGGACGGCAAGACCATCCTCTACGACGGCCGCACCGGCAAGCCGTTTGACAATCCGGTCACGGTCGGCATCATGTACTACCTCAAGCTGCACCATCTGGTCGACGATAAGATCCACGCGCGTTCCACCGGCCCGTACTCCCTTGTCACACAGCAGCCGCTGGGCGGTAAGGCACAGTTCGGCGGCCAGCGCTTCGGTGAGATGGAGGTCTGGGCGCTGGAGGCGTATGGCGCCACCTACACCCTTCAGGAGATCCTCACTGTCAAGTCCGACGACGTCGTCGGCCGCGTGAAGACCTTCGAGGCCATTGTCAAGGGCGAGAATGTTCCGAAGCCGGGCGTTCCGGAGTCCTTCAAGGTCCTCATTAAAGAGCTGCAGTCCCTGGGCCTGGATATCATGGTCCTGGATAAGGATAACAATGAAATTGATCTGAAGCAGAATATCGACGGCGACGATACGGAGGGCTTCCGCCCTGAGGACGCCGGCTTCTCGAACGTCAACGATGCGGAGGATTCCGAGGGCTTTATGGTCGAGGAAACCGACGAGGACGACTTTGAGCCGGAGGACGAGGAGCCAGATCCCGAGGATCTGTTTGATGAAGAGCCCGATGAGGACGCCTTCTTCGCGGATGATACCTTTGACGACGCCCCCGATGAGGACACCCTTGTATAATCCAATGATATTGAAAGAAAGAAGGGGTCGGTACTATGCCGGATATGACGTTTGAATCCATTAAGATCGGGCTCGCATCTCCCGACAAGATCAGGGAATGGTCCCACGGCGAGGTCACAAAGCCTGAAACGATCAATTACCGCACACTCAAGCCGGAGCCGGGCGGTCTCTTCTGCGAGCGCATCTTTGGCCCGCAGAAGGACTGGGAGTGCCACTGCGGAAAATATAAAAAGATCCGTTATAAGGGAAAGATCTGCGAGCGCTG
This sequence comes from uncultured Oscillospiraceae bacterium, assembly GCA_949293315.1. Taxonomy (GTDB): domain Bacteria; phylum Bacillota; class Clostridia; order Oscillospirales; family Acutalibacteraceae; genus Onthovicinus. The sequence goes on along the minus strand of CASFCH010000017.1, from coordinate 25,273 downwards.
CGGCGTCGAGGTCACCAAGTCCAAGGTCCGCCGCGAACGCATGGGCCATATTGAACTGGCGGCCCCGGTCTCCCACATCTGGTACTTTAAGGGCATCCCGTCCCGGATGGGGCTGATGCTGGATCTCTCCCCGCGCCTGCTTGAGAAGGTGCTCTACTTCTCCCTCTACATCGTCATTGACCCGGGCGACACCCCGCTGACGAAGATGCAGACGCTCACGGATAAGGAATATGACGAGATGTACGAGAAGTACGAGGACGGCTTCCGCGCCGGCATGGGCGCCGAGGCGATCCAGGAGCTGCTCGCACAGATCGATCCGGGCGAGCTCGCCGCGCAGCTGCGCGAGGAGCTGGAGACCGCCACGGGCCAGAAGCGCGTCCGGCTGCTCAAGCGGCTGGAGGTCGTGGAGGCGTTCCACAACTCCGGCAACCGTCCGGAGTGGATGGTTATGGACTGCATCCCGGTCATTCCGCCGGATATCCGCCCGATGGTCCAGCTCGACGGCGGCCGCTTTGCCACGTCGGATCTGAATGACCTGTACCGCCGCGTCATCAACCGGAACAACCGCCTGAAACGGCTCCTTGAGCTCGGCGCGCCGGAGATCATCATCCGCAACGAGAAGCGCATGCTGCAGGAGGCGGTGGACGCCCTGATCGACAACGGCCGCCGCGGCCGTCCCGTCACGGGCCCGAATAACCGCCCGCTCAAGTCCCTGTCCGATATGCTCAAGGGCAAGCAGGGCCGCTTCCGTCAGAACCTGCTCGGCAAGCGCGTCGACTATTCCGGCCGTTCCGTTATCGTCGTCGGCCCGGAGCTGAAGATTTATCAGTGCGGTCTGCCCAAGGAGATGGCGCTCGAGCTGTTCAAGCCGTTTGTCATGAAGCGCCTGGTGGAGACCGGCGTGGCGGGCAACATCAAGTCCGCGCGTAAGATGGTGGAGCGCTCCAACGTGGAGGTCTGGGACGCACTGGAAGTCGTCATTAAGGACCATCCCGTCATGCTCAACCGCGCGCCCACGCTGCACCGCCTGGGCATCCAGGCGTTTGAGCCGGTCCTCGTCGAGGGCCGCGCCATCAAGCTGCATCCGCTCGTCTGTACGGCGTTCAACGCCGACTTCGACGGCGACCAGATGGCCGTGCACGTCCCGCTGTCCGTGGAGGCACAGGCGGAGGCGCGCTTCCTGATGCTCGCCGCAAACAACCTGCTCAAGCCCTCCGACGGAAAGCCCGTCACGGTCCCCACGCAGGATATGGTCCTGGGATCCTATTACCTGACCCTCATCAAGGAGGGCGAAAAGGGCGAGGGCAAGGTCTTCCGCGATGTCAACGAGGCTCTGATGGCCTATGAGGAGGGCAGCCTGGAGCTCCACGCGCTGTGCAGGATCCGCATGACGCGCGACATTGAGGGCAAAAAGGTCTCCAAGCTGGTGGAGACCACGCTCGGCCGCGTGATCTTTAACAATCCGATCCCGCAGGATCTCGGATTTGTCGACCGCAGCGATCCGGAGAACGCCTTCAAGCTGGAGGCCGATTTCCTGGTCAATAAAAAGATGCTCGGGAAGATCATCGACCGCTGCATCAAGGTCCACGGCACTTCCGTGACGGCCAAGATGCTCGACGAGGTCAAGGCGCAGGGGTATAAGTACTCCACCATCAGCGGCATCACCGTCGCGGTGTGCGACGCGATCATCCCGCAGGAGAAGGCGGAATATCTGGCCGAGGCCGAGGCCAAGGTCGATAAGATCACGGCCAACTACCGCCGCGGTTTCATCAGCGATGCGGAGCGTTCCCGCCACGTCATCAGCGCGTGGGAGGAGTGCACCAAGAAGGTCTCCGACGCCCTGACCAAGGGATTTGATCAGTACAACCCCATCTATATGATGGTCAATTCCGGCGCCCGCGGTTCCGAGAGCCAGCTGCGCCAGTTGGCCGGTATGCGCGGCCTGATCGCGAATACGGCCGGCCGCACGATTGAGGTCCCCATCCGCGCGAACTACCGCGAGGGCCTGACCGTGCTCGAATACTTCATCTCCTCCCGCGGCGCCCGCAAAGGCCTGGCCGATACGGCGCTGCGTACGGCGGACTCCGGCTATCTGACCCGCCGTCTGGTCGATGTCTCGCAGGAGGTCATCATCCGCGAGGAGGACTGCCACTGCAAGGAGGGCATCGACGTCTACGATATCAAGGACGGCAACGAGGTCATTGAGGAGCTCACCGAGCGCCTGACCGGCCGCTACCTGCTCAACGACTTTGTGGACGGCGAGACGGGCGAGCTCATCATGAGCTGCGACCGGATGATGACGGAGGACGACGCCATCCGCGTGAAGGCGGCGATGGACCGCATGGGGATGGAGCGCATCAAGATCCGCTCCCTGCTGACCTGCCGCTCTAAGCACGGCGTGTGCATCAAGTGCTACGGCTCCAACCTGGCGACCGGCAGCCCGGTCACCGTGGGTGAGGCGGTCGGCATCATTGCCGCCCAGTCCATCGGCGAGCCCGGCACGCAGCTGACCATGCGTACGTTCCACACCGGCGGCGTCACGTCCGACTCCGATATCACACAGGGTCTTCCCCGCGTTGAGGAGCTGTTTGAGGCCCGCCGCCCGAAGCATCTGGCCATCATCAGCGAGATCGGCGGCAAGGTCTCCTTCCGCGAGATCAAAAAGAGCCGCCATGTGGTCGTCACCAGCCAGGATGAGGCCGACGAGCGCAGCTATCTGATCCCCTACGGCGCGCGCCTGCGCGTGGAGGAGGGCCAGATCATCGAGAAGGGCGATCTGCTCACCGAGGGCTCCGTCAATCCGCATGACGTGCTCGCCATCCGCGGTGTGGACGCCGTCCACGATTACCTGATCCGCGAGGTGCAGCGCGTGTACCGGATGCAGGGTGTTGATATCAACGATAAGCACATCGAGGTCATCGTCCGTCAGATGATGAAAAAGGTCAAGGTCACGGAGGCGGGCGACACCGACCTGCTCCCGGGCGCCACGATCGAGAAGAGCGATTTCATCGCGGCCAACGAGCACATCGACGAGATCAATGCGGCGGAGGGCAAAGACCTCAAGCATGCCGAGGTCGAGCATGTGCTGCTTGGCATCACAAAGGCCTCCCTTGCCACGGAATCCTTCCTCTCCGCGGCCTCCTTCCAGGAGACGACCCGCGTGCTGACCGACGCCGCCATCAAGGGCAAGAGTGATCCGCTCATCGGCCTGAAGGAGAATGTCATCATCGGCAAGCTGCTCCCGTCCGGGACGGGCATGAAGTGCTACAGCGACGTGCGCGTCGTCAGCACAGCGCCTCAGATGGAGGAAACGGAAGACGTGATCGAATGAGCGCGATCCGCCGCCTTGCCCTGTGAGGTCCTTCTGTAAACTGCGATTCGTCCGCACCGGCACGCCGTCAGGCGTCCGGTGCGGTTTTTCCGTGCAGGCGCACTTTTCCGGCGTGCGCCATGGGTGAAAAAAGGGCGCGGCAACGCTTGACAAAGATCTTTTATCTGTGTTACAATACTAACCTGTGTGAAGTTTTTTTCATCGGTGATTCGGGAGCGCCGCTCCCATCACATAAACTCTATTTTTTTGCAGGAGGTGAACGATTTGCCAACCTTTAACCAGCTTGTCCGAAACGGCAGGGAGACTGTGGAGAAAAAGTCGAAGGCTCCCGCACTGCTCAAGGGCCTCAACTCCAAGAAGAACGTTCTTACGGATAATGATTCCCCGCAGAAGCGCGGCGTCTGCACGGCCGTGAAGACCGCCACCCCCAAGAAGCCGAACTCCGCGATGCGTAAAATCGCCAGGGTCCGTCTCTCCAACGGAATCGAGGTTTCCGCCTATATTCCGGGTGTCGGCCACAATCTCCAGGAGCACAGCGTCGTCCTCATCAGGGGCGGACGTGTGAAGGATCTGCCCGGCGTGCGTTACCACATCATCCGCGGTACGCTTGATACGCAGGGCGTTTCCGGCAGGATGCAGGCCCGCTCCAAGTACGGTGCGAAGCGCCCGAAGGCATCCAAGAAGTAAGAGGAATGATTTCTATCTTGCAGTTCAATGTGAGAGGACTTTATATACAGAGCCTCTGACATTGGCGCCACGGGAACATTTCACTCGAGTACCGATGATATCATTATTATGAAGGAGGGAAGCGAAGTGCCAAGAAGAGGCCAGACCGCAAAACGCGATGTTTTGCCGGATCCGCTTTACAATTCCAAGCTCGTCACGCGTTTGATCAACAGCGTGATGTACGACGGTAAGAAGGGCGTCGCCCAGAAGATCGTCTATGATGCGTTCGACATCATCAAGGAAAAGACGGGGAACGAGCCCCTGGACGTCTTCGAGCAGGCGATGGAGAACGTCATGCCGCAGCTGGAGGTCAAGGCCCGCCGTGTGGGCGGTGCGACCTATCAGGTGCCCATGGAGGTGCGCCCCGAGCGCCGTCAGACGCTGGGCCTGCGCTGGATCACGGCTTACAGCCGCCAGCGCTCCGAGCGCACGATGAAGGAGCGCCTTGCCAACGAGATTATGGATGCTGTCAACAGCACCGGCGGCGCGTTCAAAAAGCGCGAGGATACGCACAAGATGGCAGAGGCCAACAAGGCGTTTGCCCACTACAGGTGGTAAGTGCTGCCTGTCGAGCATTTTCAATGACAGCCGCAGTGCGGCAAAATGGAGGTTATTATGCCCAGAAAGGAACCGCTTGAGCGTACCAGAAACATTGGTATCATGGCTCATATCGACGCCGGTAAAACGACGACGACGGAGCGTATCCTGTTCTATACCGGTATTAACCATAAGATCGGCGAGGTCCATGAGGGCGCTGCCACCATGGACTGGATGGAGCAGGAGCAGGAGCGTGGTATTACCATCACCTCTGCGGCTACCACCTGTTACTGGAAGGATCACCGAATCAACATCATCGACACCCCCGGCCACGTGGATTTCACGGTAGAGGTTGAGCGCTCCCTGCGCGTGCTCGACGGCTCCGTGACGGTGCTGTGCGCCAAGGGCGGCGTCGAGCCCCAGTCTGAGACCGTTTGGCGTCAGGCTGATAAGTACAAGGTTCCGCGCATGGTTTACGTCAATAAGATGGATATCATGGGCGCGAACTTCTACAACGTCCTGGATATGATGAAGGACAGGCTCAAGTGCAACGCCGTCCCGATTCAGCTCCCCATCGGCGCGGAGGACACCTTCCGCGGCATCATCGATCTGATCGAGATGACGGCGGATGTCTATTATGACGACAAGGGCCTGGACATGCGCGTGGAGGAGATCCCGGAGGATATGCGCGAGCTGGCGGAGAAGTATCACAATGAGCTGATCGAGCATGTCGCCGAGCAGGACGACGAGCTCCTTGAGAAGTACCTCGAGGGGCAGGAGCTGACCACCGAGGAGATCAAGCGCACGATCCGCAAGTCCACCATCGCCAATACGATGGTGCCGGTCGTCTGCGGTACGTCCTATAAGAACAAGGGTGTACAGAAGCTCCTCGATGCGATCATCGACTATATGCCGTCCCCGATCGACGTTCCCGCCATCAAGGGCGTCAATCCCGAGACCGGCGAGGAGGAAGTCCGCGAGTCCTCCGAGAAGGAGCCGTTCGCGGCCCTCGCGTTCAAGATCATGACGGACCCGTACGTCGGCAAGCTCGGCTTCTTCCGCGTCTATTCCGGATCGCTGAAGGCCGGCAGCACGGTCTACAACTCCACGAAGGACGTCCACGAGCGCATCGGGCGCATCCTGCAGATGCACTCGAACCACCGGAAGGATATCGAGGAGTGCTATGCCGGCGATATCGAGGCCGCCGTCGGCCTGAAGAACACCACCACCGGCGATACGCTCTGCGATGAGAAGCATCCGATCATCCTGGAGTCCATGGAGTTCCCGGAGCCCGTTATCCGCGTTGCGATCGAGCCGAAGACCAAGGCCGGTCAGGAGAAGATGGGCATCGCCCTTCAGAAGCTCGCGGAGGAGGACCCGACCTTTAAGGCCTACACCGATGAGGAGACGGGCCAGACGATCATCGCCGGCATGGGCGAGCTCCATCTGGAGATCATCGTCGACCGTATGCTCCGCGAGTTCAAGGTGGAGGCGAACGTCGGTAAGCCGCAGGTTGCCTACCGCGAGACGATCACCAAGCCCGCGTATTCCGATACGAAGTATGCCCGCCAGTCCGGCGGTAAGGGCCAGTACGGCCATGTCAAGATCACCATTGAGCCCAACCCGCAGAAGGGTTACGAGTTTGTCAACAACATCGTTGGCGGCGCGATCCCGAAGGAATTCATCGGCCCTGCCGAAGAGGGTATCAAGGGCGCAATGCAGTCCGGTGTCCTGGCCGGGTACAACGTCGTGGACGTCAAGGTCACGCTGGAGGACGGCTCCTATCATGAGGTCGACTCCTCGGAGATGGCGTTCAAGATCGCCGGCTCCATGGCGTTCAAGGACGCTATGAAGAAGGCGGCTCCGATCCTGATGGAGCCCATCATGAAGGTGGCCGTGATCATCCCGGAGGAATATATGGGCGACGTCATCGGCGACCTCAACTCCCGCCGCGGCATGATCCTCGGTATGGAGACGCGCTCCGGCGCCACGCAGGTCAACGCGAACGTCCCGCTGTCTTCCATGTTCGGCTATGCGACCGACCTGCGCTCCAAGACGCAGGGCCGCGGCCAGTATTCCATGGAGCCGAGCCACTACGCCGAGGTGCCCAAGTCCATTGCCGAGGGCATCATCAGCAACCGTGCGAAGCACGATTGAGTGGGATTTGTCCGTTTTTCTGACAAAAAACACTTGCATTATTTTGGTTGACTTGGTACAATAAATCCAAGCACTAAACTGCATGGTAATTATCATAAGGAGGATATCCAAATGGCAAAGGAAAAGTTTAATAGAACCAAGCCGCATGTCAACATCGGCACCATCGGTCACGTTGACCATGGTAAGACGACGCTGACCGCTGCAATCACCAAGACGCTCGCGATGAAGGGCGAGGCCAAGTTCGTCGATTACGCGAACATCGATAAGGCCCCTGAGGAGCGTGAGCGCGGCATCACGATCAACACCGCCCACGTCGAGTATGAGACCGAGAAGCGTCACTATGCACACGTTGACTGCCCCGGCCACGCCGACTATATCAAGAACATGATCACCGGCGCTGCGCAGATGGACGGCGCGATCCTTGTTATCGCCGCCACCGACGGCCCGATGGCCCAGACGAAGGAGCACCTGCTGCTCGCCCGTCAGGTCGGCGTGCCGTATATCGTTGTCTTCATGAACAAGGTCGATCAGGTGGACGATCCCGAGCTCCTCGAGCTTGTCGAGATGGAGATCCGTGAGACCCTGAACGAGTACGAGTTCCCGGGCGACGACACCCCGATCATCAAGGGTTCCGCCCTCAAGGCTCTTGAGTACAACGGCGACGACATCAACGCGCCGGAGCTCAAGTGCATCTGGGAGCTGATGGATGCTGTCGATAACTATATCCCGACCCCGGACCGCAAGGCGGATCAGCCGTTCCTGATGCCGGTTGAGGACGTCTTCACCATCACGGGCCGCGGCACGGTTGCCACCGGTAGGGTTGAGCGCGGTGTTGCCAAGGTCGGTGAAGAGGTTGAGATCGTCGGCCTGAAGGATGAGAAGGGCAAGAGCACGATCACGGGCCTTGAGATGTTCCGCAAGACGCTGGACTTCGCCGAGGCTGGAGACAACGTCGGTGTTCTGCTGCGCGGCATTCAGCGTAACGAGATCGAGCGCGGCCAGGTTCTCGCAAAGCCGGGTTCCATCCATCCGCACACCAAGTTCCATGGTCAGGTTTACGTTCTGACCAAGGATGAGGGCGGCCGTCATACCCCGTTCTTCAACAACTATCGTCCGCAGTTCTATTTCCGTACCACGGACGTGACGGGCGTTATCTCCCTGCCGGAGGGCACGGAGATGTGCATGCCCGGCGATAACGTCGAGATGGACGTCGAGCTCATCACGCCGATCGCGATCGAAGAGGGCCTTCGCTTCGCTATCCGTGAGGGCGGCCGTACGGTCGGTTCCGGCGTTGTCACCAAGATCAACGAGGACTAATTGATCGCACAGCTACAGAGGGAGCAGTACACTGCTCCCTCTTTTTTCGTACTTATTTGGATTTTGAATTGCTTTCCCGTATGGATTCGCATATAATAAGGGCAGATCCTGCCGTGCATGGAACGGCCTATTGGAGGTTTTATGAGTCAGCTGCATATGGAGCGCGTCTCTCCCGGTTGCCGGTCGCTCCGTAAGATCCGCATCCTTTATCGTCAGGCGTTCCCCAGAGCGGAGCGAGCGCCTTTCCCACTGCTGATGTGGGCTGCGCGGGAAAAGGAAATTGATTTTTTCGCCTTTTACGACGGCGGAGATTTCTGCGGCTTTGCCTATCTGGTTCAGGGAGAAACAATCAGTACGCTGATGTATCTGGCCGTTGAGGGGGCATGCCGCTCCCGCGGGTACGGCGCGCAGATGCTCGCACTCCTGCGCGACTATTCCGGGGAAAAGGCGATTGTGCTGGAGATCGAACAGGTGCTGGCGGGCGCCGCTAATTATGAACAGCGCAGACGGCGCCGGCTGTTTTATCTGCGCAACGGATTCGTTCCCTCCGGCTATGGCCATACGCTGCGGGGGGTGCGCTACGAGATTTTGTCTGCCGGGGATTTTTCACCGGAGGAGTATGCGCGCCTGATGCACCGTTTTTCCAGAGGGATGGTACGGATGAAGATTCGGGCGCTTCCCGATCCCAACTGAGCGGGGCGGACGCACCCAGAAAAGCAGCCCGTGGGCTTCAGGCCCACGGGCTGCTTTTCTGATATACCGCCTATTGAATTTCCTGTTCCAGACTGTCAAATTCCGAACAGTCAAAGAATTCGGCCAAACTCAGATCCAGACCGTCACACAGCTTTTTGATCGTAATCAATGAAATATCGTGGCGACGGCTGTCGACCATGCTGTAGACTGTGGATGGGGTAACACCGGATCGATTGGCTAATTCGTTCAGCCGAATCTTCCGTTTGCCGCAGATTTCCAAAAATCTGGCAACTGCCGCATCCTTCACGTTCATATCATTCCGTACAATCCAATCCAGTTTCAGGCAATTTGGATCATTTCTCCTTTCTCCCACCAAAAAAATTATATCCGTTTCCCATTGTCAAAGTATACGCACTTGCGTATATTTCAAAAAAAGTGTATAATGACAGTACTCTATTTGTTTGATAGCGTTTCCCCGTCCTGTGGACGCGGCAGCGCAGTTTCATCCGCCCGAAAAAAATCGCTCAGGGAGATTTCCAGGCCGTCGCAGATCCTTTTGAGCGTCGTTAAATAGGGGATCTGCCGGCCGCTGGCGATCCCGTGCACCGTGGAACGGGACAGGCCCGATCGGCGCGCGAGTTCCTGCAGGGTGAGGTTTCTCTCCGTGCAGAGAGATGTGATTTTGGCGCTGATAAAATTCCAAGAATTCATTTTTTCACTCCTGTCAAATGGTTGGGATAAGGATTTTTGCAGTACGGAGGATTGGATATGGGTATGAAGGAACGCAATCGCTGCTTTTTTGTCGGAGATCAGGATCTGCCCGCGTACCGGATCAAGACGACGCGGCAGCGGTTGGAAGAGACTGTTGACAGCCTGGTGCGGGAAGGCGTCCGCTGCTTTTTTGCAAGCGGTATTCCGGGGTTTGAGCTTCTGGCGGCAGAGGCGGTCATCCGATATCGGATGCGCCATCCAGATGCCGGCGTGCAGCTCGTTTTTATCCCGCCCGGAAAGGGGGAAACAGCCGGAAGGCCGCAGGAGGATCTGGAAAAAATAGGCGCACTGCGCGAGACGGCCGATCAGGTTCTCGACCCCGCGCTTTATCCCGAACTTGCCCGGCCTGACACCCGCAGATGCTGGCTGGCAGACCACAGTATGGCCTGTGTGACCTATTTTTCCCACCTGCGCGACTGTAATTCGGATATTATCTGTTATGCGCGTTTGGGTGGGGTGCGTGTGATCCATTTGGGCAAGTCTGCCCCCGAGCAGGGAACGGATTCAAAGCGCGATTAAAGGTTTTCCCTCGGTCAGACGGACCTCGCTTTTTCTCTGAATACCAAAAAAGGAACGGCAAGCCGGAGGCCTGCCGTTCCTTGCGTTTTGGGGTCAGATTTTAGCGTCTTTTTCAATCGCCGCATCCACTGCCTTCATTACGGCCGTGTCCATCCCGTGCTCCTGCAGTGCGGCGATTCCCTCAATCGTGGTGCCGCCGGGGGAGCAGACGGCGTCAATCAAGGACCAGGGGTGCTCCCCGCTCTGCAAGATCAGCTCCGCACTTCCGCGCACTGTCTGAGCCGCGATCCGAAGCGCCTGCTGCTTGGCCATGCCGTGCCGGACGCCCGCGCGTGCCAGTGCATCAATGAACATATAGGCAAAGGCCGGCGCGCTCCCGGCAATGACGCCAAACAGCGGGAAAAAATCTTCATCCAGTCTCATGGATTGTCCAAAAGAGGAGAGCAGCCGGCAGACGAACTCCTCCTGCGCCGCGGTCACTCGGGCGTTGGGGCAATAGGCGCTCATGGAGGCGCCGGCCCGGGCGTTGATATTCGGCATTACGCGGACAAGCGTGGGCTCAAAACCAAAAAAGTTCTGAATGTCCCCGATCGTCTTTCCGGCAGCGATGGAGATCACAAGAGGCATCCGCTCCCGCACCTGGCTCCGAATTTCGGAGATCACCTGCGGGAAACTTTTTGGCTTTACAGCCAGAACGACAACGTCACATCCGGACACCAGCTCCTGCGCGGAGGCAAAGCGTCCGATCCCCAGGTCCCGGCAAAGGACGTCCGTTTTTGCCGAATCGAGGTCAAACGCGGCAAGGTCACCGGGCGCAAAGCTGCCGGAGGCCACAGCCCCGCGGAGGATCGCGCCGGCCATATTTCCCGCACCAATGAATCCTGTTTTCATCTGAACACCGGCTTTCTGTTGAATTCTTCTCCATTTTAACATAAAGCCGTCAAAAAGAAAAGCCGGCTATTCCTGATGCAGCTGTGCGTACTTTTTCTGCGTGGCCAGTCCCCCGCGGATATGGCGCTGGGCCTTGTTGACATCCAGCACAGCCTTGACGTCGCGGTACAGCTGCGGATTGATCTTCTGCAGGCGCTTTGCCACATCCATATGGACGGTGGATTTACTGATCCCGAATTCCTTGGCCGCCGCGCGCACGGTCGTCTGATTGCGAATAATGTAATTGCCGAGCTCTACAGCGCGTTCTTCTACCATGCCTTTCAAATTATATCCCTCCCGAGCGGTTCGATCCGTAATTTATATGCGCCGCCGGGGTGCAATATGTGGGGCTGCGTCCTGAATTTGTTGCGGCCTGCGTATAAAAGGGCGGTGCTTTTTGTTGACTTTCCGGTTCACCCGCGTTAGTATGGGTATCGGGCAAACAGTGAAACAGGAGGGGATTCGATATGATTTACACCGTTACGCTCAATCCCGCCATCGATCACACCGTTCGAATGGAGTCCATTCGGTATGGCGCGGTCAACCGCGCACAGGAGGGATGGATCGTCCCGGGCGGTAAGGGGATCAATGTCTCCATCCTCTTGTGCCGGATAGGGATGGAGAGTACCGCGCTCGGATTCTGTGCCGGAGTGACCGGAGAGCTGCTCGAACAGCTGATGATCCGCGAGGGATGCCCCACAGAGCTGATTAAAATTCCGGGTATGACGCGGATCAATACAAAGCTGCAGGCCGAGGGGGAGACGGATATCAACACGCCCGGCCCCCCAGTTCCGGAAGATGCGGTGGAACGCCTAATGCGGCGGCTGGAAGCACTGAATGCGGACGACTGCCTTGTGCTGGCGGGCTCCGTACCGCCGGGGCTCCCGCAGGATATCTACAGGCAGATGATACAGCGCGTGTCCGGGCAGGCGGTGCCGACGGTGGTCGATACGGAGGGGGAAGCCCTTTTGAGTGCGCTGGTATACCGCCCCTTCCTCATTAAGCCCAACGGGGACGAGCTGGGGGCAATCTTCAAACGCGAGCTGCAAAGTCAGGAGGAAATTGTGGGCTGCGCACGCAGTCTTCAACAGTTTGGAGCGCGCCATGTGCTCGTATCGCTCGGGGCGGATGGCGCATTGCTCATCCCGGAGCGGGGAGAGCCCCTGTATTGCCCGGTTCCGCCGGGACGGGCTGTCGGTACAGTTGGGGCCGGGGACAGTATGGTGGCCGGATTCCTTTATGGCTGGCGCAAGACAGGCAGCCTTCGGGAGGCGCTGCGCCTCTCCGTCTGCTGTGGAAGCGCTACCGCGTTCAGTCCATGGCTTGCGGATCGGGAGTCCATCTTTCAACTTGCCGCTTCATTTTATCCGGACATCTAAGGCAGAGAAACGCATGTCTCACCCGCAGTTCAGCTCTTTTCCGGCTGCCTCAATCAAACCTTCGGGTTTTGGGATGATCCTTGGACTGGAGAAATTGTCAACACTTATTGATCAATAATTTGCAACTTGACAAACGCTTCCGTCTTTTTTATTATGGAAGATAATCGAACGTTTGTTTGAAATTTCTTCAAAAGGGAGCGGATTCAGGGTGAATGTGGAGACCAAAATTACACTCAATCTTTCCGGTGAGCCGGAGACGCAGACGGTATCAGCCAAACAGGGAGACGTGGATTCCAGAGTCGTTTTATGCGCGCCGACTTTTATGAACGCGCCGTATGAGCCGGATGTGGGAACGGGCGTGCGCATTCTTTATCGGAACGCGCGCGGGGGCTGTGCCGTCCGCGACGGCGTGTGGGCGGACGGGGTGGTCTCCGTCCCGCTGATTCCCTTGCTGCTGGCCTATGCGGGGACGGCGCGGTGTGAGGTGCAGTTTTACAGCGGCGGCGCGGTTCTGACTACGGGATGGTTCCGTGTGGAGGTGTATCCCGCCTTGATTGGGGACGAGGAGATCCGGCAGGATCCGGCGTATGAGGGCCTTGCCTCTGTGCTGGAAGAGGTCGATAACGCTGTGGAAGCCTGTCGGGATGCCGGAGCCACGGCACAAGCCCAGGGAGATTATGCGGAGGAGCAGGCCGAGTATGCGCGCCAGAGCGGCGACAGCGCCGATGAACTGGCAGGTTATGCCCGGGAACAGGGACAGGCGGCATTACAGGCCGCAGAGGAGGCCCGGACGCATGGGACACAGGCACGGGAGGCTGCAGCACTTGCCCAGGCGGCCGCCCAGCGCGCGCAGCAGGCCGCAGAGGAAATTGAGGAGACAGATGTTGGTGCTCTGGCTGCGGCTGTAACGGCGGTGGAAAATCAGCTTGATCAAAAAGTGGACCGTGTGGAGGGAAAGCAGCTCTCAACCAACGATTATACGGACGCAGACCGGCAGCAGGTGGCATTGATCGGGGAAAAGGTGGACAAGGTCAGCGGTAAGGGCCTTTCAACATGTGACTATACGCAGCTGGAAAAAGAGAAGCTCGCCGCGCTCGAAAATTATGAGGATGGGGAACTGCGCGCGCTCCTCAATCAAAAGGTAGACCGTGCGGAGGGCAAACAGCTTTCAACCAATGATTACACAGATGCGGACCGGCAGCAGGTGGCACTGATCGCCGGTAAGGTGGATAAGGTAGCGGGCAGAGGCCTTTCTGAGTGCGATTACACAGCGGCGGAGAAGGCGAAGTTGGGCGCTCTCTCCAACTATGACGATTCCGGGTTGACGGCACGCATATCTGCGCTGGAGGGACAGGTGTGTGCGGAATATGAGATCGGTCTGCTGAACGGGGTCCAGGGCTCTCTCTATCTGCACCGTATGGGAGACCTGTGCCTGATCACCGGGATGCTGTATGAAGTGGGCCAGTTGCCGGATGTGACGGTAGCGCAGCTGCCGGCAGACTGTTTGCCGCAGGAGGACATACTGCGGACAGGTCTGTGGATTCTGGGTGGAGAGAGCAATGCCATGGAGGGGTATATCATGCTCCTGAGTGGGGACAGCTTCAATATTACCAAACTGAATCCGGAAGCCGGAGATCTGATCATACAAATCGCTTATCGGCGGGCGGGATGATCGCCGGGGAATGGGCCGTGCTCGCACCGCTGGGCCCGGTATTCACCGGCAGATGGAAACCAAACGGGATCTCTGGTCCTCCTCCGACGCCATTGGTCCAAAGGGTATGGTAGACCTCCGAAGGAATACAGTCAAAAAATGAACTGTTTCACGGACTCTGACCGGATGCGTAAGTTTCGATAAAAACAAAAGGACGCCGAAGCGTCCGGTTGACAAAAATCCTGGATTTGGATATAATAAAGATGCAAGGAGCTGCCGGATGAACGGTTGGTTCCCCGATTAGTTATCGACTAACTGCCACAACTGAGCGGGAAGGGCGGTTAGTCTTTTTTTATCGCTACTATGTAGCCGGTTGCAAACAGCAAAATAATTGCCATTGCAATCAACAGCTCCATGGGCAACACCTCCTTCCTCCTGCTGACAGCAGGGGAGAGGAGGAACCAACCGCTCACCGTTTCTCGGCGAACGCCTTGCATCTCTGGTATTATATCAGAGCGGGGATGTATTGTCTAAATCTTTTGGCGAAATGGTGGTAGAAGCAGATGGGGCATACCATCGTAAAAAAAGGACGCCGGAGCGTCCGGTTGACAAAAATCCTGGATTTGGATATAATAAAGATGCAAGGAGCTGCCGGATGAACGGTTGGTTCCCTAATTGGATTTGACTAATCGCCACATCTTCTCAGGGAGGGCGGTTAGTCTTTTTTTATTGCTATTATGTAGCCGGTTGCGAACAGCAAAATAATTGCCATTGCAATTAACAGCTCCATAGGCAACACCTCCTTCCTCCTGCTGACAGCAGGGGAGAGGAGGAACCAACCGCTCACCGTTTCTCGGCAAACGCCTTGCATCTCTGGTATTATATCAGAGCGGGGATACATTGTCTAAAACTTTTGGCGAAATGATGGCGGAAGCAGAGCGGCTAATAGCCGCTGTGGATAAAAAAAGCCGAATATCATTAAGACGCGGGGAGCTGCCAGATGATCGCACACCAATATGAAAGACGAATTGTAACCTTTGGAACGGGTATGGTTCGTCTTTTGAATGGATCCAAATATTCTGATGTACTTTAATTTTTGCTTTGGACTTGCATTTTTTCGGGGAGTATATTATAGTTAGTATGTATAAATAGAGGGGGATTGCTTATGAAAAAAATATGGATAACTCTCATATCCTGTGTGAGTGCAGCGGCAGTCGCCGCGGGGGCGCTGGCGGCCTGGTTCATTGTCCCCAGACAGAAATTTACCAGTGCGCCCCGGGATGAGAACACCCTGTGGTATCAGAAGCCTGCGTCCAACAATTATGACGGCTGGGAGCAGGAGGCGCTGCCCATCGGCAACGGATATATGGGCGCTAAAATTTTTGGCGGCGTAAAAAAAGAACAGATTCAGTTCAATGAAAAAACGCTCTGGTCCGGCGGTCCGGAAACGGAGGGATATAACGGCGGGAATTCCCGGGATGATTCCGGTCAGGCGCTGCGGGAGATCCAGCAGCTGCTCGCTCAGGAGAATTATGATGCCGCGCAGGAGGCGATGACCGGCCTTCAGGGGAATGAGACGGGCCGGGGTTCATATCAAAATTTCGGCAGCCTGTATTTGGAATTTGACGGCGTTTTCCGCGCCAAAAATTATATTCGCGACCTGCATCTGGATACGGCGCTCTCCTCCGTCAGCTTCACAAGCGGCGGCGTGGACTATTACCGTGAGTACTTTGCCAGCTATCCGGACCGTGTAATTGCCGCACGCCTGACGGCAAGCGAGGTCGGGGCGCTCAGCTTCGACGCCGTGCTGGAGTCGGCGCAGAACGGTGCGGTCACGGCCGAAAAGGATACGATCACGCTCACCGGGACCGTCATGGGCAAGGAGGGGAAAAAGGGAGCGACTCCCGACGCCAGCTCCATGCGCTATGCCGCGCAGGTCCGTGTGATCCCGGAGGGCGGCTCCGTTACGGCAAATGAAGACGGCAGCCTGACCGTTTCCAATGCGGACAGCGTCACCATCCTGCTGACGGCGGCCACGGATTATGCCAATGATTATCCCGAGTATCGCAGTGGAGTCGATCCGATGGAAACGGTGCGTGACAAGATGGAGGCTGCCGCGGCCCTCGGCTATGACAAGCTCCGCGAGCGCCATGAGGCGGATTATACGGCGCTTTTTGATCGCGTGAAGCTCGATCTGGGGCAGCAGGGGTCGCTGGAGCCGACGGACCGCGTCTTAAAGGCTTACCAAAAGAGCGGGTCCGATCCGTCGCTGGAGGCGCTCTATTTCCAGTACGGGCGCTATCTCCTGATTGCCTCCTCCCGGGAGGGGAGCCTGCCGGCCAACCTTCAGGGCGTCTGGAACGGGAAGAACGATCCGATGTGGGAGAGCGACTACCACACCAATATCAATTTGCAGATGAATTATTGGCCGGCCTATGTGACCAATCTCTCCGAGACGGCGATCCCCCTGCTTGAGTACGTGGATTCCCTGCGCGAGCCGGGACGCAAAACGGCCAATATGTACACCGGGATCGGCGTCGATCTGCCGGACGGCACGCCCGATACCTCTCAGGCGACCGGCTGGATGGTCCATACCCAGAACACCCCGCTGGGCATGACGGGGCCGGGTTCGGTCTGGACCTGGGGCTGGTCCCCCACGGCAGGCGCCTGGCTGACGCAGAATACGTTTGACTATTTTGCCTTTACACAGGATATCGACATGCTGCGGGAGGAGATCTATCCCGCCATGCAGGAGAGCGCTCTGATGTGGTCACAGCTCCTGATTGAAGACCCTGTCACGGGGCGGCTGATCTCTTCGCCGTCGTACTCCCCGGAGCACGGGCCTGTTTCGGCGGGGAACACGTATGACCAGTCCATCCTCTGGCAGCTCTATTCCGACACCATCAAGGCGGCGGATGCGCTCACACAGGCGGGCTATGGCGGCGATGTGAACGCGGATTTGATCGAGACACTGCGAGCGCAGATCGACCGGCTGGACCCGGTGCAGGTCGGCGCCTGGGGGCAGGTCAAGGAGTGGCCGCAGGAGGACACCTGGGAGGACCGCGGCGTCAAAAGCCACAGCGTGGAGCTGCAGCACCGCCACATGTCCAATCTGCTGGGCCTCTACCCCGGCAACTACATCACGCCGGCTACCCCGGCGTATATGGATGCCGCCCGCGTCACGCTGGAGGACCGCGGGGACGGCGGAACGGGATGGTCCAAGGCGCAGAAAATCTGTGAGTGGGCGCGCCTGCTCGACGGCAACCACAGCTATAAGATGCTCTCTGAGCTTTTGAAGGAGAGCACGCTGGACAATCTGTGGGATACGCACCCGCCGTTCCAGATCGACGGCAACTTCGGCGCCACGGCCGGTATTGCGGAGATGCTGATTCAAAGCCATGCCGGATATATCCAGCTGCTGCCCGCCCTGCCGGATGCGTGGGCCGCTTCCGGCAGCGCGTCCGGTCTGGTGGCGCGCGGCAATTTTGTGTTTGACTTTTCCTGGGCAGACGGAGCGCTTACACAGGTGCGCATGACTGCCCGCAGCGGCGGCGATTGTGTGATGTACTGCCCGGCAGGCAGTACGCTGACGGTTACCGATGCGGATGGCCGCCCTGTGGCAGTGGAGCGTGCGGATGACCTGAGCGTCCGTTTTGCCACGCAGTCCGGTACATCCTATACCATTGCGTATGGCGCATAACGAAATCAGGGAATAGTACTTTCGTCACAAATAATCAAATCGGAGGATGATCAGTCATGGATATTCAAAAACTCATTGCGCAGCTCACACTGGAGGAAAAGGCGGGTCTCTGCTCCGGGGAGAGCTTCTGGTTTACCAAGGCGGTGGAGCGCCTCGGTATTCCGCATGTCATGGTGACGGACGGCCCGCACGGCCTGCGCAAGCAGCAGGACGCCTCGGACAATCTGGGCATCAATCAGAGTGTCGAGGCCGTGTGCTTCCCCTCTGCGGCAGGTGTGGCCTGTTCCTTTGATACGGAGATGATGTACGCCATGGGCGAGACGCTCGGCAACGAGTGTCAGGCGGAAAATGTCAGCATCCTGCTCGGCCCGGCCGTCAATATCAAGCGCTCCCCGCTGTGCGGCCGGAACTTTGAGTATTTCTCGGAGGATCCGCTCCTTGCGGGGGAGATGGCGGCCAGTTATATCGGCGGCGTGCAGTCGAAGCACGTGGGCACCAGCATGAAGCACTTTGCGGCCAACAATCAGGAGACCCGGCGTATGACGATTTCCTCCGTGGTCGATGAGCGCACCCTGCGCGAGATCTATCTGACCGCCTTTGAAATCGCCGTGAAAAAGGCACAGCCGAGCACGCTCATGTGCTCCTACAACAAGATCAACGGGACTTATTCCGCGGAAAACAAGTGGCTCCTGACAGACGTCCTGCGCCGTGAGTGGGGCTTCAAGGGCTACGTGATGACGGACTGGGGCGCTATGACGGACAACCGCGCCCGAGCGCTCGAGGCCGGGCTGGAGCTGGAGATGCCGGCCTCCGGCGGAATCAACGATAAGATGATCGTGGAGGCGGTCAATTCCGGGACGCTCGATGAAAAGGTGCTCGATCACGCGGTGGAGCTGATCCTCACGGAGGTGTTCCGCTACGTGGAGAACCGCGATGAGACGGCTGTCTTCGACCGTGACGCCGACCATGACCGTGCGGTTGCCGTCGCGCGGGAGACGCAGGTGCTGCTGAAGAACAACGGGGTCCTCCCGCTGAAAAAGGGCGCCAACGTCGCTTTCATCGGCGCCTTTGCCAAGGAGCCGCGCTATCAGGGCGGCGGCAGTTCCCATATCAATGCGCACCGGGTCGTCGGCGCGTGGGAGAGCGCGAACGCGCGCGGGATTCAGAATATCACCTATGCGCAGGGATATGAGATCGAGAGCGGGGACCGGATCGACGAGCACATGCTCCGCGAGGCTGTGGAGACGGCCAAAAGGGCGGATGTCGCCGTGGTCTTTGCCGGCCTGCCCGCATCCTTTGAGTCCGAGGGCTACGACCGCACGCATCTGCACATGCCCAAGTGCCAGAACGTGCTGATCTATGAGATCTGCAAGGTGCAGAAAAATGTGGTTGTCGTGCTGCACAACGGCTCCCCGATCCTGATGCCGTGGGCGGACGGCGTCTCCGCCATTCTGGAATCGTATCTGGGCGGCGAGGGCGTCGGCGAGGCGCAGATCGACCTGCTCTATGGCGATTACAGCCCCAGCGCAAAGCTTGCCGAAACGTTCCCCAAGGCGCTCACGGATACGCCCTGCTACGGCAGCTATCCGGGCGGTCAGATGACGGTGGAGTACCGTGAGGGCCTGTATGTCGGCTATCGGTATTACGACACCGTGCAGAAGGAGGTCCTCTTCCCCTTCGGCCACGGTCTGACCTATACGACGTTCGCGTATTCCGACCTCAAGACGGCCAAAAAGGTGGCTGAAAAAGATGGCCTGAAGCTGAGCGTCAAGGTGAAAAATACGGGCGGTTATGACGCGGCGGAAATCATTCAGGCGTATGTTGCGCCGCCAAAGAGCCGGGTGTACCGCCCGGTCCACGAACTCAAGGCGTTTGCGCGCGTGTTCCTGAAGGCGGGCGAGGAAAAGACGGTGGAGCTGGAGGCCTGCCCGCGTGCGTTTGAGTATTATGACACCGCATTTGGCGGCTGGCGCGCGGAGAGCGGCACCTACACGATCGAGGTTGGCGCCTCCTCTCGCGATATCCGGCTGACCGCGGCGGTGGAGGTCGTCTCCGATTCTCCGGACTTCGTCCCCGAGGACCGCAGCGCACAGCTGCCGGATTATTACACCGGGAATATCCGCGCCGTCACAAACGGAGAGTTTGCCGCGCTGCTCGGCCACGCCATCCCCAGCCCGAACCGCGACCGCTCACAGCCCGTCACGGCAAACAACTCCATCTCCGACGCCTCGGATACAAAATGGGGCGCCAGAATCGACAAGCTCCTGCGCAAGGCGCTGCTCAAGCGCGGCGGAGAGATGGCCAACGGCGGAATGATGTACCACACCGTCACGGAGATGCCGATCCGCGGGTTCCGCACCATGTCCGGCGGCCTGGTATCCCAGCAGATGATCGACGCCATTGTCGGCCTTTTTAACGGCCAGGGCGGCGGGATGACGATCGTCCGCGAGGCGGTCGGCGCGGTCAAAGGCCTGATCGCCAAAAAGTAAGCTGTTTTCGGTGCCGTGCGGATCATTGGGTCCGCACGGCACTTTTGTCAAAAACCGCCCCCGCGTAAGGAGACGGCGGGCAGCGGGAATATTCACCGCTTCCGGCGGAAAAATATGTCCGAATAACCTTGACAACCAGTCCAAGTTGTGGTAAAATTTAAAAACGTCGGATACAGCGGTATAGTGTAACGGTAACACACCGGACTCTGACTCCGTATTTCTAGGTTCGAATCCTAGTACCGCTGCCAAACCGGAACGATTTGTTCGTTCCGGTTTTTTTATGCCTTCATTTCACTCTGTTTTTTCTCAGTAAATATAAAAACATGGGGAACGGATCGCTGTCCGTTCTCTTTTTATGATGGTTTGGGCGCATCCCTGATTTGTGGACGAATAATCGTGCGCGATTTTTTCGCGCGTACTCTCTTAGAATATAGATTATTGCGCTTTTGGTTTGTTATAATAATCCCATATAGATGGCGAAAAAAGTCGAACGTCAGGGGGATTATAAGATGAAATATTGTGCGTACTGCGGCGCGGCCGTTGAGGATGGGGCCATGTTCTGCCCGAACTGCGGCAGCGCCCTTTCAAACCAGAGCCCGGAAAATCAAAACAGCGCCTTTCCTTCGGTGTCTCCGGCTCCTGTGCCGGCGACGCCCGCCCCGGCAGCGGCAAAGCGGAAACTTACCAAAAGGCAAAAGCTGGCGCTGATTCTTGTACCGATCCTGCTCGTGGCTGTGATTGCGGCGGGCATTGGCATCTTTGCGCTGGTGAAGGCGAACAGCAGCCCCATGCTCCGGATCGGCGGCGCACTGAAGGAGCTCTTCGCCTCCGGCGACGCCTACTCCTACACCGTGAGCGGCAGTATGGAGGAGGGGGATGACACTTTTAGAGCCAGCGGAGATTTAAAGATCGATCTGGATGAAAAGAGCATCGAGCTGCGGGATCTTGAACTTGTCATGACAGATGGATATATGGGATCAGAGGGCGATTCCTATGAAATAAACGTGGAGGAGGCGTTCCTTCACTGCGATGAAAGCGAATTCGCGGCAAAGGTTACGGCCGGGGGTGCCATGCACTTTGGCGCTTACGGAATAGACGAATACAGGATCTACAACAATCTTGGAATGTATTATGGCGAAGGAAAGCTCTATGGGGCCGAAGAGTGGCAGACGCGTGCGGAACTGGAGAGTCTGCTTTCCGCGTGCAGCACGCTATTTGATCTCGCCACCGGGGAGATCTCCGCGGACGAGGCCTCCGCAGGTGTGGCGGACGATCTGGAGGAACTGTTCCCGGAGGAAGACGATGCGTTTGATGATCTCAAGAACCGGCGCGTTGTGCTCGACCCCAAGGTGCTCAATCAGGCAAAAAAAGAGCTGATCCGCTGCCTGACCGATGCGGCGTGGCTGGAGGAGAACCTGGGCATGACGACCGCGCAAAAGGGCGGGCTGGACGTCTATTCCTTTGACATTGATATCCGGGACGCCGTCGAGGCGCTGGCCGCCATCGCGGAGCCGATCCTGGCAGATCTTGCCGATCAGGTCCTGGAGGTCACAGGCGAGGAGTGGGATTACCGGTCCGATCTTGAGTATTTACTGGACGACCTCCCCACGGCAGAGGATTTGGGTGTGAACGCTGTATTCAAGCTCGACGGCAGATCGTTTTCCGCCTTTGAACTGGAGCTGACGGAAGACGGCGATGTTGCCCTCGAGCTCGAGATCACGGCAGAGCAGTGCGATGATTTCACGGCCGTCGATGGCGAGCCGTGGCTGAAGGATGTCGAAGAGGTCCGGAAAATGGTGAATGAGTTTTGAGGGAGCCTCACATACTGATTCTTTCTGACGGGCAGCCGTAGAGGGGGGGATCGCGCACGCGGTCCGTCTCTTGTCCGTTTGAGCGAGGGCCGGTTTGGGTGTGCTCGCGCCGGTTTTAATTTTGGGATAGAGGACAGCCCCGGAACGATAAAGCTCCGGGGCTGTTTTTGTGCAGTTCCGTATTATGCCTGTACGCTCGCTTTCTGTGATTCTTTCGCATTATCTTCTTCCTGCGCCTTGCGCGCCTCCAGATCGCGGAGAATCTCATCATATTTCTGCTCTGTGATCTTGTATTTGAAGCGGAAGATCAGATAGGTGCCCAGACCTAAAACAAGGGGGATCAGCGTCATGCAGGCCAGCAGTCCCACCGTGGTCCCGTGCGGGATGGCAGCAATCACCTCGCCGATGCCCTGGGCCTTGGCGGCCTCGTCAATCACGCCGTTGGCGGCCATCTTTTCAAATTCGGAGATTTGATTGGTGTGCTCCGTCACCCCGAGCATCAGGTAGATCACCGTCACCAGCAGCTGTCCCACCGCCATGCCGACTTTGGTGATAAACGGCCGTACGGAGGCGATGATCCCCTCATCGCGGTTGCCGGTCTTCCAGTCGTTGTATTCGATCGAGTTGGAGATGCACAGCTGGGAGACCAGGTAAACGATCTGCGGTCCGAAATAGGCGAGCATCATGAACGCCGCCATCATCAGAAAACGCGCCGTATCGCCGCCCGTATAGAGCGCGCCGATCAAAAATACAATCACATAGCCCACGCTGGATACCAGAATGGCGGCAAACATCAGCTGCCGGCGCGTGAAGCGGCGGGACAGCTGGGCAAAGAAGAGCATCACCGCGGCTGCCGCCACACCGCTGATCCCACCGAAAATCAGCAGCAGTGTGCCGTTGTACCCAAAAGAAAAATAGATGTACATGGTCGAGAGCGCGCCCATCCCCACCGAGACGCTGTAGAAAAAGAACATCAGAGCGGCCCAGCGGAGCTGGTCGTTGCGCAGGATCACGCGGACGATCTTTTTAAAGCTGAACTTTTCGTGCGCCGTCCTTGGCGGAAGCGGCCGCTCGCGCACTCCGGCCAGCGTGATGGACTGGAATGTGAGGAACAGGACGATGGAGGCCACGGCCAGTACCTTGTAGGCGGTGACGGCGTTGCCGCCGATGGTCAGCGAACCGGCCGTGAACGTGGGGACGATGGCGCCGATCAATGCGCCCCCCGCGCTCGCGCACAGCGTGGTGCGGGAGGTCAGCAGGTTGCGGTCGTTTGTCTGCGGCGCCAGGGAGGGGATCATGCCCCAGTAGGCGATGTCGTTCATCGTAAAGGTTATGCTATAGCAAATATACAGCGCGCCGATAAAGAAGACGAACGCCCATCCGTCAAAACTGTTCAGGTAAGAGGATAAGATCACGACGGCGCTCAGGAACATGCCCGCGCAGATCCACGGCTTGAACTTGCCCCACTTGGTCCGCGTGGCGTCCACGATCGCCCCCATGACGGGATCGTTAAAGCCGTCGAAGATCCGCGCAGCAACGATGAAAATGTTGATCACGGCAAACTGCTCCGCCGTAAGCGACCGGGTGAACATGATGAACGTCATCAGATAGCCGGTAAACATGTTGTTTGCCATATCGCGCCCCACCGTACCCAGTGAAAAACACCACAGATTGCGGCGCGTGAGCGTCTGGCTGATTGAATTGGAAGCCATAACTGATCCCTCTCTCTTTTTTAGACTAATTTTAACACAATTTAAGAAATATATCAATATATTTTATACAAATAGCGGTGAACTTACCGCATTCCCAATGTTTTGAAGATCAGGGATAGGAGTTGACCGATTGGTCAGTATATGGTAAAGTAGGAGGGAAATAATGACGAAAGCGGAGGGATGATCGTGGAGCTTTCCTTTGTGGCGGAGCGGATCACACAGCTGCGGATGGAAAAAAATGTGTCCGAACACCGGATGAGTCTGGATTTGAATATGGGTCACGGCTACATTCACAATATCACTTCCGGCAATGCGCTCCCGTCCATGGAGGCGTTTTTCCGCATCTGTGACTACTTCGGCATCACGCCGAAGGAATTTTTCACCCCTACCGCCAGCGACTCCCAGTTGGTCTGTGAGGCGCAGCGGGAGATCCGCCGGCTGGACCGGCGCGACCTGCGGGCGTTTGTGTATCTGCTGCGCCGATTTAATGAAAATAAGTCTTTTGATCAAAATGCTATATTGTAATTTACACATTTTTGATTTAATTTAGCTTCAACATTACGATAAAAAACATTGTAAAAGTTAATAGAATAAAATTTATATCATAAAAATAAATAAACTTTGTTCGATATATTTTTGAATAAAATTTGAAATAATTGAATAATATTCTCCAAATATCAAATTTTAAATTTGGTGTGCAAATAGGAGCAAGACGGAGAACACGGGAGCAATCGTTTTTCACCAAAAAATCTAAAACACCTTTTATATCAAGGGGTTTTAAATTGAATAGAGCAAACCGGGTGTAAGAGCACCCGGTTTTTTTCTTGATTTTTCATCTGTAATTCAATGAAAATAGAGCGGTTTTACTGTGATTTTATTATATATATTCCTGCCTATTGAAATAATAATAGTTCGGTGATAAAATAATGATAAGTATTACATATGGCTTCCTTGAATTCGAAAAAATATGGACCTCCAGGGAAAGGGAAGAGAGGTATATCGATCGGATGGCTGCGAGTGAAGAGAATGTTAAAAAAAGAGAAAAGGGACTTAAAATAACAATCATTGTCCTTTCGCTGTTAGTGGCGGCGAGTCTGCTTGCGCTTGCGGTGCGGTACATATATTTGGCGCAGGAGGAGCGGACGCAGACGACGGTGACGGTGCCGGACAACCTCGTCGGGGAAGAGGGGGGCGCACAGGGGCCTGAAACGACAGGGGAAGGCGGATCCGGAGAAGCGGGCGGTGCGGAAGGAGCCGCGCCTGCAGGTGATACGGCGCCGGTGCAGGCCCGCGGGCTGGAACTGTATGACGCGCATCCCGGGGACAACGAGCGGTTTGAAGCGGTGAACCTGTTCCCCGGGGACCGGATCACAAAGTATTACTGCGTGCGCGCCTATCATGATGCGGATGTGACACTCCAGTTCCGTGCGGACGTGACGGAAGAGACGAAAAACCTGGGCGACGTGCTGCGGGTCAAGGTGACGCATCTGGATACGGGGGAAGTCCTGTGTGACGCGCCGTTTTCCGAGATCGACGGGGAGACGTACGCG
>CASFCH010000016.1 GCA_949293315.1 uncultured Oscillospiraceae bacterium | reverse complement strand
CCGCGCTCCTCGCCGAATTTCGGATATTTGGGCAGGATGTAGCGGTTCTCATCCCGGTCTCCGAGGCCGCGGTGACCGGTAAAACGGTCGTCAAAAAACTCGCCCTTTTTCATCGCGTCCATGCACTCCTCGTCCCAGGGGCGCGGCGTGTGGTAGGAGTAGGAACGGTAGTCGAGGGCGTCGATCAGGATGTGCCGCTCCGGCAGGCGGACAGTGGTTGTCCTGCGGGTCGGGTACTCGATGGCGGCAAAAAAATTCACCAGGCAGTTCTGGGTCAGCTCGGAGTTATTGAAAATCTCCGTGCGCACGAGGACGGCGTCCTCCTCCAGCCTGGTAAAGGAGACGTCGGCATAGATAACGTCCTTCCACTCCAGATCACAGCGATAGGAGTAGTGGGCGTAGTCGCTCCTGGCCGTCCAGGGGTGGACGCCGACCGGGATCGTCACGTTCGGCGGGCAGGTGTTCGTATTGGACACCGCCGGACTGACTACCAGATCAAAGCGCACGCCCTCCTCCGAGGCGTGATGGACGATCCGGGAAATCCCGCTGTACTTTTTGGAATACGGCCCCCAGAGAGGCATCACCTGCATGATTTTGGCCATGGACGATAACCGCCTTTCCACTCATCCGTTTTGGAAAATATAACAGAACGCAGGGCCGAGCGCTGCGGCCCCGCCCTGCTGTTCTGCGCTGCTCGACTGAATACGCCCCATGATCAGACATTCTGATCCCGTTCGGCGTGCTCCGCACTGCGCTTTTCACTGATATAGTCATGCACCTTCTGCGCAAGCTCGCCGGAGAGCTTGAACTTTTTGCTGAAAATGATCAGGGAGATCAGGATCAGCACGGCCGGGAAGCCGAACGCGATAAAGCCGATGGTATTCTGCGTCGCGGTGTTGATCACACGGTCGGCAGACTGGATCTGCTCGTTATAGTTGACAAGGCCCAGGCCGCCGAAGAGAATGATCGTCTGGATCGTATAGGCCATCTTTTGCAGGAACCCTTTCATGGAGAAGGTGATGCTCTCGCTCCGCTTGCCGGATTTATACTCGCCGTAGTCCACGATATCGGCCAGGAAAATCGTCTGGGAGACGAACATGGCGCCGATCCCGGTAGAGGAGATGATATAGGAGATATCGAGCAGGATCGTGATCCGCAGGACGGGGCCGAAGAGATACATCAGCACATAGCCCACAATGGCGATGATGAGCGTGATCTGATAGATCCGCTTTTTGGAGAACCATTTGGAGAGGACCGGGATCACCAGAAGGCCGAGCGCACTGCCCACCGCGCCGATCGTCTGGAAGAGGGACTGGGCCGTGGGCTCGCGCAGGACATCCGTGAAGTAATAGACCGCCGTCCCGGAGGTCAGATACCAGCCCGCATTGGAGAGCATGGCAAAAATCATAAAGACAACAAGCTGATCGTTATTCTTAATTACGGCAAAGATCTGCTTAAAGCTGAACTTCTGCTTCTCGTTGTAGACGACGTTGCGCTCCTTGGTGGAGAGGACGCAGATCAGCGCAAAG
The DNA here is from genome assembly GCA_949293315.1 of uncultured Oscillospiraceae bacterium. Classification (GTDB taxonomy): domain Bacteria; phylum Bacillota; class Clostridia; order Oscillospirales; family Acutalibacteraceae; genus Onthovicinus. The sequence goes on along the minus strand of CASFCH010000016.1, from coordinate 4,004 downwards.
CCCACCAGCGCGATGGCGCAGATGATCGCCCACCGGCTGAATCCGCTGGCGCTGTAACCGTCCTCCGTGGTCATGCCGTCGCTCAGCAGCGGGAGAACCAGCGGCGTGAGGATCGTGATCAGCCCCTGACCGATGCCGGAAAACGTCCGCGCGACGGTGGAGATCATATTGCGGTCCTTGGGATCATTTGTAAAGGAGGGCACCATGCTCCAGTACGGGATATCCGCCATGGTATTTGTCATGCCCCACAGCACGTACATAAATGCGATATAGACGTACAGCTTGGTACCGCTCATGCCAAAGCTGGTAAAGAGCAGGGAGAGCACGATCGCATTCGCGCAGGTCCCGATGACGATCCACGGGCGGTACTTGCCCATTCTGGTACGCGTGTTGTCCACGATGGTGCCCATCATCGGGTCATTGATCCCGTCCCAGATCCGCGCGAGCGGCGTGAGCACCAGCAGGAAGGCCTCTTTTAATCCAAGCACAGAGCTAAGGTAATAGGAGAGGAAGGAATAGAACATCCCATAGCTCAGGTCCAGCCCGACCGCGCCGATGCCGTATCCGATCTTCTCCCGCCAGGTGGTGATATAATCCGCCATACTGTTTTCTCCTCTTTCCCCAGAACGCCGAAGCGTGTGATAGTAAGAGTATACCATATTTACAGCAGAAGCACAATCATTCTGTCAAAAAAGAGCGCCGCCCGTTCTGCAAAAAATGCCCCGGACAGCACTGAACTGTCCGGGGCCTATTTATAAACGATGTCAGGATTCTTCGGCTCCCCTGTTTTCCACGTCCCGGACCAGCTCGGCCGCACTGGTGACAAGGCCGGCGAGGGACTGGATCTGCGAAGGAATAATGATCTTGGTCGCCTTGCCGTCCGCCGCCTTGGCAAACGCCTCCAGCCCGCGCAGGGCGATGAGCGCATCTCCGGGCGCCGATTCATTGATCATGCGGATCGCATCCGCCTCCGCCTTCTGAACCGTACGAATGGCCTCTGCCTCACCCTCCGCCTCGCGGATCTTGGCCTCCCTGACGGCCTCCGCGTGCAGGATCGCCGCCTGCTTGTCGCCCTCGGCGGCGAGGATCTGGGATTCCTTCTGCCCCTGGGCCACAAGCACCTTGCTGGCCTTTTCGCCCTCCGCGCGGAGGATGGCCTCGCGCCGCTGGCGCTCGGCCTTCATCTGCTTCTCCATCGCGTCCTGAATTTCGGGCGGCGGCAGGATATTTTTCAGTTCCACGCGGTTGACCTTGATGCCCCACGGGTCCGTGGCCTCATCGAGGATGGAGCGGATCTTGGAGTTGATGATGTCGCGCGAAGTGAGCGTGTGGTCCAGCTCCATCTCGCCGATAATGTTGCGCAGGGTGGTGGCGCTCAGGTTCTCGATCGCCTTGATCGGGCTCTCCACCCCATAGGCGTAGAGCTTCGGGTCCGTGATCTGAAAAAAGACGATCGTGTCGATCTGCATGGTCACGTTATCCTTGGTGATAACGGGCTGCGGCGGGAAGTCCACCACCTGCTCCTTCATGGAGACGATCTTGGCGATTCGCTCGATAAACGGGATCTTAAAATGGATCCCGGTTCCCCACGTCTGACTGTATGCGCCCAGACGTTCGATCACATAGGCCTTTGACTGCGGGACAATCTTGATGTTCGCCACCGCAAGGGCAATCAGACCGACTGCAATCAGCGCTAAAACGACGATGCCGATGATTCCACCAGGTTCCATAGACAGTTCCCTCCTGAATAATTATTCTGTTTCAGCGGCCGCCTCCACGATCAGCTTGACGCCCTCGATCGCTTTGACAACCGTCAGCCTGCCCTCTTCGATCGCCTTGCCGTCGGCGCTGCGGGCGGTCCAGACATTGCCGTCCAGCTTGACCTGCCCTTTGCCTGCATCATTGTCAATCGCCTGCGTCACTACGGCAGTGCGGCCAATGGCGGCATCCGCATTGGTGGGCTGGACCTTTTTCCGCATCCGTCTGGCCAGCGGCCGCGTCGCGACAAGCAGCACGGCCGACAGCGCGATGAACACCACCCACTGGGCCCATTCCGGCGCATGGAGCATCTGGGCGGCAAGCGCTCCGCCCGCACCGATGGCAAACCAGATCGTGACCAGCTGCGTGGTGAGCGCTTCAATAATTAAAAACACGACGATCAGGGCAACCCAAAAGTACACCATATCCATCACCCCATATGTATGATTGCTCTGTCCACTCTACTATAGCATATCCCGCCGGGATTTACAATATCACGGCGGCATACACCACCATCCGAATCAGACATTAAAGCGGAAGAGGACGATGTCCCCATCCTTCATCACATATTCCTTTCCCTCGCTGCGGACGAGCCCCTTCTCCTTGGCGGCGGCCATGGAGCCGCAGCGGATCAGATCGTCATAGGCGACAACCTCCGCCCGAATAAAGCCGCGCTCAAAGTCGGAGTGAATCTTCCCCGCGGCCTGCGGGGCCTTGGTTCCGTCCTTGATCGTCCAGGCGCGTACCTCCGGCTTCCCCGCCGTCAGGTAGGAGATCAGGCCGAGCAGCTTATAGCTCTGCTGAATCAGGCGGTCCAGACCACTGTGTTCCAAGCCGATATCGGCGAGGAAGAGCGCCTTCTCCTCCGGTTCCAGAGAGGAGATCTGCGCCTCCAGCTCCGCGCAGATCGGCATCACCTGCGCCCCCTGCCGGTCCGCGATCGCCCGGACTGCCGCCACGCGGGCGTTTCCGGTGATCCCGTTTTTAAAGTCCGCCTCGCTCATGTTGCAGGCATAGATGACCGGCTTTGCCGAGAGCAGGCCGATCTCATTCATCAGCGCCTGCTCCTCGTCGCTCTCCGGCTCAACGCTGCGTGCACCGCAGCCCTCCTCGAGCACCGCCTTGATCTTTTTCAGGAAATCCACCTGCCACGCCAGCGATTTATCTCCCTTGGCCGCCTTGGCCGTGCGGTCGATCCGGCGGTCGATCACCTCCAGATCGGCGAGGATCAGCTCCAGATCAATCGTCTCGATATCGCGTGCGGGATCGACGCTCCCCTCCACATGGATGATATCGTCGTCGTCAAAGCAGCGCACCACATGGACAATGGCGTCCACCTCCCGGATGTGGGAGAGGAATTTGTTGCCCAGGCCCTCCCCTTTGGAGGCGCCCTTAACCAATCCGGCGATATCGACGAACTCGATCGTCGCGGGGGTGATCTTATCCGGCTCGTACATCTCCGCCAGCTTATCCAGGCGCGAGTCCGGCACGGCGACAACGCCGACGTTCGGCTCAATGGTGCAGAACGCATAGTTGGCCGACTGCGCCCCCGCGTTCGTAATCGCGTTAAATAGGGTACTCTTGCCGACATTCGGCAGACCGACGATTCCTAATTTCATATATCTCTACATCTCCTTATTCATCAACGTTTCCGGGCATTTTCGAACCTGTTCTACGCCCTTTTACGCCCATTTTTCATAACCGGCCGGCGCAGCCGTATCACATTACGCAAACGGCTTTTACCGGCAACTCGCCCGCAGCGGGAACAGCGCTCGAAGAATAAACGCTCACCCTTCTTTAATTCCCGCCGGAACAGGCCGCAGGTTCCGTTTTCCGGCTGGTCCGGTTCCCTGCACAAGAGAATCCGATGCAACAGAAAGTATAACATACATCCCCCGCTTTTTCAATCTTATCCGATGATTTCAGACCCGCCAGGCGCTTGATGGCCGTATTCCCCCCTCGGGTGAGATTTCCATACAGAACGGCCTCCCGGATATGAGAGAGGCCACTCCCCCGCCTACGGCCGTTTTTCTCCAAATCAAAGCAATTTTCGGTGCAACATACGCACGGTTTCGGAACGCTTAACTCGGGAATACAAAAGCCCGCTGATTTCCATGAGGAAAGTCAGCGGGCTATGCAGGTGGTTTGTGTGAAGCGACGTGCCGGTTAATCTGCGAATAATCCATCGGCGGAAAGAGAGGGGCTTAGACATTGGAAGCGGTGAGTGGAGGATAATATCTAATTAT